>NZ_JBYCZW010000007.1:0-354220 GCF_057586455.1 Acidovorax sp. SRI_002 | reverse complement strand
ACGGCAGGTGCTGCGGTCGTTTTCACGGTTGCAGCCCGATGCTGAAAGCAAAAGGCCGAGGCCCCTCACGGGGCCTCGGCCTTTTTTTGCGTTTGAGAAACGCCCCCAACAACGGTCAAGGAATCAGCGTCACGCCCGTTTTGGCTTGCAGGGCATCAAACGTCACGCCCGGAGCCAGTTCCACCACCTTCAGGCCTTGGGGGGTGACGTCCATCACCGCCAGGTCGGTGATGATGCGGTCGACCACGCCCACGCCCGTCAGCGGCAGCGTGCACTGGGGCAGAATCTTCAGGTCTTCGGTGCCGTCCTTCTTCTTGGCAACGTGTTCCATGAGCACGATCACGCGCTTGACACCCGCCACCAGGTCCATCGCACCGCCCATGCCCTTGACCATCTTGCCGGGGATCATCCAGTTGGCCAGATCGCCCTTTTCGCTGACCTGCATGGCGCCCAGGATGGACAGGTTGATCTTGCCGCCACGGATCATGGCAAAGCTGTCATGGCTGCCAAAGATGGACGAGCCCTTGATGGTGGTCACGGTCTGCTTGCCAGCGTTGATCAGGTCCGCATCCACCTCATCTTCGTTGGGGAACGGGCCGATGCCGAGCATGCCGTTTTCGGACTGCAGCCACACTTCCTTGTCGGCGGGCACGAAATTGGCCACCAGCGTAGGGATGCCAATACCCAGATTCACGTAAAAGCCGTCTTCGAGCTCATGGGCGGCACGCGCCGCCATTTGGTCTTGACTCCACGACATATGTATTTCTCCAGCTTGTTCGGTGACGGCAGGCTTGCACGCCTGCTTTTCGATAAACGCAGGCTTAAACGCCCGCCTTCTCAGTGATGGTGCGCTTTTCGATGCGCTTTTCCGGGTTCGGGTTGTGCACGATGCGGTGCACATAGATGCCGGGCAGATGGATCTGGTCCGGCACCATGGCACCGGTTTCCACCACCTCTTCCACTTCAACGATGCAGACCTTGCCGGCCATGGCAGCGGCAGGATTGAAGTTACGGGCCGTCAGACGGAACTGCAGGTTGCCCGACTTGTCGGCGCGGTGCGCCTTGACCAGCGCCACCTCAGGCACGAGCGAGCGTTCCATCACATAGGTTTCGCCGTCGAACTCGCGCAGTTCCTTGCCCTCGGCCACGATGGTGCCCACACCGGTCTTGGTAAAGAAAGCAGGAATGCCCGCGCCGCCTGCACGCAGCTTCTCGGCCAGCGTGCCCTGGGGCGTGAACTCCAGTTCCAGCTCGCCGGCCAGGTATTGGCGCTCGAACTCCTTGTTTTCACCCACGTAGGACGAAATCATCTTCTTGATCTGGCGGGTTTCCAGCAGCTTGCCCAAGCCAAAGCCATCCACACCTGCGTTGTTGGAAATCACGGTGAGGTTCTTGACGCCGGAATCGCGCAAGGCGTCGATCAGCGCTTCAGGAATGCCACACAAACCGAAACCACCCACAGCCATGAGCTGGCCGTCTGCAACCACGCCCTTGAGGGCCTCAGCTGCGGAGGGGAATAACTTGTTCACCACGATCTCCTTGTGAATTTGGATGCGCTACGATACTACGTACCCGATTAAGTAGTATCCCGTAAAGACTTGCACTATGGACGTTGCCAATGGACGTTGATTACCGACTCGCTTTTGACATGGCCCCCGTGGGCCTGGTGCTGTCGCGCAACCGCACCATGGTCGATTGCAACCGGCATGTGTGCGAGATGTTCGGCGCCTCGCGCGAGGTGCTCATCGGTCAGTCGTTCCAGATACTTTATCCAAGCGCCGACGAATACGAGCGCCTTGGGGCGCACATGGAACCTATTCTGAACGCCAAGGGCCACTACGCCGACAACCGCATCATGAAGCGTGCCAACGGCGAGGTCTTCTGGTGCCATGTGTCAGGCCGTGCACTCAACCGGGATGCCCCGCATGAATCAGGCATCTGGAGCTTTGAAGACCTGAGCTCGCAACGCCCCGTGAAGGCCGAGTTGACAGGCCGCGAACGCGAGGTGGCCGCGCGCCTGTTGGAGGGACTGACTTCCAAGGAGATCGGCCGGGCCCTGGAGATCAGCCACCGCACGGTGGAGATTTACCGGGCACGCCTCATGCGCAAGTACAACGCATCCACCGCTGCCGACCTAGTACACAAATTGCTCGCTGGTTGAGCCCTACTTCGGGCCGTCGATCACGTCAGCAGCTGTGCGAAAAGCCTCGACTGCCGTCGGCAGGCCGCAGTAGATGCTGGCGTGCAGCAACACTTCCTGGATCTCTGCCGCTGTAGCGCCGTTGTTGAGCGCGCCGCGCACGTGGCCCTTAAGCTCATGCTGCTTGCCCAGCGCGGTAAGAAACGCCACCGTGATCAAGCTGCGCGTCTTCATGTCCAGCCCCGGCCGCTGCCACACATCACCCCAAGCATTGCGGGTGATGAACTCCTGGATCGGCTGGGTGAACGCCGTGGCATTGCCAAAGGCATTGGCGACAAAGTCCTCGCCCATGACCTGCTTGCGTGTGGCCAGACCTTTGTCGAAGTCCTTGGTGGATGGGAGTTGTTGTGTCATGCGGGCTCTCCGGTTCAGTTGGGGCCGCCATCGTAGCCGCAGCGCCTGCACGAAAAACACAAAGCCACCTGCCATACCCCGTGAAGGGCCAGGCAGGTGGCTTTGTCAAAGTGCTGAGCCCCAGGTTTACGCTGCCGCGAGATCAAAGCGATCCAGGTTCATCACCTTGGTCCAGGCGCGGGCGAAGTCCTGCACAAACACGGCCTGGGCATCGCTGCTGGCATAGACCTCGGCCAGCGCACGGAGCACGGAATTCGAGCCAAACACGAGGTCGACCACGGTGCCGGTCCATTTCTTGGCGCCTGTGCTGCGGTCCACCCCTTCCAGCACACCGGTTGCGCTCGCTGACTTCTGCCATTGGGTGCGCATGTCGAGCAGGTTCACAAAGAAGTCATTGCTCAACGTTTCCGGGCGCTGCGTGAAAGCTCCGTGAGGCGCCTGGCCCATGTTGACACCCAGTACCCGCAAACCGCCGACCAGCACCGTCATCTCTGGCGCAGTCAAGGTCAGCTGGTTCGCGCGGTCAATCAGCAGTTCGGCCACAGCGCCCTCCAGCCCGGGGCGCACGTAGTTGCGAAAGCCATCGGCCGCGGGCTCCATCACTTCGAACGATGGCACATCGGTTTGCTCCTGCGAGGCGTCGGTGCGGCCGGGGGTGAAAGGCACGGTCACGTCCTGCCCGCCTCGCTTCGCGGCAGCCTCCACAGCGGCGCCACCGGCCAGCACGATGAGGTCGGCCAGCGAGATTTTCTTGCCGCCCGTCTGCTCGGCGTTGAACGCGCGCTGGATGACTTCGAGCTGGCCCAGCACCTTGGCCAGTTGTGCAGGCTGGTTTACGTCCCAGTCCTTCTGCGGAGCCAGACGAATGCGCGCCCCATTGGCTCCACCGCGCTTGTCGCCGCCCCGGAAAGTTGAGGCAGAAGCCCAGGCCGTCGATACCAGCTCAGAGATCGACAGGCCCGACGCCAACACCTTGGCCTTGAGTGCCGTGATGTCTTGTTCGTTGACCAGAGCATGGTCCACTGCAGGAACAGGGTCTTGCCAGACCAGCACTTCGGCGGGCACTTCAGGGCCCAGGTAGCGTGCACGTGGCCCCATGTCGCGGTGTGTGAGCTTGAACCAGGCGCGCGCAAATGCGTCGGCAAACTGCTCAGGGTGGGCCAGGAAGCGGCGCGAGATCTTCTCATAAGCCGGATCAAAGCGCAGCGACAGGTCGGTGGTGAGCATCGTGGGCACCAGCTTCTTCGACGGATCGTGTGCGTGTGGAATCGTGGCCTCGGCACCTTTGGCCGTCCACTGGTGGGCACCGGCCGGGCTCTTGGTCAGCTCCCACTCAAAGCCGAACAGGTTTTCGAAGAAGTTGTTGCTCCACTTCGTGGGCGTGGTGGTCCAGGTGACTTCCAGGCCGCTGGTGATGGTGTCGCCGCCCTTGCCAGAACCATGGCTGCTCTTCCAGCCCAGGCCCTGCTCCTCGATGCCTGCGCCTTCGGGCTCCTTGCCCACCAGCGCGGCATCGCCCGCGCCATGGGTCTTGCCAAAGGTATGGCCACCCGCGATGAGCGCCACGGTTTCTTCATCGTCCATCGCCATGCGGGCAAAGGTGTCGCGGATGTCGCGCGCTGCGGCCAGGGGGTCAGGGTTGCCGTTCGGGCCTTCGGGGTTCACGTAGATCAGGCCCATCTGCACGGCGGCCAGGGGCTTGGCCAGGTCGCGCTCGCCGCTGTAGC
Source organism: Acidovorax sp. SRI_002 (assembly GCF_057586455.1). NCBI lineage: Bacteria > Pseudomonadati > Pseudomonadota > Betaproteobacteria > Burkholderiales > Comamonadaceae > Acidovorax > Acidovorax sp. SRI_002. The sequence continues at coordinate 349,939 of NZ_JBYCZW010000007.1, read as the reverse complement.
GCTTATCGCCGCCGAGCCATGTGGTCTCTGCGCCCCAGTACACGTTTTCATCGGGTTCCCACACGTCGGGGCGACCACCGGCAAAGCCGAAGGTCTTGAAGCCCATGGACTCCAGTGCCACGTTGCCGGTCAAGATCATCAGGTCGGCCCACGAGATCTTGCGGCCGTACTTCTGCTTGATGGGCCAGAGCAGGCGGCGTGCCTTGTCCAGATTGGCGTTGTCGGGCCAGCTATTGAGCGGCGCAAACCGCTGCTGCCCTGCCCCGGCGCCGCCACGTCCGTCCGCCAGGCGGTAGGTTCCGGCGCTGTGCCAGGCCATGCGCACAAACAATGGCCCGTAGTGGCCAAAGTCTGCGGGCCACCAGTCCTGCGAATCGGTCATCAATGCATGCAGGTCGGCCTTTACGGCAGCAAGGTCCAGGCTCTTGAATTCTTTTGCGTAATCGAAGCCGTCGCCCATGGGATCGGTGAGCGGGGAGTTCTGGTTCAGGGGACGGATATTGAGCTGGTCTGGCCACCAGTCGGCATTGCCACGGCCCTTGGGCGCGGCAGCCTTGGTGTGGTCAAACGGGCACTTGTTGGTCTCTTGTGTCATGAGGCACTCCTGTTGGCGTTGGTGATCAGCCGATGTTATGGAGTGCATTTCCTTATGAAAAGGCAATAGTTTTGATTAATTCAATAGTTTTTCTCTAATTTCGGCAAATGCAGCGGACTACCGACCTCCTTGCACCCACACGTATCGAACAGCACCGAGCGGACCCAGCGGTGCCCCGGGGAGCGGTGGGTGCGTTCATGCCAGGCAGCAGTTTTAACGAAGCCAGGTATGGCCACTGGTGGCTCCAGCACAACCAGCCCGCGAGCATCCGCGACCACCCGCTGGGGCACCACCGCGATCAGGTCGCTATTGCGCAGGATCTCCGGCAGCACCAGAAAGCTGGTGATCGACAGCACCACCCGCCGTGATCGGCCCAAGCGCGCCAACACCTCATCCGTCACGCCGCAGAAACCGCCACCCGTGTACGAGATGAGCGCATGGTCCAGCGCACAGAAGCGGTCCAGCGACAGCGCGCCGCCTTTCGCATCCGGGTGCCCGGCGCGCATCACGCACACGTAGCGCTCGTCAAACAGGTGCCGGGCATACAGGTCGGGCGCCGTGTTCTCGGGGCTGATCAGGGCCAGATCGATATCGCCCCGCTCCAGCCGCTCGTACACCGGCAGATGCTGGGCCGGCACCACGGCCACACGCACGCCGGGCGCGTGGCGGCGCAGCATGGCCAGGAATGGCACCACCACCGCCTGCAGCGCGTAATCGGTGGACGCGAGCTGCACCGTCATCTGCGCCGTGGCAGGGTCAAAGGCCTGAGGTTGCAGCAGCGACTCGATCCCACCCAGCAGCTCCTTGACCGGCGCGGCCAGCTCCTGTGCGCGCAGCGTGGGCGTGATGCCACGCTGTGTACGCACGAATAGCGGGTCATCGAAGCTTTCGCGCAGCCGGGTCAGCATGCCGCTCACCGCAGGCTGGGTGAGCGACAGGCGCTGGGCGGCGCGGGTTACGCTGCGTTCGTCGAGCAAGGCATCCAGTGCCTTGAGCAGGTTCAGGTCCATGGCCCTGATATCAATTGCCATGATTTCAGAAATAAGAACTATCGATTTGGTTTATGGCTGCATCGTACCCACCATCTTCACTCTGCGTGGCCGTGGTGTCTTTGCCCCCGCCCTCAGACCGAAATTCCTTTTCTATTTAACCGACAAGAAAGCAAGCTGCATGTCTGCCCTGTTCACACCGTTCCAGCTCAAAAGCGTCACCCTGCGCAACCGCATCGCGATCCCGCCGATGTGCCAGTACAGCGCGGTGGATGGCTTCACCAATGAATGGCACCAAGCGCATTACGCCGGTCTCGCTCGCGGCGGCGCAGGCCTGGTGATCGTCGAGGCCACGGGCGTATCGCCCGAAGGCCGAATCACCCCGGCCTGCACAGGCCTTTGGAACGACCAGCACGTCGAAGGCATGGGCCGCATCGCCGCCAGCATCAAGGCCGCTGGCGCCGTGCCCGGCATCCAGATCGCCCACGCAGGCCGCAAGGCCAGCGCCCAACGCCCCTGGGAAGGCGATGACCACATTCCCGAGAACGACGCGCGTGCCTGGCAGCCGATAGCACCGTCCGCCATTGCTTACGGCGGCGGTCTGCCCCGGGTACCCCAGGCCATGACACTGCAAGACATTGCCCGCGTGCAGGCCGACTTTGTGGCCGCCGCACGTCGCGCACTGGCCGCAGGGTTCGAGTGGCTGGAACTGCACTTTGCCCACGGCTACCTGGCGCAGAGCTTCTTCTCGCCCCACAGCAACCAGCGCACCGACCAGTACGGCGGCAGCTTTGACAACCGCGCGCGCTTTCTGCTGGAAACCGTGGAGGCCGTGCGCAAGGTGTGGCCCGCGCACCTGCCACTCACGGCACGCTTCGGAGTCATCGAATACGACGGACGCGACGAGGAAACCGTGGCCGAGTCCATTGAGCTGGTGCGCCAGATGCGCGAACGTGGCCTGGACATGGTCAACGTCAGCGCGAGCTTCGTGATTGCCGAGACGCAGATTCCCTGGGCAACCCCCGCCTTCCTGGCCCCGGTTGCGCAGCGCGTGCGCAGCGAAGCCGACCTGCCGGTGGCCTCGTCGTGGGGCATCGATGACCCGAAAATCGCAGAACGTGCAGTGGCCGACGGCCAGATGGATTTGGTGATGATCGGCCGCGCCCACCTGTCCAATCCGCACTACACCTACCACCTGGCGCAGGTGCTGGGCGTGCAAAAGCCTGAATGGAACACGCTGCCCGCGCCCTACGCGCACTGGCTGTCGCGCTATCGCGGCGCCGCAAAGGTCGCCGCAGCCCAATAAAGCTCTGAAAACGCCCTTGCCCTTTGGCCCGACGTTCAGTCCGGGGTTGAACTGTGCAGGGGTAGCCCCGGCGCATCCAGCTGTGCGTGCAGGATGTGGCCGTGGGTCGAATCGGTCACGAACACCGTTTGTCCGCCCTGCCCGCCATAAGCCAGATTGGTGGTGGAGGCTCCGGCAGGCCCCCGCAGCACCAGCACGGGCTCGGCCCGGTGGTTGAGCACCCACACATAACCCAGGCCCGGGTTGGCCACCAACAGGCGCCCCGCCCCATCCACCGCAAGCCCGTCCGGGCCGCTCGGGCCGTACGACGTGAAGAACTGCCCCACCTTGGCCACGCTGCCATCGGTGAGCAGCGGCACGCGCCACACGCAATTGCCACGTGTGGCGGCCAGGTACAGCACGCGGCCGTCGGGCGACAGGGCCACGCCATTGGGGCTGGGCACGTTGGCCAGCAACAGGTCGAGCTGGCCATTGGGGCGCAGCCGGTACAGGCGCCCGCTCGGGTCGTGCAGGCCGCTCTGGCCCTGGTCGGTGAAGTACAGGTTGCCGTCGGCGTCGAAGATCAAATCGTTCACGCCCTTGAAGCGTTCGCTGTTGCGGCGCTCCAGGTACGGCGTGACCCTGCCGGTCGTGATATCGAGCCGCATCAACCCGTTCTTGTAGTCGGTGATGAGCAGCGTGCCCGCATCCATGAACTTCATGCCATTGGGCTCGCCGTCGTACTCGGCCACCAGCGTCCACGCGCCCTGCGGGTCGATGCGGAAGATGCGGCCCCAGGGGATGTCGGTCACGTACAGGTTGCCCGCGTCGTCGAACACAGGGCCTTCGAGGAACGAATCGGTGGCAGTGCCGCCCCGGTTGGCATCGGCCCAGGCGCTGCGCTCGGGGCGGCGGAAAGTGTCGGGCATGGAGCTGAAAAACGCCAGCTCGCGGACCTCGGGGGATTGCAGCAGAAACATGGAAGAGGCTTTCGTTGTCAGGAGGTGGCGCCGAAACCATACAACCGCGCCGGGTTGTCCACCAGGATACGGTCCATCGCGGCAGCCGAGCCCGCCCAGGCGCGCAGCAGGTCCACCAGGTCGGCATCGTTCACCGTGCCCGGCGCCTCGGTGGTGTGGGGCCAGTCGCTGCCCCACACCAGGTGACTGGGGGCCGCCCGCACCAGGGCTTGCCCCAGCGGCAGGGTGTCGGCGTAGCTGGGGCCCTGCACGGCAGAGCGCATGTAGGCGCCCGAGAGCTTGACCCAGGTGTTGCCGCTGTCCAGCAAGCGGCGCAGCACGCCAAAGGCTTGGGCCGATGGGCCTTCGGCCGGATCGATGCGGCCCAGGTGGTCGATGACCAGCGGCACCGGCAGCGCCTGCAGCACAGGCGCCAGCGCCACGATCTGCTCCGGGTGCGCGAACACCTGGATGTGCCAGCCACCGCAGTCCGCATGCCGTGCCACCTTGCCCGCCAGCGTGCTCAGCATCTGCGCCGTGGTGGTGCCCCACGATTGGAACGAGACAAAGTTGACCCGCAGCCCGCACACGCGGCGCGCGGCCAGCCGGGCCAGCTCTGCATCGCTCACGCGGGGGTCCACCACTGCCACGCCGCGTGCGTCGTCACCCAGCTGGTCCAGCGCATCCAGCGTGCAGGCGTTGTCGGTGCCATAGGTGGATGGCGTGACCACCACCGTGCGTGTGCTGCCCAGGCGCTGCTGCAGCTGTCGGTAGGCGGCCACGGGCGCATCGGGCGGCGTGCGCGGCCAATGGGCAGACGGTGCAAAACGTGCATCGAAGATGTGCATGTGGCTGTCGCACGCGCCGGGCGGCAGCAGGCGCTGCGGGCGGTTCAGGCCCACCGAGTGCGGCACGGGCGTGGTCAGCGCGGGCAAAGACATGGCTCAGTCGAGTTTGATGTTGCCCTTCTTCACCACCTCGCCCCACTTGCTGTCTTCCTTCTTGAGGAAGGCGGCAAACTCCGCAGGCGTGGAACCGATGGGCTGGGCGCCCAGGTCGGCCAGGCGCTGTTTCACTTCGTCTTCCTTCAGCACCTCTTGCAGGGCCTGCTGCAGTTTGGCGGCCACGTCGGCAGGTACGCCCGCAGGCAGGAACACGCCGTTCCACTCATAGGCCTCATAACCGGGGATGGCCGCCTCGGCCACCGTGGGCACGTCGGGCAGGCGCTTGGAACGCTCTGGCGCCGACACGGCCAGCGCGCGCAGCTTGCCGCCTGCCACATGCGGGTAGGTGGCGGCCACGGTGCCGAACATGAAGTCCACCTGGCCCGCAATCACATCGGTGATGGCGGGGCCGCCGCTCTTGTAGGGCACGTGCACCATGTCCAGGCCCAGCTTCTGGGCCATCAGCTCCGCCGCCAGGCGCTGCACCGTGCCGCTGCCGCCCGAGGCAAAGTTGATCTTGCCGGGCTGGGCCTTGGCCTTGGCGATCAGCTCGCCCACGTTCTTGTAGGGCGCGTCGCTTTTGACAATCAGCACATTGGGCGCCAGCAGCACCAGCGACAGCGGCTGCAGCGCGTTGGCGGCATATGGCATCTTGGGGAAAAGGTGCGGGTTGATGGAGTACGGCGTGGCGTCGTACAGCATGGTGTAGCCGTCTGCCGGGGCCTTGGCCACAAAGCTGGCGCCAATGGTGCCGCTGGCACCGGCCTTGTTGTCCACGATCACGCTGCCGCCGAGCTTGGCGCCCAGGCGGGTGGCCACCACACGGGCCACGGCATCTGCCGCGCCACCGGGGGCGTAGGGCACGAAGAGGGTGATGGGCCGCTCGGGGAACGCGGCGTGGGCCAGGCCTGCAGCCAGGGCGCAGGCGGCGATCAAGGGTTTGAGAAAACGCAACATGAAGTCTCCTTATCTATTCAATCCATGAAGAACAAACAGGTATCGCTGGCCCATGGCCTGCGAAACTGGCGCTGACAAAGCGCAGGCAGCCGTGCAAGGGCCGCCCCGCCGCACTGGCTGCATCCCCCTTCCCGCATCGCGCAGCGAGGCGAGAGAGGGTGGAAGTCAGGGGGGTCAATCCACTTTCAGATCAAGCTCGCGTGCAATCTGCGTATAGGTGGCCACTTCGCGGCCGACCTGGCTGGCAAACGCAGCGCCGCAGGTGGCATCGGCGTCCAGCCCCAGGCCCCGCAGTTTTTCGGCGGCGGCGGAGCTTTTGGCAAATTCGGTAGCCACGCGCTCCAGCTGCTGGGCAATGGCGTCGTCCAGGCCCGCCGGGGCCAGCAGGCCATACCAGGCGTCGGCCGAATACTTGCCGCCACCGGCCTCGGCAAAGGTGGCCACATCGGGCAGCAGCGACGACCGCTTGGGCGATGCCACGGCCAGCGCGGTGAGCTTGCCGCTCTTGATCTGCGGCAGCACCGAGCCCAGCGTGGCAAACGAGCTGTCGAGCTGGCCGCCCACCAGGTCCGTGACCACTGGCGCGGCGCCCTTGTAGGGCACATGGTTCAGCTGCAAGCTGTTGGCGCGGGCAAACATCTCGGTGGCAAAGTGGCCCGAGCTGCCCACGCCCGCCGTGCCTGCGGACAGACGCCCCGGCTCCTTGCGCGCATGGGCCATGTACTCAGCCAGCGACTTCACCGGCAGAGCCTGCCCCACCACCAGCACCGTGGGGCTGGTGGCTACGGTGCACAGCGGCTTGAACGACTTCACCGCATCGAACTTCACCCGCCCGGCTACAGCCCCGGGATCATGGTGTGGTTGGTGGCGCCAAACAGCAGCGTGTAGCCGTCGGCGGGCGCGCTGGCCACCGCCTGGGCGGCCAGGATGGTGTTGGCGCCGGGCTTGTTGTCCACCACAAAGGGCTGGCCCAGCGCGCGGCTGGCGTGGTCGGCAAACGCGCGTGCCACCACGTCGGTGGGGCCGCCTGCGGCAAAACCCACCACCAGCTTGACGGGCTTGTAGGGGAACGCGGTTTGCGCCCCTGCTGTGCTAGATGCTATACAAACAATAGCTATCAGCGCTTTATGGACGCGCGCAGAGGCCGTTTTTCTTCTCAAAATGTCGTGCATGTCTTTGTCTCCATGGGCCGGGGCGCCCTGCCCCGTGCCTTTTTTCTCTTTGCTTTCAGGAAGGGGGCTGGCGTCAGGCCGCAGCCATCGCTGCGCCAGGCACCCGGGCCAGCACGGCGAGCAGGTTCTGCGCCGCGCCCACGCCCATGTTCACGTAGGCATCGCTGGTCACACCGCCGATGTGGGGGCTGAGGATGAAGTGCTTCTCGCCCTGGAAGGGATGGCCCGCCGTCATCGGCTCGACCGCAAAGCTGTCCAGCCCTGCCGCCATCACCTGGCCCGAACGCACGGCAGCCAGCAGCGCGGCCTCGTCGATCAGGCCGCCACGCGCCGTGTTCACCACAATCACGCCGCGCTTGCATTGCGCCAGCGTGGTGGCGTTCAGCATGCCCCGGTTCTCGTCGGTCAGCGGGCAGTGCAAAGACACAGCATCGGCTTCGCGCCAGATCGTCTCCAGGCCCACGCTCTGCACATAGTCCGGCAGGTTCTTCGCAAACGGGTCAAAGCCGATCACGCGCATGCCCAGGGCGTCGGCCATCTTGGCAAACCGCAGGCCGATGGCGCCCAGGCCCACCAGGCCCACGGTGCGGCCACCCAGTTCCAGGCTTTTGTGCGTGGCTTTGTCCCAGTGACCCGCGTGCATGCGCGCATCGAGCTGCACCACCGATTTGGCGCAAGCCAGCAGCAGCGCCAGCGCCTGCTCGGCCACGGCCGCAGCGTTGGCGCCTACGGCGGCCACCACCTCAATGCCCCGGGCCTTGGCCGCCACCTTGTCGATGGTGTCGGTGCCACTGCCGTGCTTGGAGATGACCTTGAGCGCCGGGGCCGCGTCCATCACCGCAGCGCCCACCTTGCCGTAGCGCACGATGATGGCCACGGGGTTGTGCGCACCGCACAGGGCCACCATGTCTTCTTCGGTAGGCGTCTTGCCTGCGTAGACGATGTCGTAGCCCGTGAGCAGGTCCAGGGCTTGCTGCGCCAGATCGGCGCCGGTGACGATGATGGTTTGGCTCACAGCGATTCCCCTTCCTTCAGCACGCCAGCAGCGCGCAGCGCGGCAGGCAGCCATTTCGATGCGGTGTCGCCGCGTGCAATGGCTTCGATGCGGGCGGCTTCGTCGGCCACCTTCTTGTCGGCCAGGGCCAGCATGGCGGGGGCTTTTTCGCGCTCGATCACCACCACGCCATCAGCATCGCCCACGACCAGGTCACCCGCGTTCACCACGGCACCACCGGCGCAGATGGGGTGGTTGATGCGGCCGGGCACGTACTTGGTGGGGCCTGCAGGGTTGAAACCCGCGCTGAACACGGGGAAGTCCAGCTCCAGGATCTCCAGCTTGTCTCGGATGGCGGCATCCACGATCACGCCGGCCAGGCCGCGCTTTTTGCAGGCGCTGAGCATCAGCGTGCCCATCAGGGCCGCCGTCTGGTCGCCCTTGCCGTCGATCACCAGCACATCGCCCGGCTGGGCCAGGGCGATGGCGGCGTGGATCATGAGGTTGTCGCCGGGGCGCACTTCCACGGTGAAGGCCGGGCCCGCCACCTTCATGTTCTGGTGCACAGGGGCCACACGGCCGTGCATGGTGCCGCGGCGGCCTGCCACGTCGGCCAGGATGGCGGCCTGGTAGGTGGCGGCTTTTTGCACTACGTCGGCGCTCACGCGGTCGATGGTGCGGATGATTTCAGGGAGTTGGCTCATGGGGAATCCTTGGAAAGAACGCGGAGATGCTGGGGAGCGAATGGGCGCGGCTGACTGGGATGCGCGTGCAAGGCGCCCATGCCGCAGCGCAACCAGCCCCGGACTCAGCGGCTGGCGAAGTGCAGACGAAATGCGAAGGTGAAGAAGTGGGGCGGGCAGATACGGGGGACAAACCGCTCCCCCCAGCGTGAGCCCGTCAGTCCAGGCTGGCGCCCGAGTCCTTGACGATCTTGGCCCAGCGCGGCACTTCGGCTTTGAGCAGCGCGCTGAACTGTTCGGCGGTGCCGCCCAGCACATCGCCGCCTTCGGAGCGCAGCTTGTCGGCCACATCGGGTTGCTGCAGTGCCGCGTTGATGGCCTTGTTGAGCTGCGCCAGGATGGGTGTGGGCGTACCGGCAGGGGCCAGGATGCCGAACCAGGTCACGGCCTCGAAGCCCTTGTAGCCCGACTCGGCCAGTGTGGGCACATCCGGCAGTTGCGGCGAGCGCTTGGCCGAGGTGATGGCGATGACCTTGAGCTTGCCATTGCGCACCTGGCCCAGCAGCGTGGGCACCGACGACATGTACAGGTCGATCTGCCCGCCCACCAGGTCCGTCATGGCCTGGGCCGCGCCCTTGTAGGGGATGTGGCGCAGCTTGATGTCGGCGGCGTTTTCAGCCAGCTCACCGGCCAGGTGGGCCACGGTGCCGTTGCCCGAATAGCCCAGCGTGAGCGCGTCAGGCTTGCCCTTGGCGGCCGCCACCACATCGGCGTAGCTCTTGAAGGGTGAGTTGATGGGCGCAGCCATGACGATGGGCGAGGACGAGACGAGCGCCACGGGCACCAGGTCCTTGAGCGGGTCGTACGGCAGCTTGGGGTACAGCGTGGGGTTGATGGCCAGGTTGCTGGTCTGGCCAATGACGAGCGTGTAGCCGTCGGCGGGTGACTTGGCGGCGGCGTCCACCCCCAGGTTGCCGCCCGCGCCGGGGCGGTTGTCCACGATGACGTTCCACTTGTTCTGGTCCGTGAGCTTTTGCGCCACCGTGCGGGCAATCATGTCGGTGCCGCCGCCGGGCGGGAACGGCACGATGAGGCGGATGGGTTTGCTGGGGTAAGCGGCCTGCGCCAGAGCGGCCCCGGTGGGTGCGGCTGCGGCCGCAAAGCCCAGGAAGGCAGCGCACAGGGAGCGCGAAAGCGAAGTGAAGGCGGTCATGAATTTGTCTCCGTTATGGTGGTTCGTCACGCCGGTCTGCAGGGCCTTTGTTGTGATACGTGTTCTGGTCCGGCGCCGTGGGTGCGACTGTACGCAGACGTTTCAACCCATACAATGCAGTTGCGTACCATGAAACGAATTGCGCCATGAGCAACCACCCCGCCAAGCCCTCCCAACCCCTCGCCCCCGCGCCCCGTCCCATGGCTCCGGCAGATGCAGAACCCGGTGGTGTCATCGCCGTCACACGTGCCCTGCAGGTGCTGGAAGCCTTTGCACTGGGCGAATCCAGCCTGCCCCTGGCCGAGCTGAGCCGCCGCTGCGGCCTGCACAAGACCACCGTGCTGCGCCTGGCGCGCACGCTGGCGCAGTCGGGCTTCATGGTGCAGCGCGAGGACGGCGACTGGCGCCTGGGCCCGGCCGCAGGCTGGCTGGGGGCGCGCTACCAGGCCGGTTTTGACGTGCAGAACGTGCTGGAGCCCGCGCTGCGCGAGCTGACCCTTGCCACGGGCGAAAGCGCCGCGTTTTATGTGCGCGAAGGCAATGTGCGTACCTGCCTCGTCCGTGTGGAAGGCCCGCAGGCGCTGCGCCACCACGCACGCATGGGCGAAGGCCTGCCGCTGGACAAAGGATCGCCGGGCCGTGTGATCCTGGCGTTTTCTGGCGAGCCGGGCAAGGCCTATGAAGAGATCCGCAAGAAGGGCTACCACTGGTCGATTGGCGAGCGCGAACAGGGCGTGGCCACCGTGTCAGCGCCGGTGTTTGGCATGCACTGGCGGCTGATGGGCTCGGTGTGCATTTCGGGCCCGGCATCGCGCCTGCCCGCCGAAAAGCTCGAAGCGCTGGCGCAGACAGTGATGGCTGCGGCCACCCAGTTGTCGTATGCGCTGGCGGGCAATTCGGCCGCGCCCGCACAAAGCCCTGTACGAGCCACCCAGTGGCATCCGTGATACTTGCCCCGCAACCTCAACTCACAAAAACCACAGGAGACCGCCGTGAGCCGCTACCCTTTTCCCGACCTGAACACCCTGCCCGAAGACATCCGCGCACGCATCGTGGAAGTGCAGGAGAAGGCGGGCTTCATCCCCAATGTGTTCCTGGCCTTTGCACGCCGCCCGGCCGAGTGGCGAGCGTTCTTTGCCTACCACGATGCACTCATGCTGAAAGAAGAAGGCAGCCTGACCAAGGGCGAGCGCGAGATGATCGTGACCGCCACCAGTGCGGCCAACCAATGTCTGTATTGCGTGGTGGCCCACGGCGCCATCCTGCGCATCTACGAAAAGAAACCGTTTGTGGCCGACCAGGTGGCCGTGAACCACCGCAAGGCCGACATCAGCCCGCGCCAGCGCGCCATGCTCGACTTTGCGATGAAGGTCTGCCTTGACGCACACGAAGTCGAGGACGCCGACTTTGTGGCCCTGCACGCCCATGGTTTTGACGACGAGGACATCTGGGACATCGCGGCCATCACTGCGTTCTTTGGCCTGAGCAACCGCATGGCCAGCTTTGCGGGCATGCAGCCCAACCCAGAGTTTTACTTGATGGGACGGGTGCCCAAGCAGAAGTAAGTGCCCTGGCGCAATTACTACATGTTTGATAGCTACTGGCGCTTAACCAATAAGCGCTAGAGCCCTATTTCATTCAAATTCAATCCGCAGAGACCAGCGCCCGCATCCAGTCCGGCAAGGGCGCTGCCTTCTGCTGCGGGAAGTCCACCCAGATGGTGGTGGCGCCACCTGCCGCGCAAATCACGCCGGGCTGGTCCACGCGCTCCATCGTGCCCCAGGTCTCAAACGTGGTGCGGCCCGGGTCGCTCACGTAGAGCTTGAGCAGCACGTCAGCCGGGTATTCGAGCTGCTTGTAGAAATTGCAGAACGCATTGACGATGACCGGCCCCTGCCCGCGCGGATCGGGGTTGCAGCCCACCGACACCATCCAGTCGATGCGCGCCGTCTCCAGGTACCTGAAATACACCGTGTTGTTGACATGGCCCATGGCGTCCATGTCGCCCCAACGCACGGGGAAGCGCATTTCAAAAACCAGCTTCTTGACTTCCGGGATTTCAATCTTCATGGCTTCGCACACCCGAGGGATCAGACCCCAAAGCCGTCATCGGCCGCAATCACCGCACCATTGATGAAATGGCTCTGGTCGCTGGCCAGCATCACCAGCAGCGCATCCAGGTCTTGCGCGTTGCCCACGCGCTTGCGGGGCAGCATGTCGATGAGCTTCTTGCCCTGCTCGGTCTGCCAGTGGTGGTGATTGATTTCCGTGTCGATGTAGCCCGGGCAGATCGCATTCACGTTGATGCCGAACCTGCCCCATTCGATGGCCATGGCCTTGGTCATCTGCACCACGGCGGCCTTGCTCATGCAATAGGCACCGATCTGCGGCAGCACCTTGAGGCCCGCCATCGAAGCGATATTGATGATGCGACCGCCGGTGAAGCTGCCCGGCGCTGCACCGCGGGAGCGGGCCAGCATGCGCTTGCCCACCTCTTGCGCCACAAAGAAGGCGCCCTTCACATTGGTGTCGAAGATGAAGTCATAGTCCTCGGGCGTCACGTCCTGGATGCGCTGCGTGGTGCTCACGCCCGAGTTGTTCACCAGAATGTCGATGGAGCCCATTTCGGTCTCGGCATGGGCCACGGCGGACTTGATGGAGTCGTGATCGGTCACGTCCAGCTCGATCACATGGGCGTCACCGCCCTCGCCTTCGATGCGCGCGCGCAGCTCCTTGAGTTTTTCCACCCGGCGGCTGGCCAACACGACGCCTGCGCCCGCGCGGGCCAGCGTGCGGGCAAACTGCGCGCCCAGGCCGCTGGATGCGCCCGTGATGAAGGCCACGCGGCCGGACAAGTCGATGCTGTATGCCATTTAGAGTCTCCCTACTGATCAAAATAGAACGGTCGTTCGATTGTCCATATTCCGTGAATACAATCAGTCGCCAGACAGACAGGGCGCGGTCGGCGCTCTGTAGAAAATAATCCATTATCAAACGCCCGACGAGAAGCCCATGACCAACGAAGAAATCCTCGCCCAATACGGCCCCCGCGAATCCATGGAATACGACGTGGTGGTCGTTGGCGGCGGCCCTGGCGGCCTTGCCACTGCGATCCGCCTGAAGCAACTGGCGGCCGAAAAAGGCCAGGACGTCTCGGTCGTGGTGCTCGAAAAAGGCTCCGAGCCCGGTGCGCACATCCTGTCGGGCGCCATCATGGACCCCAAGGCCCTCACCGAGCTGATCCCCGACTGGAAAAAGCGCGGCGCCCCGCTCAACCAGCCCGTCACTGACGACGCCTACATCTTCCTGTCTGAAAAATCGGGCTTTCGCGTGCCCAACATGTTCCTGCCACCGTTTGCGCAGAACCATGGCAACTACATCATCAGCCTGGGCAACCTGACCAAGTGGCTGGGCGAGCAGGCAGAGGCCCTGGGCGTGGAAATCTTCCCCGGCTTTACCGCCGCAGAGGTCCTCTACAACGACAACGGCTCCGTCAAGGGTGTGGCCACGGGCAATCTGGGCATCGGCAAGGACGGCGAGCCCACCGAGAACTTCCAGCTCGGTATGGAGCTGCTGGGCAAATACACCGTGTTTGCCGAAGGCGCACGCGGCCACCTGGGCAAGCAGCTGATTGCCAAGTACCAGCTCGACAAGGACCGCGACCCGCAGAGCTTTGGCATTGGCGTGAAGGAACTCTGGGAAATCGACCCCAAGAAGCACCAGCCCGGCTTTGTGATGCACACCGCTGGCTGGCCCATGGAGAACGACACCTACGGCGGCGCCTTCCTGTACCACCTGGAGGGCAACAAAGTCGCCGTCGGTTTTGTGACCGGCCTGGGCTACCAGAACCCCTACCTCAGCCCGTTTGAAGAATTCCAGCGCTGGAAGACGCACCCGAACGTCCGCTATTACTTCGAAAACGAAAAAGGCGAAATCACGGCCAAGCGCCTGTCGTACGGCGCGCGCGCCATCAACGCCAGCGGCATCAACGCCCTGCCCAAGACCGTGTTCCCGGGTGGCGCACTGGTGGGCTGCAATGCGGGCTACCTGAACGTGGGCCGCATCAAGGGCAGCCACGCCGCCATCAAGACCGGCATGCTGGCCGCTGAAGCCGCCTACGACGCCGTGGTGGCTGGCCGCCAGCACGACGAGCTGACAGCCTACCCAGAAGCCTTTGAAAAGAGCTGGCTGCACACCGAACTGAACAAGGACCGCAACTTCAAGAACTGGTTCAAGTACGGCCTGACCACGGCCACGCTGATGAACGGTTTCGAACAATTTGTGCTGCGCGGCCACATCCCCTGGACGTTGCACCGCGACAAGCCCGACCACGCGTACCTCAAGCCTGCGGCCGAGTGCAAACCCATCGTCTACCCCAAGCCCGATGGCAAGCTCACGTTCGACCGCCTCTCCAGCGTGTTCATCAGCAACACCAACCATGAAGAGAACCAGCCCGCCCACCTGACGCTCAAGGACGCGAGCGTGCCGGTCAACATCAACCTGGCCAAGTACGCGGGCCCCGAGGCGCGCTATTGCCCGGCGGGCGTTTACGAGTTCGTGCCCGACACCACCAAAGGCGGTGATGCCCAGCGTCTGCAGATCAATGCGCAGAACTGCGTGCACTGCAAGACCTGCGACATCAAGGACCCCACGCAGAACATCGTGTGGGTCACCCCTGAAGGCGGCGGCGGTCCGAACTATGCAGGCATGTGAGCACCATCAAAATTCATAGCGCCTAGTGCTTGAAGGGCCTGCGCTGCAGGCCCTTTTTTATTGATGTATCTGGCACTGGCGCTCACGCGGCTGCCCGCGTGAGTTGAAACTGCCCCATCGCACCCGCCAGCCGGTTGGCCTGGTCCTTGAGGCTCTGGGCCGCTGCAGCGCCCTGCTCCACCAGCGCGGCGTTTTGCTGCGTCATGTGGTCGAGCTGGTCGACCGCCTGGCTCACCTGGCCGATCTGCGTACTCTGCTCGCTGCTGGCCTCGTTGATCTCGGACATCAGCGTGGTCACCCGCTCCACGCTCTGCACGATGTCGCCCATGGTGGAACCTGCGGTGACCACCAGCCGGGCGCCGTCACTCACCTTGTCTACGCTGGTGGAGATCAGCGCCTTGATCTCGCGCGCCGCATTGGCACTGCGCCCTGCGAGGCCCCGCACTTCGCTGGCCACCACGGCAAAGCCGCGCCCCTGTTCGCCCGCGCGGGCGGCCTCCACGGCGGCGTTCAGTGCCAGGATATTCGTCTGGAACGCAATGCCATCAATGATGCCAACGATGTCGGCGATCTTCTTGCTACTGGCGTTGATCTCTTCCATGGTCTTGACCACCTGGCTGACCACTTCGCCGCCTTTGCTGGCCACTTCGGTGGCGTTCAGCGCCAGGGCATTGGCCTGGCGCGTGCTGTCGGCATTGGCGGCCACCATCTGCGCCAGCTGCGCAATGCTGGCCGCCGTCTGCTGCAGGTTGCTGGCGGCATGCTCGGTGCGCATGCTCAGGTCAGTGTTGCCCGCGGCCACCTCAGAGCTGGCCACATGGATGGATTCGCCCGAGTCACGCACCTCGGTCACCACGTAGTGCAGCGACTCGACCATCTTGTCCAGCGCCGTGAGCAGCTGGCCAATCTCGTCGGTGCGCTGGGTTTGCATGCGCACCGTCAGGTCGCCCCGCGCCACCAGATCCGCCGCTTCGCAGGCCTGGCGCAGCGGCAGCACGATGGAGCGCCGCAGCAGCCAGCCAAACAGCGCCGACAGCGCCACCACCACCAGCACCGCCACAGCACTGACCCATTGCGCACGGGACGCGTCGGTAATCATGCTGTCACCCGCTTTCAGGGATGACTGCTCGGAGGCTGCGAGCAACTGGTCAATGGAGCGCAGGTACTGGGTCAACGCAGCAGCGTGTTCCTGCAACTCCTTCTGGCTGATGATCTTGGCTTCGAGGGCGTTTTGCACCAGCGCATCCCGCAACACTGCATATTTCTGGCGTTGCTCCTGGGCTTCGGTCCACAGCGGCCCGGCGCTCTCGCTGGAGGACGCCTTGGCCATCGCTTCTTCAATGCGCTTGCGCATCGCGTCTTCGGCGGCGATTTGGCTGCGCATCTCAGCCACCAGCGGGAACACGTCGGACGACAACGTGGCACGCAATGCAATCTGGCCGATATAGACAGACTGCGTTTTCCAGTCCCGCACCGTGCGCTCAATGGGCAGCTGCTCTGCAGTCAGCAGCGTAGCCTGGCGGCTGGTGTCCTGGCCCGTCAGCCAGGTGGTGGCGCCGAGCAAGGCCACCGCGAAGCCCAGAATGCCAAAGCTGGCCGCCAGCTTCTGCCCCACGCTCAGGGTGCGGCTGCGCCGCGCAGGCTCTGGGCTCTGGGCGGCAGAGTCTGTTGTGGCACGGTTGACATCCGCGTGTGCAGGTGCGGCGGAGAAGGTGGCGCCGCCAAGCGCCCCGGAAGTGGCTGGCAAGTAGTTCATGAGCGTTCTCCTGGTTCATTTCCCGCACCGTGCGGGGGTGGAAACCAGTGGTGGCAAGCGCTGTGCCCAGTGTGTCCCCGCAGGTACATCGCACACAGCACATGCCCCACTGGGGTCAGCGGCCCATCACGTCACGACGTGACACATTCGCCAAAGCCGCCACCGCCGGGGGTAGCGATTTCGAACACATCGCCAGGCTCCATCAGCGCCGCGCCGATATGGCCCAGCTCTTCCACCTGGCCGTTGGCACGCAGCACGCGGTTGGCACCGGGCCGGCCGGGCTGGCCGCCTGCCATGCCAAAGGCGGGGTTCAGGCGCCCGTTGGACAAAATGCTGGCCGTCATCGCCTCCAGAAAGCGCACGCGCCGCACGCCACCATCACCACCCGCCCAGCGGCCTGCCCCGCCAGACCCGCGCTGGATCTCGTAGCTGTCGAGCACCACGGGGAAGCGGAACTCCAGCACCTCGGGGTCGGTTAGGCGCGAATTGGTCATGTGCGTCTGGACCACGCTGGTGCCGTCAAACCCGCGCACCGTGCGGCCCGAAGCATCGAACACCGCACCGGCGCCGCTGCCGCCGGCAATGGTTTCGTAGTACTGGTACTGCGCATTGCCAAAGGTGAAGTTGTTCATGGTGGGCTGGCTGCCCGCCATCACGCCCAAAGCGCCGAACAGCGCATTGGTGATGCAGGTGGAGGTCTCCACATTGCCCGCCACCACCGAGGCCGGCGGATTGGGGTTGAGCATGGAGCCCTGCGGGATGATGACCTGCAGGGGCTTGAGGCACCCGGCATTGAGCGGAATGTCATCGTCGACCAGCGTGCGGAACACATACAGCACCGCCGCCATGCACACCGCACGTGGGGCGTTGAAGTTGTTGGTCTGCTGCGCACTGGTGCCTGCAAAGTCGATGACCGCGCTGCGCTCGGCCACATTGACCTTGACCGACACGCTGATCTGTGCGCCATTGTCCAGCTTCAGGGTGAACTGCCCGTCTTTGAGCTGCGTGATCACGCGGCGCACCGACTCTTCAGCGTTGTCCTGCACATGGCGCATGTAGGCCTGCACGACATCCAGGCCAAACTGTCCCACCATCTTCGAGAGTTCCTGCACGCCCTTCTCGTTGGCAGCGATTTGCGCGCGCAGATCGGCCAGGTTCTGCTGGGGATTTCGGCTGGGGTATGGCGTGGTGCCGCCACCCGTCGTCAGCAGGCTGCGCACCTCTTCTTCCAGAAAGATGCCACGGTCCACCAGCTTCACGTTGTTGATCTGCACACCCTCTTCGTCGATGCGCGTGGAGAACGGTGGCATCGAGCCCGGCGTGGTGCCGCCGATGTCGGCATGGTGGCCCCGGCTGCCCACATAAAACGTGGGCTCCTTGCCCTCGGCCACATACACCGGGGTGATCACCGTCACATCGGGCAGGTGGGTGCCGCCATGGTACGGGTCGTTGAGCATGTACACATCGCCCGGGTGCATCTTGCCCGCGTTCTCGCGGATCACGGTCTTGATGCTCTCACCCATGGAACCCAGGTGCACGGGCATGTGCGGCGCGTTGGCAATCAGGTTGCCGGTGGCATCGAAGAGCGCACAGCTGAAGTCCAGGCGCTCCTTGATGTTGACCGAGTAGGCCGTGTTCTGCAGCTGCAGGCCCATCTGCTCAGCGATGTTCATGAACAGGTTGTTGAACACCTCCAGCAGCACCGGGTCCACCGTGGTGCCTGCGGCGTACTGCACCTTGCGCGCGGTGACGCGGTCCAGCACCAGGTGATCCAGGTCCGTGAGGCGCGCAGACCAGCCGGGCTCCACCACGGTGGTGGTGTTCTTCTCGGCAATGATGGCCGGACCTGGGATCACGTCGCCAGGGTGCAGGTCCTCGCGCACCACCAGGGCGGCATCGTGCCATGCGCTGCCCGAGTACATCTTCACCGTCTCGCGCTGTGGGTGCTTGCGGTGCGGATGCACGGGAAGGCGCGGCTCGGCGGGGGCATCGCCCGCAATCATGGCCTCGACCGACACGGCCTCCACCACCAGACCCTTGCCTACCATCAGGAAGGCAAAACGCTGGCGATAGGCAGATTCGAAAGCGGCCTGGATGCTGGCCATGTCGCCAAACGGCACCACCAGGGCCGAATCGGTGCCTTCGTAGCGCACGTGCACGTTGTGGCGCACCTGCACCGGGTTGGCGCTGACCTGCTGGCGCTCCAGCTCGGCCTGGGCCGCAGAGCCCAGTGCGTCCAGGCGTTCCGCAATCAGCGGCAGCGATGCGGCGGCCAGTGGCATCTCCACCGCCTGTTCGCGGATCACAGTCTGGTCCGCCAGACCCATGCCATAAGCACTGAGCACGCCCGCCAGCGGGTGCACAAACACACGCGACATGCCCAAGGCATCGGCCACCAGGCAGGCATGCTGGCCGCCCGCGCCACCAAAACACTGCAGCGTGTAGCGCGTCACGTCGTAGCCGCGTGCCACGCTGATCTTCTTGATGGCGTTGGCCATCTGCTGCACAGCGATCTGGATGAAGCCTTCGGCCACTTCTTCGGGCTTGCGCTGGGTCTGCGCAGCAATTTCCTCAAAACGGGCGCGCACCGCATCGGCGTCCAGTGTTTCGTTGGCGGCGGGGCCAAACACGCTGGGGAAGTAACGCGGCTGCACCTTGCCCACCATCACGTTGGCATCGGTCACGGCCAGCGGGCCGCCACGGCGGTAGCTCACCGGGCCTGGGTTGGCGCCTGCGCTCTCGGGGCCCACTCGGAAGCGGGCACCGTCGTAGGCCAGCACCGAGCCGCCGCCAGCCGCCACCGTGTGGATGCTCATCATGGGGGCGCGCATGCGCACACCGGCGACGTGGGTTTCGAACTCGCGCTCGAACGCACCGGCGTAGTGACTTACATCCGTGGACGTTCCGCCCATGTCAAAGCCGATGACCTTTTCATGCCCGGCCAGGCCCGCCGTGCGCGCCATGCCTACGATGCCACCTGCGGGCCCCGACAGAATCGCATCCTTGCCCTGGAAGGTACCCGCATCGGTGAGGCCCCCCGAAGACTGCATGAAGAACAGCTTGACGCCCGGCATCTCGCTGGCGACCTGCTCCACATAGCGGCGCAGGATGGGCGAGAGGTAAGCATCCACCACGGTGGTGTCGCCCCGGCTCACGAACTTCATCATCGGGCTAGTTTCGTGCGAGGTGCTGATCTGCGTGAAGCCCACCTCTTTGGCGATGCGCTGAGCCGCCTGTTCATGCTGGGTGTAGCGGTAGCCGTGCATGAACACAATAGCCACGCTGCGCAGACCACGTCCGTAGGCGGCCAGCAGGTCGCCGCGCAGGCTGGGTTCGTCCAGTGCCTGCAGCACATCGCCATGGGCGCCCACCCGTTCGCACGCTTCGATCACCTCGGTGTACAAAAGCTCGGGCAACTGGATGTGGCGGTCAAACAAACGGGGGCGGTTCTGGTAGGCAATACGCAGCGCGTCGCGAAAGCCGCGCGTGGTCACCAGCAGCGTGGGCTCGCCCTTGCGCTCCAGCAATGCGTTGGTGGCCACGGTGGTGCCCATCTTCACGCACTCCACCAGCGCGGGTGTGACGGGCTCGCCAGGCTTCAAACCCAGCAGGTGGCGGATGCCCGCCACGGCGGCGTCCTTGTACTGCTCGGGGTTTTCGGACAGCAGCTTGTGGGTGGTCAGCGAGCCATCGGGCCGCTTGGCCACGATGTCGGTGAATGTGCCCCCACGGTCAATCCAGAACTGCCAGCGGGGAATGTGGGTGGTGGGTGCAAGTTGTGTCATGGTGTGATGGTTTGCAAAGTGAAATGAAAGGGTTCGGTGCTCGCTCAGGCCGCCAGGGCCAGAGGGGAGCGGGCCGGGGAGCGCGGCGCGCGAGCCAGTGCCTCAAGCACCGCGCGCACAGAAGGAATGGAGGGCGCTGTGACCATGGCCTTGTCCGCTCCGCACCAGGGGCGGCTCAGTGCAGCGATCCAGGGCATCACGACATGGATGTCCGAGGGCGGCAGGGTTTGCATGCTGTCCACCACAATGCTCAACTCCTGCGCCAGGCGCGAGCCCGGTGCAAAGCGCCAGTGGTACTGGCCGCAACCCAGGCGCACCGCGCGGCTGTCTTTTTCGGTCATGGCCACGAGCCAGGGGCAGTGAAACTCCGCACACGCAGGATCGGGAGGATCGGCCAGACAGAAGCTGTACACGTTTTCATAAGTGCGGCCAAAGCGGCGCACCAGGGTTTCGGCAATGGCGTCGCGGCCGTGGGCCACCGGCGGAAAGTCCATGTCGCCCTGCCGCACGTCCATGCGCAGCAGCGCGCCGCCGGCAAAGGCCCGCTCGATCAGGTGAGGCCGGTTGCCATCCTTGGCCAGCAGATACATCTCGATGGTGTCGGAAGGGGTTTGCATGGTGATTCCTCGGTGATGCCAACAATGCAATGGCCTAGCGCTGCGTGTAGTACGGGATGAAGAGCTGGTTGGCCTCGCTCCCCACGGACCGCACCCATTCGCGGGAAAACCGTTCGCCCAGGCGTTTGAGTTCGGAGTCCAGCACCGCGGTGGGGGGCTCGACCTTGATGCCTTTGCGCTGCAGTTCGATCACCGACTCCTCGGCCACGGCGGCGCTC
This sequence comes from Acidovorax sp. SRI_002, assembly GCF_057586455.1. NCBI lineage: Bacteria > Pseudomonadati > Pseudomonadota > Betaproteobacteria > Burkholderiales > Comamonadaceae > Acidovorax > Acidovorax sp. SRI_002. The sequence continues at coordinate 329,059 of NZ_JBYCZW010000007.1, read as the reverse complement.
ATCGCCCAGCCCCGTTTTTCGGCGTCTGCTGCAGCCTGGCTCACGGCCTGGCGCACCGGGGCGGGCAGTGCGTCAAACGCCTGCTGGTTCACAAAGACGATGTTCTTGGGGAACCAGGCGTTGATACCGTAGTACTGCTTGATCTGGCCCCAGACCTGGTTTTCCACCCCGGTCAGGGCCGATGTGATCATCGAATCCAGCTTTCCGGCCGCCAGGGCCTGGTTGACCTCGACCATGGGCACATCCACGGGCGTGGCGCCCAGCAGCTCGGCAATACGCACCGTGCCCGGGTTGTAGGTGCGCATGCGGGTGCCCTTGAAATCCACCGACGAACGCACCGGGACCGTGGTGAACAGCCCCTGCGGAGGCCACGGCACGGCGTACAAGGCTTTGAGCCCCTTGCGCGCCATGTGCACTTCGATCAACGGTCGCTGCACATCCCACATGCGCCGTGCGTCGGCATAGCTGCGGACCACAAAAGGCACGGAATCGCCACCTGCCATGGGGATCTCGCGCACCAGGCTCGTCATGATGGTTTCGCCCGCCTGGGCCTTGCCGTCCTGCACCGCCTGAGGAATCTCCGCCAGTTTGAACAAGGCGTTGTTGGCATGCACTTCAATGCGCAATGCACCGGCTGAAGCACGCTCCACGTCCTGCGCAAACTGGACGATATTGCGCGTGTGGAACGACTCCGCCCGGTAGCCCGTGGCCAGCTTCCACTGGGTTTGAGCGTGCAGCACCGGGGCCACGGCAAGCGCGGCCAACAACACGATAGTCTTCATGGTGAGCTCCTGTACGGACTATTCGGCGAGGGATGCTGCGGGGTCAGCCCTGCATCTGGCGTGGCAGCCAGAGCACGACGTCGGGCACGAAATACGTCAGGATGACCGCAACGATCATCAGTGCGAACAAAGGCAGCGCAGTGCGGGCGATCCAGGTAACTTCGCGTCGCGTCATGCCCTGCAGCACAAAGAGGTTGAAGCCCACCGGCGGCGTGATCTGCGCCATCTCCACCACCAACACGATGAAGATGCCGAACCACACCAGGTCAAAGCCTGCAGCTTCCACCGTGGGCAGCAGCACCGCGATGGTCAGCACCACCATGGAGATGCCATCCAGGAAGCAGCCCAGCAGGATGAAAAACACGATGAGCAGCAGCATCAGCGCAAAGGGCGACAGGTGCAGGGCGCCGATGAACTCGGCCAGGTGGCGTGGCAGGCCGATGAAGCCCATGGCCAGTGTGAGGAACGCGGCGCCCGCCAGGATGAGGCCGATCATGCAGTACACGCGGCAGGCAGCGACCAGCCCGTCCTTGAAGCGCGCCCAATCGAGTGATCCCTCGATCTTCGCCAGGATCAGCGACCCGCCCACACCCAGCGCCGCGGCCTCGGTGGCGGTGGCAATACCGCTGTAGATGGCGCCCAGCACCACCACGATGAGCGACACCACAGGGATCAGGTGGCGCGACGCATAGAGCTTCTGCACAAAGCTCAGGCGGGCATCGGGCGCTGGCACCTTGTCCTTGTTGAACAAGGCCCACACGACGATGTAGCCCATGAACAGTGCTGCCAGCAGCAGGCCTGGAATCACGCCGGCCAGGAACAGCTTGGAGATCGACACATTGGCCGCCACGCCATAGACGATCATGATGATCGACGGCGGGATCAGCAGGCCCAGCGTGCCTGCGCCAGCCAGTGTGCCCACCGAGATGTCTTCGGGATAGCCACGCTGCTTGAGTTCGGGCAGCGTGATCTTGCCGATGGTCGCGCAAGTGGCCGCCGATGAGCCCGAGATGGCAGCGAAGATGGTGCAGCCCACCACGTTCACATGCAACAGACGGCCGGGCAGACGGTCCAGCCAGGGCGCCAGGCCTTTGAACATGCTGCTCGACAGCTTGCTGCGAAACAGTATCTCGCCCATCCAGAGGAATAGCGGCAAGGCCGTGAGCGTCCAGCTGGAGGTAGACCCCCAGATAGTCAGCATCATGCTGTCGCCCACGGGGCGGCTGGTAAAAAGCTCCATACCGACCAGCGCCACCGCAAGCAGTGACAGGCCGATCCACAAACCCGAACCGAGCACTGCAAAGAGCACCACGATCAGGCCAAAGGCAATGATGACGTCCATGTTGATTTCTCCTGCGGGGGTTACTCGGAACGGGCCGATTCAGACACGGCCATGAAGGCCACGCCCTGAAAGCGCAGGATGAGCGCATGGGCAAACGACAGCGCAAAGCCGATGCAGCCCATGGCCATGCTGATCTGGGGAATCCACAGCGGCGAAGCATCGGCCGCAGGCGAAATGTCGTGCGTGACGTAGGAAATCCACACCGAGCGCACTGCGTAGCAGGCGATATAGGCCGTGAGCACCAGTGCACTGGACAGGCAGAACCATTCAAAGGCGCCGCGCCAGCGTGACGGCAGCCGGTCGAGCAACAGGGTCACCCGGATGTGGTCTCCGTTTTGCAATGTGCCGGGCAATGCAAAGAACAGCGCTGCGGCGATGGCGTAGCCTGCATACGCGTCGAGACCGTCGATGTTGACGTGAATGACCTCGCGGGCAAACACGCCCAGCGTGACTGCGGCGAACGCAGCCAACATGGACAGGCCGGACAGCAACATCAGCAGCCTGTAGAAATTTCGGACGAGTTTGTCCATGGCGTACTCCGGTAACGCTTGAAAAAAATGAGGGGGAGTGGCGACTAAAGAACTGGGCAGCAGGCGCCTGTGCTACCCCGGCCCCACTGCGGGGGCCCGGAAAACGACGATTACTTCTTGCGGTAGGCGTCGATGATGGCCTGTCCCTCAGGCCCGGCAGACTTGATCCAGTCGGCCGTCATGGACTCGCCAATGCTTGCCAGTTCCTTCTTGATGCTGTCGCTGGGCTCGGCCACGGTCATGCCTTTGGCGCCCAGCTCTTTGATGAACTCCTTGTCCACGCGCTCGCTCGTGGCCCAGCCGCGCTCTTCGGCGGCTGCCGCTGCCTTCAGCACGGCGTCCTGCAAAGGCTTGTCGAGGGCATCGAACGCCTTCTGGTTCACCACGGTGGCATTGCGCGGAAGCCATGCGCTGACGGGATAGAAGTGCTTCACCTGCTCATACAGCTTGGATTCCACGCCGCTGGCGCTGGACGTCAGGAAGTTCTGCACGGTGTTGGTAGCCAGCGCCTGGCCCAGCTCCGACAGCTGGATCGTCACCGGTTGCGCCTTGAGCAGTTGCGCAATGCGCGTGGTGGCGGGGTTGTAGGCCCGCATCTTGGTGCCTGCAAAGTCCGCGGGCGTACTCACGGGCTTGAGCGAGTAGAGCGACTGGCCGGGCCATGGCACGCTGAACAGCACTTTCACGCCTTGGGACGCGAGCAGCTTCTCCTGGGCAGGCTTGGCGGCCAGATACAGGCGCTTGGAATCGGCATAGCTCGTGGCCAAGAACGGAATCGAGTCCACACCAAACAGCGGGTTCTCGTTGGATGCGCCCGAGAGAATGAACTCGGCCGAAGGCACCTGGCCGGTTTGCACCGCACGCTTGATTTCGTTGGCCTTGTACAGCGAGCCACCGGGGTGCAACACGATCTTGAGCTTGCCGCCCGTGAGCTGATCCACCTCGTTGGCGAACTGCTGCACGTTCTGCGTCTGGAAGCTGTTGGCGCCATAACCCGTGGGCAGGTCCCACTTGATCTGGGCCTGGGCGGCGCAGACGCTGAGGACTGCGGACAAACAAATTGTGATTTTCTTCATGGTGGAACTCCTTGTTGAAAGCGGATCAGAAACTGGCGAGCTGGTGGTTGAGAAGGTCGGTGACCAGCATGCAGCCCGGTGCATGCGTGATGCAGAACGCGGGTTGGGCATTCAAGATGGCCGACTGCGGGGTGACGCCGCAGGCCCAGAAAACAGGGATTTCGCCCGGCATCAGCGCTACGGCGTCGCCGTAGTCGGGATGGGCCAGATCGGCGATGCCGATCAGGGCCGGGTCACCGATGTGCACAGGCGCTCCATGCACGTTGGGAAAACGAGAAGTGACTTGCACCGCACGGATCACATCCGCTGCGGGCATGGGACGCATGGTCACCACCATGGCACCGCCAAAAGGGCCGGCCGGTTCGGTTTGCACGTTGGTGCGGAACATGGCCACGTTCTTGCCTTCGTCGATGTGGCGCAGGCGGATGCCTGCCTCGATCAATGCGGACTCGAACGAAAACGAACAGCCCAGGATGAAGGTGACCAGGTCCGGCCGCCAGAGGCTGGCAATGTCCGCCACCTCCTCCGACATTTCACCGTGGCGCCAGATGCGGTACAGCGGCACATCACTGCGGATGTCGATGTCCTTGCCCAGCGAAGGCAGGGTGAACTGGCCGGGCTCGCTGACCGCCAGCACGGGGCAAGGCTTGGGATTGCGCTGGCAAAACCGCAGAAAGTCACTGGCAAGCACCTCGGGCAGGATGACCACGTTGCCTTGCACATGGCCGTCTGCGAGACCGCTGGTGTGCGATGTCCACAGGCCCTTGCGGATGGTGTCGCGGACGTGGTTCGGATTGCTGGTGCCCTCAGGGCCAAACACCGCGAGCGAATTTTCTTGAGCTAAGTCCACCGTATTTCCTTGCATTGAGAAAAGTCAATTGCATGACGTTGGACGGATTGTGTTGGGGTGTAACTGCGCTGGCAAATTCAAAAAATTTCTCTTAGCTCATCGATTTTTTCGATGCACTTCATTGGGGCGAAGCAAACCAATTTGGTGCTCAGGGTTAACCCTTGGACTTCTATTTAGGGTTAACCCGAACCCTAGAAAGGAGAATTTGCACAAGCGCAGCCGCACCGAACTGCGCATGTCGCTTCAATGCGAAGTCCTCGGGGCTGCGCCGTGAAGGCAGACAGCGCAACCGCAGTGCGCGCAGCGGAAAAAGGAGCGTGCGTGGTCCCCGCGCTCAGGCGCGGGCCTTGCGGGGCTTGGGCGCTGGGGGTTGCTGCGCTTCGATGAAGCTGAGCGCCGAACGCACGATCGCCTCCATTGCGGGCGAAGACGGGTCTTCGCGGTAGCTCACGTGAATGGGCAGCGGACGCAACGCGATATCGCAGGCCAGCGCACGAAGATCCGGGAATGCCAGCATCCTCTGCACCGCCAGGCGCGGCAGCGTGGCAACGCCAAAACCGCCCTGCACCAGCTGCACCATGGCAGAGATTGAGGAAATGGTGTGCACGCAGCGCGGCTCCACCTGCGCCTGGCGCAGCGTGTCCAGCAGGTACACATGGGGCTGAGAACCGCGCTGAAAGGTCAGGATGTCGGTGCCGGCAAAGTCTTCCGATGCATAGCGCCGCTTGCGTTGGATCTTGCTGTTGCCGACGAACACCATCTCCATCGGCGTCAGCGCCTGGCTGCGAATGCCTTCTGCCGATGCGGGCAAGGCCGCAAACACGGCATCCAGCGTGCCCCGGCGGATCTGATCCAGCAGCACCGGCGTGGATTCGACCGTGAGTTCCAGCTCCAGCAGCGGGTTGTCCTTGCGCAGTTGTTCCACCCAGGGGATGAGCCACGAGTGGAGCACCGACTCAATGGCGCCCAGCCGAATCGACACTTCCAGCGGGCCGCCCGAGCCCATCTCGGCCTTGAGCTGGCGTTGCAGCTCCAGCATCCGCTTGGCGTACGTCAGAAAGCGCGTGCCCGCCACTGTGAGCTTGAAATGTTTGTCGCGCCGGTCCAGCAGCAGCACGCCCAGTTCTTCCTCCAGCGCCGCCACGCGACTTGACATGGCCGACTGCGTCAGAAAGAGCTTTTCCGCTGCGCGCGTCACGCTCTTGAGGGAGGCCACCCAGTAAAAGGCTTCGACAAAACGCAGGTTCATGGTGGTGGTTCTCCGGCCTCGCTGGCACGTTGCAAGCTCCTTGGCGGTGCACCGTGGTGGTGCAACATCCCCCAAGCCAGCGCCGAAAGGCGTGGCCATTCTGCCGTTGATCCACGTGCTCCACAGCCTTTGAGCCGCAAAAACAGAGCATCGCCGGGTTTCCTCGATGCCTGCGCAATGGAATTGCGACCGGATGCAAATACTATAAAAACAATAGCTATTGGCGCTTTACAGATAAGCGCTAGAGTCCAATTTCATTCAAACTCACCCCACAAACAGGGGCAGATCGGCCTTCTTGAGCGTGCGCAGCACGAAGCTGGAGCGGCTGTGCCGGATGCCTTTGATCTTGTAGAGCTTCTCGCGTAGCAAGCGCTCGTAATCGCGCGTGTCCTTCACGACGATGCGCAGCAGGTAGTCGTAGTCGCCCGACACCAGGTGCGCCTCGATCACCTCAGGAATGCTGGCGAGTGTTTCGCCAAATTTTTCGAGCGTGTTGTCGGAATGGCTGTCGAGCGTGACCTGCACCAGCACCGTGTCGGCCAGGTCCAGCGACTGCGGGTTGATGCGCACGGTATAGCCCTGGATCACACCCGCCTCTTCCATCTTCTTGATGCGGCCCCAGCAGGGCGATGCGCTCAGGCCCACGGCCTGCCCGATCTCTTGCAGGCTGGCGCGGGCGTTGCCCTGCAGCACAGCGAGAATTTTTCTATCCAGTCGATCCATCGGCTGGATTATTCACCAATCTTCGCCAACACAGAAAATTATTCTTCGATTCACTCCATTTGAAGCGAATTCAGCAAATTCATCTCATCCGCCCCGCGCATACTTCTTCCATCAAGGCGCTCTTACCGGAGCGCACAAACTGACAAGGCCCCGGCTGGTTACCGCCAGCACGGGGCCCTTGGCATTTTTTGGCGTCGCCCATGGCCAACAGAAGCGCCTTGGCTAGCGCCCTGGTGGGTAGTTAATAAGCACGCTTACCAGCACAAACCCCGATGCCTGCGCCGATGCTGCACCGCCATAATTTGGCAGAGGCTGGGGTCCGCTCTGCAAGGAGCAACCGTGCATCCCCACCAACCCAGCCCACCATTAACAGGAGACAGCATGCAACTGACCAAACTCGTCGTCGGCCTGAGCCTTGCGCTCGGCTTTGTGGCCACCGCTGCCGCGCAGACCACCATGCGCATCAGCATCTCGACAGCCCAGAATTCCCACCAGGGGATTGCCATCGACACGTTTGCCAAGGAAGTCGAAAAGCGCACGGCCGGCCGCTACAAGGTACAGACGTTCTACAACGGCGCCCTGGGTGGCGAGCGCGAATCGATTGAAGCCGTGCAGCTGGGCACGCAAGAGCTGGCCTTCAGCTCCACCGGCCCCGTGCCCAACTTTGTGCCCGAAGCGCGCATCTTTGACGTGCCCTTCCTGTTCCGCGACAAGGCCCATGCGCGTGCGGTGCTGGATGGCCCCATCGGCCAGGAGATGCTGACCAAGTTCGATAGCAAGGGCTTCAAGGCCCTGGCCTGGGCCGAGAACGGCTTTCGCCACATGACGAACAGCAAGCGCTCGGTGAACACGCCCGAGGACCTCAAGGGCCTGAAGATGCGCACCATGGAAAACCCCGTGCACATCGCCGCGTACAAGGGCTTCGGCATCATCACCACGCCCATGGCCTTCCCCGAAGTGTTCACGGCCCTGCAACAAGGCACCGTGGACGGCCAGGAGAACCCGCTGCCCGTGATCATCTCGGCCAAGTTCGACCAGGTGCAAAAGCACCTGACGTTGACCGGCCACGTGTATTCGCCTGCCATCTTCGTGATGAACAAGGCCTCGTTCGACAAGCTCTCGGCCGCCGACAAGCAGGCCTTCATCGACGCCGCCAAGGAAGGCACCAAGGCCAACCGTGCACGCGTGGATGAAGACGACGCCAAGGGCGTGGCCGACCTGCGCGCCAAAGGCATGACGGTGGTGGACAATCCGGACAAGTCCAAGTTTGTGGCGGCGCTGGCGCCTGTGAACGCCGAGTTTGAAAAACAGTTTGGCAAGGCCACCCTGGACAAGATCCGCGACGTCAAGTAGTTGCATGCGCATCAGCTACTATATTTTTAGTAGCACACAACGCCCGTAGAATAAGCGCTACGGGCGTTTTTTATCTTCAATCTGATTCTCTCCACCGAATCATCCGAACCCATGGCGTTGTCCGCCCCATGAAAAAAGCTTTTCTGATGTTTGAACGCGGGGCCACGTTTGCAGCGTTGCTCGGCGCGTGCGCCATGCTGGTCATTGCCGCATCGCTGGGCATGTTCCAGATCGTGACCCGCTTTGTGCTGGAGCAGCCCGCCGAGTGGACTGAAGTGCTGATCCGTTTTAGCCTGATCTGGATGGTGTTCCTGGCCATCCCCAGCGCATTCCGCCAGGGCGCTATGGTGAGCGTGGATGTGCTGTACCGCTGGAGCCCCCCGCGCGTGCGCCGGGTGCTGGACTATGTCGTGGCAGTGGCGGCGCTGGCACTGATTGGCGTGATCGTGTGGTGGGGCTGGGACTATGCCCAACGCGGCGGCGTGCAGTCGATGGCGGGGCTCGAATCCGTCTCCATGTTCTGGGCCTACGTGGCCATGCCGGTGGGCGGCGTGTTCAGCGCCATTGGCATCGTCGGCAACCTGCTAGACCCTCAACGCCTTGAGCTGGAGACCGCGCAATGACGCCCGTCATGATCACCACCATGGTGCTGTGTTTTGCACTCACTGTGTCCGTTGCCGTTTCCATCGGCCTGGCCTCCATCCTGGGCATCCAGGTAGCCAATGCCAACATGCTGATCTCTGTGAAGGAGATGTTTGGCTCCATCAACAAATTTCCGCTGGCCGCCATTCCGTTCTTCATCCTCGCGGGCAACCTGATGGAAACGGGCGGCATATCCCGCCGCCTGGTGGAGTTTGCCAAGAGCATCGTGGGCGGCGTGCAGGGTGGCCTGCCCATGACCTGCGTGCTGACCTGCATGATCTTTGCGGCCGTGTCGGGCTCGTCGGTGGCCACCACATTTGCCATTGGCGCCATCCTGATCCCCGCGCTCATCAAGCATGGCTACCCCACGAGCTACGCCGCATCCCTGCAGGCCACCAGCGCCGAGCTGGGCGTGATCATCCCGCCCTCCATCCCCATGATCCTGTATGGCGTGAGCGCCGAAGTGTCGATTGGCGAGCTGTTCATCGCCGGCTTTGGCCCGGGGCTGCTGATCAGTGGCGCACTGATGCTTTTTGTCTGGGCGTACTGCAAGTACAAGGGCTGGGGCAAGAACGACGGCGACGGCCGCATGCCTCTTGGCAAGGCCACGCTGCAGGCGGGCTGGGCGCTGCTGATGCCGGTGATCATCCTTGGCGGCATCTACGGTGGCGTATTCACCCCCACTGAAGCATCGGCCGTGGCGGTGTTCTACGCATTGATTGTGGGGGTGGTGATATACCGCGAGATCCGGCTCAAGGACCTGTTTGCCATCCTGCGCAAATCGGCCATCTCGTCCGCAGTGATCATGTTCATCATTGCCAATGCGGGCCTGTTCGCCTTCCTCATCACCCGTGCTGGCGTGCCGGATGCCATTGGCCGCTGGCTGGAGGCGGTGCTGCAATCCCCCACCCTCTTCCTGCTCGGGGTGAACGCGGCGTTGTTCGTGATCGGCATGTTCATCGAGACCAGTGCCGCCATCATCGTTCTGGCGCCCATCCTGGCTCCCGTGGCCATCCACTTTGGTGTGGACCCGGTGCACTTTGGCCTGATCATGGTAGTGAACCTGGCCATGGGCATGATCACGCCGCCGTTTGGCGTGAATCTGTTTGCAGCCTGCACCGTGGCGCGAATATCGCTAGACCGCATCGTCGGGCACCTGATTCCGTTTGTGCTTGTCATCATGGCCTGCCTGATGGTGGTGACCTATGTGCCGCAGTTGTCGCTGGGTTTGCGCGATCTGGTCTACGCAAAGTAGTTAGAATCCCCCGGTCAGGAGAGAGTGCCAAGCCCCACAGGCCACCGCACCGCCGAAGGCGCAGGCAGCAGCCGAACGCTCAGGCAAAAGGACTGACAACCGCCCGCAGTGATGTGGGCGTTCCCTTGCTGGAGAGAGATGGCCCACCGCACCGCGTGTTGAGGCCATCCACCGAAGGAGCAAACCGCACGGCCAGCCAGGGCGCTGCGGTGAATCTCTCAGGTAAAGCGGACAGCAGGGCAAATCCCGTAGCCACCTTGTGGCTGCGGCCCTCATTTGCCCCGGAGTTCCGCCATGTCAGCCACCGCCCCCCTGCTCACCACGCCCCTGAACGCCCTGCACATCGAGCTGGGCGCCCGCATGGTGCCGTTCGCCGGCTACTCCATGCCCGTGCAATACCCCGCTGGCCTGATGGCCGAACACCAGCACACGCGCAGCGCGGCGGGCTTATTTGACGTCTCGCACATGGGCCAGCTCAAGCTGGTAGGCCCTGACGCCGCAGCGGCGTTTGAAACCCTGATGCCGGTGGACGTGATCGACCTGCCCGTGGGCAAACAGCGCTACGGGCTGCTGCTCACTGACGAAGGCACGGTCATCGATGACCTGATGTTCTTCAACCAAGGCGTGGTGGATGGCGAGCCCACGCTGTTCGTGATCGTGAACGGTGCTTGCAAGGTGGGCGACATTGCGCACATCACGGCCCGCATCGGCCAGCGCTGCAAGGTGGCGCCCATGCCCGACCACGCCCTGCTCGCTCTGCAAGGCCCGCAGGCCGTCACCGCCCTCGCCCGCCTCGCGCCCGGCGTTGAAAAGCTGGTGTTCATGACGGGCGGCGATTTTTCCATTGCAGGCTGTGACTGTTTTGTGACCCGCAGCGGCTACACCGGTGAAGACGGTTTTGAAATCTCGGTGCCCGCTGCGCAGGCCGACACCCTGGCCCGCGCCCTGCTTGCTCAGCCCGAGGTCAAACCCATCGGCCTGGGCGCCCGCAACTCGCTGCGGCTCGAAGCGGGCCTGTGCCTGTATGGCAACGACATCGACACCACCACCACGCCGCCTGAAGCCGCACTGAACTGGGCCATCCAGAAGGTGCGTCGCACGGGCGGCGCCCGCGCAGGGGGTTTCCCCGGAGCAGACAAGGTGCTCGCGCAGATCGACAACCCCGCCAGCCTGCAGCGCAAGCGCGTTGGCCTCGTCGCGATGGAGCGTGTGCCCGTGCGCGAACACACCGAATTGCAGAGCGAAGACGGCCAGAAGATTGGCGAAGTGACCAGCGGCCTGCTGGGCCCCACGGTGAACGAACCCGTGGCTATGGGCTATGTCACACCCGCCTTCGCCGCCATCGGCACGCGGGTGAACGCCATCGTGCGCGGCAAGGCCGTGCCCATGGAAGTGCGTGCCATGCCCTTTACCCCCGCGCGCTACTACCGCGGCTGACCGTCTGAAACTGCGCCAGCCCGGCTACAGTCTTGGCTGGCATCGGCACTTTTGTTTGTTTCCCCCTTTTTTTCTGGAGCCCCCATGACCGTCAAGTTTTCCAAGGATCACGAGTGGATCGACATCTCCGACCACGAAGCCGCCACCGTGGGCATCACGGTACACGCCCAGGACGCGCTGGGCGATGTGGTGTTTGTGGACCTGCCCGAAGTCGGCAAGACCTTCACCCAAGGTGAAGTCGCCGGCGTGGTGGAGTCCGTCAAAGCCGCCGCCGACGTGTACATGCCCGTCAGCGGCGAAATCGTCGAGGTGAACGAAGCCCTGCGCGCCGACCCCTCGCTGGCCAACACCGACCCGCTGGGCGCTGGCTGGTTCTTCAAGGTCCACGTGACCGACATGATGCAATTCGACGCGCTCATGGACGAACCTGCGTACGCAGAGTTCGCCAAGAACGCCTGATCTCCGGATCTTTTGTTCCCCGAGGCCCGGCGCCCTGCCGGGCCAATGTGCCTCCTTGTTGTCCCACGCCGCCGCCGATGACCACCCTCGCCCCCCTGCCCACGCTCGCAGCGCTTGAAAACGCCACCGAATTCCTGCCACGCCACATCGGCATCGATGCGGCCGATGAAGCGCACATGCTGTCGGTGATTGGCGAGGCCTCGCGCCGCGCCCTCATCGACTCCATCGTCCCGCGCTCCATCGCACGCAGCAGCGCGATGGACCTGCCCCTGCCGATCACGGAAGCGGCGGCGCTGGCCGAACTCAAGGCGATGGCATCGAAGAACCAGGTCCTGAAGAGCTTCATCGGCCAGGGCTACTACGGCACGCACACGCCGGGCGTCATCCTGCGCAACATCCTGGAGAACCCCGCCTGGTACACCGCCTACACGCCCTACCAGGCCGAAATCTCGCAAGGCCGCATGGAGGCCCTGGTCAACTTCCAGACTATGGTGTGCGACCTGACAGGCATGCCGATTGCCAATGCGTCCATGCTGGACGAAGCCACGGCCGCCGCTGAGGCGATGACGCTGGCCAAGCGCTCCGTCAAGAGCAAGAGCAATGTGTTTGTGGTGGCCGGTGATGCCCACCCGCAAACCATCGAAGTGATCCAGACCCGTGCCAAGCCCCTCAATATCGAAGTGGTGCTGGCCAACTCCGCCGCCGAATGGGATGCAGCGCTGAATGGCGAGTATTTCGCCGTGCTGGCCCAGTACCCTGCCACCAGCGGCCGCATTGACGACCTGCGCGCTGATGTGGAGAAGGCGCATGCCAAACAGGCGGCCTTCATCGCAGCGGCCGACCTGCTGGCCCTCACGCTGATCACCCCGCCCGGTGAATGGGGTGCCGACATCGTCGTGGGCACCACGCAGCGCTTCGGCATGCCCATGGGCGCGGGTGGCCCGCACGCTGCCTACATGGCCTGCCGCGACGAGTTCAAGCGCAGCCTGCCCGGCCGCCTAGTGGGCGTGAGCGTGGATACACATGGCAAGCCCGCCTACCGCCTGGCCCTGCAAACGCGCGAGCAGCACATCCGCCGCGAAAAGGCCACGTCCAACATCTGCACCGCGCAGGTGTTGCCCGCCGTGATCGCCAGCATGTACGCCGTGTACCATGGCCCCGATGGGCTCAAGCGCATTGCACAGCGTGTGGCCAGCTACACCGCCATTCTGGCCAAGGGGCTCACACAACTGGGCGCACCGGTGCGCCCGCAGGCGTGTTTTGACACACTGACGCTCAAAACCGATGGCGCTACCAAATCCATAGCTGCTCGCGCAGTACAGCTGGGCGCCAACCTGCGAATTTATTTCGAAAACTACCTGTGCATTTCGCTGGACGAGACCACCACGCGCGCCGACATCGAGCTGCTGTGGAAGGTGTTCGCCGCGGATGGCCAGGCGCTGCCCACGTTTGACGCCTTCGAGAAGGGTGTAGAGCCGCTGATCCCCACCGAACTGCGCCGCGCCAGCAAGTACCTGACTCATCCGGTGTTCAACACCCACCACTCCGAAACCGGCATGCTGCGCTACATCCGCCAGCTGTCTGACAAGGACCTGGCGTTGGACCGCAGCATGATCCCGCTGGGCAGCTGCACCATGAAGCTCAATGCCACGAGCGAGATGATCCCCATCACCTGGCCCGAATTCGCCAACGTGCACCCCTTCGCACCCGCTGACCAGTTGCAAGGCTACAAGGAGCTGGACGAACAACTGCGCGCCTGGCTGTGCCAGGCCACGGGCTACGCAGGCATCAGCCTGCAGCCCAACGCCGGATCGCAAGGCGAATACGCGGGCCTGCTGGCCATCAAGGCATACCACGAGGCCCAGGGCGATAGCCACCGCAACATCTGCCTGATCCCCAGCAGCGCACACGGCACCAACCCCGCCAGCGCCCAGATGGTGGGCATGCAGGTGGTAGTGACCGCCTGCGATGCCAACGGCAACGTGGACATGGCCGACCTGCAGGCCAAGTGCGAACAGCACAGTGCCAACCTGGCCTGCATCATGATCACCTACCCCAGCACGCACGGCGTGTTCGAAACGCAGGTGAAGGAGCTGTGCGCCCTGGTGCACAGCCACGGCGGCCGGGTGTATGTGGACGGCGCCAACATGAACGCCCTGGTCGGCGTGGCCGCCCCTGGCGAGTTCGGCGGCGACGTGAGCCACCTGAATCTGCACAAGACCTTCTGCATTCCGCACGGCGGTGGCGGCCCCGGCGTGGGTCCCGTGTGTGTGGTGGCCGATCTGGTGCCCTACCTGCCTGGTCATGCCACGGCCGGTGTGGCCGGCGGCGTGGGTGCCGTGTCGGCAGCGCCTCTGGGCAATGCCGCCGTGCTGCCCATCAGCTGGATGTACTGCCGCATGATGGGCGCCGAAGGCCTGCAGGCCGCGACCGAAACCGCCATCCTCTCGGCCAACTACATCAGTGCACGCCTCAAGGACCACTACCCCACGCTGTACGCGAGTGCCAATGGCCACGTGGCGCACGAGTGCATCCTGGACCTGCGCGGCCTCAAGGACACCAGCGGCGTGATGGCTGAGGATGTCGCCAAGCGCCTGATCGACTACGGCTTCCACGCACCCACGCTGAGCTTCCCCGTGCCCAACACGCTGATGGTGGAGCCCACCGAGAGCGAAACGCTGTTCGAGATCGACCGCTTCGTCGACGCGATGATTGCCATCCGCAAAGAGATCCGCCAGATCGAATCCGGCGCCTGGCCGCAGGACAACAACCCGCTGAAGAACGCGCCGCACACGGCCGAGAGTCTGCTGGGCAGCGAATGGGCTCGCCCTTACGCCCGCGAAGCCGCCGCTTACCCCGTGGCCGCGCTTCGCAGCAACAAGTATTGGTCGCCCGTAGGCCGCGTGGACAACGTGTGGGGTGATCGCAATCTAAGCTGCAGTTGCATCCCGGTGTCTGACTACGCCTGAGACGCCTGAATTGCCTGAACGCAGTGACCTCAACCACCAGCGCCTGCACTGTCTGCCAGCCGCCTGCGCTGGAGGCGCTGGTCCGGTCTGAACCTGCCCTGGCCGCTCTGTGGCAGGCCCTGCCTCGCCGTCAGTTCGGCGCAGGCACGCTGGTGCAGCCCGCGGGCGAGACCAGCACGCGCTGCTGGCAGGTGCGCAGCGGTGTGGTTCGGCTGTTCTACCTGAACGAACAAGGTACCGAACGCAACCGGTCGTTTCACGGCACCGGCAGCTGGGTGGCTGGCAACCTGCCGCCTCTGGCGCTGCCCAGCCCTTATGCCATCGAGGCCCTGGCACCCGTAGAGGCTGTGGAGCTGACCTATGCCACCTTGCAGCAGTGGCAACGCAGCTTTGCCCACATCGGCCCCTTGCTGGAAGAGGCCCTGGGCTATGTGTTTCAGCAGCACGCACAGCGCGAAGCCGAGTTGTTGAGCCACCCGCCCGAGGTGCGCTACCAATCTTTTCTCGCTACACACGGTGATTTGACGCCCCACCTGCCGCAGCACCATGTGGCCAGCTACCTGGGCATCTCGCCGGTATCGCTATCACGCATCCGGGCACGGCTGGGCATGCTGGAAGCGTCACGCGGCGTTTGAGAATTTTCAGCGTCCCTATGGCCACGCACTGACCGTGCGATCCCGCCCTGGCATCACCACCTGGGGCAAATTTTCTTTGTCCATGAGGGCGTCACCTGCCACCAGCCCGTTCAGATGCAGCAGGTGCGCGGTGATGCCGTACACCTCGTCATCGGTCAGGCTCTTGGGCGCGTGCATCGGCATGCCCCGACGCACATAGTCGAACACCGTCGTGGCATAAGGCCACATCGCGCCCACCGACAACACCTGCAGCGGGTACTTGCGCACGCGCAGGGGGCGCAGCGGGTCGCTCCAGCCGATAAAACCATCTGTGCCCGCCAGCCGTGCGGCAGGCCCTTCGATGCCCTGTGCGCCGTGGCAGGCGGCACAGTGCATGGCATACAGCCGCGCGCCCTGCTCCACGCTGCCCCGGCCCGGTGGCAGATTGCGGCCGTTGGGGAAGACGGTGATGGCATAGCGATCAATGTCGGCAGGCGAAAGCGGTTGGCCTAAGCCGATGACAAGTGGCGGCGCTGCTGGCGCAGGAGCCGCAGCGGATGGCGCCTGGACCTCGCTGGCTCTGCCTGCACTCAGCAGTCCCACCACCATCGCCACGGCCACGCCCCGCCGCAGGGTGGCGCGTTCTGCTGGCAGCAACTGGCTGCACAGGTCTTCACGCATAGACGTTCTCCACGCGGCCATCGGCCTGCACGCGCCAGGCCTGCACCGCGTTGTAGTGGTTGAACGAGTGCATGGCATAGCGCCGCTTCCATTCACTGCGCAGTGGCTGTGTACGACCGTGCTCGTCCGTGGCGCGGCTCATCAGGTCGGCCTTGCGGCCGTTCCACTGCCAGGGCAGCGTGAAGCGCGTAAAGGCCCGGTCCAGTACCGGGCCGTGCAGCTGCGCCGCAGCCCAGTTGCGACCTCCGTCCAAGGACACATCCACACGCGCTATGCGCCCCCGGCCCGACCAGGCCAGACCAGCGATTTCGCAAAACCCATGGGGCTCAGGCAAACGCTGCTGGCCGGAGGGGTGCGTGATCACCGACTTCACTTCCATGTGGAACGCGAAGCGCTCGATCCGTCCATCGGCCAGCACTTGCGTGTACAGACCCGACTCGTCCTTGGTGTAGGCGGGCGCGTCGGTCACTTCGAGCCGGTGCAGCCATTTTACGTTGACGTTGCCCTCCCAGCCCGGCATGAACAGGCGCATGGGGTAGCCCTGCGAAGGCCGCAGCCGCTCTCCGTTCTGGTACAGCGCCACCATGCCGTGCTCCAGCAAGGCCTTCAGCGGCAGGCTGCGGCTGTGCGATCCACCGTCGGCGCCTTCGGCCACCACCCATTGGGCACTGTCCTTCACCCCCGCTTCGTTCAGTAGATAGGCCAGCGGCACGCCCGTCCACTCCGAACACGACACCTCGCCCGCAATCTCGCCCAGCGTCTGGTCCAGAGCCTTGGGCGATAGCGCGTTGGCGGCTGAGTTGCCCGCGCATTCCAGAAAATGCACGCGGCTGACCATGGGGTAGCGCAGCAGGCGTTCCAAGTCAAAGCGCAGCGGTTTGTGCACCAGCCCATGCACCTTCAGTGTGTGGCGCTCCGGCGCAATGTCGGGCACGCCGTTGTGGTGCACGGCAAAGTGCAGGCCGCTGGGGGTGATGATGCTGCGCTGGTGCTGCAACGGCGTGCGCCACACCGGAAAGCCTGCCGCAGTGGACAAGGTCCGCTCCACCTGCGCCTCCTGTGCTGCGGGCAGGCCGTACGGCAGATCGGCCCCACCGGGGCGGGTCATCGCATCGGGCAAGCGGGCGGCCAGTGGCCGTGGCTGCGCTGCCTGCGCCGCCGCCATACCCACGCCCCCCGTCGCAAGCCCCCCCAAAAAAGTCCTCCGAGCCAGTCCGCTGTGGCCGTTGAATGAACGCATCCGTCATCTCCGCAAAAACAAGCACTCGGCACCCATTGGCCGCAGCTGCAGTGTTGTCATCCGCATGCCGCTGCGCATTAACGTTGGTTAACGCGCCCACAGTGGATCGGCACCAGCCACGGCGCCACGCCCTTTACACTGGCGCGCCGCTTGCAGCCCAACCGTTGCTGACGAGCAAAATGGCGTTCTGACTTTTCCCCCTTTCTTTTTGTTTCAAGGACTCCCCGTGCGCATTTCTTCCGCCCTTGTGCTCATTGGCCTTCTGGCTGCCCCCTTTGCCTCTGCCCAGGCCGCAGGCCCCGTCACCACGGCCAGTGGCCTGGTCTATGAATCGCTCAAGGACGGCACCGGCGATTCGCCCAAGGCCACCGACACCGTCAAGGTGCACTACAAAGGCATGTTTCTGGACGGCAAGGAGTTCGACAGCTCCTACAAGCGCGGCGAGCCGACGTCGTTCCCGCTCAACGGCGTGATCCCCTGCTGGACCGAAGGCGTGCAACGCATGAAGCCGGGTGGCAAGGCCAAGCTGACCTGCCCGCCCTCCATCGCTTACGGCGCCCGGGGAGCCGGTGGCGTGATCCCACCCAATGCCACGCTCAACTTCGAGATCGAACTCATCTCCATCGGCCGCTGACCCCATGCTGCTCAAGGTCGGTGATCTCGCGCGGCGCACCGGCCTGACGGTGCGCACGCTGCACCACTATGACGAGATCGGGCTGCTCAAGCCTTCAGGCCGGTCCGAGGCGGGCTACCGCCTCTACAGCCAGGCCGATGTGCAGCGACTGCACGGCATCCAGACCATGCGCCAGATGGGCCTGGCGCTCAGCGACATCGGGGCGCTGCTGGCGGGTGACGGCATGGCCCCCGAACGCATCATCGGGCAGCAGATCCGCTCGCTGGACCAGCAAATCGCGCAGGCCACCGAACTGCGCGGACGCCTGACCATGCTGAGGGACGGCCTGATGGCCGGTGCCGAGCCAGACATGGGCAACTGGCTGGAGGCCCTGGCGCTGATGACGACCTATGGCAAGTATTTCAGCTCGGCCGAACTCAAGCACATCTTTCAGAACTGGAACCTCATTGAGGCTGACTGGCTGATCGTCAAAGACCTGGTGCGCAGTGCCATGGACCGCCAACTGGCACCCGACACACCCGAAGTGCAGGCGCTGGCCTACCGCTGGATGGCGCTCATGCTGCACTGGATGAAGGGCGATCTGGACCTGCTGGAGCGCTGGGGCCATATGTTCCGCACCGAACCCAGCACCCAGGGGCGCAACCACGCACCGCCGGGTGAAATGATCGAGTACATCGAAACGGCCATCAAGCTGCGCATGGCGCTGCTGGAAAAGTACCTGACCCGCAACGATCTGCGCACACTGGGCCATGTGCCCCATACCGACTGGGCAGCGCTGGAGCAGGACGTTCAGCAGCTTCTGGCCCGCGCCCTTCCTCCCCACCACCCCGATGCGGTGGCTGCCGCTTTGCGCTGGAACGCACTGTTCGACACACTCACGCGGCGCAGCCCCGAGTTGCGCCAAAAGCTGCTCATGGCCTCAGCCAATGAACCGCTGCTGCAGGCAGGCTCGCCCCTGAGTGCTCCCGTGCGCGCCTATCTGCAGGCAGCGCTGGCGCACGCAATGCCAGCACCTGCGGCCGCTGTGGTATCCCCACACCGCTGACAACAGCACCGCCCCAAAAAGTCAGAAAAGTGCTTGACCCTCACGCAACGTGAGGCTTCACAGTCGGTCCCTATGAATGGACCGACTCACACCCCAGAATCCGCCGCCCCGGGCCGAAAACTGCATGCCCTGGACAATCTGCGCGCCGCCATGATGTGGCTGGGCATCGTGCTGCATGTTTCGGTCATTTACATGAGCCGGCCGTCTCCCCTGCCCTGGCACGACGATTTGTCCACGTCGGTGGCCGACTTGCTGGTGGCGGTGATCCATGCGTTCCGCATGCCCCTGTTTTTTATCCTGGCCGGTTTTTTTATGTCGGCACTGGTGCAGCACCGAGGGCTGGCGGGCATGGTGCGCAACCGGCTGCGCCGCCTGGGCCTGCCTTTTGTGGTGTTCTGGCCGCCCTTGTTGGCGGTCAGCACCCTGCTGGGCCTGTTGTTCCTGCACCGCATGGCCCATGGCACCTGGGGCGTAGACCGCAGCCTGCTGCCCCACGGCCCCAACGTACCCAAAGGCCCACCGACCATGCACCTGTGGTTTCTGTGGATGCTGCTGTGGCTGGCCGTGTTCACGCCTGTGGTGTGGGCTGCGGCACGTGCGCTGCCTGGCGGCGTGCAAAAAGCCCTGGGGCGCTTCGCCGCCTGGCTGGGCGGTTCGGCCCTGGGCGTTGTGGCGCTCACCCTTCCACTCGCCTGGATCGGCGCCCACTACGACCACGGAATTGTCACGCCCAGCGGTTCCTTTCTGCCTCCCTTGGCGGAATGGCTCCACAACGGGCTTTTCTACGGATTCGGGCTGTGCTTGTACACGCAGCGCAGGGACTTGATGGTGCGCTACGCAAGGCACTGGCCCGTGCTGGCGGGCCTGGGGCTCGTTTGCTTCCTGATCACTGCATTCTTGTCGGAAGTGCTGGCCCAGCCTGAGGCTTCGGCCTTTGCTCTGGTCCTGGTCACCGGTGCCTTCACCGAGATCCTGGCCGAGCCCGTCTCTGCCACCCGGCACCTGCAGTTCTGGATGGCACTGGCTTACAACGCCGCGTCCTGGTTGTGGAGCTTTGCGCTGATCGGGCTCTTTCTGCGCCACGTCGGACAGCCCCGTGCCTGGCTCGCCTACCTGGCCGACAGCTCGTACTGGGTGTACCTCGTGCACCTGCCGCTGACGATTGGTTTTGGCGCGCTGCTTTATGGGGTGCCGATTCCCGTCCTGGCCAAGATGGCTCTCAATGTGCTGGCCACCACGGCCCTGTGCCTGGCCAGCTACCACCTGTGCGTGCGATTCACTGCCGTGAGCCAGTGGCTCAACGGGCGCCGGCACACCCGCAAATCTTTTGGAGACCCTGTTCATGCGACCTGAAATGCCCCATCACCCTTCGCCCCCCCAACCAAAGAGCGCTCCCCAGGACCCACGCGCCGCGCTGTTCAAGGACCCCAACTTTCGCTGGATGACGAGCGGCTCCTTCCTGTCCATGCTGGGCGACCAGTTCACGCTGATTGCACTGCCCTGGCTGGTGCTGCAGATGACGGGCGACACCCTGGTGCTGGGCACCGTGCTGGCCCTCATCAGCGTGCCGCGCGCACTGTTCATCCTGATCGGCGGAGCACTGGTAGACCGCCACTCGCCCAAGCAGGTGCTGATGATCACCAAATACATCAACCTGGTGCTGCTGGCCGTGCTGGCGGGGCTGGTGCTTGCAGGCACCCTGACGCTGTGGATGGTGTATGCGCTGTCGCTGGGCATTGGCCTGGCCACGGCCTTCAGCATTCCTGCTGGCACGGCCATGATGCCGCACGTGGTGGCGCGCTCGCAGTTGCAGGCCGCCAACGGCATCAGCCTGGGCCTGCGCCAGCTGACCATGTTCCTTGGGCCTCTGCTGGCAGGGCTGCTCATTGCGCTGTTTGGTGCGGGCGACGCAGTCAAAGAAGTCGCCAGTGCACCGGCCCATGCCAACGCCACCGGCATCGGCCTGGCCTTCGCGCTGGATGCCCTGAGCTTTGCGGTGTCCGCCTGGACGCTGTCCAAGGTGCAGACCCATGCAGGCAACTCGGCCCCGGCTGCCGCACCCCAGGCGGTGCTGGCATCGGTGGCGCAGGGCCTGGTTCACTTCTGGCGCGATGGGGAACTGCGCACCTGCTTTCTCTACTGGAGCGCCATCGCCCTGTTCATCATGGGCCCCATCCACATCGCCATCCCCGTGCTGGCCAGCAGCACGCCAGCGCTGGGCGCGGCCGCGTTCGGCACCATGGTGGGCGCCCATGGCGCGGGCACGCTCCTGGGCATGGTGGTGTCGGGCATGTTGCCGAGGCTGCGTTTTGGCAGCCTGGGCATGACCATCCTGGCGTTCGACGCCATCATCGGTGTACTGTTCATGCCTCTGGGGCTGATCACAGCCGTGTGGCAGGGCGCAACGCTGATGCTGGTCATCGGCCTGCTCGGCGGCTTCATGCAGGTGAGCGTGTTCACCTGGATCCAGCAACGTGTGCCGCCGGCCCTGATTGGCCGGGCGATGAGCCTGTTCATGTTCATCTTCATGGGCCTGGCCCCCATCTCCGCAGCCGTCACGGGCTGGGTGATGAAAAGCATCACGCTGACCCAGCTGTTTGCGGCCAGCGGAGGTACGCTGGTGGTGCTGGCCGCGCTGGCTTTTGTACTGACGCCCATGCGCCGCGTGACGGATGCAGCACCCGCCACACGCTGAGGCTCCCCACGCAAAAAAGGCTGGACCACTGTCCAGCCTTTTTTTGTGCCTTAGGAGGAGATCCTCAGACTTCAGTCACGAACTGCTCGCGGGGGCGGCGCACCTTCTTCAGGTTCACCAGCCAGTCGCCTTCATCGGCGCGGTAACCCAGCGGCAGGATCGACACGCTGCGCAGGCCACGTGCCCGAAGGCCCAGGATCTCATCGAGCGCGTTGGGGTCAAAACCTTCCATGGGGGTGGAGTCCACCTCTTCAAACGCAGCGGCGATCAGTGCGGCACTCATGCCAATGTAGGCTTGGCGGGCTGCGTGCTGGAAGTTCACCTCGGCATCGCGCTGGGGGTAGCTGTTCAGCAGCATCTGGCGGTAGTTTTCCCAGCCTTCGTTCTTGAAGCCACGCTGGTCATTGGTCAGATCGAACATCATGTTGATGCGGTCGGCCGTGTAGTTGTCCCATGCGGCAAACACCAGCAGGTGCGAGCCGTCGGTGATCTGGGCCTGGTTCCAGGCGATGGGCTGGATCTTGGCGCGCACAGCGGGATCGGTCACCACGATGATTTCAAAGGGCTGCAGGCCACTGGAGGTGGGCGCCAGGCGCGCGGCTTCGAGAATGCGCTCCACCTTCTCCTGCGGAACCGCCTTGGTGGGGTTCATCTTCTTGGCGGCATAGCGCCATTGCAGTTTATTCAGCAGGGGTTGGGCAAGGGAGGTGTCGTCGATGGGGTTCATGGCAAAAATTCCTGACAGTCAGTAGCGATCGGGTTGGATCTAAAAAATGCGGGATGGTGGAACTGTAGGGATCCGAATCTCCTTCGGTAAGCCCCGTGAGAGAAAAGGATTGTTCGCAATTGATCAACAATCGCCCCTTGAAAGACGCGCTGAAGCCGTTCACCCCGGTCTCTGCGTGTACGAGCCCCCGGGGCCTGCAGGATCCGCAGGCTTGCGGGCGTACACTCGTGGCCATGCTTTCTGGCCCACAGCATTGCGCAGCGCGCGCACTTTCCTCGCGCCAAAACCCCTGGCCGCGCCCCTCCCATGAGTGAACCCGACCTGTCGTTTCTGGACCCTGCGGGGCGGCAGCCCGCTCCCACAGGTCACGCGCCCGGGACTCCCACCCCGCGTGCCACGCCCCCCAGCACAGGAGCCGAGGGCCTGGTGGCTGAGCTGCGCGCCTACCAGGCAGAGCTGGAGAGCCAGAACAAGGTCCTGCGCTACAGCCAGACCGTGGCGGAAAGCGCCTACGAACGCTTCGAGACCCTGTTTGCCAGTGTGCCGCTGGCCCTCATGGTGGTGGACGAACACGACATGGTGGTGCAGGCCAACTCGATGGCGCACCGCTCGTTCCAGCCCACCGAACGCGACCGCCCGCTCACGGCACTGATGCCCTTTGTGCGCCCGCAGGACGCCCGGCGCGTGCGCGAGGCCTTCGCGCTGGCGCAGGACCTGGGCCGCAGCGAGGTCAAGGAGGTCGTTTTTTCCATCAATGCAGATACGCCCATCACGGGCGACCTGCACATCGCGCACATTGAGGCCCCGCAAAGCAGTGGTCCCCCCCTGTCGCAGTTTCTGTGTGCAGTGATCGACCAAGGCCCACTGCTGGCCGAGCGCCAGGCGCTGCAGCACAGCGCCATTACTCTGCAGCAGCGCAACGAACAGATCCGCGCCAGTGAGAAGCGGCTGGAGGCCATCATCAACTCCGCGCTGGACGCCATCATTTGCGTGGACCAGCACCAGCGCATCACCGTGTTCAACCCTACGGCGGCAGCGCTGTTCCAGTGCAGTGCCAGCGACGCGCTGGGCAGCACCCTTGACCGCTTTTTGCCCGATGCGGCGCAGGCGCTGGCGTTTGCCCAGCTCACCACCCAGGCCCTGCTGGGCGAGATGACGGCGTTGACCGCCAGCGGCAAGGAACTGGCCGTGGAAGTGAGCGTGTCGTTCGAGCGCCATGCCGAGGGCGAAACCACCACCGTGTTCGCCCGCGACCTGACCGGCCGCAAGAAGGCCGAGGCGCACCGCAGCGAGCTGGAAGCCCAGCTGCGCGAGTCGCACAAGATGCAGGCCGTGGGCACCATGGCGGGCGGCATTGCTCACGACTTCAACAACATCCTGGGCGCGATCCTGGGCAATGTCGAACTGGCCAAGGCCGACTGTGCAGCAGGTTCGCCCGTGCTGGAAAGCCTGATGGAGATCGACAAGGCCGGTCGGCGTGCGCGCGACCTGGTGCGCCAGATCCTCACCTTCAGCCGCAACGAGCCACCGCAGCGCTCCGCAGTGTCGTTGGCCGAAGTGGTGCACGACACCGAACGCCTGCTGCGCGTCACCCTGCCCCCCGCCATCGAGCTGCACATGCAGTTGCAAGCAGGCCTGCCCCCCGTGCTGGCCGATGCCACGCAGGTCGAGCAGGCCCTGCTCAACCTGTGCACCAATGCGGTCCATGCCATCCAGAGCCAAGGCACCGAGCGCGGCAGCATCCATGTGGAAGCCGCTGCCGTGCAGCCCGACCAGCGCCTGAGCGAACGGCTGGGCCTGGCCCCCGTGGACTACGTCGCCCTGACCGTGCGCGACAGTGGCCCCGGCATGGACGCTGCCACGCTGGAACGCATCTTCGAGCCCTTCTTCACCACCAAACCCGTGGGCCAGGGCACGGGCCTCGGCCTGGCGGTGGTGCACGGCGTGATGCGCACACATGAAGGCGGCGTGGACGTGCACAGTGCCCCCGGCCAGGGCAGCCGGTTCACGTTGTACTTTCCGGTCGCCCACAGCGCGGCGCAAAGCACCCTGGATGCGCAGCCCACTCAAGCGGTGCAGGCCGCACCAGCATCCTCCGCACCCTCGACGCCTCCCGCCACCGATACCCCCGGCAGCGCACCGCGCAAGAAGCACCACGTGATGTACGTGGACGATGACCAGGCCCTGGTGTTTCTGGTTCAGCGCCTGCTGCGCCGCCGGGGCTATGAGGTCAGCGGCTACACCGACCCGCATGAGGCCACGGCCGCGCTGCGCGCTGCCCCGCAGGCCTTTGACCTGCTGGTCACCGACTACAACATGCCCGGCTTCTGTGGAGTGGACCTCGTGCGCGAAGCCCGCCTTATCCGCCCCGACCTGCCCGTGGCCCTTGCCTCGGGCTACGTCACGGCCGAAATCGAACAGGCTGCGCTGGCCGAAGGCGCACAGGCATTGATCCACAAGCCCAACGACGTGGAAGAGCTTTGCGCCACCGTGCAGCGCCTGGTGGGCGGCGACAGCCATGCCGCAGGCTGAAACCAGCGCGCTGGCTGCGGACACTGCTGGCCTACCCGCCCCGGTGGCACTGCATGAAGATGCCGACCTGCTCGTGCTCTGCAAGCCCTCAGGCCTGCTGTGCGTACCAGGGCGCGGCCCCGACAAGCAAGACTGTCTGAGTGCCCGCGCTCAGCAGCACTGGCCCGGCGCACTCATCGTGCACCGGCTGGACCAGGCCACCTCAGGCCTGGTGCTCATGGCCCGGCATGCCGAGGCACAACGGCGCCTGAGCCTGGCGTTCGAACAGCGGCAGATTCACAAGCGCTACGTCGCAATCGTGCAAGGCCTGGTGGCCGAACCGCCCGGCTCCTGGGCAGACATCCATCTGCCCATCGCTGCCGACTGGGAGCGACGCCCCCTGCGCGTGATTGACGCAGAGCACGGCAAGCCCAGCCACACCCGCTGGCGCCCCCTGGACCACAACACGGCGGCAGGAACCACGCGGGTCGAGCTCGAACCCGTCACTGGCCGCACGCACCAACTGCGCGTGCATCTGGCCGCCCTGGGCCACCCGATCCTGGGAGATGCGCTGTACGCCAATGCCGCCACCCAGGCCCAGGCGCCACGCCTGCTGCTGCATGCCGGGGAACTGGCCTTGGCCCACCCCACCACCGGGCAGGCCATGCGGTGGGAGCTCGCAGCTGATTTTTGAAGTTATTTGCCACCCAGCGCTTGAAGGGTGTCATTTATAGCTATATTTTTAATAGCAAACCATACTCAATGACTGGGCAGCAGGGCCGTCACCGAATGGCTCAATTGCTCCTGCCAGGGCAAAGCGTCCACCACCGTGGACAGCAGTTCCAGGTTCTTGTGCCACCCGGTGTCGTTGCCCGTGGAATACACCAGCATCACGTTGCTGCGGGGCTGGCCCAGCCGTGCCCAGGCAAAGGGCCGTTGCGCTGTCCAGAGACTGATGTGCCAGTCCCAGCCAATGGAAACCACGGGGCAGGACGCGCTCACCCATTCGGTATAGCCGCTGATGGTGGTTTCGCAGCCGCACACTGCGGTGCGCGGCACCACCAAGTCCAGGTCTACCGCTGACATCAGATGGTGGATGGGCAGGGACAGCAACTCGTCAATCGACAGGCGCAGCAGGCCATCCGGCGACACCTGCATGGCGTTCACGCCCGCTCCCCACAGGCCACCCAGGTTGCGGCCCATCCCAGCGTGGTGCGGTCTGGCTGTGCGCAAGGGCCTACAGCGCCCCCGGGCCGCTGCATCAGCCCAGCAACCCCAGCATGGCGGCACGCACGGTGGCAGCCGTCTTGTTGGTGGTTTGCAGTTTGGTCACGGCATTCTTGACGTGGAAGTTCACGGTGTTTTCCGACACATCCAGCAGCGAGGAGATGTCGGCAGAGGTCTTGCCGTCGGCGGTCCATTTGAGCACCTCGATTTCTCTGGCCGTCAGATGCGGCTGCATCTCTTCGGCCTGGCGTGTCGTAAAGATGCGCGACAGGATCAGGTGCGCAATGTGCGCCAGCCAGCGCATCTTCATCTCGCTGTGGGCAATCTCGTCGGGTGTCAGGGCATCGGACGAACGCGCCAGCGTCAGCATGCCGCGCACCCCGCCCCCATCAATGCACGATTGCGCCCATCCAAAGCGCAGGCCAAACGATCGCGCGTCCTCCCAGAAATCCTGGGCTGATGCAAACACGTCGTCCGACCAGACCAGCGGGGTCTGCTTGCGGCACCCATGCTGCACCGTGGGGTCCACCTGCACATAGCCCTGCTGCACATACCGCTCCTGCCAGGCCGGCGGGTAGTTGTTCAAGAAAATGGTCTTTGGGTTGGACAGGGGCATGGGTACCCGCAGGCCATAGGCGCAGTACTCAAACCCCAAGGCGTGCGCAGCAAGCTCGATTTTGCAAAAAACCTCTTGCTCAGACTGCGCGCGGTCCATCACCCCCAAAAGATCTTCTTGCCAGCTTGTCATAGGACTCCAACACCGAGCACCACCCCACAGAGACTGACCATCCGCATGCGAATTACGCACCATCAACCGCCGTTACGTTTTTCCACATTCTGGCGGCATTGAAGCCCTTTGGCGAGTTGATTTTGAGAGGGACGGGGTCAGGCAACACCTACCAGAGTTGGTAGTTACAAATATTTTCGGGTGATTTTCTAATGGGGAAAACTCATGAGGGAATCTCCGATGCGCATCACCTCTGGCTGCTCTGCGGAACTGCGTCCACCACTGATGACCCGCATGGCCCGGTACCGGCACCGCGTTTTTGTGGAAAAACTGGGCTGGCAGCTGCACTGCCGCGATGCCCTGGAGCTGGACCAGTTCGACCGGGACGACACCGTCTACGTCATCGCCCAGAACGAAGACGGCGAGGTCATCGGCACCGCCCGGCTTCTACCCACCACCCGCCCCTACCTGCTGGCCGAGGTGTTTCCGCAACTGCTCAACGGTGCCCCGGCCCCCGACGCGCCGGAGGTGTGGGAGCTGTCCCGCTTTGCATCCATGGATTTTTCAGGTCCCACGGGCTCTGCGCTCGACCAGTTCTCCTCGCCCATCACCACCGGCCTGCTGCAGGCGGCCAGCCGGTGCGCCATGGCACACGGGGCCCAGCGCATGGTCACTGTCTCGCCACTGGGGGTGGAGCGCCTGCTGCGCCGCACGGGTTTTGAATCGCATCGCCTGGGCCCGCCCACCGTGGTCCAGGGCCATCCGCTTTTTGCCTGCTCCATTCGGTGCAAGTGACAACACGAACCCGCCTGCTGACACGCTCGCCGCCCACAGCCCTTGCCTGACATGACCATGCCGCAGCCTTCCTCGCTCCAGCACCCGGCCCAGGGCCCGACCCCTGCGGCTGCCTCTCCAGGCCTGACGCCCCACGGCCTGCGGGTGGTGATCCCGCATGCCGGACGGGTGACAGGTCCCCTGCGCGAGGACCTGCTGCAGCAGCGCCCCGTCACCCTCTGGCTCACCGGCCTGAGCGGCGCGGGCAAGTCCACCCTGGCCTATGCGCTGGAGGAAGAACTGCATGGGCTCGGGTTTGCGAGTTTTGTGCTGGACGGGGACAACCTGCGGCACCGGCTCAACCGCGACCTCGGTTTCAGCGCCGCCGAGCGCTCGGAAAACATTCGGCGCGTGGCCGAAGTCGCCGCCCTCATGAACGACGCCGGGCTGATGGTGTTCACCGCACTCATCTCCCCCCAGCGCAGCGACCGTGCCATGGCCCGTGCGCTCATCGGAGAACACCGCTTTCTGGAGGTGCATGTGAGCACCCCGCTCAACGTGTGCGAGGGCCGCGATCCCAAGGGCCTGTACACCCTGGCGCGAGCGGGGCACATCCCACAGTTCACAGGGGTTTCCGCCCCCTACGAGGCACCCGAATCGCCTGATTTCAGCATCGACACCGCCCACCTGAGCCTGCCCGATGCCTGCGCGCAGGTGCTCGCGCTCCTGCGCCAGCGCGGGTACATCCGCTAGGGCTGTCTTTTTTGCACGTTTCTTTCCATGTCTACCGACCACGCCCCAGTCTCCGCCCCGGCGCCAGCCCCCACGGCCCATGGGGTGCACGCCTATGACCTCTTCAACGGTGATGCCGACGGGCTGTGTGCCCTGCACCAGCTGCGCCTGGTAGAGCCCCGCGACAGCTTTCTCATCAGCGGGGTGAAACGGGACATTGCCCTGTTCGACCAGCTGCCCTCCGGGCGGCCGCTGCAGGTGACGGCGCTTGACATCTCGTGGGACCGCAACGCACAGGGCGTGTGCCGGGTGCTCAATGGCGGCGGCCACGTGACTTATTTCGACCACCACAGCGCAAAAACCCTTTTTCGCCACCCGCAGCTTACCGCCCACATTGACACCGGCCTGGACGTCTGCACCAGCATCCTGGTAGACCGCCACCTGGGCGGCGTTTTGCGCCAGTGGGCCATCGTGGCGGCCTACGGTGACAACCTGGACGCCGTGGCCGACCGCATGGCGCGCGAACATGGCTGCACGGCGGCCACACGCGGTGCGCTGGCGCAGCTGGGCTACCTGCTCAACTACAACGCCTATGGCGAAAGCCGCGAAGACCTGCACTTTTGCCCCGTGCAGCTGTACCGGTCACTCCATCGCTTTGAAAGCCCGCTCGACTTCATGGCCAAGGCCTACGAATTCCGCCGCCTGCAAGAAGGCCATGCCAGCGACCAGCAGGCCGTGCAGGACCTGGCCCCCTACACCGCCAACGACCGGGCCACCGTGTACGTGCTGCCCGACCGCGCATGGGCCCGGCGCCTGTGCGGCACCCTGGCCAACCAGCTGGTGGCACGCAACAACGGGCGTTCGGTCGCCGTGCTCACGCCCCGTTCGGACGGCGACTTTCTGGTGAACCTGCGCATCGGCAGCGCCAGCGCCAGCCGTGCCGACATCTTCTGCAGCCGCTACCCGGCGGGTGGCGGTCGCCATGGCGCGGGCGGCATCGACCGGCTGCCCGACCAGGATATGGATCGCTTCATCAACGAGTTCTTCGCGCACCTGGAGTCAGACACACCATGAACCAGCCAACCCACACTACGCGCCCGCTTCCGCTGTTGATGATTCCGCTGCGGCGCTGCGGCAGCCATGCACTGCGCCTGCGCCTGAACGCCAGCCCACAGTTCCACTCCCCCTACCCCCTGCACATCGTGGACTTCATGCCCCTGGTGCCGCTGTATGGCGACCTGCGCGACGACAGCGCGTACCGGCAGATGGTCAAAGACGTGGTGGGACTGCAGCAATCCAGCATGGTGAAGTGGCCGGGGGTGCATTTCGACGCCGAGGAGATCTTCAACGCGCTGGAGAACGAACCCCGCAGCGTGCACCGCATTGTGTGGGAGCTGCTGCTGCGCAGCGCAGAGCAGCACGGGGCCAGCGTGGCCATGGACAAGTCGCTCGACAGCGTCCACTACGCCCACGACCTGATGGCCCTGTTTCCGGAAATGCGTTTTCTGAACGTGGTGCGCGACCCCCGGGCGCAGGTGGCTTCGATGAACCGGGCAATCATTCACGACTTCGACACCACACTCAACGCCCTGGCCTGGGTCAAGGCCCACGCCACAGGCCGCGCACTGGCATTGCGCTACCCGGACCGCGTGCTCACCATCCGCTACGAAGACTTCCTGGGCGACCAGGAACACACGCTGCGGCGCATCTGCCAGTTCATCGGCATCGAGTTTCTGCCACAGATGCTGGACATCGCGGCATCGCAAGAGGCGCAAGACCTGTCCCGCATGTCCGCCCTGTGGGAGTCCAACTGCTTTGCCCCCCTGCCAGCGAACAAGGACAAGTTCAAGACCCAGCTGCAGCCTCATGAGATCGAGACCATCGAAAGCCTGGCGTGGGAAACCATGCACTACTACGGCTACGAATGCATGACCGAGGCCCAGGCCCTGCCCCCCACGCCCGTGGTGCTGGCGCAGTGCCACCAGCAGTCAGAAAAACGGCGCGTCGAGGCCTGGGAGCAGTTGCTGCGCAGTGCGCCGCGCGACTATGCGGCCCGCCGCGTGCGGGCCGACTACCTGGAGCGCGTGCGCCAGCGCCTGCAAAGCACCAGCTCCCTGGAAACCGGGGCAGCGGCCTTGTCCTGACCAGCGCGACAAACCAACCTGGTCCACAGGCACCCGACCCCAGCCCCTTCACACACCTTCGCCACTGCACCCTCAAGGAACCGCCATGCGCATCAAAGACCTGAAACTGGGCATTCGACTTGGAGTGGCATTCGGGCTGCTGCTACTGATCACCATGGTCATCGCTGTACTCGGCGTCATGAGCGTGAACGCCCTGCAGCACAGCAACGAGCACATTGCCACCTCGGAACTCAAGCGCCAGGGCATCGTGCACCAGTGGCAGACCGACATCCAGATGAACTGGTTGCGCACCGAGGCCTTCCTCAAAGCCAACGACGCCCAGTACGCCGGCAAGCTCAAGAAAGACATGTCTGCCGTGGTCGAGGTGCAAAGCAAGCGCATGCAGGAGGTGCGCAGCTACCTGTTGTCCGGCAAGGAAATGCAGCTTTACGACCAGGCCATTGCCGCGCGCGATGCCTACCGCGTCAAGCGCACCGAACTCGTCAAAGCCAAGGAGGCGGGACAGGACGTGGCCGCGCAGGCCGATACCGTGCTGGCGCCCGTCTTTCAAAGTTACGCGGCCGTGCTGCAAGAGCTGACCCACACGCTGGACGAAGGCGTGGCCAGCACCCTGAAGGACACCACGCGCAAGGCCGAGGCCAGCACCGCCTGGGTGAGCGGCAGCACCGTGCTGGCCATCCTGGTGGGGTTGTTCCTGGCCTGGTGGACCACCCGCTCCATCACCGCCCCTGTGCGGCAGGCCGTCCAGGCCACCACGGCCATCGCGGCGGGTGACCTGGCCACTCCCATTCCCCAGGGGGCCAAGGACGAGCCGGGCCAGTTGCTCACCGAGCTGGCACACATGCGTGCCAAGCTGGCCGACATCGTGGCCAACGTGCGGCAAAGCGCCGAAAGCGTCTCCACCGCCAGTGCAGAAATCTCGCAGGGCAACCACGACCTCTCGGCCCGCACCGAACGCCAGGCCAGCGCGCTGCAGCAAACCGCTGCTTCCATGGAGGAGCTGGGCTCGACCGTGAAGCAGAACTCCGACAGCGCCCAGCAAGCCAACAAGCTCGCCCGCAATGCCAACGACGTGGCCGTGCAGGGTGGCGAAGTGGTGGCCCAGGTGGTGGAGACCATGAAGGGCATCAACGACAGCTCCAAGAAAATTGCCGACATCATCAGCGTGATCGATGGCATCGCCTTTCAGACCAACATCCTGGCACTGAACGCCGCCGTGGAAGCCGCGCGTGCGGGCGAGCAGGGCCGGGGCTTTGCCGTGGTGGCCACCGAAGTGCGGGGGCTGGCGGGCCGGTCGGCCGAAGCTGCCAAGGAGATCAAGGAACTCATCTCGGCCAGCGTGAGCCGCGTGGACCAAGGCACGGCCCTGGTCGACAAGGC
The DNA here is from genome assembly GCF_057586455.1 of Acidovorax sp. SRI_002. Classification (NCBI taxonomy): domain Bacteria; kingdom Pseudomonadati; phylum Pseudomonadota; class Betaproteobacteria; order Burkholderiales; family Comamonadaceae; genus Acidovorax; species Acidovorax sp. SRI_002. The sequence continues at coordinate 297,261 of NZ_JBYCZW010000007.1, read as the reverse complement.
CGGGCAGACGATGACGGATGTCGTCCAGTCGATCCGGCGTGTGACGGACATCATGAGCGAGATCAGTGCCGCCAGCGCCGAGCAGAGCGACGGCGTGGGCCAGGTGGGTGAAGCCGTGATGCAGATGGACCAGGCCACGCAACAGAACGCAGCCCTGGTCGAAGAAATGGCCGCCGCCGCCAGCAGCATGAAGAGCCAGGCCCTGGATCTCGTCCAGCTGGTCTCGGTGTTCCAGTTGGATGCAACAGGCAGCAGCACCCCGCTGCCTGCCGCCAGCCGGGCGCCCACACCATCGGCCCACACGGCCCACCCAGCCCTGGCACCGGTTGCACGCGTCGGCGCGCCCCGCGCCATCGCCGCAGCCTGAGGCGCCGCAAGGCAAGGCGATGGTTCAGGGCCTTTTGAGGCCCTGGCGCTTGATGGTTCTCATTGTTAGCTATAAAAAATATAGCAAATAAGACCGCATCCAGGCGCGACCAACGAGCCTACCCTTGCACCGGCCTCGACATCGCCCACTGCACCGCCAAAATGCTGGCCAGCACCACCAGCATGCCCCCCAGCGCCACCCCCGTCATGGCCTGCCCCAGCAACACCCAGCCCAGCAGCACGGCCGTGACCGGGCTCAGCAGCCCTAGCGATGACACCGCCACCGACGGCAACCGCGCAATGCCACGAAACCACAGCGCGTAGGCCAACAGGGCACCCGCCAGACTCAGGTAGACATAACCGCCTACCTGCGTGGCCGAGAGCGCGGGCAGCGGCGGGTCGACCACCCAGGCCACGGGCGCCAGCATGATGCCACCCGCCAGCAGCTGCCAGCCCGTAAATGCCAGCACCGGCAGGTCCGACCGCCAGCGCCGCGACCAGAACGTGCCCGCTGCCATGCACACTGTGCCCACCAGCGCCGCAGCCACGCCCACCATGTCCCACCGCGCCCCCGGCGACAGCAGCAGCGCCGCCATGCCCAGCACGCCAAGGGCACCCGCCGCCAACGCCAGGCCGGGCGGGCGCCGATGGTCCAGCGCCCAGACCAGCCCCATCACCACCAGCGGACCTATGGCGCCCACCACAGCCGCCACGCCCCCCGGCAACCGGTAGGCCGCCACAAACAGCAGCGCCTGGAAGACCCCGATGTTCAGCGCCGACAGCACCAGCAGGCGCCGCCACCCCACCCAATCGCCCCACGCCGGCCAACGGCGGCACCACAACACCAGCAGCAGGCCGGCAGGCAGCGTGCGCAGCAGCGCTGCCGTGAAGGGCCGGTCGGGCGGCAACAGCTCGGTGGTGACGATGTAGGTGGAGCCCCAAATGACCGGGCCCACGGCCGTGGTGAGCGCATCCAGCCAGGGAGAGGTACGGTGGTTTTGCATATAAATATATCTTCAATTCAAGATAAATAATCCTACCACGCCCGTGCCCTACAATCTTGAATTCAAGATAATTTCATCACCAACACCATGGCCACTCAACGCCAACCCGACGCCGTGGACGCCATCCTGGCCCAGTGGCACCGTGAGCGCCCCGACCTGGACGTGAGCCCCATGGGTCCCATCGGCCGCATCAAGCGCTGCGCCGCGCTGTTGCAGCGCAGGCTCGACGAGACCTTTGTCGAATTCGGCCTGAGCTATTGGGAGTTCGACGTGCTGGCCACGCTGCGCCGCAGCGGCGCTCCCCACTGCCTGGCACCGACCACGCTGTTTTCCACGCTCATGGTCACCTCGGGCACCATGACGCACCGCATGGGCAAGCTCGAAGCCCAGGGCTGGATCACCCGCCGGCCCAACCCCGACGACGCGCGCAGCTCGCTGGTACAGCTCACGCCCGAGGGGTTGGCACTGATCGACCGCGCCGTGGAAGCCCATGTGGCCAACGAGCACCGCATCCTGGCGCCACTGAAGGCCGCCGACCTCGCGGCACTTGACGCCCGGCTGGCACTGCTGCTGGCGGCGCTGGAGTCGCCCACAGGGCAGTAATTACCCCCGGCCATGGGTACTGCGCAGTAACATGGCGGGATGCCCCAAAACCACCTCACCATCCTCACCGGCGCATCGCGCGGCATGGGCCTGGCCATGGCCCAGCAGCTTTTGAAAAGCGGCAACACCCTGGTCTGCATCGCGCGCAGCACCAACGCCGACCTGGCCATCGAAGCGAAAGCGGCAGGCGTCACCATCGAACAGTGGCAGCAAGACCTGTCGCAGGGCGAACAGGCCGCCCACAAGCTGCAGGCCTGGCTGCAGGCGCAAGGCCCGCAGGCATTTGCCAGCGCCACGCTGATCAACAACGCGGGCATGATTCCGCAGATTGCACCGCTGTCACACAGCAATGTGGACGACCTGGCCACCGCCCTGCGTGTGGGGCTGGAGGCGCCCATGCAACTGACCGCCGCCTTCCTGGGTGCAACGGACAGCTGGACGGTGCCCCGCAAGGTGCTCAACATCTCCTCGGGCCTGGGCCGCCGGGCCATGGCCTCGCAGGCCGCCTACTGCGCGGCCAAGGCCGGCATGGACCACTTCACGCGCTGCGTGGCGCTGGACGAGGCCCTCAAGCCCCATGGTGCCAAGGTATGCTCGCTGGCGCCTGGTGTGATCGACACCGATATGCAGGTCCAGCTGCGCGGCGCCGACCCGGCCGCCTTCCCGGACCGCCAGAATTTCGCCAACCTCAAGACGGGTGGCCAACTCACATCGCCCACCGACGCCGCTATCCGCGTGCTCGCCTGGCTGGAACGCGCAGACTTTGGCACCAACCCGGTGGCCGATGTCAGAGATGCCTAAAGCCCCGAAACTCCTGTTTTTATAGCTGCTCGCGCTTTCTGGATAAGCGCTAGCGGCCAATTTAGCCTCAAATTCATCTGAAAGGACCTCCCCATGACCCGTGAAGTCGTCGTCGTCAGCGCAGTGCGCACCGCCATTGGCACCTTTGGTGGCAGCCTGAAGGACGTGCCTCCTACCGAACTGGGCGCACTCGTGGTGCGCGAATCGCTTGCACGTGCCAACGTGGAAGGCAAGGACGTGGGCCACGTGGTGTTTGGCCATGTGGTCAACACCGAGCCCAAGGACATGTACCTCTCGCGCGTGGCGGCCATCAACGGTGGCTGCGGCGAAGGTACGCCTGCTTTCAACGTGAACCGCCTGTGTGGCTCGGGCCTGCAGGCCATCGTCAACGCCAGCCAGTCCATCCTGCTGGGCGACACCGACGTGGCGATTGGCGCTGGCGCTGAAAACATGAGCCGCGTGCCCTTTGCCAGCCTGAACATGCGCTGGGGCGCCCGCATGGGCGACACCAAGATGGTGGACATGATGATCGGCGCTCTGCACGACCCCTTCCACAACATCCACATGGGTGTGACGGCCGAGAACATTGCCGCCAAATGGGGCATCACGCGTGAAGACCAGGACAAGCTGGCGGTGGAAAGCCACAACCGCGCCGAACGCGCCACGCAAAACGGCGTGTTCAAAGACCAGATCGTCCCCGTCACGCTCAAGAGCAAAAAGGGCGACGTGTTGTACGCCACCGACGAACACTTCCGCCCCGGCGCCACGATGGACGACCTGGCCAAGCTCAAGCCCGTGTTCATCAAGGAAAACGGCACGGTGACCGCCGGCAACGCCTCGGGTATCAACGACGCCGCCGCCGCCGTGGTGCTGATGGAAGCCGGTGCTGCCAAGGCCCGTGGCGCCAAGCCCCTGGCACGCCTGGTGGCCTACGCCCACGCAGGTGTAGACCCCAAGTACATGGGCATCGGCCCCGTGCCAGCCACGCAGCTGGCACTGAAAAAGGCGGGCCTCACCGTCAACGACCTGGACGTGATCGAAGCCAACGAAGCCTTTGCCGCCCAGGCCTGCGCAGTGACCAAGGACCTGGGCCTGGACCCTGCCAAGGTCAACCCCAATGGCTCGGGTATTTCGCTGGGCCACCCTATTGGCGCCACCGGCGCGCTCATCACCGTGAAGGCCATCCACGAGCTGCAACGCATCCAGGGCCGCTATGCGCTGGTGACGATGTGCATCGGCGGTGGTCAGGGCATTGCAGCGATTTTTGAACGCATCTGACCTCCCTGCGGGTGGGAACACTGCCATCGCCACCCGCGATGCTGCCACCCGCCATTGGCAAGGCGGGCGCCTCCGGTCATCAGCGATCATTGGCGCCCGCTGACCCAGATCAGCCAGGTGGCGTGTGCCCAGCCACCGCCTGCACATTCCATGAACCGACGGAGACAAACCACACCATGATTCGCACCCTGCTTTCCTTCACCGCGATCGCTTTTGCCGTGGGCACCACCGCGCACGCCCAGGCACCCGCACCGGCTGCGGCCTACCCCACCAAGCCCATCCGCCTGATCGTGCCCTTCCCGCCCGGCGGCGGCACCGACATCCTCTCGCGCCTGGTGGCCACCAAGCTCACCGAAAGCGCCAAGTGGACGGTGGTGGCCGACAACAAGGCCGGCGCGGGCGGCACCATCGGCATTGGCGAAGCTGTCAAGGCCGCGCCCACGGGCTATGACCTGGTGATGGGCCAGAAGGACAACCTCGTGATCGGCCCCTGGCTGTACAAAAACCTGCCCTGGGACCCCACCAAGGACCTGACCGCCATCGCCCACGTGGCCTACACGCCCGTGGTCATCGCCACCAGCGTCAACTCCAAGTACAAAACCCTGGCCGACGTGGTGGCCGCCGCCAAGGCCTCGCCCGGCACCATCACCTATGGCTCGCCCGGCAACGGCACGTCCATCCACCTGGCGGGTGACCTGTTCGAGAAGGCCGCAGGCGTCAAGCTGAGCCACATCCCGTACAAAGGATCGAACCCCGCGTTGATGGATGCGCTGGCGGGCAACGTGGACCTGCTGGTCTCGTCCCTGCCCTCGGCCATGGGCCAGATCAAGGCAGGCAAGCTGCGTCCGCTGGCCGTCACGTCGGCCAAGCGCAGCTCGTCGCTGCCCGAAGTGCCCACCGTGGCCGAGTCGGGCTTCAAGGACTTTGATGTGAGCACCTGGTACGGCGTGTTTGCCCCAGCCGGTACACCCGCCGCCGTGGTGACCACCGTGAACGCTGAAATCAACAAGCTGCTGGCCACGCCCGACATGAAGGCCGCCATCCAGGCCCAGGGCGCCGAGCCCGAAGCCATGTCGCCCGCACAGTTTGGCACCCTGCTCAAGACCGACTACGCCAAGTGGAAGGGCATCGTGGAAGCCTCCGGCGCAAAGATTGAGTGACCCCCTGAGGCGTTTCGCGCCTTCCCCCTGAAGGGGGACGCACCCGGTGGCCTGGCGGAGCCAGATCCACGGGTGCACTGGTACGGGGCGTGCCTGTTCCACGAGCTGTGGAATGCGCGGATGCACGGCGTCATCGAGAACTGAAATGAAGAACGGCTCCTTTCGGAGCCGTTCTTCATAGGAGTGGCGCTCAGTCCCTCACGACCAGAACCGGGATGTGCACCACACCCAGCACGCGCTGCGTGACGCTGCCCAGCACCAGCTTTTCAAGGCCTCGGCGGCCGTGTGAACCCATCACGATGAGGTCGGCGCCCGTGCTCTCCAGCGCGCGCAGGATGCCGTCGTGCACGGCATGGCCCTCGCCCACCACGGTGGTCACAGCCACACCGGCTTCGGCCATGGCTTTGCGCGTGGCTTCCAGGGCCGCGTTGGCTTCGGAGGTAGCGGCATTGATGTACTGCGCCTGGCCATACGCAAAATCGGCCCCCACGCCGGTGAAGGGATAGGGGTCTACCACGTAGACCGCCGTCACGGCGCTGCCAAAGGTCTTGGCCAGCCCGGCCGCCTTGGACACGGCCAGCATCGAGGTGTTGGAACCATCGACTGGAACCAGAATGTGCTTGAACATGGTGCTTCTCCTTGGGTTGATGGGTGAGTCAAGCTTGTGGCCCGACTTCTTGAACCAGAGTGTGAACCGTCACCATACCCCGCATCTTGATTCGCATCAAATCGGCTGCACACATGCGCTGCTGCAGGCGCTTGTGTTCAGGCTGCCGGGGTCTGCCCCACCACGTCCGCCCCCTGAAAGTTGCCGCGGCGGCAGGTGACCACCAGGGTGTCGCGGTACCCTCCTTCGGCCAACGGCTGAATGGGGGTGGACTCGTGGATCATGCGAGCATCGTCCAGCAGCAGCAAAGACCACGACTCGGTCAGCGTAAAGCGCTGGCCGCTCGGGCCTGCGGCCTCGAACACGCGCGTCTCGCCGCCCTTGACGCCCTCGCGCCCCACCAGGAAGACGGCCACAAGGTCCACGCCATCGCGGTGCGCCCCCTCGGGCGTGGGCCGGCCAATGCCGTCGGTGGTGTCGATGCGGAACTGGTGCGCCTCGATGAACCAGGGCACGGGCGCCTCGGACGGAGCAAACACGGCATCGGACACCCCAGCCAGCGCAGCCAGCAGCTGCTGCCACACCGGCTGGGCCACGGTGGCAGCCTCCATGGGCGCAAACCAGCGCTCCATGCCGCCATGCAGCGCGTTGTATTCCACAGGTTGCCAGTGCGCCCGGTGCGGTGCCTGCTGCAGTTGCCCGCCCTGCACCACAAAACACGCATGGCGGCGGCGCCGGTAGCGGCCACCGTCCTTCAGAAAATCATCGGGCGGCAACGCCGCCCAGTCGCCATTCAGGGCCATCAGCGACGAAAGATCGCAGCCCACCCAGCGGGCCACATCGGCAGGCGACAGAACGGCGTAGCCCGCCTGGCGAAGCTGGCTCGCCACATCGGAGGGAGCCGTGAACGGAGGAGAAAAAGTGACTTGGGCCATAGAAGCCCGAGCTTAACCGCTGGCGCCGCAGGTCTTCTGCGGTGGCTCAAGCAAGGTGCGGCAGGGCCTGCCACCTGCGTGGCATCCCGCAGCACTGCAATCGGCCTTCCCCCTCAGTCGTTAGCCGCTCGCCGCTCGCCATTAGCCGTTAGCCGTTAGCCGTTAGCCGTTAGCCTATCAATCGCGGTTGCCGTGGCCCTTGCCGTTGCCATGGCCGCGCCCCCGGTCATGGTCACGGTCGTGCTTGCCACCGTGGCGGTGGTCGTCGTCCCAGCGGCGGTCATCGCGGCCGTGGGCACGGGGTGGAGGGCCACGGCGTGGTGGTGGCTCCTGCACAAAATACACCGGTTGGTTGCAGGCGTTGTAGCGGCCACAGTGTTTGCCCCAGTTCTTGGCATGGCCGGGCGGCACATACAGGTAGATGGGTGCCCGTGGCACCACCACTGCCGGGCGGTGGATGATGACCGGCTCGGCGTAGATCAGCGGCGGTGGTGGCGCATTGCCGATGTTGATGCGGCCGTACACGCCGGGCGCCAGTTCGCCGCCCACGGTGGCGTTGACATAGGCCTGCGCGTGGGCGCCGCCAGCGGCTGCCAGCAGCAGCGCGGCCATCGCGCCAGACAGGAGAAGACGGAGTGAGTGCATCGTGGTCATGGTGGTGTTTTTCATGGGGGACTCCTTGTTTTTGCCACCCGGAGCCGCCACCCGTTGGGCGGCTGCGGTAGGCTGGCCCTGGTTTGTAACAAGGCCTGCCACACCCTACACCGCGCAGGGTGCACAGGATGTAAGGAAATGGCGACAGAACCCCTTTCCGGCCTCGCAGCGGTCAATTTTACAAGCAAAATTTGCTTCTAGCGCTTACCTATCAAGCGCTAGCAGCTATCAAAATAGAAGCACCCTCCAACAATAGACGGCCCTACACCACCGCCCCTGCCGGCGCCTCCCGCAGTGCGCTGGCAGGTCCGGGCCGCCCAAACAGGTAGCCCTGCCACATGTGGCAGCCCAGGCTGGCCAGCATGTCGCGCTGCTCGCAGGTTTCCACGCCTTCGGCAATCACGCCCAGGTCCAGGCTCTGGGCCAGGGTGACGATGGTGCGGGCAATGCTGGCATCGTTGGCGTCGGTGAGCAGGTCGCGCACAAAGCTCTGGTCGATCTTGAGCTGGTCCAGCGGCAGGCGTTTGAGGTAGCTCAGGGACGAGTACCCGGTGCCGAAGTCGTCGAGCGAAAACCCCAGGCCCAGCGCCCGCAGCGTGGTCATGCGCTCGATCGTGTCCTCCACGTCGTCAAGCAGCAGGGTCTCGGTCAGCTCCAGCTTCAAGCGCTGCGGGTTGGCCCCCGTCTCTTCAAGCACGCCCAGCACCTCGTCCACAAAGTGCGGGTGGCGGAACTGGCGCGCGCTCACGTTGACGGCCAAGGTCCAGGGGGCGGTGGCCGGGTCTTTTTCCCACTCCACCAGCTGCAGACAGGCAGTGCGCAATATCCACGCCCCCAGCGGCACGATGAGGCCCGAGGCCTCGGCCACCGGAATGAACTCGGCCGGCGACACCAGCCCCCGCTGCGGGTGCTGCCAGCGCACCAGCGCCTCGGCCCCCACCATGCCGCGGGCTTGGCTGATCTGGGCCTGGTAGTGCAGCAGGAACTGGCCGTCGCGCAGAGCCTCGCGCATCCCGGACTCCAGGGCCGTGCGCGCCGTGACGGCGGCCTGTGTGCGCGGATCAAAGAACCGCATCGTGTTGCGCCCGGCACCCTTGGCCTGGTACATGGCCATGTCGCCCCGCTTGAGCAGTTCGTCCACTGAGCCCTGCGCATCGGCATACAGCGCCACGCCGATGCTGCACGAGCTGTGGTACGTGTGCCCCCCAAGCGGATAGCCTTGCGCCAATGCGAGCAGCACCGCGCGCCCCACGGTTTCTGCCTGGGCAGCGGCCTCGTGGGCCTGTGGGCTCAGCCCCTCGATCAGCAGCACAAATTCGTCGCCCCCCAGCCGCGCCACGGTGTCGCCGCTGCGCACACAGCCGCCCAGGCGGGCCGCCACCTGGCGCAAGAGCTGGTCACCAAACTCGTGGCCCTGCGTATCGTTCAGATCCTTGAAGTTGTCCAGGTCCACAAACAGCAGCGCCCCGCCCGCACCGGAGCGCGCCGAGGTGGCCAGGCTGTGCTGCAGACGGTCGTTCATGAGGCGGCGGTTGGGCAGACCGGTGAGCGGGTCGTAGAACGCGAGCAGACGGATCTCCTCCTCGGCCGCCTTGCGGTGCGAGATGTCGGTCAGCGTGCCCACATAGTGCGTGACCTCGCCTTGTGCAGAACGCACAGCCGTCACCGTGATCCACGCGGGGTACACCTCGCCGTTCTTGCGCCGGTTCCACACTTCGCCCTGCCAGGCACCGGTGCTGCGCAGCGCACTGTGCAGGCCTTCGTAAAACTGCGCATCGTGGCGGCCAGACTGCAGCAATGCGGGGGTCTGGCCCACGAGCTCCTCCACCGTATACCCCGTGAGGCGTGCATACGACTGGTTGGCCTTGAGGATGCGCTGGTCCGGCCCCGTAACCACCATGCCCTCGAACGACTCGAACACGGACGCCGCGATCCGCAGCGACTCCTCGGCCCGGCGGCGCTCGGTGATGTCGGTGGAGATGCCGCACAGCGCGTGGATGCTGCCGTCGGGCAGGCGAAGGGGAATCTTGACCGACAGGTAGGCACGGGTCACGCCATCGGCCAGGTGGGTATTGACCTCTTCCACCTCCAGCCGCTCGCCGTGCTCGAGCACGCGCCGGTCGTTCTCCTGGATCTGTACGGCAGTGGCTTGGTCAAAAAAAGCCGTGTCGTCCTGCCCCACCACCTCGCTCGCGGGCCGCCCGAACAGCTCCAGGATATGGTGGTTCGCATACTGGTAGCGATAGTCCCGCCCCTTGATGTAGATGAAGGCGCCCACGCTGTCGAGGATGGCAGCCAGCTTCTGCTCGCTGACCTGAAGGTGGCGTGTGCGCTCCTGCACCTTGCGCTGCAGTACCACGGCCGAGAGCGCGGCCAGCAGCCCGAACAACGCCAGCCCCGCCACACCCCACCACGCCCAGGGGGGAATTCGCGCGCCCTGCTCTTGCCCGCCCCAGCGGCGCAGAACCTGGGTGTATTGCGTGTCGGCACCGCTGCGCCAGTCCTGCACTGATCGATCAATGGCATCCAGCACATCGGCGTTGCGTCCGAGGCCGGTGGCAAAGTACAAGGTGGCGGGCTGGAACACGATGCCCGAATCCGCCAGCCCATACTGGGCCGCATGAAAGTTGCCGAACAGGTGGTTGGCAATCACCGCATCCGCATCGCCGTTCTGTACAAATTCGAAAGCCTCGGTCAGTGTGGACGCGTCGATCAGCAGCACCGCGATGCCAAAACTGTCCATCATGCTCTGGAAGGTTGCGCGCTGCACCGAGCCCTTGAGCACCGCCACACGCTTGCCCGCCAGGTCGAACATCGACTGGATGGAACTGCCCCGCGCGCGGTAGACCTGCGACCAGCTGTGCAGCACGGGCGAGGCATGAAAGTCGAACAGCCGCTCGCGCTCGCGGGTGCGGGCGACGTCGGGCATCAGGTCAATCTGCCCGGCTGCCAGCGCATCCAGACAGTCCTGCCAATCGCAGGGCACATAGCGCAGTGTCCACTGCTCTCGGGTGGCCACCAGCTGCAGCAGGTCCACAAAGATGCCTGAGGGCTTGCCCTCCGCGTTCACAAACACCTTGGGTTCGTTGGAGTACACCCCCACGCGCAGCTCGCGCGGAGCCGCCATCGCAACGCCACCTGCCCACAGCAACGCCAACAGCACTGCCCATCGCAGCCAGCCGACGCAATGGCTCCCGAACCGGTACACGCATGGACTCACAGCTTGGCCCTATCGAAATCAGGGAAATAAGACCCATGGTAACGAAAGCTTGCAAAAACATCCAAATGCAATCTGCCACCGCCGGCTTGGAGTAGCATGTGTCCACCCCCCGCTTCGCCCAGGAGACAGCGATGCCCCACGAACGCCGCCACTTTGTCCGCGTCGGCTTTGACGCACCGGCCCTGCTGACCACATCCACCGACGCATTCAGCGTGCATGTGCTGGACCTGTCCCTCAAAGGCGCGTTGATCATGGTGCCCGCGCAGGCCGACCTGGAGCCGGGCATGCTCTGCCAGCTGACCATTCCCCTGGCCGAAACCGGCAACCACATCGCCATGTCCACCGAAGTCGCGCATACCGAAGGCCTGCACACCGGCCTGCTGTGCCGGGGCATCGATCTGGACAGCGTGACCCACCTGCGCCGCCTGATCGAACTGCAATTGGGCGACCCCGCTTTGCTGGAGCGCGACCTGGGCGAGCTGACGCTGGCTACGCCATCCCACTGACCCGGGGCATGGAAAAAAGGGCTACCGATGGCAGCCCCTGACTCCGATTCCCGGCCTGGCCACCCGCCAATGGGCCACAGCGGCTGCTGCCACTGCTACTGCTACGGCCCCTACTGAGCCTCCTGCTCCTGCAGCGCCCGCCACATCACCTTGCCACTGCCACTCTTGGGCAACGCCGCCACAAACTGCACGATGCGCGGCACCTTGTAGACCGCCATGTTCTCGCGGCACCAGTCGATGATCTGCTGCTCGGTCGTGTCCTGGTGCGTGGCGCGCAGCACCACCACGGCCTTGACCGTCTCGCCCCGATAGCTGTCTTTGGCGGCGATGATGCAGGCCTCCTGGATGGCTGGGTGGCGGAACATCAACGCCTCGACCTCGGCGGGCCAGACCTTGAAGCCGCTCGCATTGATCATGCGCTTGAGGCGGTCAGTTAAAAAGAAATAGCCGTCCTCGTCCATACGTCCCAGGTCCCCCGAGCGGAAGAACCGCTTGCCCTCGAACTCGATGAAGGCCGAGGCCGTGGCATCGGGCCGCTTCCAGTAGCCCTCGAACACCTCCGGGCCATGGATGATGATCTCGCCCTGCTCGCCCACGGGCAGCTCCTGCAGCGTGTCGGGGTCGATCACCCGCGCGTCGGTGCTCATGAACGGAATGCCCAGGCACTGCTGCTTGGGGTGGTCGGGCGGGTTGGCGTGCGACGGAGCGGCTGTCTCGGTCAGGCCATAGCCCTCGGAATACCGCAGGCCATACTGCTCCAGCAGGCGCTGCGCCACTGCCTGCGGCATGGCGGCCCCGCCCCCACCGATATAGGCCAGGCTGGACAGGTCATAGCTGGCAAAGTTCGGGCTGCCCAGCAGGTCGATGACCATGGTGGGAATGTTGGTCCAGGTGGTGACCTGGTAGCGCGATATGAGGCGCCCGGCCAGGTCGCGGTCCCACCGGGGCATGATGACCAGCGTGGCGCCGCAGTAGATCGACGTGTGCATCACGCTCACCATGCCGGTGATGTGGAACATGGGCACCACCGCCAGCGTCACATTGTCGGCTGACCCATTGCCCCACAGGCTGGCGGCCACCGTGTTGTGCATGATGCTTTTGTGCAGGTGCATACAGCCCTTGGGCAGGCCTGTAGTGCCACTGGTGTAGGGCAGCAGCGCCAGGTCGGCCGGGCCTACCGACAGGGCGGGTGGCGCGTCCGCACAGGCCAGGGCGTCCGTCCAGGCGTGGACCTGCCCGCCCTCCAGCGCAGGCAAGGGGTGGCGCGTGCCCAGCCAGTCCATCCAAGCCTCGGGCGGCGCATCCATGCCGGTCACGGCCACGTCGAACGCATCCGAAAACTGTGTGACCACCAGATGCGCCAGCCGCTCACCAGGGGCCAACGCATTGCTGGCCTTGGCCATCTCGGGGGCCAGATCACCCGTGGTGATCGCCACCTTGGTGTCGGGATCGGTGATGTAGTGCTTGAGCTCCTCGGCCCGGTTCATGGGGTTGACGGGCACCACCACCGCGTTGGCCCGCAGGATGGCGAAATGCGCCATCACCAGCTGCGGGCAGTTCTGCATGCACAGCACCACACGGTCGCCGCGCTGCACGCCCAGCTGGGCGAGCCGCGCAGCCAGGCGCTCCGCGCCTTCCATCAATTGCCGATAGCTGACCGTGGTCCCAAAAAACACCAGCGCCGCCTTGTCGGGGTAGCGGCGTGCATTGGTCGCCAGGTTGTCCCACAGCGAGGTGGACGGCAGGGTGATGGATTTGGGCAGCCGGCGGGGCCAGAACTTGTAGTGAGCGCGCATGGAGCAGGGATTCCTTTGAAGAACACAGCCTAGTTCGCATGGTGCCCCACGGCATTGGGGATGGCACTGATGCTGCGTCGCGCATGTGACGCCGAGGTACCGGTCGCACGCGGCGCAGTGACCACAGGCTGGCGGCGCAGCGCCAGCGCTTCTGGGGCGGCTGTGATCGAGGTGCGTCGGCTACCATCGTCGCCACGCCGCTTGTTCCTCCTACCTACCAAGACTCGACGACATGCTGACCCTCGTCTACTACGCCCTGATGATCCTGGTCGGTTACTTCTTTTACCGGTACGGACAGAAGTTGCTCAACCAGGGCTTGCGCGACGAGAACGATGAGTTCACCAAACCACCTGTCGGGCCCATTGGCTTCTTGCTCGTTGCCGGTTTGGGTTGCTACCTTTTGTTCGAAGCCCTGCGCGCAGTGGTGCTGCGCGAAATTCCCTGCGTTGGAAAGGGCTGCGCCGGGCAGGTCTACACCCTGGCAGAGCATTCCGGCCAGTACTGGGCCAACCTGTTTTTTGTGGTGTGGTTGGTGCTCGCCCTGGGCTACACGATGTACGTGACGATCAAGATCTGGACCAGGGGGTAAGGCGCAGGCCTCCACCCCGGCCATCAGCTATTGACCTGCGCCCACAGCTTGTCCAGCCGCTTCACGCTCACCGGCTGGGGCGTGCGCAGCTCCTGCGCAAAGAAGCTCACGCGCAGCTCCTCCAGCAGCCAGCGCAGCTCTTGCATGCGCGCATCCACCTGCCCCTTGCGCTCGGCCACCAGGCGCCAGTAGCGCTGCTCTTGCGGGCGCAGCTCGGCCAGCTTGGCAGCGTCACGGGCGGGGTCGGCGCGATATTTATCAAGCCGCAGCGTGATGGCTTTGAGGTAGCGGGCGTAGTGGGCCAGTTGCGTCCACGGGGCCACGGCAATGAAGTTCTTGGGCACCAGGCGCTGCAGCTGCTGCAGTGCGTCCGCAGTGGCTTCGGGGGCGTTTTTGGTGTCCTTGATCTTGCGGGCGGCGGCTGCGTATTCAGTGAGGATGGTGGCGGCCAGGCGCGCCACCTCATTGGCGATCAAGGTAAGGCGCCCCCTGCCCTCTTCTACGCGGCGTTTGAAGGCAACTTCGTCGGTGGGCAGCGGGTCGAGCAAAAAGGCCCGGTCCAGCGCCACGTCGATGATCTGGATGCGCAGCTCTTCCTGCGTGCCCAGGGGCATGAACGCTACGGCCATTTTCTGCAGATCGGGGATGTTTTTTTCCAGGTACTTGAGGGCGTCCTTGATCTGCAGCGCAAACAGGCGGCGCAGGCCCGCGCGGTGTTTGGCGGCGGCGACTTCGGGCTCGTCAAAAACCTCGATGGTCACAGCGTCGCCGCCGTCGATGAGCGCCGGAAAGCCGATCAGCGTCTGCCCGGCCTTTTTGATCTCCATCAGCTCGGGCAGCTCGCCAAACGTCCAGGTGGTGTAGCGCTGGCCTGCGGGGGTCGATGGGGTGACGCTCGCAGGTTTCGCGGTGGCGGGCGCTGCCCCCTTTACTCCTGATTTAGTAGCTGCTTGCGCTTTACCATCAAGCGCTGGAGGCATTTTTGACTCATTTTTTTCACTCTCTGCCGCCCCGCCACCGAGCTTGAGCCCTGCCAGCGCCTGGAATGCGCCGCGCGCCTTGGCGCCCCATTCGGCCTTGAGCGCGCCCAGGTTGCGGCCGTGGCCCAGCTGGCGGCCGTGCTCATCCACCACGCGGAAGTTCATGAACAGGTGGGGGCTGAGCATGTCGAGCTTGAAGTCCGCCCGCTTCACATCCAGCGAGGTTTCGTCGCGCACCTGCTTGAGCAACACATCGGTGAGGCTGCCGGTGCCAAAACGTTCGGGCGTGCCCAGCAGCGCGGCCAGGCGGGTGGCGGACTCGGGCAGCGGCACAAAGCGGCTGCGTGGGCGCTGCGGCAGGCTTTTGAGCAGCGCCTGGATCTTGTCCTTGAGCATGCCGGGCACCAGCCATTCGCAGCGCTCGTCGCTCACCTGGTTCAGCACGAAGAGCGGGATGGTCACGGTGATGCCGTCGCGCGCATCGCCGGGCTCGTGCAGGTAGCTGGCGGCGCAGTCCAAGCCACCCAGTCGCACGGTTTTGGGAAAGGCGTTGGTGGTAATGCCTGCGGCCTCGTGGCGCATCAGCTCATCGCGGGTGAGCTTGAGCAGATCAGGCTGTTTTTTACTTTCTTCGCGGTACCAAGCCTCAAAGCTGTGGCCGCTGCATACCTCGGGCGGCAGCTGCTGGTCGTAGAAGGCGTAGATGAGTTCGTCGTCCACCAGCACGTCCTGGCGCCGCGACTTGTGCTCCAGCTCTTCGACCTTGGCAATGAGCTTCTGGTTGGCGGCCAGGAAAGGCTGCTTGGTCTCCCAGTTGCCGCCCACCAGCGCCTCGCGGATGAACACCTCGCGCGCAGCGTGCGGGTCTACCTTGCCGAAGTTCACGCGGCGGTTGTTGTAGACCACGATGCCGTAGAGCGTGGCGCGCTCCAGTGCCACCACTTCGGCAGACTTTTTCTCCCAGTGCGGGTCAAGCAGCTGCTTGCGCAGCACGTGCCCGCCAATCTGCTCCAGCCACTGCGGCTCGATGGCCGCGATGCCCCGGCCAAACAGACGCGTGGTTTCCACCAGTTCCGACGCCACGATCCAGCGGCCGGGCTTCTTGTTCAGGTGCGCGCCGGGGTGTTTGTAGAACTTGATGCCACGCGCGCCCAGGTACCAGTCTTCTTCGTCGCTCTTGGCGCCCACGTTGCCCAGCAGCCCGGCCAGCATCGACAGGTGCAGCTGCTCGTAGCTGGCGGGCTGGGTGTTGATCTGCCACTTGTGCTCGGTGACCACCGTGAGCAGCTGGGTGTGGATGTCGCGCCACTCGCGCAGGCGCCGGATGCTGATGAAGTTCTGGCGCAGCAGCTGCTCGTACTGGCGGTTGCTGAGTTTGTGAGTCGCAGCGGGGACGGCGGCGGGTACAGCAGGCGCTGCGGCAGGACTGCCCCCGCCACTGCGCTGCGCCACCGGCAAGTAGGCCTGCGAAGGCGCCTTCTGCGCGGCCATCGCCTTCTGCGCACGGGCCGATGGCAGGCTGGGTGCTCCGCCCCGCGCTTCGTTGATCCACTTCCACAGCTTGAGGTAGCCGCTGAACTCGCTCTTGTCGTCGTCGAACTTGGCGTGCGCCTGGTCGGCCTGCTGCTGCGCCTCCATGGGGCGGTCGCGCACGTCCTGCACGCTGAGCGCACTGGCAATCACCAGCACCTCATCGAGCGCCTTGCGGTCGCGCGCCTCGATGATCATGCGGCCCACGCGCGGGTCCAGCGGCAGGCGCGAAAGCTCCACTCCCATGGGGGTCAGCTCGTTGGCGTCGTCCACCGCACCCAGCTCGGCCAGCAGCTGGTAGCCGTCGGCAATCGCGCGGCCCGAAGGCGCCTCGATGAAGGGGAACTGCGTCACGTCGCCCAGGTGCAGCGACTTCATGCGCAGGATGACGCCTGCCAGCGATGACCGCAGGATTTCGGGGTCGGTAAAACGGGGGCGGCCATTGAAACCAGCCTCGTCATACAGGCGAATGCAGATGCCGTTGGCCACCCGGCCGCAGCGGCCGGCACGCTGGTTGGCGGCGGCCTGGCTGACGGGCTCGACCAGCAGCTGCTCGACTTTGCTACGGAAAGAATAGCGCTTCACGCGCGCTGTTCCTGCGTCAATGACGTACCGCACGCCTGGTACGGTGAGCGAAGTCTCGGCCACATTGGTGGCCAGCACGATGCGGCGGCCTGTGTGGCCGTCAAAGATGCGGTCCTGCTCCGCCTGGGATAGGCGCGCAAACAGCGGCAGCACCTCGGCGTTGCGCATCACGGGCTGGTGCGACAGGTGCTTGCGCAGGTGGTCGGCCGCTTCGCGGATCTCGCGCTCGCCGGGCAAAAAGACCAGGATGTCACCGGCCGCATTGCCTTGCCACAGCTCGTCCACACCATCGGCAATGGCCTCGTTCAGGCCGTAGTCGCGGCTTTCTTCAAACGGGCGATAGCGCTGCTCCACCGGGAAGGTGCGGCCCGACACCATGATGACGGGGGCCGGGCCCTTGGCCGACTCAAAGTGCTTGGCAAACCGGTCCGCATCAATCGTGGCCGAGGTAACGATGACTTTCAGATCAGGCCTGCGCGGCAGGATCTGGCGGATGTAGCCCAGCAGGAAGTCGATGTTGAGGCTGCGTTCGTGCGCCTCGTCAATGATGATGGTGTCGTAGTTTTTCAGCAGCGGGTCGGTCTGCGTCTCGGCCAGCAAGATACCGTCGGTCATGAGCTTGACGGAGGCATCGCGGGAGAGGCGGTCCTGGAACCGCACCTTGAAACCCACCACATCGCCCAGCGGAGTGTTCAGCTCTTCGGCAATGCGCTTGGCCACGCTGCTGGCCGCAATGCGGCGCGGTTGGGTGTGGCCGATAAGCTGGCCCTTGGTGCCTGGCCTGGCGTTGCACTTGCCCCGGCCCAGCGCCAGTGCAATCTTGGGCAACTGCGTGGTCTTGCCTGAGCCCGTTTCGCCGCACACGATGATGACCTGGTGCTTGCTGATAGCCTCCATGATCTCCTCGCGCTTGCCCGATACGGGCAGGGACTCAGGAAAGGTGATGCGCAGCGGCGCAGTGCGCGGGGCGGTTGGCAAGGGGTGTGGAGGCGCGGATTCGGTCATGGAGGGCTGCATTATCCGAGCCGGGCGTTGGCCGCGTGCAACACGGGCCATGCGCGCGGTTGCCAGCCCGGGTGCGGGGCTTCCACAATCGCGCCTCGACTGGCGATGCCTCCGTGGCCAATGCCCCCAGGAATACCGAATGCCCCGACAGCCATCCGCCCAGAATCTTGTTGATCAGCCCCGCCTTTTTCCTGCATCGCGCCGTGGTTGGCTGACCTGGGCGGGCACCAGCGCGATGGCTTCGCTGCTGCCCGGTTGTGGTGGCAGCGGCACTGCATCCCCCACCCTCACAACGACCATTGCCTGGGGGCGCAAGGAAATTCGCGAAGCCATGCAAAGCAGCAAGATGCGGGCGGCCTCCGTGGCACTGCTGCACAACGACCACATCGTCTGGCAAGAGGCCTTCGGTGCGCTGGATGCAAACGCCACCACGCCCGCAACGCCCGACACACGCTTTAACGTCGGCTCCGTCAGCAAGGTGCTCGCGGCGCTGGCCATCATGGTGCTGGTAGACCGCAGGCTGGTGCAGTTGGATGCCCCGGTGGTGGGCTACCTGCCGCAGTTCGCGATGCTGTCGCCGGGCTACCGCGACATCACCGTCCGGCACCTGCTGAGCCATGCCTCGGGGTTGCCCGGCACCTACCTGCACAACATGTTTGCCTTTGCGCCGCTGCCGGGCTATGCCGCCGAGGTGGAGGCAGCCATGGCCCATGTGCACCTCAAGCACCCCCCCGGCGCCATGGCGGTGTACTGCAACGACGGTTTCACGCTGATCGAGCGCATCGTGCTGGCCGTCACCGGGCAAACCTACCCGGCGTTTGTACAGTCCGCCCTGCTCAACCCGCTGGGCATGGCCCGATCAGGCTACACGCTGCAGCCGTTGCCACCGGGCAACTTTGCCCCCGGCAGCATCAACGACGCGCCGCAGGGCCAGGAGTTCGTGATGGGCTACGCCACGGGCGGGCTGTGCACCACACCCGGCGACATGATGAAGCTGGCCGCCATGCTCATCCAGGGCGGCGAGCACGATGGCCAGCGCATCGTGTCGAAAACCAGCGTGGCCGAGATGGGCAGGATTCAGAACCAGGGCATGCACCCCAGCCTCACCCCCGACTGGCAGTCGGGCCTGGGCTGGGACAGTGCGCGGCACCCGGGCCTGAATGCTGCGGGCGTGCTCGCGTGGCAAAAGAGCGGCGGCACCATGTTTTATTCCAGCGACTTCTGCGTGCTGCCCCAGGCGGGCATGGCGGTCATGATCACCGGCAACGCCGCCAGCTTCAAGCCGGGCCCGATTGCCGAGGGCATTGCGCTGCGCGCCTTGCAGGAGACGGGGCAACTGCGTGTGCTGCCGCCCCGGGTCTCGAGCGCCGCCCCCGCCATGGCCACCGCATCCTCCAGCGCGGTGGATGCCCTGCTCGGCATCTATGGCAACTATTCCGCGCCCATCAAAGCCGTCTCGCCCGACCGCCAACAGGTTGACCTGTGGTCGTGGAACCCAAAACTGCAGGACTGGAAAAACCTGAGCACCGGGCTTCGCCTGCGCAGCGATGGCTGGTGGTGGTCAGACGCCCAGCCTGGCACCCACTACCGCTGGGAGCAGTCCGAAGGCCGCCGCTACCTCCTTGCGCGCGAGGCCGCCACGGCGGGGCACTACTGGATCACCGTGCCCATCGGCCAACAAATGCCGCCCGCACCCGGCCCCCTTGCCGCCCCCTGGACTGCGCGGCTCGACAGCACCTGGCTGCTGACCAACGAAGCACCCACATCCATTCCGCTGGCCATTGGTGTGGGGGCCTCCAGACTTCGGGAGCTGCCCGAACTGCCCGGCTACCTGTTCTGGGACGAGAGCCAGTTCCTGCTGCCCTTGTCGGCGGACCGGGCCGGCATGACCGTGCAGGTGCCGCTCAACGCGGGCCGTGATCTGGTGGAACTGGTGGTGCAGACGCGCGACAAGGACGAATGGATGCACGCCGCTGGCTGGATCTACCGGCGCCAAGCCTGAAAACTGCGCTGTTCACCCCCCACCGCACTGTTCTTTTCAAGCGACAAATTCAGCCGATTGCGGCGCCTTCGGCTTGCCAAGCACCGGGGGCATCGCCACAATTCGCGCTTCTTTCAGGCCGCGCCCGCCGCAACTGCAGCCCCTGAAAACACTGGAGGTCACCACCATGTTTGTTCCCTTGTTCGCTCCCGCCTGACCACGGTCCACCGCCCCGGCTGGACTGTGCATTCACAGCAATTCCAGCCACGGCAAGCGCGTTTCTGCATCCATTCATTGCAGCGCACCACAAGCCCTGGCTCCATTGCCGGGGTTTTTTGTTTGTGGAGTGCACATGAGTGCCAAAAAACTGTCTCGGGCCTTCGCCCAGGGCGAGCTTAAGAAGCTGCGCCGCATGAAGGCGCCCCTGGTGTTGAAGCTCGAAGCCTCGGGCCCGCCCCGAAATCCTGTGGCCGCAGCGCTGGCCCAACGCAGCCTGTCCAGTGCGGCAGGCAAGCACATACGAACCCGTGGGGCCCAGCGCCGTGCGGACAACGTCGCCCTGCGCAAGGCGATCCAGACATCCCGCTTCACCGAAAGCGACTGATACAAAACGATTGAAAACCATGGACCTTTCTACCCTTCAAGAAACCACGCCGCGCGAGCGGCACACACCGGGCACCGCCCACCGGGAGCTGCTGGCCCAGCGCCAGCAGGCGCTGGCGCAGGCCGCAGCGCAGCTCAAGGCCGAGCTTTTTGGCATCGACGACGTGATCGACCGCGTGATCGATGCCATCCGCGCCTGGTACGTATTGCCCCAGCTCATCACCCGCCCCGTCATCGTCTGCCTGTGGGGCCTGACGGGCACGGGCAAGACGCAGCTCACGCGGCGCCTGGCGCAGCTGCTGGGCTTTTACGACCGTTTTGTCGAAGTGCAGATGGACGGCTTCAGCCACGGCGCGAGCTACCGCAGCTCGTCCATCTCGGGCATGCTGGGCGACTCTGGCATCCACGAGGGCGCACCAGGCATGCTGGTGCTGGACGAGTTCCAGCGCTTTCGCACAGTGAGCACCAAAGGTGAAGAGGTCAAGGTGGAGCGCTACCAGGATGTGTGGACGCTGCTGTCCGACGGGCGCCTGCCGCCCGCTTTGAGTGCACTGACCAACATCGAGCGCAAGCTGGCCGACGCGCACTACGAAGCCGAGCGCGCTGACGATAACGAGGAGGAGCGCGCGGGCAAGAAGCCCTACCGCTTTCAGCTCGACGCCTGGGATGCGCAGGAACTCAAGCGCATGCTCAAGCTGCAAGCGCCCCTGGCCGAGATCATGCAGTGGCCGCCCGCACAGGTGCAGGCGCTGTTCACGCGGTTTCAGCAGTCGCTTTCGTCCTGGGAGACTGACTACAGCAAGCTGCTGGTGTTCGTCTGCGGCAACCTCGACGAGATGTACCACGAGACCGCACAGCGCGTGGAAGACTGCGACACCGATGCCGACATCTTCCACCGCCTCACGCGCAAACTTTCGCTCATCGATGTGAAGAAGGCGCTCAGCGAACGCTTCAAGCCTGAGCAGATCGCCCGGCTGGGCAACGAGCATGTGATCTACCCATCGTTCAACAAGGCCACCTACGAGCAGCTCATCCGCAACCTGTGTGCGCGGTATTGCGACGACATTGCCGCCCAGTGCGGCGTGCGCTTTGCCATCGAGCAGGACGTGCACGATGAGCTGTACGCCAACGCGGTGTTTCCGGCCCAGGGCACGCGGCCGCTGTTCTCGTCGGTGCATGCCATCCTGAGCGCCAATTTGGTCAACGCCGCGCTCTGGGTGCTGGAACAGCAGCTGCCCCTGGCGCAGGACTTTGGCATCACGCTGGCGACCGACAAGCGCCATCTGGTGGTCCGTGGCGCTAGCGCCCAAGGCATTGAGCAGCAGGCGCAATTTGCGGTGACGCTGGAGCTCAACCGCCTCAAGCAGCGCGCCAATGCCGACTTCCGCGCACTGCTGGCCGTGCACGAAGCAGGCCACGGGCTGGTCTACTGTCTGCTGTTCGGCCAGGCCCCGCAGGAGGTGAAGATCAACATCGCCTCGTTCGAGGGCGGCTACAACAGCTTTGCGGGCCTGAAGGTCACAACGCGGCAGAACGCGCTCGACATGATGTGCGTGGGTCTGGCGGGCCGCGTGGCCGAGGAGCTGGTGTTTGGTGAAATGGCCTGCACGACCGGCGCGGAGCAGGACTACAAGCAGGTCACGGCCGAGGCTGCGCGCTTCATCCGCCACCATGGATTTGGCACGCGACTGTCCCGCACCGACGTCACGGTGGAGCTGGACAACCACCTCAACACCGACGTGGAACCCAGCAACGCCGCCATCGAGGAACTGCTGCAGTCCCAATACCAGCGCGCCAGCGCCCTGCTGGGCCAGTACCGGGGTGCCCTCACCCGCCTGGTAGAGGCCCTGCTGGACCACGGCATGATCGCCCAGCCCGAGATGCAGGCGCTGATGGCCCAAAGTGGCGTGGCCATTGCGGTGGCAGCCCACACGGGGCCTGACGAAGCTTTGATCCTGGAGCCCTTTGCGGCCCGGCTGGCGGCGTTTCGGCAACAAACAGGGGGCCAGGCTGCAACTGCCCCAGACAGCGAAAGCCCTGCATGCTTATGATGCGCGACTTGGCGGCCCTGCTCAGCTGCCTTTCATTGCCAGTTTTTCCGTAGCTCCAAGGCCACCCACCGCTCTCCACTGCCATGTCCGCCGTTTTCAACTTCACCTTCGTCCCCTGGTTCCGCTCGGTGGCGCCTTACATCCACAAGTTCCGCAACCAGACGTTTGTGATCGGGCTCACGGGGGAGGCGATTGCGGCCGGCAAGCTGCACAGCATTGCGCAAGACCTGGCACTGATCCAGGCCATGGGCGTAAAGATTGTTCTGGTACACGGTTTTCGCCCACAGGTGAACGAACAGCTGGCCGCCAAGGGGCATGCAGCCAAGTATTCGCATGGCATCCGCATCACCGACTCGGTGGCGCTCGATTGCGCGCAGGAGGCTGCGGGCCAGTTGCGTTATGAAATCGAGGCCGCCTTCAGCCAGGGGCTGCCCAACACGCCCATGGCGGGTGCCACCGTGCGGGTGATCTCGGGCAACTTCCTGACCGCGCGGCCCGTGGGCATCGTGGATGGGGTGGATTTTCAGCACTCGGGCCTGGTGCGCAAGGTAGACGTGGCGGGCATCCAGCGCACGCTGGACATGGGTGCACTGGTGCTGCTGTCGCCGTTTGGCTTCTCGCCCACGGGCGAGGCTTTCAACCTGAGCATGGAAGAAGTGGCCACCAGCGTGGCCATTGAGCTGCGGGCCGACAAGCTGATCTTCTTGACCGAGGTGCAAGGCATCCGCATGTCGCCCACCGAGCCCGAGAGCGACGACAACCCCATCGACACCGAGCTGCCGCTGGCCGCCGCGCAAGCCTTGCTGGCGCAGCTACCACCCGCACAGCAGCCCACGGACACGGGCTTTTACCTGCAGCACTGCGTGAAGGCCTGCAAGGCTGGCGTGGAGCGCAGCCACATCCTGCCGTTTGCGGTGGATGGATCACTGTTGCTGGAGGTGTATGTGCACGATGGCATCGGCACCATGGTCATTGACGAAAAGCTGGAAGAGCTGCGCGAGGCCACGATTGACGACGTGGGCGGCATCCTTCAGCTCATCGAGCCGTTTGAGAAAGACGGCACGCTGGTCAAGCGCGACCGCACAGAGATCGAACGCGACATTGCCACCTACACCATCATCGAGCACGATGGAGTGATCTTTGGCTGCGCAGCGCTCTACCCCTACCCCGAGGCCAAGACGGCCGAGATGGCCGCCGTGACGGTGTCACCGCAAAGCCAGGGCACGGGCGATGGAGAAAAGCTGCTCAAGCGCATCGAGCAGCGCGCGCGGCTGCAAGGGCTGGACAGTATCTTTGTGCTCACCACCCGCACCATGCACTGGTTCATCAAGCGCGGATTCCAGCCCGTGGACCCGGACTGGCTGCCCGATGCGCGCAAGCGCAAGTACAACTGGGACCGGCGCAGCCAGGTGCTGGTCAAGAAGTTGTAGTCACTCTGGATAGAGGGGCCGCGCAAATCAGCTGCGGAGTTGCTTGAGCCCCCAAAAAAGCACAAACAGGCCAAGCAGTGCAAAAACCATCGCGGGTCCGTACTGCCCGACCGTGAGGTAGGCCAAGTGAAACACGAAGCCAGCCTTTCCACCGTACGGTGGCGCCCAAGGGGCAATCACCAGCCACATACCCGTAGCAACAAACACGACGCCAATGGCTGTGATGAGTACCCACGCAGATTTGCCAAGTACTTTTGTTGCGTGCGTCATGGTGTTCTCGCCCCTATCTGAGTGCGACGATGTTACTGTGCGCTCTGCTACCCATTCTGGATCGCGGTGGCCACGGCCCGCGCCACCTGGGCGATCGCCGCATCGCGCTGCTCGGGCTTGGCGGTAGACCGCGTGAGATAACACGTCACCAGCACCGGGGCGCCGCCAGCCGGAGGCCACAAAACCGCTACGTCATTCGCAGTGCCGCTGTCACTGGCAGTGCCCGTCTTGTCCCCCACCTTCCAGCCCGGCACACCCGCGCGCAGGCGCTTGTCGCCCGTGCTCGTCTCTACCAGCCAGCGCTGCAGCCACGCGCGTGACGGGGGCGTGAGTACATCACCCAGCACCAGTTTATGCAGGGTCTGCAGCATGGCCTGCGGCGTGGTCGTGTCGCGCGGGTCGCCCACCTTGGCTTCGTTCAACGTGGGCTCGGTGCGGTCCAGCCGTGTGATGCTGTCGCCCAGTGACCGCACAAAGGCCGTGAACCCCGCCGGGCCGCCGTGGCGCGCCAGCAGCACGTTGGCGGCGGTGTTATCGCTCAGGCTCACGGTGGCGGAGCACAGCTCGCCGACCGTCAACCCGCCCCCATCGCCCGCACGGGGGCCGCTGACAGGTGAATACGCCACCACATCGCCCGCGGCGTAGTGCACTCGGGCATCCAGCCGCTCCTTGCCCTGGTCCACCAGCGCCAGCACCCAGCCCGCCAGCACCGCCTTGAAGGTGCTGGCCATGGCAAAGCGCTCGTCCTGGCGCCAGCCCAACTGCAGGCCCGAGCCCGTGTCCAGCATGGCCACGCCCAAGCGGCCCTGGGCAGTGCGTTCGATGCTGGCGAGGGTCTCGTTCCATTCGCGGGTGGTCTTGTCGCGGTTCGCTGCGTTGCTGGCGGCCGCACAACCCCAAAGAGGCATGGTGGTAGCGGCCATCAAGCCCAAGGAAAACTGTCGTCTTTGCATAAAAATTGGAGGTGAGTGAAGACAAGGCCTGAACGATAAAGAGCTTGAGCCCAAAGCACCATCGACAATAATTGCCGCCAGCCCCCAGAAAAACTTATGCATCTCCCGCTCAATGCCTTGCGCGCGTTCGAAGCCTCGGCGCGCCACCTCAACCTGACGCGGGCGGCCCAGGAGTTGCACGTCACGCAGACAGCGGTCAGCCAGCACATCCGCAAGCTCGAAGAGCGCCTGGGCAAGCCACTGTTCCGCCGCCTGCCGCGTGGCCTGGCGTTGACGGACGAAGGCCAGGCGCTGCTGCCAGTGGTGACGGAATCGTTCTCCAACCTGGCGCGTGCCCTGGAAAAACTGGGCGACACCCGCCCGCGCGAAGTGCTGACCGTGGGCGCCGTGGGCACCTTTGCCGTGGGCTGGCTGCTGCCCCGGCTGCGCGACTTTCAGCAGGCCTGCCCGTTTGTGGACCTGCGTCTGCTCACGCACAACAACCGGGTGGACATGGCGGGCGAAGGGCTGGACTATGCGATCCGCTTTGGGGACGGCGCCTGGCACGGCACACATGCCGAACGCATCATGGACGCGCCCATGTCTGTAATGTGCACCCCGGCCCTGGCCAACAGCCTGCGGGTGCCATCAGACCTGGCGCGCCAGCCCCTGCTGCGAAGCTACCGCACCGACGAATGGTCCGCCTGGTTCGAGGCGGCCGGCGTGCCCTGCCCCGTTGTGCGCGGCGCGGTGTTCGACTCGTCGCTCACCCTGGCCGAAGCGGCGGCCCAGGGCGCGGGCGCCGCGCTGCTCCCGGCGTGCATGTTCGAACGCGAACTGCGCCAGGGCCGCCTGGTGCGACCGTTCGCGCTGGAACTGCGCCGGGGCGCCTACTGGCTCACACGGCTGCAATCCCGGCCCGTGACGGCGGCCATGCACGCCTTTCACGGCTGGCTCGCCACAGCTCAGAAAACTAAACAAAAATAGGCTTCATCGCTTTACCCATAAGCGTTAACAGCTATTAATTGAGGAGCAATCAAGCCCTGCGCCGCTGCGCCACCATGCCCAGCGCCCCGGCCATCACTCCCAGCAGCAGCAGGGCCCAGGGGGACAGCGCGGGGATCGCTTGCAGGGCGGCGGCGGCCAGCGGCATCACCGGGTCGGCGATCACGCCGGGCGCAGCATCGTCGTCGCCAGGCTGGTTATCGGTCACGTCAAAGCCCACGGTGGTGCTGCCCAGGCCCACGCTCGCAGGCACGATGAACTGGCCGCTGCCGGTGCGCTTGACGAAGTCCGCCACCGGCTGCGGCCAGGTGGTGGTCACGCGCACCGTGGCACCCGCGTCGCAGCCGATCAGCCTGAAGCGGAACGCGCCCTGCGGCGCCACCCGGCCAGGAGGCGGCGTGGCGGCCTCGAAGGCCGTGGCGGCTGGATCGAACTGGCACAGCGCCCCGCCATCGTTGCCAATTCTGGCGCTGGCCGGGCCGCCCGCGCCGCTGGCGGGCAAGGTGGTGCCAGTGAACGTTTTGAGCAGTGCCACGATGGCAAACGCTTGCTGCTGCCGCGCGGCGGCAGCGTAGTGGGCGTTGCCTGCCTGGTCGGCGTAGATGGTGCAAGTACCCGCGCCGTTGAAGCTGACCACCTGGCCCGCCACCGTGCAAGCGCCCGCAGTGGTGAACACCACGGGGTTGCCGGACGCGCCGCCCGTGGCCGCCACGGTGTAGGTTCTGCCCGCCACTGCGGGGCTGGGCGGCGTGGTGGTGAAGGCGATCACCTGGCCGGCCTGCACCACCGCTGTGCTTTGCGACACGCGGGGCGCGGCGGGATAAACCGCATCGCCCGCCTGGTCGGCGTAGATGGTGCAGGTGCCTGCGCCGTTGAAGCTGACCACCTGGCCGGCCACCGTGCAAGGGCCCACCGTGCTGAACACCACCGCGTTGCCCGACGCGCCGCCCGTGGCCGCCACGGTGTAAGTGCTGCCCGCGACTGCGGGGCTCGGCGGCATGGTGGTGAAGCTAATGGCCTGCGACGTGTAGGTGAAGTCGTCTTCCGGCACGTCGGGGCTGGCGTTTGCCCCCACGGTGTAGCGCACGCGCACGGTGCTGCCCGCCGTGCCGGGCGGCGCGGCTGCGGTCAGGCTCATCGAACCGTCCGCATGGGTGATCGAGCCCGTGGCGCTGACTGGCGTCCCGTCAAAATTCAGCGTGCCGCCCGACAGGTTGAAGCCCCTGACGGTAACCGCGTAGCCCCCAGCGGGCGGCCCCTTGGCGGGGTCCAGCTCGGTGATGGATGGCAGCGTCGTGCTGACCTGCACCGCCCCGGCGTCGACGACCGCGCCCACCGTGGCGGGCCGGGCCACGCCGCGCTGGTCGGTGGCGGGTTCGCCTGAGGCATAGCGGGAGGCGGCCCAGGCTCTGCTGGCGAGGCCTCCCGGCGGCATGGTCTGCGTGGGGCCACCATAGTCGCCCAGCGGTTGCAGGTAGAGGCCACCCACGCCTGAGGCTGGGGCGCCGATCACGTTCCAGTGGTCGACGGCCAGGTCGTCATCCGCCACGTCGCTGCCATAGACGTCCGTCAGGTAACTCTGGATGGCGTTGCCGGACACGATGGAATTGAACAACTGCACGATCGGCACTGTGCTGCCCGAGGATGGGATGTGGATGCCGCCACCCAAGCCCCCTGCCACGTTGTTCACGATGGTGCTGTTGTCGATGCGCGCCACGCTCGAGCCGCCGATCCAGCCTACGCTGATGGCGCCGCCATCGCCATCGCTGGTGTTGCCGGTGAAGGTGCTGTTGCTGATGCTGAAGTCGTCCGACGAGCGGAATGCGCCGCCTTTGGCGCCGCTGCGGTTGCCCGCGAACGTGCAGTTGCGCACGGTGATCGTTCCGTTGAAGACGGCCAGAGCGATGCCCCCGCCGTCCCCGCCCACGGTGCTGTGGGCGCGGTTGCCCGAGATGGTGCTGTTGCTGATCGTCAGCGCCGATGCCGCGATGCCGCCGCCGCCGCACACGTTGCCATGGCATGCGGACGAGAACACCTGGTTGCCGGAGAGGGTGCTGCGGTCGATGGTGAGCGCACCATACGACGCCACACCACCCCCGCTGTGCCCAAATTCGCCTTCACGCACCGTGTTGTTGGCGATGGTGCTGCGGTCGATGGTGATCACGCCGTTGGGTGAGTTGTAGATACCGCCGCCGCGCCAGCCGGTGGAATTGCCGCTGACCTCGCTGCGCACGATCGTGAGCCTGCCCGCGGGCCCGTTGCCGATGCCCGCGCCTACGTTGCCCGCCCACATGCCCGTGACCTTCACGTCGTCCAGCGTGAGCGTGCCCCAATTGGCGATACCGCCCACCGAGCCGGAGTTTCCGTTCATGTTTACGCCACCGTCCACCGCCGTCGTGCCGTTGGCGAACGCCAGTCCGCTGATATGCACCGGTCCGCTCACTGGCACCCCCGCGCTGGCCGTGCCAGCATTCACCTCCAGCAGGTGCACCGCGTTCTGGCCGTCGAGGGTGAGCAGGCTGGCGCCGGGGCCGCGCAGCGTGATGGCGCGGGCAATGACCAGCGGCCTGCCCACCGCCAGCACCTGCGGCGCCGCAAACACCGCGCCGTCGAACGCTACGGTGTCGCCATGCTGCGCGGCCGCGATCGCATCGCGCAGGCTGCATGTATGCGCATTGCCGGGCGCGCAGCGGGCCGCGCTGCCGCTGGCGGGGTCGTCCACCCGGTTTACCTGCCAAGTGGCCGCCCAGGCCAGCGGCGCTGCGGAGAGCATCAGCGATGCCATTCCCATTCGCATCCAACGAATCAAGACGTTTTTGCTCATTATTTGATAGCTTATTAATTAGATCAGATAAGCGCTGAAGCGCAATTTTCCTTAGAACCTGGCTTGGCGCCACGCCAGGGCGCCCACCAGCAAAGTGAGCAGCAACAGGGCCCATTCACTCAACGTGGGGATGTTGTGCGCGGCAGCCAGCGGCATCACCGGGTCCAAAATGACACCGTTCGCCGTCCAGTCGTCGTCGCCTAGCTGGCCGTCGGTCACGCTAAAGTGCACGGTGCTGCCGCTGATGACCAGATTGGACGGCGCAAAGAAACTGGCGCTGACAGCATTGCTCGCGGCCTTGCCGTACTTGGCGAACACGGTGACGGGCTGTGGCCAATGGGTGGTGATGGTCACGGTGGCCCCCGGCGTGCAGCCCACGAGCCGGAAGACGAACATGCCTTGCGGTGCACCCTGCCCCGGCGGGGCAGCTGTGGCGGCAGTGAAGCGGGTGGCCGTCGTATCGAATTGGCAGGTCTCGCCGCCGCCCGACAGGCTGGCGCTGGCCGGCCCTGAGCTGCCCCCGCCGCTCGAGGGCACTGTCGGACCACTGAAGCTCGCGGAGCCGATCGTGAAGCTCTGCCGCGCCCGGGTGGCTGCGGCGTAGACAGCGTTGCCCGCCTGGTCGGCCTGGATGGAGCATGTACCGGCGCCGGTAAAGGCCACCGCGCCGTTTGCCGCCACCGTGCAGGCACCCGGCGTGGATGCGGCCGTGTCGAGGCTGAACGTGACCGGCAGACCCGATCCGCCGCCCGTGGCCGCCGCCAGATAGGTCCCGCCCACCTTGGCGAACGCTGCAGGTGTTGTGGTGAAGCTGATGGACTGGCCCAGTTGCGCGCCATGCAGCACGTTGACGGCGAACGTTGCGGTGATGCCGGCGTCGCCCCTGCTGGTGACGGTCAGCGTGCGCGGGCCCACACCCGAGAACGTGACGGCGAACGGCACACTGCCGTCGCTTTGCTGAATGGCGCCGGGTAGGGAGTCGGCGGGGTTGCTGCTGGTGATGATCCAGCGCGTGGTGTCGTCGATGTTCTGGCCCACCGGGTCGGCCACGGCCAGCACGAAGGGCTGCGGCGCACCGGCACCGACCGCCACCACGGTGGCGCCAGGCGCCGTCTCCACACGGGCCGGACCGCTCAGCGACGGCAAGGGCAGCGGCAGGTTCTCGAAGTCGATGGCGGTGCGCAGGTTGTGTCCCGCCATGCTCACGATGCCGCGGTACGTGCCCACCACGCGGTTGGCCCTGGCTTCGTGAATGCCGTAGCCAATGTAGCTGGCCATGTCGCCCGACAGGCTCTGGGGGCCCAGGTCGGCGGGCACTTGGGCGCTGGCGCCGCTTTGGGGCAGAGCAAGGTCGATGTCTGCCGCATAGGGTACATGGCCGCCGGCTGCGGTGTCGGCCCAGGGCCCGATGACAATGACACGGCCCGAGCTGGTGAACGGCTGCCCGAGGCGGGCGCGCAGCGACAGCGCGCTGTGGCACGTGCCCGCGCTGCCCGTGTACTGCAGGCACAGGCTCAATGCATGTGTGCTGTCGTCCTTGTCGAAGTCGAAGGGTGACCGCCACACGTCCTTCTCAGGTTTGATGACGGTGATGAAACGCGGCGCATGCCCGGTGCGGGTGTTGCGGCTGCTGTCCAGCGTTATCGGCGATTGCACGTTGGTGGTGACGGCCGCCGCAAAGTCCTGGTTGCGGTTGCCGTTGTACGCGCTGGCCAGCGTGTCGATATAGCGATCGGTGGTATCGGCGACCACAGTCTGGCGAGGCGCGCTGCGGTCCAGTGCCGCCGTGGCGATGAGGTCCGCGCCCGGCGGCTCCGCCCAGCCGTCGTTCCACGATCGCACCACCTGACCGCTCACGTTGAACCTGCGTCGCCCGTAGACCTGCACCTGCGGCTGCGGCGTGGTCTGGTCCAGCACCGGCCCGTTCACATGCATGACCAGCGACTGCTTGCCTGCCATCGAACCCGTACTGAACAGCACCTGGCGCAGCGGAAAGCCGACTTCGAGCGGCTGCGGCTGCAACAGTGCATAGGCGCGGTCCCCTGCCGCGCCGCCAAGCCACAGGTTTTCGTCCTGCCGGAAGTCCTGCGCGGCGACGGTCGGGTCGGTGGACGACTGACGCACGCTGGTGGAGGCATAGGGTCTGCTGCTGATGCCCGCCAGACCCTCCAGCGTGATCAGCAATTGCGCCTGGTGCAGCACGCGCGCCTGGCCCACCGGCTGCTCGCGGCTGGCGAACTCGAAGCTGCCGTAGGAACCATCGGTGTCCTGCGCGGCTTCCACGCGCAGCATCGATTCCACACCCTGCGCCAGCCGGTGCTTGACGAGCTCGGTCACGTCGAAGCTGTAGAAGCCGCGCTCGGTAATGCGCAAGGGCTGCGTCGGCCGGTCCGCATCGGTGGCGCGCCCACCGACGGCGCTGGCCAGTTGCAGGTCGCAGGCGGGAGCCGTGCCCTCGTGCGCAAAGCAGTCTGCGCCCCCGGCCTGGTAGGCACCGAAGATGGCGATGTAGCCCGAGGTGGTCACCTTGTCGACATACAGCACCAGCCGTGCGCGCACCACCTTGCCGGCGTCGAGCGTATAGCTGTCATGGCCTACGGTGGCAACCGTGTTGTCGGTGTCCACATTCAACTTGGTCAGCGCACCGTCTGGCAAGGTGGCATAAGAGAACTTCAACTGCGCGCTGGCCCCCTCGCTCACTGGCAGGCTGGTGCCGTGGGGCGCATAGCCCGCGCCGGTGGTGCTTCCGTCGGCCACCAGGGGCGCCTCGATCCACGACGGCTGGGCCACGCTGCAGGCCTGCAGCAGCAGCACCATGGCCAGCGCGCCCAGCGCCACCGCGCTGCGCGCGCGCAACCAGGCCCGGTGCATGAGCGGGGTGTGAAGGACATTTTTGAGCATATTTTTAGCCTCTATCGCTTTCTGATCAAGCGCTGACAGCTATAACTTCAATAGCAAAAAGCCAGCAAAGCCAGCGCGTGACCCGGATGCTAGGGACAGGGGGCGGTTTCGTATGTCCCCCTTTTGGGCGACATGCCCGTGCCCAGCGGCTGTGGCAGCATCGGTGCATGCCACCGCCTTCTTCCATTGCCTCCACCCCCGTTCGCGTCGCCGTGGTCGAGGACGACGCCGCCTGCCGCACCGCCCTGGCCCACGCGCTGCAAGGCGCCAGCGACATGCGCCTGGCGTGGACGGCCTCCAGCCGCACCGAGGCCATGGCCGCGCTGGCGCAGGACGACGCCGCGCCGCTGGACGTGCTGCTGCTCGACCTGGGCCTGCCCGACGGCAGCGGGCTGGACGTGCTGGCCGCGCTGCGGGCACGCTGGCCGCAGGCGGCGGCCATGGTCAGCACCATCTTCGGCGACGAGGTGCACGTGCTGGATGCCATCGCCGCCGGTGCCATGGGCTATTTGCTCAAAGACTTGCCCGCCACCGCCGTGGTGGACGAAGTGCGCAGCCTGCACGCAGGCGGCAGCCCCATCAACCCCATGGTGGCGCGCAAGCTGTTGCTGCTGCGCCAGACGCAGCCCGCGCTGGCGGCGGCGCCGCCCCCGCCGCCGGGCGCAGGCCTGGGCGCAAGCGCACCCCCGTCCGCGCGCGAGGCCGAACTGCTGCGCCTAGTGGCGCGCGGCCATACGCTGGACGAGGTCGCCCGCGCAATGGGCGTCTCGCGCCACACCGTGCGCACCTTTGTGCGACGCGTATATGCCAAGCTGCAGGTCACCACGCAGGCCGAGGCCGTGAGCGCCGCAGCGCGCCAGGGCTGGATCCATGCGGCCGACTGAGGCGGCGCGCCGGGTGCTGCGGCGTTGGCGGCTGCTGGCAATGCCGTTGGTGCTGCTGCTGGTGATGATGCTGGTGCCGTGCACGCACGCCGCAGAGGCCGTGCACCTGTTGCAGGCCGAGACCTGGTCTTCGCCCAGCGGCGACTGGGCGCCACCGCCTTCGCTGCACGCATCCGGCGATGCGGTGCTGGACGCCGCGACGCCCTGGGCCGCCGTGGCCCTGCCCCATGCTCGCCCGCGCAGCACCGCGTCCAGCGCCGAGCAGGCCAGCGCGCCGCCCGAAGTGCAGTGGTACCGCCTGCGCGTGCCCGCCAACGCGCTGCCGCACGGCACTCCGCAGGGTATGCGCCTGTACATCCCGCGCTGGCAGACGGTGGGCACGGTGGCCGTGTATGCCAACGGACGCCTTGCATGGCAGACGCGCGGCAGCCGCGTGTGGAACGGCTTCAACCGCCCGGTATGGCTGGATCTGAAGGGCCTAGACCAAGCGGGTGCAGCGCCGCAGCTGCACGTGCGCATGGCCAGCCTGCCGGGCGTGGGCGGGGCGCTGTCCTCGGTGTGGGCCGGACCGGCTGAGGCGCTGCGGCCAGCCTGGCGGCTGCGCGAGCTGCTGCAGACCGGCCTGGTGACCTACCTGCGGGGCGCCTACCTGGTGCTGGGCGTGCTGGCGCTGATGGTGTGGCTGATGCGGCGGGCGCGGGGCCATGGCGAGGGGCGCGAGGAAGCAGGCTACTTGCTGTTCTTCCTGTTGTCGGTGGCGCACCTGCTGGCGACGCTGTTCTATCTGGTGGACGAGGAAGGCCTGGCCGTGCCCGACGCCTGGTTCTCCTGGCTCACGCTGGTGGGGTCACTGGGCTCCTCGGTGTGTTCTTTCTTGCTGCTGCGGCAGATGCAGGGCTGGCACAGGCCCCGGCTGGCACGGGCGCTGATGGCCTACTGCTGGCTGGTGGCGGCTGCAGCGCTGCCGTTGTGGGGGCTCAGGCACGAGGCGATGCTTCCGCTGCTGCGCCTGGCGCTGTTCCCGCCGGGGGTGGTGGTGCTGTATGTGGCGGCGCGCGGCGCGTGGACGCACCGCACGGGGGCCAACGTTCTACTGTGCGGCGCCGTGGCGCTGTCGTTTCCGATGGCGTTCCATGACCTGGCGATGCAGCGGTATCTCATCAGCATCGAGCACATTTACCTCACCCCCTATGCCTACATGGGCGTGCTCACCATGTTCCTGTGGGTGGCCTTCACGCGCTACCAGCGCGCGCTGGGCGCGGCCGAGCTGGCCAATGCCGTGCAGGCCGAGCGCCTGGCCGCGCAAGAACAGCAACTGCGCGAAACCCACGAGCGGCTGCGCGCCGCCGAGCGCGAACAGACGCTGCTCCAAGAGCGCCAGCGCCTGATGCGCGAGATGCACGACGGCGTGGGCTCGTCACTGATGAGCGCGCTGCGGCTGGTGGAGAACGAGCCCGCCGCGCGCCTGGACGTGGCGCCGGTGCTGCGCGAGTGCATCGACGACCTGAAGCTGTCCATCGACTCGCTGGAGCCTGTGGACGCCGACCTGCTGGCCCTGCTTGCGCGCCTGCGCTTCCGGCTGGGCCCCCGTCTAGAGGGCGCTGGCCTGGCGTTGCGCTGGCAGGTGGACGATGTGCCGCCCCTGCCCTGGCTCGATTCGCAGAGCGCGCTGCATGTGCTGCGCATCCTGCAGGAGGTGCTGACCAACATCCTCAAGCACAGCGGCGCGATGGAGATCACGCTCGGCACCGCTGAATCGGTGCGCGGAGGTGTGCCCGGCGTGCAGGTGTGCGTGCAGGACAACGGCACCCCCTTCACCGCGCCCCCACCCGATGCGCTACCGCCCGCGCGCAGGGGCCTGGCCAACGTGCGTAGCCGCGCACTGGCGCTGGGCGCGCAGTGTTCGTGGGACACCTGGGGGGCGCTGGGGAAGGGCTGCGGTTCGCGCTTCACGCTGTGGCTGCCGCTGCACAAGCCATGAGGCATCTCGACCCTGCGAACCCGGTCAGTGGCCAGTGCACTGGGCTTGGCAGCGATCCACTCAGTAGCATTTCAGTCAGGAGAAGCCGAGCGCCGCGATGTCCACCACGTCCATCTGCCCGGGCTCCAGAAAGTCCCGCGCGTAGCGCAGGTACACCCCCTCACGCACAAACACCTCGAACAGGTCCGGGTCGATGTGCCCGTTGTCGCGCATCCTGCACATGATGGCAATCGCATCTGACAAGGTCATACCGTTCTTGTAGGGCCGATCAGCCGCTGTCAGCGCCTCGAAGATGTCGGCAATGCCCATCATGCGGGCCTGC
The DNA here is from genome assembly GCF_057586455.1 of Acidovorax sp. SRI_002. Taxonomy (NCBI): domain Bacteria; kingdom Pseudomonadati; phylum Pseudomonadota; class Betaproteobacteria; order Burkholderiales; family Comamonadaceae; genus Acidovorax; species Acidovorax sp. SRI_002. The sequence continues at coordinate 262,458 of NZ_JBYCZW010000007.1, read as the reverse complement.
AGCGACATCTGGTCACGTGTAAGGCCGCGCGGGTAGCCCTTGCCGTCCATGCGTTCGTGGTGGCCGCCCGCATACTCCGGCACGTTCTTGAGGTGCCGTGGCCAGGGCAGCGTCTCCAGCATCTTGATGGTGGCAACGATGTGGTAATTGATGGTGTCGCGCTCGGCCTGGTTCAGGGTGCCGGATCGGATGGTGAGGTTCTCCACCTCCTCGGCCGTAAGGAAGCTTGTCTGCACCCCCTGTGGGTTGCGCCAGTGCCGCATGGCGGCGATGTCACGCACGCGCTGCTGGTCCTCGGGGCGCATGGCCTCGGTGCCGGTATTGCAGCGGCGCAGAAACTCGCGGTCTTCTTCCAGTGTGTGGATTTCGTGCTGCAGGGCTTGCAGCTCCTGCCCCTCGGCACGCGCATCCACCACCGGGCGCAGCGCCAGTTGGCGGCGCAGTGCGGCCAGCTCGGCATCGCGCTTCAAGACTTCAAACCGCGTGTCCACCAGCCCAATGCGGTCGTACAGGGTCTGCAGCTTGGTGGCCTTGTCCACCACGTGCACGGGCGTGGTGATCTTGCCGCAGTCGTGCAGCAGGCCGGCCATCTTGAGTTCGTAGCGGTCCCGGTCACTCATGCGAAAGCCCGCCAGCGGCCCCTGGTTGGTGGCATTCACCGCCTCGGCCAGCATCATGGTGAGGGCGGGCACACGCTGGCAATGGCCACCGGTGTAGGGCGACTTTTCGTCAATGGCCAGGTTGATCAGGTTCACGAACGACTCGAACAGGCGCTCCAGCTGCGTGATGAGCAAGCGGTTGGTGAGGGCAATGGCAGCCTGCGAGGCCAGCGACTCGGCCAGGCCCTGGTCGGCCTCGGAGAACGTGGTGACCTCGCCGGTCTCCCATTGCCGCGCGTTGATGAGCTGCAGCACGCCGATCAGTTCGTGGTCGTGGTTCTTCATCGGCACGGTCAGAAACGATTGCGAGCGGTACCCCGTGCGCGCATCGAAACTGCGGGTGCCTGAAAAATCAAACCCCTCGGCACTGTACGCGTCGGCAATGTTCACCGTGCGGTCGTGGATGGCGGCATACGCGGCCACCAGCGAATCGTTGGGGCTGCCATCTGCGTTGCGCAGCGGCAGGTGCGGAAAATCAATGGGTTTGCCCGTGGTGCCCCCCAGGCGAATGTCCAGCGAGTCGGTGCGCAGTATCTCGAACTTGAGCGACTTCCCGTCCTCCGTCACGCTGTAGAGCGTTCCGCCGTCCGCGCCCGTGATGGCCTTGGCAGCCTCCAGAATGTTCTCCAGCAGGCGGTCGATGTTGCGCTCGCGGGAGAGCGCAGCCCCAATACCGTTGAGCTGCTCCAGGCGGCGAAACAGGTTGAGGGAGGGTTCTTGGGCCATAAAACACCTCGGGCGCATGTTGGAGACGCTTGCATCGTAACGAAAAGTGACCGCTATCATCACCCCTTCTTTTCCGCTCTCTCCCCCATTTCGTGGATTCGGTCACACCTCGCTTTCTCACTGTTGCGCTTTACCAGTTTGTCGATCTGCCCGACTGCGCCACGCTGCGCGCGCCCCTGCAGACACTGTGCGACGAGCGCGGCGTGCGCGGCATGCTGCTGCTGGCGCCCGAGGGCATCAACGGCACCATTGCGGGTGCACCCGCCGATGTGTTGGCCGTGCTCACCTGGCTGCGCAGCGATGCCCGCTTTGCGAACCTGCAGCACAAAGAAGCCCCCACCGACCGCCAACCGTTCTACCGCATGCGCGTGCGCCTCAAGCGCGAGATCGTCACCCTGGGAGTGCCGGGCCTGAACCCCGCGCGCAACACGGGCACCTATGTGAAGCCCGAGGACTGGAACGCCCTCATCGACGACCCCGGCGTGGTGGTGGTGGACACGCGCAACGACTACGAAGTGGGCATTGGAACGTTTGAACGCGCCATCAACCCCCACACCAAGAGCTTTGCCGAGTTCCCGGCCTGGGTGGCGCAGCAGTCGCAGCCCGGCGGCGTGCTGGCGGGTAACCCGCGCGTGGCCATGTTCTGCACGGGCGGCATACGGTGCGAGAAATCCACCGCCTACCTCAAATCGCAGGGCTTTGACGAGGTGTACCACTTGGAAGGCGGCATCCTCAAATACCTGGAAACCGTGCCCGAAGAAGACAGCCTGTGGCATGGCGACTGCTTCGTGTTTGACGAACGTGTGTCGGTGGGCCACGGCCTGGCTCCGGGGCACCACCAACTGTGCCGCTCTTGCCGCATGCCACTGGGCGAGGCCGAGCTGCAGTCGCCGCATTACGTGCGCGGCGTGAGCTGCCCGTATTGCCACGGCACGCGCACACCCGAGCAGGAACGCGCGCTGGCAGAGCGGCAACGCCAGATGGACCTGGCGGATCAGCGCGGGCAAGCGCATATCGGCGCGCGGCAACCGGGCAACCGAGCGCGATTCAGCTCCAGCGACGAAAAAAATGATCGCGAGGACGACTCCGCGTGAGCGCTGCCCTGCCCGTCCTCTATTCCTTTCGTCGCTGCCCCTACGCCATGCGCGCCCGGCTGGCGCTGGCTGTCAGTGGCCAGGCCTGCGAACTGCGCGAGGTGGTGTTGCGCAACAAGCCACAGGGCCTGCTGCACGCCTCCCCCAAGGGCACTGTGCCCGTGCTGGTGCTGCCGACTGGCCAGGTGCTGGAGCAGAGCCTGGAGATCATGCTGTGGGCGCTGGCGCAGCACGACCCCGAGGGCTGGCTCATCCCCAGCCACGGCAATCTGCAGGCCATGCTGGCGCTGATTGCCGAATGCGATGGCCCGTTCAAGCAGGCGCTGGACCGGTGCAAATATCCCAGCCGCTACCCCGATGCCGACACGAATGCAGAACGCGCCCGCGCCGTGGCCTGGCTGGGGGGGCTGGAGGCGCGTCTCTGGCCGGACCAGCCCTATCTGTTCGGCACCCATGCGGCCCTGGCCGATATGGCGATTGCGCCTTTTGTACGGCAGTTTGCAGGCATTGATGCCGATTGGTGGGCCGCACAGCCCTGGCCCCGCCTGCAAGCCTGGCTGGCGCAGTGGCAGGCCAGCGATCTTTTGGCCAGCGTGATGCACAAGCTACCCGCATGGGTGGATGGGACAGAGGGTGTGCTGTTTGCGCATCCGGCAAAGAGGCTCGCGCCTGGGGCCGACACCGCACTGCCAGACTCCGAAGGACGCTGACATGGTGGGGTCTGTTCTCGTCGGCATGCTGTGCGCTCACCTGCTGTGCTTTGCGGTGATGTTTTTGCTCATCAGCAAGCGCTTGCAGGGCAAGAAGATGGGCATGGATTTTTTTGCCATGGGCAACTTGCTGCTGGGGCTTGCCTATGTGCTGCAGTTGGTGGAAGGCGGCCCGGCCTGGAGCATGATGAGCGTGGTCAACCACACCCTCACCCTGGCGGCCCCGATCACCTATGGCCTCGGGGTCATGCGGTTCTTTGGATTTCCCGCGCCGCTGTGGCGGCCGCTGGCGGCATTTGTGCTCGCCTACTCCGCCGCACAGGCACTGATTCAGTGGAGCTTGGGGCCGGTCGCCCGCTACGCCATGCTGTCCGGGATGTCTGCGCTGCTGTTCCTGGTCATGACGCTCGCGGCACTCTATGGTGTTCGCACATTCGCCAAGCACCTGTACCGCGAAATGGCATTTTTCGCGCTCCTGATCAGTGGCATCTGCATTCTGAACGCAATCAAGTTCATAAGGCTACTCCAGGGCGGACTGGAAGTGCTGCACATGGACAGCAGCTTTCAGATGGTGTTCTACATCTATATGTCGTCCCTGGCGACGGTGGTGCCACCCTTCATGATTTGGCTGGTGTTCCGGCGCCTGACCGATGATCTGAGCCAGATGGCGGCGCGCGATCCCATGACGAAACTGCTCAATCGCCGGGGGCTTTCAGAAGCGCTGGAGCAACACTTCAACCTCCACAACGTCGCGCCCGCTTACTTGCTGCTGCTGGACGTGGACCACTTCAAACGTATCAACGACACCTACGGACACCAGGCTGGCGACACCGTGCTGCGCCATGTTGCAGATGTGCTGCGCACCACCGTGCGCCGAGGCGACCTGACGGGCCGCATAGGAGGAGAAGAGTTTGTGGCTGTCTGCCTCGACAGTGATGATGTCGGCGTCGTGCAGTTGGCAGAACGACTGCGCGCAGCGGTCGAAGAACAGGCCATTCACGTGAGCGGCCACGACAAACCGCTGCACTGCACCGTCACCATTGGTGTGTCACCCCGGTTCGCCAACGGCCACGCCTTGGAGAAGGCCCTGCGGGCTGCCGATGTCGCGCTTTACCAGGGCAAGGCAGCTGGGCGCAACCGGATCGAGAAGGCCCATGCATTCGCTCATATCGCACCATTGCCAGGCGCTGGCGCCTCTGCGACCACCTGATCGAATGCTCCCGAAACCTGGATTCTCAGCGTGAAGACCTGCCATGCCAACGCAAAAAAAAATGGCGCTCACAAGGAGCGCCTTTTTTTCTGATGCAAGTTACGGGCTACGACAAGCGAGCCGACCCCGGCGCATCAAGCCATCGAGTAACCGGAACCCCGACGATTGCCGCTGGTGAACCCGCGCACCAACAGCGCCAGCAGCACCACCGCAAACCCCACAAAACACACAAACGACCAGTTGGCTATCGAGCCGCCCAGGAAGGTCCAGTCAATCGCAGCGCAGTCACCGGAGCCCCGGAAGATCATGGGGATGGCGCGGCTGATGGGATAGTTTTCGATCATGCCGTAGAAGTCGCGGCCGCAGGTGGCGACTTCGGGTGGGTACCACTGCAGCCAGCTCTGGCGGGCCGCCACGAAGGCGCCGAAGCCGGATGCGATCAGGGCCAGCGCGCCCCAGCCCATCCACCAGCCTTTTGAGCCCCTAGCGCTTGCCAGACCTGTGAAGATTGCTACACCAATGAGAGCATAGCGCTGCACGATGCACATGGGGCATGGCTCCAGGCCCACCACATGCTGCAGGTACATGCCAAACGCCAGCATGGCCACGCAGGCCACACTGATCAACGCCAGCACGCGGCGCGGGGCCTGATCGATCCAGTTCAACACCATCATTCTTATCCCTCATCCAACAGTAACCGCCCAGGGCATTGCCTCTGAAACCGTCACAGCCCAAACGCGCGGACGGCCAGCAAGGGCCGTCCCACAGCAAAGGCCGTCGTCCCCCTCAGGGGAAGACGCGAAGCGGCTCAGGGGGAGTCAAATCCCAGCAGCGTGATCCAAGAACACTCGGGCGCGGCGTGGTGTGACCACCAGCGTTTCGCCCTCTTTGAAACCCATTTCCTTGAATTGCTGCGCAGGGATCTGCGCTTCAATCAAGGATTCTGGGGACGCATTGTCCGCTGGTTTGTGGTCGTCGGAGGGAATAAGTTCCAGCCTTGCAATCGGGCCCACCACAATGGCGCGGCTGAGCTGGGCCACGATGCCGCGCGGGCGGCCTTCGGCGTCGAGCCCTGCACCGGGCGAATAGCGCTCCACGTCCAGGTCGTGCGGGCGCACGTAAGCAAAGGCCTTGGCGTTCTGCGCCTGGCTGTGCTCGGGCGAGTCGATCTGCATGCCGTCCAGGTGCACCAGGCCTTCATGGGCGCGACCGTGGAACAGGTTCACATCACCCAAAAAGCCATACACAAACGGACTGGCTGGCTGGTCCCATACCTGCTGGGGCGAGCCGCTTTGCTCAATGCGGCCCTGGTTGATCACCACCACGCGGTCGGCCACTTCCAGCGCTTCTTCCTGGTCATGGGTCACGAAGATCGAGGTGACATGCAGTTCGTCGTGCAGGCGGCGCAGCCAGCGGCGCAGTTCCTTGCGCACCTTGGCGTCCAGGGCGCCGAAGGGTTCGTCGAGCAGCAGCACCTTGGGCTCCACCGCCAGGGCACGGGCCAGGGCGATGCGCTGGCGCTGGCCACCGGACAGCTGCGAGGGGTAGCGCTCGGCCAGCCAGTCGAGCTGCACGAGCTTGAGCAGGTCAGTCACCTTTTGCTTGATCTGCGCCTCGCTCGGTCGCTCTTTGCGGGGCTTCACGCGCAGGCCGAAGGCCACGTTCTCGAACACCGTCATGTGGCGGAACAGCGCGTAGTGCTGGAACACAAAGCCCACGTTGCGCTCGCGCACGTGCACATCGGTGGTGTCTTCGCCGCTGAAATGGATGGTGCCCACATCGGCCGTCTCCAGGCCCGCGATGATGCGCAGCAGCGTGGTCTTGCCGCAGCCCGAGGGGCCCAGCAGCGCGATGAGTTCGCCCGACGCGATATCGAGGCTCACATCGCGCAGCGCCTGGAAGTCGCCGAATTGCTTGCTGACGTTACGGATTTCAATGCTCATGGTCTTCTTCCTTCAGCGGGCGGTTGGCAAAGGCGCGGGCCGCTCGGGGGGCAATTCGGCAGCCGCCTTCAGCGCCTGCTCGTTGCGGTGCTCTGCAATGGTCTTGATCACCAGGGTGACGAGCGCCAGCAGCGCCAGCAGCGAGGCCGCCGCAAACGCAGCCACCGACTGGTATTCGTTGTAGAGAATCTCGACGTGCAGCGGGATGGTGTTGGTCTGCCCACGGATGTGGCCCGACACCACGGATACCGCGCCAAACTCGCCCATGGCCCGCGCATTGCACAGGATCACGCCGTACAGCAGGCCCCACTTGATGTTGGGCAGCGTCACGTACCAGAAGGTCTGCCAGCCGGTGGCGCCCAGCACGATGGCGGCCTGCTCCTCGTCGTTGCCCTGCGCCTGCATCAGCGGGATCAGCTCGCGGGCGATGAACGGAAAGGTCACAAACACGGTGGCCAGCACGATGCCCGGCACGGCAAAGATGATCTTGATGTCGTGCGCCTGCAGCCAGGGGCCAAACCAGCCCTGCGCGCCGAACATCAGCACGTAGATCAGGCCCGCCACCACGGGCGATACCGAAAACGGCAGGTCCACCAGCGTCGTCAAGAACGCCTTGCCCTTGAACTCGTACTTGGCAATGCACCATGCAGCCGCCACGCCAAACACGAGGTTCAGCGGCACGGCGATGAGTGCAGTGATCAGCGTGAGTTTGATGGCCGACCAGGCATCGGGTTCACGCAGGCCTTCCAGGTACGCGCCAAAGCCCTTGCGCAGCGCCTCGGCAAACACCGCGGCCAGCGGCAGCACCAGGAACAGCAGCATGAAGATCAGCGCGATGGTGATCAACGTGTAGCGGACCCAGGGCGCTTCAGTAGTGCCCGCTTGTGCGCGGCGGATAGTCCGGGAGTTGTTGCCGCTCATGCTGGAGCCCCCGCGTGGCGCCGCTGCCAGGCCTGCAGCGCGTTGATGATGAGCAGCAGGATGAAGGAGATGACCAGCATCACCACCGCCACCGCGGTAGCACCTGCGTAGTCGTACTGCTCGAGCTTGCCGATGATGATGAGCGGCGTGATTTCAGACACCATGGGCATGTTGCCGGCGATGAAGATCACCGAGCCGTACTCCCCCACCGCCCGCGCGAACGCCATGGCAAAGCCGGTGAGCAGCGCGGGGGTGATGGAAGGCAGGATGACCTTGGTGAAGGTTTGAAGGCGCGTGGCCCCGAGGCAGGTGGCGGCTTCTTCAAGTTCTTTTTCAGCGTCTTCCAGCACGGGTTGCACGGTGCGCACCACGAACGGCAGGCCGATGAAGATCAGCGCGATCACGATGCCTGCGGGCTTGAACGCCAGCTGGATGCCCATGGGCTCCAGGATGCTGCCGACCCAGCCATTGCCAGCCAGCAAGGCGGTCAGCGAGATGCCGGCCACGGCGGTGGGCAGCGCAAACGGCAGGTCTACCAGCGCGTCCACAATCTTCTTGCCCGGAAACTTGTAGCGCACCAGCACCCAGGCGATCAGCAGGCCGAACACCAGGTTGACCAGCGCCGCAAGGAATGAAGCCCCGAAGGTGAGCCGGTACGAAGCCATCACGCGGGGCGCACTGATGGCCGCCCAGAACTGCTCCCAGGTCAGCGTGAAGGTCTTGAAGATCAGTGCCGACAACGGGATCAGCACGATGATGCTCAGATAGAAAAGCGTGTAGCCCAGAGTCAGTCCGAAGCCGGGCAGCACGCGTTTGGGCGCGCGCCGTCCGGCCGGGGCTGCGGCCACTGCAGTCGCGGTGGTCATAAGTGAGGAGGTAGAAACGAAACGCGCTGGCTTACTTGGCGCCGGGCGTGTAGAGCTTGTCGAACTGGCCGCCATCATTGAAGTGCACCTTCTGCGCTTCGGTCAGCGAGCCGAAATACTTGGCCACCGTGAACTGCTTGAGCGGCTTGAACGTGTCGGCGTACTTCTTGAGCACGGTTTCCGAGCGGGGACGAATCGCATGCTTGGCCGCGATCTCCTGCGCTTCATCAGAGTACAGGTAGTCCAGGTACGCCTTGGCCAGCTGGGCCGTGCCCTTCTTGGCCACGGTGCGCTCCACCACGGCCACGGGGTTCTCGGCCACTACGCTCACAGAGGGGTAGATCGCATCGACCTTGCCCGCGCCGAATTCGCGGTCGATGGAGACCACCTCGGATTCAAAGGTGATCAGCACATCGCCCTGGTTGCGCTGCAGGAAGGTGGCCGTGGCATCACGGCCGCCCTTGGCCAGGATAGGCACGTTCTTGTAGAGCTTGCCCACAAACTCGGCGGCCTGCGCCTCGGTGCCACCCTTTTCACGCACGGCGCCCCAGGCAGCCAGGTAGGCATAACGGCCGTTGCCGCCGGTCTTGGGGTTCACCACAATCACCTGCACGCCGGGCTTGATGAGGTCTTCCCAGTCCTTGATGCCCTTGGGGTTGCCGTTGCGCACCAGGAACAGCATGGTCGAGGTGGTGGGCGATGCATCGTGCGGAAACTTCTTGGCCCAGTCCTTGGCCACCACGCCGCTGTCGGCCAGGAACTGCACGTCGGTGGTGGTGTTCATGGTCACCACGTCGGCGGCCAGGCCGTCGTTCACGGCACGGGCTTGGGCGCTGGAGCCGGCGTGCGACTGGTCGATCTTCACGTCCTGGCCAGTGGTCTTCTTGTAGTGCGCGGCAAAGGCGGCGTTGTAGTCCTTGTAGAACTCGCGGGCCACGTCATACGACACGTTCAACAGGGAATTCTGTGCGGCAGCCATGCCGCTGGCGGCCAGGGCCAGGGAGGCAAGAAGGGTCTTGAGTTTCAAAGAAGTCATGGTGGTGTCGCCCAAAAAATACTGGAGATGGCGCATTGTGCGGAGGCGCCCTTAAAACTCAAAAGAATATATTCTTGTTAATTAATCGTATATTGGTATATGGATTTTTCATCGACCGCCGCAGGTCGATTGCATGCCTGCCCGGGTAGCCACCCCGTACGCGGCGCTTCAAGCCAAATAAGCCGCTAGCGCTTTAATATCAAGCGCTAATAGCTATAAAAATTATAGCAATCAGGCCGCTGCAGACGTTACGTGTGTTGGGGCGGCAGGCTGCTGCGGCACGGCGTGGTCGCCTTCCAGCGATTGCAGCAATGCCCAGCCCAGGGGCCATTCGCCATGGCCCGAGTCGATGTTGATGTGCCCGGCGTTTTGCATGCGCACGAACTCGCTGCCCCAGGCCCGGGCATAGGCACCCGCCAGCCGGATGGGGCAAAAAGGGTCGTTGCTGCTGGCCACCACAATGCTGCGGTAGGGCAGCGCGGCGTAGGGCACGGGCGCAAAGTCGCTCAGGATGGCGCGGCGCTCCGGGTCTGCCGGGGCCACCAGCAGCGCGCCGCACACCCGGGACGCGGCCTCGGAGCCCATATGAGAGGTAGCGATGCAGCCCAGGCTGTGCGCCACGATCACCACGGGTTTCGCCGCGGCCAAAACGGTCTTTTCCAGTTGCCCCACCCAGGCCGTCCGGGTGGGCGTGATCCAGTCGTCCTGCACCACGCGGCGCGCATTGGGCAGGCGCTCGGCCCACAGGCTTTGCCAGTGTCCGGGGCCAGAGTCGCGCCAGCCGGGGACGATGATGATGGAGATGGTAGAGGTCACAGCACTTGCATTCTGCGAGCCGCGCTTTAAAACCCAAACGACTTAATTTTTGTTATTTAATCGCCAAAACATCTAAAAAAAGCCTCAGTTCCTGCCCAGACAAACAAGCATTGACTATCGAGTAAATAAGTTAAACCAAACGGTTTAATTTGCAACCAATCAGTACAATGTAACTAAAAGCAAACATCTTGTCGTGGTCTGCCCCTCCAACGGGGACGCCTGGCGGTTTGTATGGGCAACGTCGCCCCAAGACATCTTCAAGAGGCTCCTTCAATGCACACATGGAAAATCAGCCAGCGCCTGATGGCGGGCTTCGGCCTGGTCATCGTGGCTTTGCTCGGCATGTCGGTCTACAGCGTGCTTATTGCACGGGGCATCGATGGCGCATTGACCGCCAATGCCACGCAAAACGCTGTCATCCAGCGCACTGCCATCAACTTCCGGGGTTCGGCCCACGACCGCTCCATCGCGGTGCGGGATGTGGTGCTGGCGCCCAACGACTAGGCGCGCAAAAAAGAGATTGAATCCATCGCGCGGCTGGCCGACTTTTATGCCCAGTCCGCCACGCAACTCGACAACGTGCTGAAAACCGTAAAAGAGGTCCCACCCGAAGTGGGCCCCATGGTGCAAGCGCTCAAGGACATCGAAGCACGCACGGTGGCCACCACCAGCAAGGTGGTTGCACTGATGCAGGCTGGCGACCGCGCGGGCGCCGAAGCCCTGCTCTGGGCCGAGGCCAAACCGCAGTACGAGCAATGGCTGGCCGCAGCCAACAAGCTCATCGACTACGAGGAAGGCCGCATCATCAAGAACAGCCAGACGGCCAACCAGGACGCCAGCCAGTTCACCGGCGTGATGCTGACCATCACCCTGCTGGCCGTGCTGATCAGCGTGGCGGTGACAGTGCTGGTATCGCGCAGCATTGGCCGCGAGCTGGGGGCAGAGCCGAGCGAAGTGCGCGCCGTGGTGCAGGCCATCCAGCAAGGCAACCTGACGGCGCACGTGCAGGTCAAGGCGGGCGACACCGGCAGCGTGATGGTGGCCGTGCGCGACATGCAACAGCGCTTTCATGAACTGGTCTCGGCCGTGCGCGACAACATTGCGCAGCTGCGCACCGCCAGCGACGACATCAGCAGTGGCAACCAGAACCTGGGCCACCGCACCGAACAAGCCGCCAGCAGCCTGGAGCAAACCGCCGCCAGCATGGAAGAGCTGACCGCCACCGTGCGCCAGAGCGCCGACTCGGCCCGCCAGGCCAACCAACTGGCCACAACCGCCGCCAGCACCGCCACCAAGGGCGGCGAGGTGATGCAGCAGGTGGTGAGCACCATGCAGGACATCCACCACAGCAGCCAGAAGATCGCCGACATCATCGGCGTGATCGACGGCATTGCGTTCCAGACCAACATCCTGGCGCTGAACGCTGCCGTGGAAGCAGCGCGCGCGGGTGAACAGGGGCGCGGCTTTGCGGTGGTGGCCACCGAGGTGCGCAGCCTGGCACAGCGCAGCGCAGAGGCCGCCAAGGAGATCAAGGCGCTGATCCAGTCCAGTGTCGAAAAAGTGGACTCGGGCACCCAGCTCGTGGCGAATGCGGGTGACACCATGAACGAGATCGTGCAAGGCGTGCAGCGCGTGAACGGCATCATTGGTGAGATCAGCACCGCCGCTGCCGAGCAGAGCGACGGCATCTCGCAGGTCAACGTGGCCGTGACCCAGCTGGACCAGATGACGCAGCAAAACGGCGCGCTGGTGGGTGAAAGCACCGCTGCCGCAGAGAACCTGCGCCAGCAGGCCCAGCGCCTGGCAGAGCTGGTGGCCGTGTTCCAGGTCAGCGGCAGCGCTGCAGCAGGCATGGGCACACGCGCCACAGCGAGTCACCGGGGCAATGCCCTGCCCACCACCAGCGCGCGACGCCTCGCTCACTGAGACCGCAGTGCGAACGGTAGGCCCGCAAGCTTGGGTGCGATGCAGTGCTGAAAACTATTTTTGATTTTTTTCGGCACCTCTCAACCCCATTGACCCACCCCGTTCGTTTCATACAGCACCACCACATTTTTTTGATGGAGCTGCTATGAAACCCCGTTCGCTCACCCTGCCCGCCCTCGCCGCCCTGACGGCATTGCTGGGCCTGGCCCACCTTCCTGCCCAGGCCATTGGCCGCCTGGCTGATGTCACCATCGTGGACCGTGACACCGGCGCCACGCTGCCGGTGCACTACGCCCGGGGCGAATACTGGGTGGCAGGGCGGCCCGGGGCGCGGTATGCCATCACGGTGCGCAACCGGCTGGGAGAGCGGGTGCTGGCCGTTCCCTCGGTGGACGGAGTCAATGTGCTCAGCGGCGAAACCGCTGCATGGGACCAGCGCGGGTATGTGTTCTCGCCGTACGAGCGCTACCAGATCACCGGCTGGCGCAAGAGCGACAGCCAGGTAGCGGCCTTCGAGTTTTCCCACATTGCCAACTCGTATGCCGCCCGCACGGGCCGCCCGGCGCATGTGGGCGTGATTGGCGTGGCACTGTTCCGCGAACAGGCGCCGGTGCCCCAGCCTGCCCCCGCCATCACCCCCGAGCCCTACAGCCAGCGCCGTGACAACGGCCACGGCCTCGGGCGCCTGCGGGAGGAACCCGCGTCACCCGCTGCCGCTGCACCGGCGGCCCCTGATCCATCGGCCGAATCCTCTGCCCGCTCGCAATCTGCCGACAGTGTGGCCAAGGCCGCCCCCATGCCGTCGGCCAAGCTGGGCACGGCGCACGGCCAGCGCGAGACATCGGTCGTCACCCACACCAGCTTCACGCGCCTGCAGGAGCAGCCCAATGAAATCATCAGCATCCGCTACGACAGCCGCGAGAACCTGGTGGCCAGCGGCATCATCCGCGAACGGCCAGCGCGCATGCCGGTGCCCCGGGCATTCCCGCAATCGGACAACCTGTCCTATGTGCCGGACCCGAATTGACTGGGCCCGAGATAGCGGACCGGCCATGCGCAGCCGTCCCGCGCGCAGGTGAACGGGCGCCTCGCACAGTGCGCGGCGGCCGACTGCCCCTGATCCGACCCAGCCATTCCGCTCGTTTCACTCAGCACCAATAACATCGTCAAAGGGCCGCTATGAAAACCGGTTCCCCCACACTCCCTGCCCTCAACCATACCACCGTCACCGCGCTGGCCGTACTGCTCGCGCTGACCAGCTTGCCCGCCCAGGCCATCGGCCGCCTGGCCCAAGTCACTATCGTCAACCCCAATACAGGCGCCAGGCTGCCGATGTACTACGCCAAGGGCCAATACTGGGTCGCTGGCCGACCTGGGGCCCAGTATGCGGTCACATTGCACAATCGCAGCGGCGATAGGGTGAATGTCGTGCTAATGGTGGATGGCGTCGACGTACTAACCGGTCAGACCGATGAGTTCACCGGTCAGAACGACGGGTGGAGACGGAGCGGCTATGTGTTCTTGCCCCATGCGCGCGATCGAATTGCCGGCTGGTACAAATCCAGCGGCACGTTGCCTCACTTCGAGTTCGCAAACGTTGCAAACTCCCACGCCGACCTCACTGCGCGCTCAACCAAGGTGGGCCTGATCCAGATTGCATTGTTCCGCCAGCGGATCATCGACCCCGTTGCACAGGTGAGGCCTGAACCGTCCGGCCAACACCGCAACAAAGTTAGCAGCGAAGACCGTCTGAGCGAGGAAGCCCCGCACGGGCAGCGCCAGACCCCGGTTGTGTCGCACCTCCTCGAAGAGGTCATCAGCATCCGTTACGACAGCCGCAAAAACCTGATTGCAAAAGGCGTGATCCGAAAGCGGCGTGCGCACCCGCCGGTACCGCAAACCGTGCCGCAATCGGACAACGTGTCTTACGTACCAGACCCGAGGTAGGCCCTGAATGCAACCCCAGCGGATCTGTCCGCCAGCGCATGAGTCCCTCCCATAATGCGCGGGTGCCATCCACCCCATTCCCCGCCACCATGGAGGACTCCGACGAAGCGCTGATGTTGCGCTACGCCGCAGGAGAATTGGGCGCGTTCGATGTACTGTATGGGCGGCACGAACTGGCGGTGTGGCGGTTTGTGTTTCGCAGCGTCAAGGTGCAGGCCGAGGCCGATGACCTGCTGCAGGACGTGTGGTTTGCCGTGGCGCGCAATGCTGCCCGCTACGAGGTGAAAGCCAAGTTCCGCACCTGGCTGTTCACCCTGGCGCACCACCGGCTGGTGGACCACCTGCGCACCGCCAGGCACCACACCAGCCTGGATGCGAGCGACGACGATGCGCGCAGGCTGGCCGACACACTGGTGGCCGACTCGGGCTTTGGGCCCGTGCGGCAACTACAGTCGCGCGAACAGGCGGCCGCGCTGATTGCGGCGGTGGAACAGTTGCCGCTGGAGCAGCGCGAGGCCTTCCTGCTGCAGGCCGAAGGCGACCTGGGCGTGCAGGAGATTGCCGAGGCCACCGGCGTGAATTTCGAAACCGCCAAGAGCCGCCTGCGCTACGCGCGGGCCAGCCTGCGCCAGCACCTCAAGGAGTTTGTATGAGCCTGCAGGACGACGAGCTGGTCCGGCGCTACCACGAAGCCAGCGCGCAGGAAGGCGCCCGCCCCGGCGCGCATGTGCGCGAGGCCGTGCGCGCGCATGCACAGATGGTGGCGGCCGCCCACACTGCAGGCCCCGCTCCAACGCCTGAAGCCCCCGCCGCCAACCAGGCACACTGGAAGATCTCGGCCCTGGCCACCGTGGCCGTGGTGGGCCTGACCGGTTTGCTGATGCTGCAGTTCGAACGCGGCACGCCCGAGGAGCGGGACACCGCATTCAGCCACCGCCGGGCCGAGGCGCCCGCACCTGCAGCCCAAACCGCCCCAGCCCCCGCGCCCTCGGCCGCCCCCACACCCAAGCCCCTGCCAGAGGCCCTCTCCCCGCCTCCGTCGGCCACATTGCCAGCCCCCCCCGACAGCGCACAGGAGCAGGAGCGCGCCCGCAACACCACCAGCCCGACCACCGGGGCCGTGGCCCCCAAGTCCACCACGGCACCTTCGCCTGCGCACGCACCGCCCCCCGCGCAGCCCTTAGCCAAGACCGCGCCAGCACCAACCCCGGCACCGACTCCAGCACCTGCCACGGCTGTGGTCCCCGCCCCCGCGTCTGCCTCCACAGCAGCCGCAGAAACTGAAACCCTGCACGCCCCCCGCGCAGCCGGAGCCATGTCTGGGTTCCCCGCATCGCCCTCCCCGGTCGCCGCCCCCAACGCCGAGAGCCGCGAGCACGCGGCAACAGCTCCCACAAAACAGCCCCCCCCACCAGCCGCGCCCGAGCCCCAGGCAGCGGCCGCTGCTGCAGCCCCGGCCGCCCGCAGCCCGCTGGCCGACTCTGTGGCCCGCGACAGCAACGGAGCAGCCACCGCCTCCATGCAAAAACGCCTCGGTGCATCGTTGCCAGGCAACGTGTGGGACGCTGCCCGTGCGGGCAACCCCCAGCAGATAGAAAGCCTCGTCCGCCAGGGAACGCCTGTGGACGCCCGCGACAACGAGGGCAGAACCGCCTTGATGCTGGCAGCGATGAACGGCCACACCACCACCGCCCAGAAGCTCCTGGCCCTGGGCGCCAACCCCCGGCTGGTGGACCGCGAGGGCCTGAATGCGGCGCAGTGGGCTGCGCAGCGGGGGCATACGCGCCTGGCCGAGTTGCTGGAGGCGGTGCGCTGAGGGCGGCGGTGATGGACTCAGCCCGAACGGTCTTCTGATTGATCAGCCGCGCATCGGCATCAGAACCGCACGGCCTCAAACGCCGGATGCAGCGCGTCGATCCAGTGGTCCAGCTCGTCCTGCGTTACGTGCAGGTGGTCCATGCAGGCCTGCCCATGCTGCTGCCATTCGCGCGTGGGCGGCAGGTTGTCATGCTGATTGACCAGAAACTCGGCCAGCAGGCCCAGGGCCACCAGGTGGCGTACGGTAGGGTCAAATCGCTCGTCATCAAGGCAGGCAAAGTCGTGGTGCAGCCAGATGGCTTGCGCTACGTCGCCTGGCAGGTGCCAGGTGCGCGCGACGATGGCGCCCATCACGGCGTGGTCGGTGCGGTGGCTGGCGTTTTCGGTCTGGGTGAAGGTGCGGTCCTTGCGTGCCAGGGCCTCGGTCACGGTGCCAGCATAGCCGCGCACCGCCTTCACCAACACCGGCATGCCCACATGGCAGAACAGACCGAAGCTGTAGCCCAGGCCCGGGTCAAAGCTGTAGAGCTGGTGGCCGATGTGTTCGCAGGCGATGGCGCGGCGCTGCGAGCTTTCCCAGAAATGCTCCAGCAACGGGGACCGCACCTGCAGCGCGTTGCGCGTGATGAAGGCCGACAGCAACTGCACCGCAGGCTGCAGCCCCAACACCGTGAGCGCCATGCCCACGGTCTGCACCGGCTGGGCCAGGCCATACAGCGGGCTGTTGGCCAGTCGCATGACGGCAGCGGCCAGGGCCACGTCGGAGGACGCCAATTGTTCCAGGGCCGCCGAATCCAGCTCGGGCTCGGCCATGATCTGCTGCAGGCGCAGCAACGACTCGGGGCACGGCGGAACCACGATGGCCCGCACGGCGGGGTGCACACGGGCCTGCCGGATGTCTTGGTCGATGGGGTGTGGAGCAGTCACAAAAAATCCCCGGGCCGCCGCGTGTGCTGAACACAGGGACGGGGGCAGCCCGCACAGTTGCAATTCGTTGCATTGTGGGGCCAAAAAGCGTGCCGCCCATTGAACCCGTGTACAAGCGCAGTCTTTGCGCTCAGCAACTCAGATATTCGCGCCGTCGAGCCCCTGCAGGGCCTGCCGCGTGCTCAGGCTGCTGCGCCCGGGCATGGCCTCGCCCAGGTAGTCCAGAAACCGCCGCACGGCGGGCGACAGCCCACGGCGCGAGGGGAACACCGCATGCACGATGGCGGGCGCGGGCGCCCAGTCAGGCAGCACCCTCACCAGCTTGCGCTCGCGCATTTCTTCCTGGCACATGTAGTCGGGCATCCAGCACACGCCGGTGCCTGCCACGGCGGCGTATTTGAGTGTGAGCAGGTCATCGGCCACATAGCGCGGCGTGTGCTGCACCATCTGGTGCACGCCGCCAGGGCCGATGAGATTCCAGATGGACCGGCCCTCGGGTGCCGACATGGCAATGCTGTCAAGCTTGGCCAGATCGTCCAGCGTCTTTGGCGTGCCCTGGCGGATCAGCAGCTCGGGGCTGGCCACCAGGATCTGCGTGGTGTGGTCCAGCCGCTTGACGACCATGCTGCCGCTGTCGTCCACCGAGGGGCGCACGCGCAGCGCCACGTCGATGCCCTCCTCCACCAGGTTCACCGCACGGTTGCTCACCAGCATGTCGATACGCACCTCGGGGTACTGGGCGAGAAACCGGGGCATCAGCTCGGCCACCACGGTCTGCGCCAGCGTCACCGGGCAACTCACGCGGATGGTGCCGCGCGGTGTGGTCTGCACCTGGGCCACAGTGTCGGCCGCAGCCTGGGCCGACTCGCGCATGGCCTGGCAATGGCGCAAGTAGGCCTCGCCTACTTCGGTCAGCGACAGCTTGCGGGTGGTGCGTTGCAGCAGACGCACACCCAGCTGCGCCTCCAGGTCGGACACGCGCCGCGACAGGCGCGACTTGGGGATGCCGAGGGCGCGGCCCGCAGCGGCAAAGCCACCGCGCTCCACCACTTCGGCGAAATACAGCATGTCATTGAGGTCTTGCATGGTGGAAGTGCGGGTTGTAGCCACGCGCGATTCATTCGATGGATGGAACAATCTATCTCAAATTAACCACCTTATCAACAAACGGATGAACAACCACAATTCATCCCATGGCCACACGCTGTGGCTCCATCCACAGAACCCCAAGGAGTTTTTCATGCAACTGCTTCACGTCGATTCCGCCATCACCGGTGCCAACTCCGTTTCGCGACAGCTCACGGCACAGATCGTGGCCGCCTACAAAGCCAGCCATCCAGCCACCGAGGTGACCTACCTCGATCTGGTAGCCAACACCCCCGCACACTTCACAATGGACGCAATGACTCCGCGCACTGGCCAGACCGAAGGCTTGAGCGAAGCGCAAAAGCGCGAGAACGCGGTGTCCGAGCAACTGGTCAGCCAGTTTCTGGCAGCCGACGTGGTGGTGATTGGCGCACCGCTGTACAACTTCAGCATTCCCACCCAGCTCAAGGCCTGGATCGACCGGCTTGCCCAACCCGGCCGCACGTTCCAGTACACCGCCAACGGGCCCGAAGGCCTGGCCAAAGGCAAGACTGTGATCGTGGCCTCCACCCGGGGTGGCGTGTATTCCACCAGCGAAGGCGGCCAGGCCATGGAGCACCAGGAGAGCTACCTGAAGGTGGTGTTCGGCTTCTTCGGCATCACCGACGTGCGGTTTGTGCGCGCTGAAGGCGTGGCCATGGGCCCTGATGCCAAGGCCGCAGCCCTGGCTTCCGCCGAAGTGGAAATCACCAACCACACCGGCGCCGCAGCCAACCAGGCCAGCGTAGCGCAAGCGGCCTGAACGGCAACTGCAGGGCCCTGGGGACCCTCTGCACGAATCACCGCACCGTGTGCATCTGCGGACTCGGGTGGTCTGCGGTGTTGCAAAACCTCGCAATAGCTACAGCTATTGCTGCGTTTTGCGCCTGGCAGCCCCTCCAGATCCGCAGCGCACACTTACCACTCGATTCGTGCAGAGGATCCCTAGTGTCCTGAGTTGGAAATTCATTTCATCAACGAACTTCCAGCTCAGGACACCAGGCCCCGCCAACATTGCAAAACCCGGCTCCATGCCGGGCTTTTTTTTATGCTGAAAAGTGACTCCAGCGCTTATTAGACAAGCGCTAATAGCTATAAATTAAATAGCAAATCCGCGTTCAGACGGTTGTGCGGCTTGTCGACTGCCGCTGCAGCCACTGCCGGGCCAGTTGCTCCGGCGGCAGCGCCGGGGCAAACAGCCAGCCCTGAAAACGCTCGCAGCCCATCTTGATCAAAAGCTGCAGCTGCTCCTCGGTCTCCACCCCTTCTGCCACCACCGAAAGGCCCAGCGTGCGGGCCAGCGCATTGATGGTGGCGCAGATCTCGCGGTCGTTCACATCCACCACGATGTCGCGCACAAACACCTTGTCGATCTTCAGCTCACCCACTGGCAGGCGCTTGAGCTTGATGAGCGACGAGTGCCCGGTGCCAAAGTCGTCGATCGACAGCGCAAAACCCGCGTTTTTCAGGTCGAGCGCAATGGCGTAGAGCGATTCGTCGAGCAACTGCGACTCGGTGATCTCCAGCACCAGGTCCGCAGGCGCCACCCCCGCGCGCTGGGTGACTCCCAGCAAGGTTTGGGTGAACCCTGCTTCGCGCAGCTGGATGGTGGAGACATTGACCGATACCACCGGCACCTGCCAGCCCTCGGCGCGCCACTGCGCCACCTGGCGGCAGGCGGTGTCGAACACCCACAGGCCCATCGGCACGATGAGCCCACTCTCCTCGGCCAGCGGAATGAACTCGTCCGGCGGCACCGCCTTGCCGTCTACCGACCAGCGCAGCAGCGCCTCGGCGCCCACCGTATGGCGCTGCTGGTTGAGCTGGGGCTGGTACACCAGCGTGAACTCGCCACCCTGCAGCGCGCTGTGCAGGCGGCGGCGCAGCTCCAGCCGACTGCGCGTGATCTGCGTGAACTCCTCGATGTAGAAACGGTACGAGCCGCGCCCTGCGCTTTTGGTGGCGTGCAGCGCCGAATGCGCGTGGCGCACCAGCTCCACACTGTTGGCAGAGTCGTCCGGGTACAGGCTGATGCCCAGGCTGGCACCCATGTACTGCGCCCCCACCTCCGACAGCTCCCAGGGTCTCCCCAGCCCTTCAACCAGCGATGCGGCCAGTTGCGCCAGCTCGGTGCGCGAGGCGGGGCGCAGCAGCATCACGGTGAACTGGTCATTGGCCAGCCGCGACACCAGGCCCTGCCCCGCCAGCAGCTGGGTGATGCGCTGGGCCACCTCACTCAGCAGCGCATCGCCCACGCGGTGGCCGTAGGTTTCGTTCACGCTCTTGAAGTGGTCCAGGTCGATCAGCAGCAGCGCCACACGGCGGTTGGTGCCCTGCGTGTCGCGCGCGGCCTCGGCCACGGCGCGCTCCAGCGCGTCTTCAAAGTAGCGGCGGTTGGGCAGGCCGGTAAGCGCGTCAAAGTGCGCAACCCGGTACAGCTGCTCTTCGTTGCGCAGCACGGCGGCCTCGGCCGTGCGAAGGCGGTTGAGCAGGCTGACCACAATGGTCTGGCGCAGTGCGGCCAGCAGCAGCACCAGCAGGCAGCACACCAAGATGAGCGCCTGCACACCGGCACGCCCGTCGGGCGCGACAAACAGCAGCACCAGGGTGATGGCCGCCAGCGTCATCGACACCAGCGGCACATAGTTCATGGCCCGGTCACACTGGCGGCGGTAGTCGGCATCCACCGACATCTCAAAGCGCAGCCAGCGCGCGCCCCAACCCAGGGCGAGCGCCGAGAGGCTGAAGCTGGCGTTGAACCAGACACCCGGCTCCACCGTGCTGCTGATCACCATCAGGTTCCACTGCATCCAGCTCAGGCCATAGCCCAACAGGCCCATCAAGACCAGCAGGTGCGAGCGCGCCACCCGCACCCCTACGGTAGGAATGGCCAGCGCCGTGACTCCCGCCGCCGTGAGGAACCCTGCCGGGTACAGCACCAGAACCGTACCCACCGCTGCCGACCCCACCCCGCCCGAGGGCAGATAGATCACCAGGGTGAAGGCCAGCAGCGCCAGCACGGCACCGCCAAAGTCCAGCGCCGCCGGGTAGGCGCGGTCACGCGAGAGGCGGGCAAACGTGGCGCGGATGACGGTGGCCGCCCACAGCGGGCCCCCGGCCAGAAAGAACAGGTCGGCAGGCGCGGGGAACGGGTTCCAGTCCAGCGCCACCTGCACGTTCCACACCATCTGCCCCACAGCCACCAGCAGGGCAAAGGCCAGCAGACCGGCGTGCAGCGCGCGGTCGGTAGGCGGCGCCTGCACCCAGCCGCGCCAGGCCCAGAAGGCCGACAGCCCAAACGCCAGCGTCCACGAGGCGTTGTCCAGAAACACCCGCACGCTGACGTCCGGCACCCACAGCGACGCGGCGAACAACAGCGTGGCTGCGCTCAACCAGACCGCTGAGAGGATTCGTTCCGCGAAGGACATGGGTGGGGGGCCGTGGTGGAAGGGGTGTGCTGTGCGTAATTGCTACAGAACGTTAACCCTCCCATTGTGGACGCAAGCGTGGCCCGCCTGTTTCCCCTCAAAGCAGCCGGGGCACTGGGCCGGCCAATAGCTACCAAAAAAATAGCATCCAGCGCCTGCTGGACAAGCGCTGGATGCCAATGGAATCTGAATATTTGCCGTTCTTCGACAGCGCTTTCGGGCGCCCGCTCCCCTCGCGGGAGAAAGTCAAACCAGGGCACCGCAGCGCCCACCCATTACAGGGTGCGCTCAGCGTGAAGCCTTAAAACCCTGGCAGCACCGAGCCCTTGAACTCGGTCTGGATGAACTTCTTCACTTCTTCCGAGTGGTAGGCCTTCACCAGCTTGGCCACCCAGGGCTTGTCCTTGTCGGCTTCGCGCACGGCGATCAGGTTGACGTAGGGGCTCTTGGCGTTTTCTTGCGCAATCGCGTCCTTGCCAGGGTTCAGGCCAGCCGACAGCGCAAAGTTGGTGTTGATGGCCGAGGCGTCCAGGTCGTCCAGCGAGCGCGGCAGCTGGGCAGCGTCGAGTTCCACGAACTTGAGCTTCTTGGGGTTGCTCACCACGTCCAGCGGCGTGGCCTTGAGGCCCGCGCCCTCACGCAGCTTGATCAGGCCCTTGTCCTGCAGCACCAGCAGCACGCGGCCGCCGTTGGTGGGGTCGTTGGGGATGCCGAACTTGGCGCCTTCCCTCAGGTCTTCGAGCTTCTTGACCTTCTTGGAATACAGGCCGATGGGGAAGTTGACGGTGTAGCCCACCGACACCAGCTTGTAGCCACGGTCGGCCACCTGCGCATCGAGGTAAGGCTTGTGCTGGTAGCTGTTGGCATCAAGATCGCCCGCAGCCAGCGCGGCGTTGGGCTGCACGTAGTCGCTGAACTCGACGATCTGGATCTTCAGGCCGTCCTTCTCGGCAACCTTCTTCACCTGCTCGAAGATCTGGGCGTGGGGGCCGCCGGTCACACCCACCTTGATGGGCTTGTCCTGGGCCATGGCGCCGGACGAGAAAGCGGCAGCAGCGGCCAGAGCCAGGGCGGATTGCAGGAGAAGGCGCTTATTGTTGTTCACAGGGAAAACCTTTCGTTGAGAGATGGCTCGCATCCTAGGGTTTTCCCGATAAAACAGGAACGAATAAGTTTTTATTTCATTAAAACTCATTCGAATAAGAAGACAAGGCCCGTGCACCTCACCCCCACCTCATGAGACTGGCGCGCGACTGGCGATGGCAGCCGAGCAAGGGCCGCCCCGCAGCGAGGGCTGCGTCCCCCTTCCCGAATCGCGCAGCAATTCGGGAAGGGGGAAGTGGCGCAGCCACTCAGGGGGATGTTCCAAGTCACCCGCGCAGCGCCACGTTGTTCAGCTTGTCCAGCCGCTCGGGCCAGGTGCCTTCCACCGTGGCGCCCTGCAGCAGGATGCGCGTCCAGGCCACCCAGGCGTCCCACTGCACGCGCTTGTCCCATGCATTGCCCCAGGCGCTGAACAGGTGCAGCGCGCTCTCGGCGGCGGCCTTGGCGTCGTCCTTGCGGCCAGCGGACAGATACAGCTGGGCCAGCACCATCTGCGGCTCGCCCACCCAAGGGTTGTGGCGCACAGCGCTTTCCAGCACACCAGTGGCCACGTCCAGGTCCACCAGCGGCTGGTCTTGCTGGATGACGGACCAGTACAGCGACGTGGCTGCCGCCTCGTTGGCGGCGGACAGGTGCTGCGAGCAGTGTGCAAACACGGGTGGCATGGGCAGCACGTCCTTCAGCCCCGGGTGCTGCAGCGCCTTGGCCAGGCCATTGATCTGGTGCACCATGCGCCCCGACGGCCGCATGGGCCCGGGCCACAGCGATGCGGCCCAGTGCGCCTTCTGGCTGCGGTGCTGCACGTCCGGAAAGCGCGAGAAGATATCGTCCTGCCAGCTGAACCACTGCTCGATGGTGTCGGCCATGCTCACGATGATGAAGGCCGCCACCTCGTAGGGTGTGAGCACGTGGTCCTGCCCATCCTTTTGCAGCACCAGGCTGCCGTCCGCCTCCAGCGCATGGGCCAGCACCTTTTGCACAAACTGCGTGCGCGACTGGGTGCAGAACAGGTAGACCAGGTGCTCGGCCGACTCGCCCGCAATCTCGCGCACCCGGGCGCGCTCCTTGGCGGGGTCGAACTTCACCAGGTCCACAAACGCATTGCCATACACGCTGTGCAGCAGGCCCAGCAGGCGCACGTCACGCGGCTGCTGCCACACGGTCAGCGTGCGCGTCACGCCCACCAGGTGGTGGCGAAACGTGCCCGCCTTGTGCCAGTCCTGCCCCACATTGCGCGCGAGCACCATGGGGAGCACGGGCGCAAGTTCAGGGTCGCGGGTCAGCCACTCTTCGTCCAGCAGCGGCAATGCGCGGGCAAACAGGTCAGGGTCCAGGGGGTGAAGCGGCAGGGTCATGGTGTTGTGTCTCCGGCGTTGATCGTGCAGGTAATGCAATGTACACACAGTATCTGCCCACACGGCGGGTGTGCAAGCACCGGGGTGACCCGGCCCTCACACCCAGCACGCGCCTGCACGACGGCTCGGTCAGCCCCACTGCGTGCTGCGGGCTTTCAGGCTCAGAGGCTGAGAGTTTTTTAGCCGGGCCCGAAAGGCGCGCAAATACGCTTCAGATTTAGGCGCAAAGCACAGCCATAGCTCAGGCTATGGCGAGCATTTGTAACGACGAGCTGGGGCGTATTGGCGTGCAAGGCGGGTATGGATGAAGGACTCTCAGCCTCTCAGACCAGCCTTACTTCAAAGTACGCGCCCTCTCCTTCCCCCAAATCCCGGAACCCGGCCTGCCGGGCTGCCACGCTGGCCTTGCCCCAGGCCTTGAGCAAAGTGAGATCGCCAGGGGACACCACCTCGGGGGGCGACTCCTCCAGGCTCTGCATGGTGTCCAGCGCAGCTGCTACCTGTTCAGGGCCGCCAAGCTGCTTTTCCAGGGCCCTGGCGTACCGAGTTTCTGCGGCAATGCGCTCTTTGGGCGGAAGCTCCTCGGGATAGTCGCGGAGGTTGACGACGAAAGTGGATTCGATGACTTGCATGGCACTGCTACTCCTGTGGTTTGATACTGTATGAATATACAGTTTTTTCCAGCAGAATTCGAGCCCTGAAAGATCACCCGGGAGCGCGGGATGATGGAAGGATTGTTCTCAATACTGGAACAGTTAGTTCGCGACCAGGTAGTTTTTCCGTGAACACCATCGGCGTACAGTTCATCCCATCGATGAGCCGAACCCGCAAGGCGACTCACCGAACCCGGTTCAGGAATGGTTTTTGACCCGGCTTTTTTGAGACGCTTTTTAACCTTCAAGGATTTTCATCATGAACAAGACCGCCCGTTTCCTCTCCGTCGCTGCCGTTGCCGCTTTCGCTTCTTTTGGCGCCCATGCTGACGAAGCCGACAGCTCGCAATTCGCCCTGAAGTTCGACACGAACCGCACCCGCGCTGAAGTGGCCGCTGAAGCCGCAACCGTCGCCCAGACGCGCAGCCAAGAACCTGCTGGTTCGCGTGTGGTGACCTACACCTCCACCGCTGACCGCGCTGCCGTGCGTGCCCAGGCTGCGGAAGCCCTGCGCACCGGCAAGATCCCTTCGGGCGAATTCAGCGCCATGTAATTGGCAGGCCAACTGCTTGAGATTGGTTGAAGCAGTTGCGGGACTTCCCATGGTGGTGGCACTTTGCATTTGCGGGTGGCGCTGCCATGGGGAGTGTTAACTGAACCGCAGGGGCGGGCAGGCAGATCGGGCTCCCTTTGGGAGCCCTTTTTGTTGGCGCACGCGGCGCCGGCTGGCTACATGGCACTTACCGAGCTTGCCTGGCGCCTGCCGTAATGGACCGTCCCTCAAGGCGCCGCAAGAGCCCCTGCAACGTCGCTTACAGCGACGGGTCGATCAATACCTTGGCCCCAGTATTGCGCGGGCCGTAGAACGCAATGGACTCGGCACTCAGCGCGCCTGCCAGCGACACGGTGCGCGCGTAGTGGCTGGCAAACGTGGTCTTCAGCTCGGCCGCCACGCGCTGGCGCAGCGCCTGGGTGGCCTCTTCGCCAATCTTCTGCAGAAACGGGAACAGCAGCCATCCCCCCATGCCCCAGGCCATGCCAAAGGTGCGGTGCACTTCGGTCGGGCGCGTGTCCAGGTGGCCGTACAGATACACCTGCTTGTGCACGGCCGAGCCGTAGCGGCTGTATTCCTTGGCCTTGCGGTTGATGGCCGCCTCCATGCACTGCAGGATCTGCCCCGCCAGCGTGCCGCCGCCCGTGGCATCAAACGCAATGGTGGCACCAGTGGCGGCCAGCGCGTCGGTCAGTTCGGCCATGAAATCGGGCGCACTGCTGTCGCACACGTACTGGGCGCCCAGTTCGCGCAACAGTTCCGCCTGCTCGGGCTTGCGCACGATGTTGACCAGGCCGACACCATCCTTCTGGCAAATCTTGAGCAGCATCTGGCCCAGGTTGCTGGCCGCAGCGGTGTGCACCAGCGCGGTGTGGCCTTCGCGCTTCATGGTTTCGACCATGCTCAGCGCAGTCAGCGGATTGACAAAACACGACGCGCCCTCAGCCGCCGTGGTGCCGGGCGGCAGAGGCAGGCACTGCGCTGCAGGCATGGCGCGGTACTGCGAATACATGGCGCCACCAATCACTGCCACCGTGCGGCCCAGCAGCGCCTGCGCAGCGGGCGATGCACCCGCAGCCACCACCAGACCTGCGCCCTCGTTGCCCACGGGCATGCTCTGGCCCAGGCGTGCCGCCATGCCGGGCATGGCGCGCTCGGGGATGCGGGCCGTGGCCACCGGCCGCTCGGCCGTGCCCGCGACCTGCACGGTGGACAGATCAGCCGGGCCCAGCAGCAGGCCAATGTCCGATGGGTTGATGGGCGTGGCCTGTACCTGAATCAACACTTCGTCAGGCCCTGGCGTGGGCACGGGTGTCGGCTCCAGGCTGATCTGCAAGGTGCCATTGGCTTGTACAAGCGAGCGCAGCTGCAGCGCGGTGGTAGGGATGGATGGGTTCATGGAGGACTCGCAGTGGGATGATGGAAATGGAGCCGCGCACATGAAGCGGCGCGACGTGGGGGGAGGCTGGGGTGCCAGCAGGTCACAGCCTCTCCACCTGCCGCGCCATTTTTCACCAGGACGCCGGGTTTTGCTGTCCCCTCGGTTTTGCACCCACATCGCCGTCAGTTTGCTGGCGCGCAATGCACGCGTTCACCCCATCTCCTTCAACCTTCAACTACCGGCAACAGCACAGCCCTCGGCCCTGCCAGAGCGCCAGGTCAGCAAGACCAGCAAAGCGGCCACCAGCAACAAAACAGCGCTGACGACAAAGGTGCTCTGGTATCCGCTGCGGTCAAACAGCAGGCCCCCCACCGTGGAGCCCAGGCCGATAGCCAGTTGGACCACCGCCACCATGAGGCCTCCTCCGGCTTCAGCGTCTCTCGGCATCGACCGGGCGACCCATGTCCACCAGCCCACCGGTGCTGCCGTGGCCACCATGCCCCATACACCCAGCAAGGCCGTGACAGCGGTGAGCTGGTCACCCAAACAGATCAGCGCGATGGCGATGAGCGCCATCAAGACGGGTGCCATGAACAGCGTTGGGTAAAAGCCTCTGGCCAGCGCCGCGCCGACGAGCGTGGTGCCCACAAAGCCCGCCACCCCGATCACCAGCAGGATGAACGACAAGGTGAACCCACCCACATGCGTGACGGTCTCCAGAAATGGACGCAGGTAGGTAAACAGCACAAACTGTCCCATGAAAAAGCAGCCCACTGCCAGCATGCCCACGGCAATCATCCGGCGCCGGAGCAGTCTGAAAACAAGGCCAGAGGCCCCAGAGCGCCGGGGCCCGGCAGGCATCGGCGGCAGGCTCACCCACTGCCAGATGAAGGCCAGTACCGCCACCGGCACCAGGCAGAAGAAAGCCCCGCGCCAGCCAATCACGGCCCCCAGATAGCTGCCGAGCGGCGCCGCCACCACCGTGGCCAGCGCGTTGCCACCATTGAAGATGGCCAGGGCCCGTGGCACCTGCTGCGCGGGCACCAGCCGCATGGCCGTGGCGGCCGACATCGACCAAAAGCCTCCCACCACCACCCCAATGAGCGCGCGCCCCACCATGTACACCGCGTAGTTCGGTGCCAGTGCAATGACCGCGCCAGATAAGCACATCAGCGCCGTAAGGCCCAGAAGCAGGGTCTTGCGGTCCATCCTGCCTGCCAGCGCTGCAATGCTCAGGCTGGTGAACACGGCGAAGGCGCCCGATATCGCAATGCCCTGCCCGGCCCAACCCTCACTGACACCCAGGTCTGCGGCCATGGGTGTGAGCAGGCTGACTGGCATGAACTCCGACGCGATCAGCGCAAACACGCAGAGCGTCATCGCAAAAACGCCGCTCCAGCGCGCGGGCTGCGCCGCCGCCCCGTCTTCACCGCCTGTGTGGTGCGGCGGGGCGTCGCAAACCTGGGTGGTCATTGCTTAAGCCAGGTGTTTGCCAAAGAACGCCGTCAACTTGCCCCATGGGATCAGGTTCACACGGTCATACAGATCCACATGGCCCGCACCGGGGACGATGTGCAGCTCCTTCGGCTCGGCAGCGCGCTTGAAGGCGTCTTCGCTGAACTCCTTGGAATGCGCCTGGTCACCCGTGATGAAGAGCATGGGGCGCGGAGAAATTGTCTCGATGTCATTGAACGGGTAGAAGTTCATGAACTTGACGTTGCTGGTCAGCGTGGGGTGGGTGGTGGTTTTGGCTGAGCCGCCCTTGGGTGTGACCTCGCCACGCGGGGTGCGGTAGAAGTCATAGAACTCCCGCTGAATGGGGTGTGTGTCTGCCGTCAGCTCGTGCACCGTGCCACCGGTGTACTGGATGGCCCCGCCAGTGAACTCCACGTAGCGCTGCTCGGCAGCGGCGGCAATGATCTGCTTGCGCTGCTCCACAGTCTGCGAGTGGTTCAGCGCGTCGCGGTTGGCAGCCCCCATGTCGTACATGCTGACGGTGGCGATGGCCTTCATGCGCGGGTCGATCTTGGCGGCGCTGATGACAAAGCTGCCGCTGCCGCACACGCCAATGGCCCCAATGCGCTCGCGGTCCACCATCGCCTGCGTGCCCAGAAAATCCACCGCTGCGCTGAAAGCCTCGGCATAGATGTCTGGCGCCACCGCGTTGCGCGGCTGGCCGTCGCTCTCACCCCAGAAAGGCAGGTCCAGCGACAACGCGACAAAACCCTGCTCCGCCATCTTGGTGGCATACAGGTTGGCGCTTTGTTCCTTGACGGCACCCATGGGGTGGCCCACCAGAATGGCCGGATTTTTCTTGCTGCGGTCCAGGCTCTTGGGCACAAACAGGTTGCCAGCCACTGCCATGCGGTACTGGTTCTTGAAGGTCACCTTGCGCACGGCCACCTTGTCGCTTTGGTAGAAATTGTCGGCGCCGCTGAGCTTGCCGGGCGCTGGCTGCGGCCCCGCTGCCATCGCACTACCACCCGCGGCAGACAGCCCGCCCCATACCGCCGCACCGAAGCCCGCCCGGATGAGGAAGTCGCGCCGGTCCGAGGTGAGGGGGTCTGTGCCGGGTATTGGGTGCTGCGCGTGGATGGTGGCGAGTGTGTTGTGCATGTTCAATGCTCCTGGGGAGGTAGGAAATTGGGGAAGGACGAGAAATCAAGAAATGAAGGCGGGGCCGAGGGCGCGCCTTCGTTGGACGCTCCAATACTTTGTCCGCGCGTCAGTCGCTGGCGCGTTCGATACGCACCTTCAAAGGCCCTTGGCGCTGCAACGCGGGCAGGCCCGTGTCCACTCTGCCCAGCCGCACCAGGCCGCGTGCATAGGCGTCATCGCCCACAAAAATCGCCAGATTGCCCCAGGGCGCGTAATAGTTGATGTCACCGGTTTTGGGGGTGATGCCCGCCGGTGTCCCATCCACCGACAGCTTGCGCGGCAGGGTGGCGATGCGTTCGATCTCCGCGTAGTTCTGCAACGTCAGCGACAGCGGCAGCTGGGCCACAAAATCGCGCGCTGCGGCGTTGTTGTCCAGGGTGGCGGTGGCAATGGCGCCATCGATATGCAGATGAATTTTCATGGGACCCTGCTGTGCAAAGGTGGTGGTGGGCATCACCCCGGCTGCCACGGTGAATGCAAAGGCGACACCCGCCAGCGCGCGGCGTTGGAAGGGGTGGGTGCTGATGCGTTGTTCCATGGAGAGAAGTTTGCCCAGCACTGCCCGCGCCGACTAGATAATGAATGGCGAATGGGTTTATAAGGCTAGCTAACCAATCAACCCAAAGGATCAGACATGGCGAGACGCAACCTGAACGACCTGCTGGCCTTTGTCACCGTGGCGCGCGAGGGCAGCTTCACCCGGGCCGCAGCCACTCTGGGGGTCACGCAGTCCGCACTGAGCCAGACCATCCGTGGCCTTGAAGAGCGCCTGCAGATCCGGCTGCTCACACGCACCACGCGCAGCGTCTCGCCCACACCAGCGGGCGAACGCCTGATGCAAGCCATCGGTCACCGCTTTGACGAGATTGAGGCCGAGCTGGATGCGCTGACCGCACTGCGCGACAAACCCGCAGGCACTGTGCGCATCACCTGCGGCGACCACGTCATGCACACCACGCTGCTGCCCAAGCTCATGCCACTGTTGCACGACAACCCCGACATCACGCTGGAGTTCGACATGAACTACGGCTTTCGCGACATCGTGGCCGACCGTTTTGACGCCGGGGTGCGCCTGGGCAACACCATCGACAAGGACATGATTGCCATGCCCATCGGCCCGCCGCTTCGCATGGCCGTGGTCGCATCGCCCAGCTACTTTGCCGCCCATCCCATTCCCAAAACCCCGCACGACCTGACGGCGCACCGGTGCATCAACCAGCGCATGCCTACCTCGGGCGGCCTGTACGTGTGGGACTTTGCGCGCAAAGGCAAACAGGTCAACGTGCGGGTAGATGGCCCGCTGATCTTCAACACCGCCCCGCCCCAGGTCGATGCAGCGTTGGCCGGGCTGGGCATTGCGCTGCTGCCCGAGGACGAGCTGGCCACCCACATCGAAGACGGACGCCTGGTCCGAGTGCTGGAAGACTGGTGCCCACCGTTCGCGGGCTACCACCTGTACTACCCCAGTCGGCGCCAGCCATCGCCTGCGTTTTCGCTGGTGCTGCAGGCGTTGCAGCTGCGGTGAAGAGACTGCTTGCAAGCACGCGGGTGGCTAGAGATCACGAGGCTGCGGATACGAACAAGGGTTAGACAGCGGCCTGTTGCGACCCCGTGTCACGTTGGAACGATTCAGTGCTTGACTTAGAGTGCACTCCAACTTTCAGAATCGCTCCCATGGCATCCCTCCTCACCATTGCCGAAGTCGCCAAACGCACGGGCCTGACCGCACACACGCTGCGCTACTACGAGCGCGCCGGGCTGATTGCGTCCGTGGCGCGTGCGCCGGGTGGCCAGCGCCGCTATGCGGCTTCGGACATGGAATGGATCGGATTCCTGCTGCGCCTGCGCGAGACCCAGATGCCCATCGGGCAGATGCAGGCCTTCGCGCGACTGCGCAGCGAAGGGAACACCACCGCCCCCGAGCGGCGCGAGCTGCTGGAGCATCACCTTGCTCAGGTGCTTGCAACCATCACCGCCATGCAGCAAGCCGCACAGGCGCTGCAAGCCAAGATCGCGCACTACCGGGATCTGGAGGCTTCCCTTCGCCACACACCCTCGTCACCCCGCCAAGGAAGCACCCATGTCCCCCGAAACCAATCCCCGCTATCTCCAGGGCCTCGCCAAGCTGCGCGAAATCGACGGCCACGCCGGTGAGCACGTCGTCGCCAGCCTGGCCGACATTGCCCCCGATTTCGCCCGCTACCTGATCGAGTTTCCGTTTGGCGACATCTATTCCCGACCCGGACTGGACCTGCGCAGCCGCGAAATTGCAGTGATCGCTGCTTTGACTGCGCTGGGCAACGCAACACCACAGCTCAAGGTGCACTTGCAGGCGGCGCTGAACGTGGGCGTCACCCGCGAGGAGATCGTGGAAGTCCTCATGCAGATGGCTGTTTACGCAGGCTTTCCGGCCGCGCTGAACGGACTGGCCGCTGCCCGCGAAGTGTTTGCGGCGGGCGATGCAGAAACGGAGGCGGCATGAGGTGCCTGAGCCGCTACCTGCTCCGCGCGATGTCTGCGGCTACTTCCCCTCCCCCACCGGCTGCGGCCGTACCAGCCGCACGGGCAGCTTGCTGGCCCGCGCCGCATCACCCCGTGCCTCGCCGGTGGAAAGGTTCACCGCCCAGCCGTTGATCATGGCGGCCTGCCGTACGCCATCGCCCGCGCGGCTTTGCGCGATGTTGCCGTAGGTGTACTGGTTGACGCTGGGCGCACTCACATTGCTGGTAGACGACCAGTGCCACTGGCCTGGCGCAGCAGGGAACAGGATGGGGTTCAGGCCCGGGGGCGAGAGCGATTTGTCCACCAGCCGCTGCAGCTCGGCCGCGCGTGGAATGCGCCAGGCCACGCCTTCGGCCTTCCAGCGCTCGGCGGCAAGGGTGGTGGCTTCTGCACGGTCCAGCAGCAACGGCTTGCCGGTGCAGGTCTTGCCCGTCCACTGCATGCCTTCCACACAACGCGGCCAGGCCAGGCCTGCGCGCACATCAAGCACATAGGCGCCATCGGCCGACAGAGACCAGTCTTGCGTGGCGGTGGAATCAGCAGCCCGCACAGGCAGGGCTGCGAAGGCGCCCACCAGCAAGGCAGAAAGTAGCGGGAGTGGTTTCATGGTCAAACATGGTCAAAAGCGGGCCAGGGAAAGGCGGTTGAAGACGGCAGGCTCAGCCAGTTGGATAGCGACACCCTAACCCCCCACCGGATCGGCGCCACCCCGCAGATCAAGAAACCTGCATTGCACTTTTACTCGGCTTGCCCGGCTTCGCGGGCACAGCGGCCGGCGCCCCCGACGCTGCCAGCGCCTCGGCCAGAAACCCCACAAACGCCTGCACGCGGGTGGAGAACTGGTGGCGCTGCGGGTACACCGCATAGATGTCGGCCGCCGGGGTCTGGTAATGCGGCAGCACGGGCTCCAGCAGGCCCTGGGCCAGGTGGCGGTTCACGTCCCACTCGGCGCGCATCACGATGCCGTGGCCCTGCAGTGCCCACAGCACGGCGATCTCGCCGTCGTTGGTGGTGAGGTTGCCGGTGATCTTGATCGACTCGGTGTGTGCCTTGCTGCCGCGCCCGGTGGTCAGGCGCCACAGGCCATAGGCCTCGTCGCCCTGGCGGATGCCGATGCACTGGTGCTCCATCAGGTCGCGCGGCACGCGGGGCCTGCCATGGCGGTCGAGGTAGGCGGGCGCGGCGCATAGCACGCGCCGGTTGGGGGCGATGCGGCGGGCGATCACACGGCCGTCGGGCGGCTCACCAAAACGCACGCAAACGTCGTAGGCGTCGTCGGTGATCGGCGGCGGGTGCACCGACAGCTGCAGCTGCACATCCACCTCGGGGTACTGGCGCACAAAGTCCGAGATCACGGGGGCGATGTGCATGCGGCCAAAGCCCAGCGTGGCGTTCACACGCAGCAGGCCCTTGGGGCTGGCCTTGGACTGCACGATGAGTTCATCGAGCGCATCGATCTCGCGCAGGATGCGGCGCGCGTGCTCCAGCAGCAGCTCGCCCTCGGGCGTGAGGCTCATGCGGCGCGTGGTGCGGTTGACCAGCACCACGCCCAGGCGCTTTTCCATCTGCGTGAGGTGCTTGCTGACCGCCGCCGTGGAGACCCCCATTTCGCGCCCTGCGGCGCTCAGGCTGGGGCTGGCGGCCAGCGCAGAAAAGAAGCCCAGTTCTGCGGGCTGGATGGTGGAACTCATCGGCGCGACCTTAACTATAGGTTAACGATGGATTCACTTTAGCGGCGTTCTGTAAAGGCGTCCAGGCCTACAGTCCCTCTACCGTTTGGTTTCTCCTGTGTTTCTCTTTCACGCCTGTGCCTTGCTGCACGGGCATTTCCAGACCTTCATTCACCCAGGCCTCTGCATGACAACCTATCAAATCGCCACCATCCCCGGAGACGGCATCGGCAAGGAAGTGGTTCCCGCCGGCCAGCGTGTGCTCGAAGCCCTGGCCGCCCGCCACTCCGGCCTGCAGTTCCAGTTCGAAAACTTCGGCTGGGGCGGCGACTGGTACCGCGCCCACGGCGTGATGATGCCGGCCGATGGGCTCGATGCGCTGCGCGGCAAAGACGCCATCCTGTTTGGCTCGGCAGGCGACCCGGACATCCCCGACCACATCACGCTCTGGGGCCTGCGCCTCAAGATCTGCCAGGGGTTTGACCAGTACGCCAACGTGCGCCCAACACGCATCCTGCCGGGCATCGACGCGCCCCTGAAGCGCTGCGCGCCCAAGGATCTGGACTGGGTCATCGTGCGCGAAAACTCCGAGGGCGAATACTCCGGCGTGGGCGGCCGCGTGCACCAGGGCCACCCCATCGAGGCGGCCACTGATGTGTCCATCATGACCCGCGTGGGCGTGGAGCGCATCCTGCGCTTTGCCTTCCGCCTGGCGCAATCGCGCCCCCGCAAGCTGCTCACCGTCATCACCAAGAGCAACGCCCAGCGCCACGCCATGGTGATGTGGGACGAGATCGCCGCGCAGGTGGCGGCCGAGTTCCCCGATGTGAAATGGGACAAGGAGCTGGTGGACGCCGCCACGGCCCGCATGGTCAACCGCCCCTCCACGCTCGACACCATCGTCGCCACCAACCTGCATGCCGACATCCTCAGCGACCTGGCCGCCGCGCTGGCGGGCAGCCTGGGCATTGCGCCCACCGGCAACATCGACCCCGAGCGCCGCTACCCCAGCATGTTCGAGCCCATCCACGGCTCGGCGTTCGACATCATGGGCAAGGGCCTGGCCAACCCCATCGGCACCTTCTGGTCGGTGGTCATGCTGCTGGAGCACCTGGGCGAGGTGGATGCGGCCCGCGCCGTGATGCAGGCCATCGAGCAAGTCACCGCCAACCCGGCCCTCCACACCCGCGACCTGGGCGGCACGGCCACCACGGCGCAGGTGACCGATGCGGTGTGCGCGCTGATCAGCGGCAAGGAGACCGAGCGCAAAGCCGCCTGAAAGCAATCGTTCAAGGCCCGCAAGAACGGGCCTGGACGCTACACGGCGGGCACCACCACAAGGCCGCAAAGGCCACACAGCCGCCGCCCCCATCCTTTAGGAGACAAACCATGCATCGCCCTACCCCCAGCCCCACCGCCATCGCACACCCGCTGCGCCGTCAACACCTGATGGCACTGGCGGCGCTGGCCGCAGCCGCCTGCCTGCTGCCTGGCAAAACTGTCCACGCGCAGGCCTGGCCGACCAAGCCCGTCACCATCGTCGTGCCGTTTGCAGCGGGCGGCACCACCGACGTGCTGGCGCGAGCGCTGGGCGAAAAGCTCAGCACCGCGCTGGGCCAGCCCGTGATCGTGGAAAACCGGGGCGGCGCGGGCGCCACCATTGGTGCCGACTACGTGGCCAAGGCCGCACCCGACGGCTACACGCTGCTGATGGGCGCGGTGCACCACACCATTGCCACCAGCGTCTACAAAAAGCTCAGCTACGACTTTCAAAAGAGCTTTGCGCCCATCACCACCGTGGCCCTGGTGCCCAACGTGCTGGCCGTGAGCGCCACCACGCCCGCCAAGGATGTGAAGGAACTCGTGGCCCTCATCAAGGCCGCGCCCGACAAGTTTTCGTATGGCTCCAACGGCGCGGGCACGGCGCAGCACCTGATCGGCACGCAGTTCTCCACCGCCATAGGCCAGCCTGTGCTGCATGTGCCCTACAAGGGCAGCGGCCCGCTGACCACCGACCTGCTGGGCGGGCAGGTGTCGATGTCGTTCGACACCATCACGCCCGTGCTGCCCCACATCAAGGCGGGCAAGCTGCGCGCGCTGGCGGTGACCACGGCCAAGCGGTCTTCATCGCTGCCGGATGTGCCCACACTGCAGGAGGCCGGTTTTGCGGGCTTTGACATCGGCACCTGGTTTGGCGTGCTGGCCCCGGCACGCACACCCGCCGATGTGGTGACCCGGCTGAACGCCGAGATGGTCAAGGTGATCCAGTCGCCCGACTTCAAGAAGCGCATGCAGGACATTGGCGCCGAGCCCATTGGCAACACGCCCGCGCAAATGGCCGAGCAGATAGCCAGCGACACCACACGCTTTGCCAAGCTGGTGGCCGACCACAAGATCACCACCGACTGACTACGTGCCCGAGGGGTGGGTTGGTATAACACCTGCCATGACGCCCACCACCATCGAGCCCACAGTCCCCGCAGCCCTGATCCGCGCCCTTGAAGAACGCGCCTTCAACGCCTGGCCCGCGCGCCAGACGGTGTTCCACCGGGGCTGGGTGTTCCGGCTGTCGGGCGGCTACACCAAGCGTGCCAATTCGGTCAACGCGCTGCTGCCCGGCGCGCCGTTTGACGGGGTGCGCGAAGCGGCTGCAGCGCTGTACGCACGGCACGGGCTGCCCGCCGTGTTCCGCATCTCGCCCTTGGCCCCGCCCGAGGCCGACCTGGAACTGGCCGAGGCGGGCTACCAGCACTTCGACCCCTCACTGGTGTTGCACCGGCCGCTGGCCCTGGGTTCGGTCGGCAAGCCCGATGGCAGCACCCATATCAGCACCACGCCCACTGCCGCCTGGCTGGAGGGCTTTGCCGCCGCCAACAGCGTGCCAACGCACCACCGCGCGCTGCACAACAGCATGCTGGACCACATCGCCCACCCTGCCGCGTTTGCCCTGCAGCACGATGCACAGGGCCAGCCCGTGGGCTTTGGGCTGGCAGTGCTGGAGCGCGGCGCCGTGGGCCTGTACGACCTGGCCGTGGCGCCTGAGCACCGGGGCGGCGGGCGCGGGCGCGCGCTGGTCACAGCCCTGCTGCACTGGGCCGCCGAGGCCGGGGCAGCCAGCGCCTACCTGCAGGTGCGCGCGCAGAACACGCCAGCGCTGGGGCTGTACCAGTCGATGGGGTTCAAGACGGCGTACGGCTACCACTACCGGGTGCCGGGCTGAAGGGGTTATTCAGGCTCCCCCTCCCCTTGCGGGAGAGGGAGTGAAGGTGAGGGCAGCTATGGGTGCGGAGACGGGCGCCAGAGTTTAAAGAAAAATGGCCGTCTGCGCTCTTCCATCATCCCTCTATAGCTATCAAATAAATAGCAAAAGAAACAGCCAATCAACCACTCACCGGTGGCTCAACCTGCGCACCGCCCAGTCGCCCAGGCTCTGCACGGCCTGCACAAAGAAGATCAGCACCAGCACCACGGCCAGCATGATCTCGGGCAGAAAGCGCTGGTAGCCGTAGCGGATGCCCAGGTCACCCAAACCACCGCCGCCAATCGCACCGGCCATGGCCGAGTAGCCGGTCAGGCTCACGAAGGTGATGGTCAGGCCCGCCACGATGCCGGGCAGCGCCTCGGGCAGCAGCACCTTCCACACGATCTGGCTGGTGGTGGCGCCCATGGCCTGAGCAGCTTCGACGAGGCCGTGGTCCACCTCGCGCAGCGCGGCTTCAACGAGGCGGGCCACGAAGGGTGCGGCAGCAATCGTCAGCGGCACCACGGCGGCGGCGGTGCCGATGGACGAGCCCGTGATGAAGCGCGTGAAGGGGATGATGGCCACCAGCAGGATGATGAAAGGCGTGGAGCGCACGGCATTCACCAGCCAGCCTACGAGCTTGTTGACGGGGCCGTTCTGCAACACGCCGCCGTGGTCCGTGAGGCGCAGGAACACGCCCAGCGGCACGCCGATGAGGCCACCCACGATGCCGGAGATGCCCACCATGATGAGCGTCTCCCACAACGAGGAGGCAAAGAGGTCCAGCATGGCCGGAGTGAAATGGTCGAACATGGCTTTCCTCCTCAGATCTCGATCGTGACTTCTTGCACTGCCACGCCGCCTGCGCGCAAGTGCTCCACCGCGCCGCGCACCTGCATGGGCTCGCCGCTGGCGTACACGGCCAGCGAGCCGAAGGTCTCGTCCTGGATCTCGTCCACCTGGCCGTGCAGGATGCTCATGTCCACACCGAACTCGCGGATCAGCTGCGACAGGATGGGCTGGTAGGCGCTGTCGCCCGAGTAAGACAGCCGCAGCAGCCGCCCCGCGTGGCCGGGCGCCGTGGTGGCCAGCTGGCGGGTGAGCTTGCGCACATGGTCAAGCACGCTCACGGGCAGCTCTTGCGGCAGGATTTCGTCGATCAGGCTCTTGGTGATGGCCTGCTGCGGGCGCGTGAACACATCGAGCACCCGGCCCTGCTCCACGATGCGACCCGCCTCGATCACGGACACGCGGTCGGCCACCTGCTTGATGACCTGCATCTGGTGGGTGATGAGCACCACCGTGAGGCCCAGCTCGCGGTTGACCTGGCGCAGCAGGTCGAGGATGGAGCGGGTCGTCTCCGGGTCCAGCGCCGAGGTGGCCTCGTCGCTCAGCAGCACCTTGGGCCGGCTGGCCAGCGCACGCGCAATGCCCACGCGCTGCTTTTGCCCACCGCTGATCTGCGCGGGGTAGCGGTCGGCCAGGTGGGCCAGGCCCACCAGCTCCAGCAGCGGATTCACGCGCTCGCGGATCGCGGCCTTGTCCATGCCCGCCAGTTCCAGCGGCAACGCGGCGTTGTCGAACACGGTGCGCGACGACAGCAGGTTGAAGTGCTGGAAGACCATGCCGATCTCGCGCCGGGCCTCGCGCAGTTGCGCGTCGTTCAGCTGTGTCAGGTCACGGCCGCCCACGATGACCTGGCCCGTGGTGGGCCGGTTGAGCAGGTTGATGACGCGCACCAGCGAGCTTTTGCCCGCGCCGCTCTTGCCGATGATGCCGAACACTTCGCCCGGCTGGATGGTGAGGTCGATGCCACGCAGGGCTTCGACGGGGCCTTGTGGGCCCTGGTAGATTTGGGTGATACCCCGTAAATCGATCATGGAAAGCAGTGCGCGGCAGCGGCCCCACAGTGAGTGGCCGCTGCCGCGCGGGTCTGGAAAAGGATGGGCGACTGTATCGGCGAATCGTAAGTTCACAAACAATTAAAAAATCGGGTGATTAGATCGCCGAGTTATGAAGACCGTGGTACACAGACTTCAGTAACTATGAAATTCATAGCTATCAGGTCAACACCATAGCGCGCAGGCTGCCATTTTTCCTTGAACTTTCCTGACGACTCCGAAAACTTCTCCAGGCCACACTTCTATATTTCAACTTTTGTTGTATTATCGAATCATGCAAGAAACCGACGTCATCCGATCCCTCGCCGCCCTGGCCCAGGAAGTGCGCCTGCGGGTGTTCCGCGCCCTGGTGGTGGCGGGCCAGGAGGGGCTCACGCCCGGCGGGCTGTCCGAGCAGTTGGGCATTGCGCCCAACACGCTGTCGTTCCACCTCAAGGAGCTGACCCACGCGGGCCTGGTGAGCCAGGAGCGCCAGGGCCGCAACCTGATCTACCGCGCCTCGTTTGCCACCATGAACGACCTGCTGGCCTACCTGACCGAGAACTGCTGCCAGGGCGCTGCCTGCCTGACCGACGAGGCCACCGCCGCCTGCCAGTGCTGATCGCCCCCCAACAACTTCCACCCCACGACCCACAGCCGAAAGGAAACCACCATGAAGCGATTCCACGTCCACATGCATGTCGATGACCTTGCCAAGAGCATCGCGTTCTATTCCAGGCTGTTCGCGGCCGAGCCTGCACGTGTCGAGACCGACTACGCCAAATGGATGCTCGAAGACCCGCGCGTGAACTTCGCCATCTCTACCCGGGGCGACAAGCCCGGCGTGGACCACCTGGGCTTCCAGGTGGACGAGGCCGACGAGCTGGCCGAGCTCAAGGCCCGCGCCCAGGGTGCCGACATGGCCCTGCTGGACGAAGGCGCCACAACCTGCTGCTACGCCCGCAGCGACAAGCACTGGATCACCGACCCGCAGGGCGTGGCCTGGGAACACTTCCACACGCTGGGCAACATCCCCGTGTTCAACGAAGCCGCTGCGCAGCAGCCAGCCAAGACCACGCAGCAGCCAGCCCAGGCCGCTTGCTGCCCCACGGGCGCGCCATCGGCCCCCGCACCTGGGCAGGCCACCTGCTGCGGCCCCACTGCCAACAACACCAACAAATGCTGCTGAGCCTGGAGCCACGATGAACGCCACCCCACAACGTCCTCCTTTGAACGTGCTCTTTTTGTGCACGCACAACTCCGCCCGCAGCATCCTGGCCGAGGCCTTGCTCAACGCCATGGGCCAAGGCCGCTTCAAGGCCTATTCAGCCGGCAGCAGCCCGCGCGACAACCAGCAGCCCCACCCGCTGGGCCTGCAGGCGCTGGCCCACGCGGGCATCCCCACCGAAGGGCTGCGCAGCAAAAGCTGGGACGAGTTTGCCGCCCCCGGTGCGCCGCACATGGACCTGATCATCACCGTGTGCGACAACGCAGCGGGCGAGGTCTGCCCCTTCTGGCCCGGCCACCCGGCCACGGCGCACTGGGGCTATGCCGACCCGTCAGCGGGCGATGGCTCGGATGCCGACAAGGCCGAGGCCTTCCGCAAAACCCTGCACGCCATCAAGCAGCGCCTGGAACTGCTGGTGAACCTGCCCGACGACAAGCTCGCCGCCACCGCGCTGCAAGCCACGGCCCGCAACCTGCCCGCGCAATAAGATGAAACACCCCCTGAGTCGCTTCGCGCCTTCACCCCTCTCTCGCTGCGCGGGAGGGGGACGCACCCGGTGGCCTGGCAAAGCCAGTTCCACGGGTGCACGGGTTTGGGC
This sequence comes from Acidovorax sp. SRI_002, assembly GCF_057586455.1. NCBI lineage: Bacteria > Pseudomonadati > Pseudomonadota > Betaproteobacteria > Burkholderiales > Comamonadaceae > Acidovorax > Acidovorax sp. SRI_002. The sequence goes on along the minus strand of NZ_JBYCZW010000007.1, from coordinate 222,483 downwards.
CGCGCCAGTTTCATGCATCGCGGGTGGCGCGCAGCGCAATGGATCACTGAAGGGATCACTGAAATGACCCTGCCACCAAGCCATTCGCAACGCGCTGCTGCCAGCGCGTTGCCCCCCTCCCCGGCCGCTGGCATGGCGGTGTTCGAGCGCTACCTCACCGTCTGGGTGCTGCTGTGCATCGTGGTGGGCATTGCGCTGGGCCAGTGGCTGCCCGGCGCGGCGCGCGCCGTGGGCGCGCTGGAGGTGGCACGCGTCAACCTGCCGGTGGGTCTGCTCATCTGGGTGATGATCATCCCCATGCTGCTGAAAGTGGACTTTGGCGCGCTGGCCGAGGTGCGCCAGCATGTGCGCGGCATTGGCGTGACGCTGTTCGTCAACTGGCTGGTCAAGCCGTTTTCGATGGCGCTGCTGGGCTGGCTGTTCATCCGCCACTGGTTCGCGCCGTACCTGCCTGCCGACCAGATCGACAGCTACATCGCCGGGCTCATTTTGCTGGCCGCCGCGCCCTGCACGGCCATGGTGTTTGTGTGGAGCCGCCTCACCGGCGGCGACCCGCTGTTCACGCTGTCGCAGGTGGCCCTCAACGACAGCATCATGATCGTGGCGTTTGCGCCGCTGGTGGCCTTCTTGCTCGGCCTGTCGGCCATCACCGTGCCGTGGGACACGCTGCTCACCTCGGTGGTCCTCTACATCCTGATCCCCGTGGTGATCGCCCAGTGGCTGCGCAAGCGCCTGCTGCGCAAAGGCCAGGCCGCCTTCGACGCCGCCGTGGCGCGCACCGGGCCCTGGTCCATCGCCGCCCTGCTGGCCACGCTGGTACTGCTGTTCGCCTTCCAGGGCGAGGCCATCCTGCAGCAGCCGCTGGTCATCGCCCTGCTGGCCGTGCCCATCCTGATCCAGGTGTTGTTCAACTCGGCCCTGGCCTACGGCCTGAACCGCGCCGTGGGCGAAAAGCACAACATCGCCTGCCCCTCGGCGCTGATCGGCGCGTCCAACTTCTTCGAGCTGGCCGTGGCCACGGCGATCAGCCTGTTTGGCTTTCACTCAGGCGCAGCGCTGGCCACGGTGGTGGGCGTGCTGATCGAGGTGCCCGTGATGCTGCTGGTGGTGGCAGTGGTCAACCGCAGCAAGGGCTGGTACGAGGCGCGGGGCTGACAACCACTGACGGGGTGATCACGCGCCTGCCACCGCCCCGCGCGCCTGCACCCGGCGCGAGATCAGAAGCCCCAGCACAAACACCCCCACCGCCGCCACCGTGAACACCGGCGGCAACCAGCCCCGGTCCACACTGAAGGCCACCAGCAGCACGCCCGTGGACTGGCCCAGGAACAGCAGGCACGCAAACAGCGTGACCGCCGTGCCCCGCGCCTCGGGCGCCATCTGCGTGGCCTGCACCTGCAGCGTGTTGTGCAACATGTAAAAGCCGATACCCGCCAAAAAGCAGCCCAGCATGGCCCAGCCCACCGCAGGCGCCCAGGCCAGCGACAGCAGGCCGATGGCAATGAAGCTGGCCCCCAGCACGGCCAGCCCCCGCTCGCCCAGCGCCGCCAGCCAACGCCGCGCAAACACGCTGTAGATCAGCCCGCCCACGCCATACAGCACCATCACGCCACCCGCCGCAGAGGCGGACAGGCCAAACCCATCGACCATGCGCGCGGGCACAAAGGCCAGCGTGCCAAACGCCAGCGCGCCTTCAATCGCCACCACCGTCAGCACCCAGCGCACACGCGGAATGCGCAGCAGCGCCGCCGTGCCCGCGACGTAATTGGCCAGCGAAAACGCCGGTGCACCCGGCACCACCACCGTGCGCAACGCCCCGATGGCACGCGCGTGCCGCAACAGCAGCGTGGCCGCCGTAAAGAACAGCACGGCCAGCACACCCAGCGCCGCGCGCCAGCCCAGCGTTTCGGTGGCAAAGCCGCCAAACCACTGGCCCGCCATCATCCCGGTCACCGTGGCCACCATCAGCCGCGCCAATGTTTCCTGCCGCTGCTCGTAGGCCACCTCATCGCCAATCCACGCCATCGACAGCGGAATGATCCCGGCCGCCGCCGCCCCCATGGCCGCCCGCGCCACCACCAGCAGGCTGAAGCTGGGCGCCAGCGCCGTCATGGCGCTGAACACCGCACACGCCGCCGTGGCACCAATGATCACGCGCACCTTGCCCACCCGGTCGCCCAGCGGGCCATACACCAGCTGCAGCACACCATAGGCCACGGCAAACGCGGCAATCACGGCCGAGGCGTCGCCCGTGGTGATCTTGTACTCAAGGGACAGTGCCACCAGCATCGGGTCGCACACACGCATGGAGGCCATGCTGCAAAAGGCCGCCAGGCTGATCAGCCGCAGCATCGTCGAAGAAGAAGTCATGGGCGCCGATTGTGGTGCGGCTCGCGTCTGCGCGCTGGCAGGGTGCGCCATGCACCCTGGGGGTTGAAGGCCACAGGACACGCATGCCACACGGCACACGCAGCACGCGCGGCACGTCCACACAGGTACTGACACTTTTTTGGGTGGCAAGCGCCAGTCCTGCGCTTACCATGCGCCCCGGATTGATGTGCCCCATCCATCGATCAATCAACCAAGCATCACACGAGGAGAAACCGAGCATGAACAAAAGAAACTTTGTGGCTGCCAGCGTCGGCCTGGCAGGCCTGTGGACCGCCACCACCAGCAGCCACGCCGCCCCACCCGCCAAAACATCCGCCAGCCCCGCCCTGCTCACCATCAGCGGCGCCATCACCCAGCCCAACCGGGGCGCGCTCGATGCCACCATCGACCAGATGATGGGCAAACACGGCATCCAGTTCGACAAAGCCCACGCGCTGGACGCCGCCGCCCTGCAGCGCATGCCCGCCGTCACCATCAAGCCCACGCTCGAATACGACAGCAAGCCCCACACGCTCAAAGGCCCCCTGCTCACCACCGTGCTGGCCGCTGCCGGTGTGGCCGCTGGCAGCCCCGTGCAGCTGGTGCTGCGCGCGGTGGACGGCTACAACGTGACCATCAGCATGGCCGACGTGCAGGCCTACCGCATGATCGTCGCCACCCACATCGACGGCCAGCCCATGGCCCTGGGCGGCCTGGGCCCGCAGTGGGCGGTGTACGACGCGGACGTGCTGCCCGCCTTCAAGGACAAGCCGGTGAAGGAACGCTTTGGCCTGTGCCCCTGGGGGCTGTATCACATTGAAGTGAAGAAGGCCTGAGGCCACCGGCAAGGTAGCCCAGCAAAAAAGAAAGAGCGGCTTCCTGGCCGCTCTGTTTTTGATAGCTGCTAGCGCTTTCCCATCAAGCGCTAGAGGCATTTTCCATTCAAATCACCGTGTCCGCCCCGCGATCCGCACCGCCAGTGCAGCCAGCGACCCCGCGGTAGCCAACGCCACAACGCCCAGCCAGCCCCACTGCGCCAGCACCAAGGCGCCCAGCGCCGCCCCGGCCGACATGCCGATGAACATGCCCGTGAACAGCAGCGCATTGAGCCGGCTGCGCGCTGCAGGGTCGATGCCGTACACGATGGTCTGGTGCGCCACCAGCGTGGCCTGCACGCCAAAGTCAAAGCCGATGGCGCTGACCACAATCAAGCCCAGCTGGGCCTGCGCAGGCAGCAGCGGTGCCAGCGCCATCACGGCAAACGACGCAGCCGCCAGCCCGGCGCCATAGCGCGTGACCACCTCGGGCCCCCGCTTGTCGGCCAGGCGCCCGGCCAGCGGGGCAGCCAAGGCACCTGCCGCCCCAGCCAAGCCAAACGCACCCGCCGCCGCCGTGCCCAGCTGAAACTGGCTGTGCAGCATCACCGCCAGCGTGGACCAGAACGCGCTGAAGCCCACGGCCAGCAGCCCCTGCGCCCAGGCCGCGCGGCGCAGCGCTGCGTGCTGGCGCCACAAGGCCACCATGGAGCCGATCAGCGCGCCATAGCCCATCTGCGTGGTGGGCGCAAAGCGCGGCAGGCCGCGCCACACCGCCACCGTCAGCAGCGCAACGGCCACCGCCGCCGCCACATACACCGTGCGCCAGCCCCACTGCTGCGCCACAAAGCCGCTGACCACGCGCGACAGCAAAATGCCCAGCAGCAGCCCCGTCATCACCGTGCCCACCATGCGCCCGCGCTGTGCGGCCGGGGCCAGCGTGGCGGCAGCGGGCACCACGTCTTGCGCCACCGTAGCCGCCAGACCCACGGCCAGGCTGGCCGCCAGCAGCGCGCCCATGCCGGGCGCCAGGCCGCTCAGCAGCAGCGCCAGCATCAGCGCGATGGACTTGATGACGATGATGCGGCGCCGGTCAAACCGGTCACCCAGCGGCGCCAGCAGCAAGATGCCCAGCGCATACCCCAGCTGCGTGAGCGTGGGCACCAGCCCCACCACGCGGCTGTCGGCCTGCATGTCGTGCCCCAGCACGCCCAGCATGGGCTGGCTGTAATACAGCGACGCCACGCTCAGCCCCGCCGTGGTCGCCAGCAGCAACAGCAGCGGCGCGCCCACCGCGCCTGCCGCACTCTCTTCAGCCAGCGCCACCGGGGCCCGCCCCGCCACACCCCTTGCATGCACATTTTGAATGGAAGACATCACAACACCATCGGTTTAAAAGGAATGGTGCGATTGTTCTATCCCGTCGCCGCGCTGGGTAGTAGGCTGAATTGCAGATTCGTTATACGCTTGACGTATGACCAACACCCTCCCGACCCAGCCGCCCGGCGCCGACCGCATCGAGCTGATGCAGACCTTTGTCCGCATCGTCGAGGCCGGCAGCCTGTCTGCCGCCGCCCAGCAGTTGGGCACCAGCCAGCCCACCGTGAGCCGCCGCCTGCAAGCGCTGGAGCGCAGCCTGGGCGTCAAGCTGCTGCAGCGCTCCACCCATGTGATGAAACTGACGGAAGACGGCGACCGCTGCTTTGCCCACGCCAAAGCCCTGCTGGAAGACTGGCGCGCCATGGAAGACGACCTGCGCGGCACGGCCGACACACCGCGCGGCACCTTGCGCGTGCTGGCGCCCCACGCCTTCGGGCAAAACCAGCTCATCCCCCCGCTGATGGACTACCTGCGCCGCTACCCCGATGTTTCGGTGGAATGGATGCTGCACGACCGCCGCCCTGACTTCATCGCAGAAGGTATTGACTGCGCCATCCAGGTGGGTGCGGTGGAAGACCCCTCGGTGGTCGCCATTCGCCTTGCCGAAGTGCCGCGCATCGTACTGGCATCGCCCGCCCTCATGGCAAGTCGGCCCACACCGCAACACGCGCAGGATCTGAAGGATCTACCCTGGCTGGCGCTCAGCACCTTCTACCAGCGCGAAGTCACCTTGACCCACCAGCACAGCAGCGAGGCCAGCACCTTCGCCATCACCCCCCGCCTGGCCACCGACAGCCTGTACGCCCTGCGCAGCGCCGCCCTGGCCGGGCTCGGCGCGTGTATTGCATCGGCGTGGATCGTAGATGCGGATCTGCGCGCAGGCGGCTTGCTGCACTTGGTGCCCACCTGGCAGGCCCCCTCGTTGCCGGTGTATCTGGTGTATCCACATGCGCGGTTTTATCCGGCGCGGTTGCGGTTGTTTTTGGAGGGGATGCGGGGGGCAATGCCGGGGTTGGCGGGGATGCGGGGGGTGGTGTCTTGAGCGGACGACGACTGCCGGCCAGAAGTGGAAGTTGGCAAGACGGTGCTAACGTCATATACATGCTTGAAGACTATTTCTCCCTGCAATTGAAATTTGCCACGCACTACGCAGCGAAAGCGGCAGTGTCTCTCGACGTCGCCATTGACCGCTGTACCAACTTGCGACGCAGGCTGAATCTGTGGGGGGACACTGGCGGAAGTAGGTGGAAACTCTTTCTGAACAAGGTAAAAAGCGCGGTTGATGACCGTGCCGAGCAAGTCGCTTTATGTGCCGAGTTCCAACAATCTCTTTCCTACATCGAAGTCAAACGGTCGTTCGGCTGTTTTTCTTACGATCCGCCCGATGCATACGGTACCTTGCGCATCCACTTTGTTGCGCCAGATGGAATCAATTCCAGTCCGCTTGCTATTGAGAATTCCAGCGCAAGGAGGGCCGATTTACAAGAACTGATATCGCATGTTCAGCGCACGGAGCCACGCGCTACAACCGTGCGCGGCGTTTCTTGGCTCTACAACCTGCAGGCATACAAGCGACTCTTTCCAACGGCCTATAGCGCTTCAGTTCAGTCCGCACGGTTTCCCTTGCACTTGAACGGGAGTTCGACCTGGGGCCAAGTGCTGAACTGGCGGCAGGAGGTGAAACCGGATGTGCGAGATCAATTGTTAGTTCGCCTCAATGACATGGAGGTCGCAACTCCTTGGCTGGTCTTTCCGCTCCAAGCCCTGGTCGCTACCAGCCAGATTGAGGTGTTTTATGACCAGTTCACATGAAGGTTGTCGAATGTCGGACATGGGCCCAGAGCCGCCGTTCAGAAGCGACGCCCAGAAGCTGCCTTTGACTTGCTGCACGCTACTGTTGGAAATCTCGGTGCCTTCCGACTGGCGAGCTATAGTTTGCCGAGTTGACGCGTGCCGGATTTCATGGAGTTTTTATACCTGGACGTTTAAATAGGTCGTACCTTGCAAATCTAAGCTGCAAGCCACTTCCAGGAGAAATTAGTGTCCAGAATATCCCGCACGGTCCAGTTTATTCCGCAGGTTTTGCGGGATACATCACGTTAGGCGTTAGGCCTCACCGACAAACCTATGCCCTATTGCCCCAATTGTTCTGCAGATGTCGGGGAGGCTGCTATCAGCTGTCCGAAATGCTCTGCATCCTTCAGCGGAAACGCCGCTTGGAAGCCAACGGCAACCCCGCTAGCTCATCCGCCGGCAGCTGGTTCGAAATCATCCGCCGGCACTCGAGTCGTCAAAGGACTGTTCGCTATCCCGCTCATTCTGATTGGCGTGGTCTTGCTCGTCCTCGCAGGTGCGATGGGAAGCAACGGCGGCGCACTCGCAGGAGTACCAGCCGTCTTGTGTCTCCTGGTGGCTGCGGGTATTGCTGTATCCAGAAGCTCAACAGGTCTCACCGTGAGCCTCATACTTGGGGCATTGCTACTCCTCCTGCTTTGGGGTGCGCTTCACATGGTTGGCGCGGCCATTTACTCCCGTTGAGCAACGCAATATTCCAGATAAGGCCTCGCCGTATATGCGTGAGGCCCAACCCTTCCATCGAGCTGACGTGCTCCGGCAAGCCGGGTCACGCAGCTCATGTCAAACGTTGAACGTCCGCTTTCATTTGCGGTGACCGGCTGCTCCTGGCCGATAGCACGCGTTCAACGACGAAGCGCGGATGACATCAACCGCTGCTGGGCGATCATCTGCCGGATCTCCTCCATGGGCCGTTTCGGGCCGAAAACGCCCCACTTCTACCCTTCGTCAGAGAGCCCTCTTACCCCGCCACCACCCGATTCCGCCCCGTGTTCTTCGCTTCATACAGCGCCGCATCCGCCCGCGCCAGCAGCTTGTCCATCGAGTCGTTCTGCGGCAGGCTCAGGGTGACGCCGATGCTGACGGTGCAGCCCACCTCGTTACCCTGGGGCACGCAGGCGGCGCGGATGCGTTCGGCCACCTGCAGGGCGGCGTCCAGGGGGGTGTTGGGCAGCAGCAGGGCAAATTCTTCGCCGCCAAAGCGGCCCAGCAGGTCCTTGCTGCGCAGGCAGCGCTGTACCTTGGCGGCAAACTCCACCAGCACGCGGTCGCCGGCCTGGTGGCCGTGGGTGTCGTTGATGGTTTTGAAATGGTCCAGGTCCAGCATCAGCATGGCCAGGGGCTGGCCGGTGCGGTGGCTGCGCTCCAGCTCGATGGCGCAGGCTTCGTCCATGTAGCGCCGGGTCAGGGTGTTGGTGAGCGAGTCGCGGGTGGCCAGCAGCTCCAGCTCGGCCCGCAGGCGGTCGCCAGCCATCAGCACGGCGCCCACCGAAAACAGCAGGACAGACACGGAAAAACTGGCGATGAACAGCACGTGCTGCGGCGTGCCACTCAAGATAGTGTCGCCCATGGGCAGGAAGAACGTGGTGGCAAGCCGCACCAGCTGAATCACGGCGATGTACACGATCACCCCCACCGTGAGCCAGCGCGAAAAGCTGCCCATGCCCTGCCGCACGATGAACCAGGCGTGCACGGCAAACATCACGGCCAAGAGTGCCGTCACAAGCCGCAGGCGGGCTGTGTAACTGGGGTCGCCCAGGGCAAACCAAAGGGTGCCCAGCGTGACGGCGACAGTCACTGCCAGCCAGCGCCAGGTGGCTGGGCGCACGCCGTAAAAACACTGGGTGCCCGCATACAGGCCATACACGCCCCAGCACAGCAAGAAATTGGGCACGGCCGTGGTGAGGATTTCAGGCAGTTGCCCACGCGAGGCCGCCAGGATGCCGCCCACCACAATGATCAACAGCGCCTGCGCCCATTGGCCCAGACCCTGAATGCTAGGCGGGTAGCTGCGCTTGAGGGCCCACAGCACCAGCGCCATCAGCGCACTCATGGCGCTGATCAACACGATGGCGGTGCGCGGGTCTATCACGTTCATGGTGGTGCCAGTTTGCCGGAATCGTTCCAGTTTGGGGGATGGGCTGCACAGGCCAAGGCGACAGAGCATGAGGGGCGCCATGCACCACCACTTGCAGCCTACGCCCCGCTGCGGATGACGTTAAGGGTGTGGGCAGGTGCAATGGGCAGCAAGCGGGTAAACCACGGGCCGTTGCGGCCCGGCCGGTGTTCTGCATATGCCCAAGGTCGATTGCTCACTATTTGATAGCTTCTGGCGCCTGTCCATCAAGCGCCAGAGCATATTTCAGCCAAATTTTCGGCGTTTTACGGCATGCGCCCCGGCCTTCAAGGCGTGAAGGCACGCACGCACCGCGTCTGCAGGTTTTGGGTCTTGGGGATGGTCACCGGATTGCCGATGGAAAAATCATTGATCCATGCGTCGGTCAGGGGCGAGGCCGAGCTCTCGGTGGAGCTCCAATAGAGGGCGTTGGCGAAGCCGCCTACCGCCACCCTGTTGGTATACAGCGCTGCGAGCTGGTTGCGGGCGGGCAGGAACCAGTCGTTGTAGCAGGTGTTGCCCGCCTGGCAGGGCGTATTGCCTTGCGAATCGACCTGGTAGGTGCTGCACAGTTGCGCGGCATAAACACCCGCACCCAGCGTCGCACCGACGGCGGCGGTGTTGCTGGCACCGTCGGTGTCGCTTTGCGCACCCGGCCCCACGGCCGTGCCGAAGCCACCCCACCCGATCCCGGTGCTGTTGTCTGCGGTGGCCGCAATCAGGTTGTTCAGCCCGCCGCCCAGCGCAGCAATCACGCCGCCGCCACTGGTTTGCCCCACAGCGGTGATCAGGTAGGTATAGCCGTTGGCCAGCTGAGCGGCCCCGGCCGGGGTGAAAACCGCCACATTGACGGCACCCGCTGCATGCGCTGGCGTGACCGCCGTGATGGTGGTGGCGTTGACCACGTTGACCGAGGTAGCGGGCACACCGTCAAAAGTGATGCTGGTGGCGCCGGTGAGCCCGGTGCCGGTCAGCGTGACGCCGACCCCACCCGATGCAGTGCCAGAGGTGGGGCTGATGGCGGTCAGCGTGGCGCCCGAGACGTAGAGGCTGCGGCAGATGGCCTCGACATCCACCCGGCAGGTGGCACCATTGGCCAGCATGGCCCCCACGCCGCAGGCGGGATGGGGCGATGGCGTGGGAGGCCCGGGGGGCAGCAAGGTGTTGGCCGGGTTGGTGGCAAAACACTGGGCCAGGTCGGGCGGGTCGATGGCGGCAATTCGCAGCGCAGCGCCTGAGTTGTTGCTGAAGTCCGCAGGCTGAAAGCCTGTGAAGCCACCGGCTGTGATGGGGCTGACGGTAATGGGCAGTGTCTCGCCCGCAGGTTGGGTGAAGGCACTGACAACCTGCGCCATCAAACCTGACCCCTGCCCCGCCAGGCCCACCACTGCGGCCACCAGCAGCAGCGAAGCCACACGCCGCACGCCGTGACTGCGGCGCAGCGACCACCACCCGGCCAGCGCAACCGCCACCAGCAAGGCGCCCAGCGCCAAGGGGCTGTCCACCGGCACGTTGGCCACGGCAGGGGCGCCGCTGGAGATCGTTTGGGCCGACGCGGCAAAGGGCAGCGTGGACAGCAGCATCAGCATGGCCAGCGGTGCAAACGGACCAGCGCTTCCAGGTTGGGTGTTCTTCATCGGTTGATCGTCCCTGCGGGGTGGTTGGGGTGGTTGGGGTGGCGGTCGGATAGTTGCAAATTATCACAACCTCAGCAGGGCGGACGGGGGCGCATGGGGGTGATCGAAAGCAGCAGCCCGAGCCGTCCTGAACCAGGCTTTTGCAGGGGCCGCTGCCCCGCCAGACTGGCATCATCATGACCCCATGAAGTTGTTGGAACCCTCCGAGTACCAGGCAGCCGCTGGTGCCGTATATCTGTCCGTAGTGCAAGAGATCGCCCGGCTCCTACCCCTTGCCCAGTTGGAGCACATTGGTGCCTCCGCCATTCCTGGAGCGGTGTCCAAAGGCGATCTGGACATTTGCGTGCTGGTGACTGCGCAAGAGCACGCGCGGGCCGTTCAGGTGCTGCAGGGCGCAGGCTACGTGGCCAAAAAGGACACCTTGCGCACGCCAGAGCTGTGCATGCTGCTGTCGCCACGCACAGACACGGACGTGGCATTGCAGGTAGTGGCCAAGGGATCGGAGTTTGAGTTCTTTCTGCACTTTCGCGATGCCTTGCGTGCAGACCCGCGCCTGGTGGAGCAGTACAACCAGCTCAAGCAGCGTTTTGCGCCCTTTGGCATGGAGCGCTACCGTGAGGAAAAATCACGCTTCATCACCAACGTTCTGACCCCTCAGGTGCTACCCGGCCGCTGCGCGGAATCCGCACCGGTTGCAGGCGGGGCTTGCAACCTTGACTGACCAGGAGACCCCATGAGCACTGCAAAAACCCCCGAAGGCCCGCCCGCATCGGTGCTGATCGACCAGCGCATCGCCGACCTGAACGATTGGCGCGGGCAAGCACTGGGCCGCATGCGCCTGCTGATCCATGAGGCGGCGCCCGAGGTGTTGGAGGAATGGAAGTGGAACGGCACGCCCGTGTGGTCGCTGGGCGGGATTCTGTGCACGGGCGAGTCGTACAAGTCAGCGGTAAAACTGACCTTTCTGAAGGGCGCTTCGTTACCAGACCCGGCGAAGCTCTTCAACGCCAGTCTGGACGGTAACGCGCGGCGTGCCATAGACATCCACGAAGGGGACACCGTGGACGCGGAGGCCTTCAAGGCGCTGATCCGCGCAGCGGTCGCCCTGAATGCCGGGGGTGCGAAGGCCAAGGCGAAATCGGCACGGGGTGCACGCACGGCCAGTTAGGTGCAGACAGCCCGCGGAGTCAGTCGTGTCTGAAAACTATTATTTCGATAGCAAACAACCGATAACCATTAAGCGCTAGGGCCAATTTCAATCAAAATCTACTGCCCCACATCCACCTCACTCATGCAGCTGCTGTAGCGCCACTGCACACGCAGCGCCATCGACTCCCCCTGCGCCAGCGTGCGCAGGCCGGGCTGCCCGGGCTGATGGAAGGCGTCGATGGGTTGTGTGATGGGCTCAAAGCAGAATGCTGGGCCCTGTGGCGGTCGGTAGATCAGGCAGTAGTGCTGGTCGGTACCGCCGTCTTGCGCAAAGTCCGGCATCTGGGCGGTCAAGCGCAGGCCCCGCTCGGGCCAGTCGATCTGGGCCGTGCCGCCCCAGCCGGTGTAGGCGTTGTCGATCAGGCCGCCATTGGCGGGAGCGCCGCTGTTCAAGTCCCAGCCGGGCGGGAAGTGCTGCGTGTGCTGTGTGGGCAGAGGGTCATCGCCACACAGCCACACGCCCTGCACCGGCGCCGTGATGCGCGTGCGGGGCGTGCGCGGAAACCAGGGGTGCAGGCCCAGGCCGTAGGGCAGCGGCTGCGCGCCCAGGTGCCGCACCTGCACCGACTGGTCCAGGCCGCCGTCCACCAGGCGGAAGGTCTGCACGCATTCGTACTCGTAGGGGTTGCCGTCAAAGCGCTCGGAGCGAAGTTGCATCTGCAGCGTGTCGGGTGCGGGCTGGGTAAGTTGCCAGGGCTGCAGCCAGCCATCGCCGTGAATAGGGTACGGCTCGCCCACGCGGTTGGGGCGCATGGGGTGGAACTGGCCCGCGTGCTCAAACCCGCCGCCGCTGATGCGGTTGGACCAGGGCACCATGGCAAACGACGCGAGCTGGTACAGGTCGGGCGTGGCGCCGTCCCACGGGCGCCACAGGTCGATGCGTGCGCCAGCCTCTTGCGGGTCGTCGATCTGCCAGGCCGCCACGCTGCCGCCGAGGGTAGGCACCAGGCCCAGGTGCTGTCCCGCGTGGTGCAGCCAGATGATGGGGTGGGAGGATGCGGCCTCGGTCATGGGCGGTGTGCTTTCTTTGGTGTGTTGACAGGGATTGCGGGTTGGCAGAGCGCGCGGGGCTGCGTTCTTCAGTGCTTAGAGCGGATAACAAAACCCAGCGAAGCGGTTCTGGCCAGGCGCCGCGTCGCAGGCAGTACGGGTAGTACGACAAGACGCGGCAACGACGCCAGAAGGTATTTGTTAGCCGCTCTCAGCCGCCAAATGGATGGGCGGGCAGACCCAGGCTGTCGGTGTCCACCGCAAACAGCGCCCCGGCCAGCGGCTCGGCCGCCAGTTGCTCGGGCGTGAGGCCTACCCGCGCCGAGCTGATGAACAGCGTGCGCAGGTCTGCGCCGCCAAACGCGCAAGTGGTGACCTGGCTGACTGGCAAGCGCACGCGGCCCAGTTCGACGGCGGTTACCGGGTCGTGGCAGGTCACGCACCAGCCGCCCCAGTGTGCAATCCACAGGCGGCCCTGCGCGTCGGTGGTCATGCCATCGGGCAGGCCGTCATCGGGCAGCCAATGCTTCCACAGCGTTTTGTTCGACACGGTGCCTGCGGCCAGATCGCTGTCGTAGCGGTAGGTGTTGCCTTCGATGGTGGCGTTGAAAAACATGGCCGCACCCTGCCCCGTGCCAGACCAGGTGGGGCCGTTGGTCACGGCAAAGCCGTCGTCGTGGCGGGTGCAACTGCCGTCGGGGTCATAGCGGTAGAGCGCGCCCGTGGGCGCCTCGCACGCAAAGTCCATGGAGCCCGCCCAGAAGCGCCCTTGTGCATCGCACTTGCCGTCGTTGAAGCGGTTGCCCGCGCGGTCGGGCTCGGGCTGGTGCAGGTAGCGCGGGGCCATGTCGGTGGCCGGGTCGAACAGCGCAAAACCCCGGCGCAGCGTGACGATGAAGCCGGGGGCATGCGCGCGTTCGGCGATAGCGGAGATCTCTTCGTCAAGCGTCCAGCGCTGGTGGGCGCCGGTGGCCGGGTCCCAGCGGTGCAACTCGCGCCCAAGGATGTCCACCCAGTACACGGCCTGCTCGCGCACCGACCAGAGCACGCCTTCGCCCAGCGCGTTGCCCAGTGCGATCACGCAGCGCACGGCGCCGGTGATGGGCGCGGAACGGGCAGCGCCCTCGGGCGAAGAGAAGGGGGTATCCAGCAAGGGGCGCATGCGTGTCTCCGGTCTTTTTTTGTATCGGCCTGCCGCCAGGCACTTGACGAACGGCATCTTATCAACGCCAATTGATGCTTGAAATGAAATTTTTTTCAATTGATTGATTGCAATATTTATATGTCAAAGGTTTTTACCCCCTCCTCTTCCTCGACCGATGCCACCGGCGCCCCCCAGGGCCTGGCGAAGTTCCCCAGCCTGCAAGGCCGTGCCGTGTTTGTGACGGGCGGCGGCAGCGGCATTGGCGCGGCCATCGTTGCGGCGTTTGCCGAACAAGGCGCCCGCGTGGCCTTTGTGGACGTGGCGCGCAACGCCAGCGAAGCCCTAGCCCAGCACATTGCCGACGCAGGCCTGCCCCGCCCCTGGTGGCGTGTGTGTGACGTGCGCGATGTGAACGCCCTGCAGGCCTGTGTGGCCGAAGCGGCGGCCGAGCTGGGAAGCGACTTTGCGGTGCTGGTGAACAACGTGGCCAGCGACGACCGGCACACGCTGGAGTCCGTGACGCCTGAGTACTACGACGAGCGCATGGCCATCAACGAGCGCCCCGCCTTCTTCGCCATCCAGGCCGTGGTGCCGGGCATGCGCAGGCTGGGCGCGGGCTCGGTGATCAACCTGGGCTCCACCGGTTGGCAGGGCAAGGGCACGGGCTACCCTTGCTATGCCATTGCCAAGTCGTCGGTGAACGGCCTCACGCGCGGGCTGGCCAAGACGCTGGGGCAGGACCGGATCCGCATCAACACGGTTTCGCCGGGGTGGGTGATGACGGAGCGGCAGATCAAGCTGTGGCTGGATGCCGAGGGCGAGAAGGAATTGGCGCGCAACCAGTGTTTGCCGGACAAGCTGCGGCCGCATGACATTGCGCGGATGGTGTTGTTTTTGGCGTCGGATGATGCGGCGATGTGTACGGCGCAGGAGTTCAAGGTGGATGCGGGGTGGGTTTGATTTTTTGAAGTTTTTTTGGGCTCTGGCGCTTATCCATCAAGCGCTAGCAGCTATTGTTTTTGCAGTCCTGATGACTCCCGCCCGTTCGGGCTGAGCCTGTCGAAGCCGGGGGAAGCTCGTTCTCTGGTTTGGGCGGCGTGCTTGGGTTGGAGGCGGAGGCCGGGTTGTCGCCCCGGCGGGCGAGTCCCTTTCTTTCGCGTCGCCGAAAGAAAGGAACCAAAGAAAGGGCGACCCTGCTGTCTGCGACCCCTGCGCTTCGCTCCGGGGCAACCTGGGGTGCTCGGTCACGGGGTGCACCGCAGAACTCGCTGCGCGCCTTTGGCGCTCCGCTCGGACAACTGCGGTGAGTCAGTTCACGAAGCGCGTGTGTCCTTCGGCACACGCGCCACCCCGCGCCCTGCGCGCCCCAGGCGCTTCCAGAAGGGAACCCGGGGGAGCGGACATCCACACGGGCCATTGCTTCGCTACGCTGCGCTCGGCACGGTCTCGCGGGCGCAAGCGCCTCGCGCTGCGCAGGCACGGCCGAGCGCAGCAATGGCCCGTGTGGCTGTTCGGCTGTTGGAGGTTCGGCTGCCCAACCCCCTGCTGGCTGCGCCTGCGGCGGGGCGGTTGTGGGGTGGCATGGGCGTCGAAGCGCCCATGCTTCGTGAACTGACTCGCCGCAGTTGTCCGAACGGAGCTGCGAAGCAGCGCAGTGAGTTCTGCGGCGCACCCCGCAACCGCCCCGGCGCAGGTTGCCCCGTAGCGAAGCGCAGGGGTCGCAGACTGGGGGTCGCCTTTCTTTTGGGTACTTTTCTTTGGCGAAGCAAAGAACAAGTACCTCGGCCGCCGGGCCGAGACCCGGCCTCCGCCCTTGGCAAAAGCAAGCCTCTCAAACCAGCACGCAAGGCTTCGACCAGCTCAGCCCGAACGGACAGGAGGCCTAAAACTACAAAAACAATAGCTGCCAGCGCTTACCTCACAAGCGCTAGCAGCCAATTTCATCCAAAAAAAATCAATCCCCCACCTCCAACCTACGCCCATACTGCACCAGACTCGTCTGCTTCAACGCCTTCATCATCACCTTCGCCGCCGGCGACAACAGCCGGTCCGACCGCGTGATGATCCCGAACGCATCCATATGGCACGGCATCGCCAGCGGCAACACCGTCACGATCCCATGCGCCGCGTAATAGCGCGCCACATCCTCCGCCACCACCGCAATCATGTCGCTCTGCTGCAGCATGCGCGTGATGAACAGCAGGGCCGATGTCTCCACCGTGTGCAGCGGCGGCGCAAGCCCGTCCTGCTGGAACATCAGGTCAAACCGGTGCCGCAGCACGCTGCCCGCTGGCGGCACGATCCAGCTGGCCGACACCACATCGCGCAGCGTCAACCCGGTCATGCTCGACAACGGGTGGCCCGGGCGTGTCATGGCGCAGACCAGCTCCTCCGTCAGCGACTCATAACGCAGATTCTCCTTGTCGTGCTCCTCGTACAGGCGGCCCACCACGATGTCGAGCTTGCCCTGCTCCAGCCGCTCCAGCAGCACCGGGCTGGTTTCAATGTCGAGCGAAATGCGCAGGCTGGGATGCTCCTGCTTGACCAGCGCCACGGCGGCGGGCAACAGGCTCAGGCCCGGTGAGGTGATGGCGCCGATGCCCACCTGGCCATAGTGCCCGCGCTTGAGCGCGCCGATCTCGTCATGCGCCTGGTTCAGGTTGGCCAGGGCCATGCGGGCGTGGCGGATCATCGTTTCGCCGTACCAGGTGGGGCGCATGCCACGCGGCAGGCGGTCAAACAGCGACACCTCCAGCACGTCCTCCAGGTCCTTGAGCAGCTTCGACGCAGCGGGCTGGGTCATGCTGAGCACCTGGGCGGCGCGGTGGATGTTGCCCTCTTCGGCCAGGGCCACCAGCAGCAGCAATTGGCGCGTCTTGAGGCGGGCGCGGATGAACCAGTGGTTGTAGGTGCTCATGAATGGGACGACGGGAAAAGGGAGGGGTTTTCCAGAATGCAAAGAACGATATGTATTTTGTCTAAAAAACGATTGGATTGATATCTAAACCTTCCATAGACTTCGCCGCAACTGCAACAAAGGCCTCTCTCCATGAAGCTCGGCGACCTCCAGCTCAGCCCCCGGCACCTGATCAACGGCCGGTGGGAAATCGGCACCACCACCGGCATCAGCACCAACCCGTCGGACACCCGCGAGGTGGTGGCCGAATACGCCCGCGCCGACCGCAACCAGACCGAGCTGGCCGTGCGCGCGGCGGCCGACGCCCTGCCCACCTGGAGCCAGAGCCCCCCCCAACGCCGCGCCGACGTGCTGGACATGATTGGCAGCGAGCTGCTGGCACGCAAGGACGAGCTGGGCGCACTGCTGGCCCGCGAAGAAGGCAAGACCCTGCCCGAAGGCATCGCCGAAGTGGCGCGCAGCGGGCAGATCTTCAAGTTTTTTGCGGGCGAGGCGCTGCGCATCCAGGGCGAGCTGCTGGCCTCTGTACGCCAGGGCGTGCAGGTGGACGTAACCCGCGAACCTGTGGGCGTGGTGGGCATCATCGCGCCGTGGAACTTCCCGTTCGCCATCCCGGCCTGGAAGATCGCCCCGGCGCTGGCCTACGGCAACACCGTGGTGTTCAAGCCCGCCGAGCTGGTGCCCGCCTGTGGTTGGGCGCTGGCCGAGATCATCAGCCGCAGCGGCCTGCCCGCCGGCGCCTTCAACCTCGTCATGGGCAGCGGCCGCGAGGTGGGCCAGACGCTGGTGGACCACCCGCTGATCAACGCGCTGAGCTTTACCGGATCGGTCGCCACGGGCGACCGCATCCTGCGCGCGGCCTCAGCACGGCGCGCCAAGGTGCAGCTGGAGATGGGCGGCAAGAACCCGCTCATCGTGCTGGCCGACGCCGACCTGGACCAGGCGGTGGACTGCGCGCTGCAGGGCTCGTATTTCTCCACCGGCCAGCGCTGCACGGCGTCGAGCCGCCTCATCGTGGAGGCCGAGGTGCACGACGCCTTTGTGGCGCGCCTGCGCAACCGGCTGGCCAGCCTGAAGGTGGGCCACGCGCTGGAGCGCGGCACCGAGATGGGCCCGGTGGTGGATGACAACCAGCTGGCACAAAACCTGGACTACATCGACATTGCGAAGAGCGAGGGAGCGGAGCATGTCTGGGGTGGCGAGCGCCTGGAGCGCCCCACCCCAGGCCATTACATGAGCCCCGCCCTCTTCCTGGCCCGCCCCGAGCACCGCGTGGCGCGCGAGGAAATCTTTGGCCCCGTGGCCTGCGTGCTGCGGGCTGACGACTACGAGCACGCACTGGCCTTGGCCAACGACACGCCCTTTGGGCTGTGCGCGGGCATTTGCACCACGTCGCTCAAGCGCGCCATGCACTTCAAGCGCCACGCTGCCGTGGGCATGACCATGGTGAACCTGCCCACGGCGGGTGTGGACTTCCATGTGCCTTTTGGTGGCCGCAAGGAATCGAGCTACGGCGCCCGTGAGCAGGGGCGCTACGCCGCTGAGTTCTACACCACGGTCAAGACGGGCTACATGCTGGCTTGAGCCCTGCCCTTTTCGTTCGTTCCTTCTTTCCATCCCGCAACCATCGTCAACCAACCATTACAGACAGGAGACAAGATGATGAAAATGAACCGCCGCACCGTTGCTGCCGCCTTGGCCAGCGTGCCCGTGGCCGCCTTGCTGCCCGGCGCCGCCTGGGCGCAAAAGCCCCTCGTGCTGGGCTTCAGCCAGGTGGGGGCCGAGAGCGAATGGCGCACCGCCAACACCGAGTCCATCAAGTCGGCCGCCAAAGAGGCCGGCATCGAGTTGAAGTTCTCGGACGCGCAGCAGAAGCAGGAGAACCAGATCAAGGCCATCCGCTCGTTCATCGCGCAGAAGGTGGACGTGATTGCGTTCTCGCCCGTGGTGGAGTCGGGCTGGGAACCCGTGCTGCGCGAGGCCAAGGCCGCCAAGATCCCCGTGGTGCTGACCGACCGCGCAGTGAACACCAAGGACACGTCGCTGTACGTGACCTTCATGGGCTCGGACTTTGTGGAAGAAGGCCGCAAGGCCGGTCGCTGGCTGGTGGAGAAGATGAAGGACCAGAAGGGCGAGGTCAACATCGTCGAGCTGCAAGGAACTGTGGGCTCGGCCCCTGCCATCGACCGCAAGAAGGGCTTTGAAGAAGTCATCAAGGCCGACCCCAAGTTCAAGATCATCCGCAGCCAGACCGGCGACTTCACCCGCGCCAAGGGCAAGGAAGTGATGGAGGCCTTCCTGAAGGCCGAGGGCAAGAAGATCAATGTGCTGTACGCGCACAACGACGACATGGCGATTGGCGCCATCCAGGCCATCGAAGAGGCCGGCATGAAGCCCGCCAAGGACATCGTGATCATCTCCATCGACGCAGTGAAGGGCGCCTTCGAAGCCATGATCGCCGGCAAGCTCAACGTGAGCGTGGAGTGCAGCCCCCTGCTCGGCCCGCAGCTGATGAGCGCCGTGAAGGACATCAAGGCTGGCAAGGCCGTGCCCAAGCGCATCGTGACCGAAGAAGGCATCTTCCCGATGGAAGTGGCGGCGAAGGAAATGCCGAACAGGAAGTATTAACCCCCTGAGGCGCTGCGCGCCTTCCCCCTTTCTCTCGCATCGCTTTGCGATGCGGGAAGGGGGACGCCACCGGCGCGGCGGGGCGGCCCTTGCGCGTTGGCACTGGAATTGGGCAGCGACAGTTTCGCAAGGCCGTTGCATATCCAAGCGTCAATCAAATCAAAACAACATCAGGAGACAGACTCAAATGAAGCGTGCAATTTTCAAGGCCGTGTTGGCCACCGTGGCCTTGGCTGCCATGGGCGCCACGTCCGTGGCATCGGCCCAGGACAAGGGCACCATCGGCATCTCGATGCCCACCAAGTCCTCGGCGCGCTGGATTGCCGATGGCGACAACATGGTCAAGGTGCTTAAGGACCGGGGCTACAAGACCGACCTGCAGTACGCCGAAGACGACATCCCCAACCAGCTCGCGCAGATCGAGAACATGATCACCAAGGGTGCCAAGGTGCTGGTGATCGCGTCGATTGACGGCACCACGCTGTCGCGCGTGCTGCAAAGTGCGGCCGACAAGGGCGTGAAGGTCATCGCGTACGACCGCCTCATCAAGGGATCGAAGAACGTGGACTACTACGCCACGTTCGACAACTTCCAGGTGGGCGTGCTGCAGGCCACGTCCATCGTGGACAAGTTGGGCCTCAAGCAAGGCAAGGGCCCATTCAACATCGAACTGTTCGGCGGCTCGCCCGACGACAACAACGCCTTCTTTTTCTACGACGGCGCCATGAGCGTGCTGCAACCCTACATCGACAGCGGCAAGCTGGTGGTGCGCAGCAAGCAGACCGGTATGAACAAGGTGGGCACGCTGCGCTGGGATGGCTCGGTGGCCCAGGCGCGCATGGACAACCTGCTGTCGGCCTACTATGGCAAGGACAAGGTGCATGCGGTGCTCTCGCCCTATGACGGCATCTCCATCGGCATCCTGTCCTCCCTCAAGGGCGTGGGCTACTGCACCGCCCAGCAGCCCTGCCCTGTGGTCAGCGGCCAAGACGCTGAGGTGCCTTCCATCAAGTCCATCCTCAAGGGCGAGCAGTCTTCCACCGTGTTCAAGGACACCCGCGAGCTGGCCAAGGTGGCCGCCAACATGGTGGACGCCGTACTGACAGGCAAGCAGCCCGAGATCAACGACACCAAGACCTACAACAACGGCGTGAAGGTGGTGCCCTCGTACCTGCTCAAGCCCGTATCGGTGGACGTATCCAACTGGAACACGGTGCTGGTGGGCAGTGGCTACTACAAAGAGTCTCAGATCAAGTGAGCGCGAGCGGCTTCTGCATCTAAAGCCGCCGCCTGCGAATGCCTCTGAGGCAGCGCAGGCGGCCTGCAACCGGGATGGGGCCAGAGGCCCTACCAACAGACTGAGAGACCATGCTTCTTGAAATGCGGAACATCCGCAAAACCTTTCCCGGCGTGGTGGCGCTGAATCAGGTCAACCTGCAGGTGCAGGCTGGGGAGATCCACGCCATCGTCGGCGAAAACGGGGCGGGCAAATCCACGCTGATGAAAGTGCTGTCGGGTGTGTACCCACACG
Source organism: Acidovorax sp. SRI_002 (assembly GCF_057586455.1). Lineage (NCBI taxonomy): Bacteria > Pseudomonadati > Pseudomonadota > Betaproteobacteria > Burkholderiales > Comamonadaceae > Acidovorax > Acidovorax sp. SRI_002. The sequence continues at coordinate 201,892 of NZ_JBYCZW010000007.1, read as the reverse complement.
GCAGCTACAGCGGCCAGATCCTGTTCGACGGGCAGGAGCGCGAGTTTGCAGGCATCCGCGACAGCGAGCACCTGGGCATCATCATCATTCACCAGGAGTTGGCGCTGGTGCCACTGCTGTCGATTGCCGAGAACATCTTCCTCGGCAACGAAACCGCGCGGCACGGCGTCATCGACTGGATGGCCGCACACAGCCGCGCCCAGGCGCTGCTGCACAAGGTGGGCCTGCGCGAGTCGCCCGACACACCGGTGGGCCAGCTGGGTGTGGGCAAGCAGCAGCTGGTGGAAATTGCCAAGGCGCTGTCGCGCAAGGTGCGCCTGCTGATCCTGGACGAGCCCACCGCCAGCCTGAACGAAAACGACAGCCAGGCCCTGCTGGACCTGCTGCTGGAGCTGAAAGCCCAGGGCATCACCTGCATCCTGATCTCGCACAAGCTCAACGAGATCTCGCGCGTGGCCGATGCCATCACCGTGCTGCGCGACGGCAGCACCGTGCAGATGCTGGACTGCCGCGAAGGCGCGGTGAGCGAAGACCGCGTGATCCAGGCCATGGTGGGCCGCGAGATGAGCGACCGCTACCCCCAGCGCCAGCCACAAGTGGGCGACATTGTTTTTGAGGTGCGCAACTGGCGCGCCCACCACCCGCAGCGCAACGACCGCGAGCACCTCAAGGGCATCGACCTGAATGTGCGGCGCGGCGAGATTGTGGGCATTGCAGGCCTGATGGGCGCAGGCCGCACCGAGCTGGCCATGAGCATCTTCGGCCGCTCGTGGGGCCAGCGCATCAGCGGCGAAGTGCGGCTGCACGGCCAACCCATCGACGTGAGCACGGTGGAAAAGGCCGTGCGCCACGGCCTGGCCTATGTGACCGAAGACCGCAAGGGCAATGGCCTGGTGCTGAACGAAGACATCCAGTTCAACACCTCGCTGGCCAACCTGCCGGGCGTGTCGTTCGCCAGCGTGATCGACAGCGGGCAGGAACACCGCGTGGCGCAGGACTACCGCGAGAAGCTGCGCATCCGCTGCTCGGGCGTGGACCAGAAGACGCTGAACCTCTCGGGCGGCAACCAGCAAAAAGTGGTGCTGAGCAAATGGCTGTTCACCAGCCCCGAAGTGCTCATCCTCGACGAGCCCACGCGCGGCATCGACGTGGGCGCCAAGTACGAGATCTACACCCTCATCGCCCAGCTGGCGGCCGAGGGCAAATGCGTGATCGTGATCTCCTCCGAAATGCCTGAGCTGCTGGGCATCACGGACCGCATCTATGTGATGAACGAAGGCCGCTTTGTGGCCGAGATGCCAACTTCAGACGCCTCGCAAGAAAAGATCATGCGAGCCATCGTGAGTGCCCCCCCTGAGGCGCTTCGCGCCATCCCCCCCAAGGGGGACGCCGCCAGTGCGGCGGGGCGGCCCTTGCACGGCAGCCGCGCATAGCTGCATCGCCCCTTTTCAGCGCCTGATGAACCGCACAACGCATTGAATTGATGACCGAAATGAGCCAGACCACCCATCCCCCCGCCAGCACGCTGGCCGACGGCAGCCCGACAGCAGCGGCGCGGCACGACAAATCGCTGTTGCAGCACCTCCAGCACAACCTGCGCGAATACGGCATGTTAATCACGCTGGTGGCCATCATGGGCTTCTTCCAGTACATGACCGAGGGCACGCTGATGCAGCCCTTGAACCTCACCAACCTGGTGCTGCAGAACAGCTACATCGTCATCATGGCGCTGGGCATGCTGCTGGTCATCGTGGCCGGGCACATCGACCTGTCGGTGGGTTCGGTGTGTGGCTTCATCGGCGCGCTGGCTGCGGTGTTGATGGTCGAATACAACTGGCACTTTGTGCCCGCCACGCTGGTGTGCCTGCTCTGCGGCGGGCTCATTGGTGCGGTGCAGGGCAGCTTTGTGGCGTTCTCGCGCATTCCGTCGTTCATCGTCACGCTGGCGGGCATGCTGGTGTTCAAGGGCCTGGCGCTGGCGCTGCTGGCGGGGCAGTCGGTGGGGCCATTCCCCTCGGCGTTCCAGATGCTCAGCTCGGGCTTCATCCCCGACCTGTTCAGCGTGGAGGGGCTGCGCCTGACCTCGCTGCTGCTGGGCGCTGCGGTGGCTGCGGCTCTGGCCGTGGGCGGACTGCGCCAGCGCACCAACCGGCTGCGCCATGGCGTGCAGACAGAGCCTGCGGGTCTTTTCATCGCCCGCACCATCGTTTTTGGCGGGCTGCTGGTGTACTTCAGCTACCTGCTCGCTTCGTACAAGGGCCTGCCCAACGTGCTCATCGTGATGGCGCTGCTGATCGTGCTGTTCGACTTTGTCACCAGCCGCACCACCATCGGCCGCCGCATCTATGCCATGGGCGGCAACGAGAAGGCGGCCAAGCTTTCTGGCATCAAGACGGAGCGGCTCACGCTCTACGCCTTCATCAACATGGGCGTGCTGGCGGCCCTGGCCGGGCTGGTGTTTGCGGCGCGGCTGAACACCGCCACGCCCAAGGCGGGCCTGGGTTTTGAGCTGGACGTGATTGCGGCGTGCTTCATCGGCGGCGCATCGGCATCGGGCGGCGTGGGCAAGGTGATGGGCGCGGTCATCGGCGCCTTTGTGATGGGCGTGATGAACAACGGCATGTCCATCCTGGGCATCGGCATCGACTACCAGCAGGTCATCAAGGGCGTGGTGCTGCTCGCAGCCGTGCTCGTGGATGTCTACAACAAGAACAAAGCGTGATGACCCCCATGGACGCGTCCACCGCTCACGCCCCCGCTGCCGCGCCGGTGCTGCAGCTTTCGGGCATCCACAAGCAGTTTGCGGGCATCACCGTGCTGCGCGATGTGCAGCTCAACCTCTACCCTGGCGAGATCCATGCGCTGATGGGGCAAAACGGTGCTGGCAAGTCCACACTGATCAAGGTGCTGACGGGCGTGCTGGAGGCCAGCGGCGGGCAGATGCGGCTGGGCGGAGAAGCCGTGTGGCCCGATTCGCCTCTGGCCGCGCAGCGCCTGGGCATCAGCACCGTGTACCAAGAGGTCAACCTCTGCCCCAACCTCTCGGTGGCCGAGAACATCTTTGCGGGCCGCTATCCGCGCTGCGGCATTGCGCAGGGCTTTCGCATCGACTGGGCCACGCTGCACCTGCGCGCCCGTGATCTGGTGGCGCGCATCGGACTGCAGATCGACGTGACGCGCCTGCTGTCGGACTACCCCGTGGCCGTGCAGCAGCTGGTGGCGATTGCGCGCGCACTCAGCATCGAGTCGCGCGTGCTGATTCTGGATGAGCCCACCTCCAGCCTGGACGACGACGAGGTGCAAAAGCTCTTCGAGGTGCTGCGGCGCCTGCGCAGCGAGGGGCTGTCCATCGTCTTTGTGACGCATTTCCTGAACCAGGTGTATGCCGTGTCCGACCGCATCACCGTGCTGCGCAACGGCAGCTGGGTGGGCGAGTGGAGCGCGCAAGACCTGGGTCCGCAGGCTTTGATCGCAGCCATGCTGGGGCGCGACCTGGCCGCCGTATCGACCGAGCCAGCGGTGTCGCCCGTGTTCGACACCAGCCAGACCACGCTGCTGCAAACCGAAGGCCTGGGGCAAGACACGCAACTGCAGCCACTGGACCTGCAGATCCGTGCGGGCGAGGTGGTGGGCTTGGCGGGACTGCTGGGCTCGGGCCGCACCGAGCTGGCGCGCCTGCTGTTCGGCCTGGAGCAGCCCGACCGGGGCGCACTGCGCATCGACGGGCAGGTGGTGAAGTTTGCCAACCCCATGGACGCCATCCGCCATGGCCTCGCCCTGTGCCCCGAAGAGCGCAAGACCGACGGCATCGTGGCCGAGCTGTCGGTGCGCGAGAACATTGCGCTGGCGCTGCAGGCCCGCATGGGCGTGGGCAAGTTCCTCTCGCGCGCAGAGCAAACGGCGCTGGCCGAGCGCTATGTGAAGCTGCTGGGCATCAAGACCGAGAGTGTGGACAAGCCCATCGGCCTGCTCTCGGGCGGCAACCAGCAAAAAGCGATCCTCGCGCGCTGGATGGCCATCGAACCGCGCCTGCTCATCTTGGACGAACCCACGCGCGGCATCGATGTGGCAGCCAAGCAGGAAATCATGGAGCAGATCCTGCAGCTGGCGCAGGCCGGCATGGCCGTGCTGTTCATCTCTTCCGAAATGAGCGAGGTGGTGCGCGTGGCGCACCGCATCGTGGTGCTCCGCGACCGCCGCAAGGTGGGTGAGCTGCCTGCGGGCAGCAGCGAAGACGCCGTCTACGAACTCATCGCCGCAGAACATGCTTGAACGTCCCCCCTCTCCTTCCCTTTTTGCCGCGCTGATGCGACACCGCTTGGCGTGGCCCGCCGTCACGTTGCTGCTCCTACTGGCCATCAATACGGCTTTCAACGCCAGTTTTCTGCACATCGAATGGCGCGATGGGCACCTGTACGGCAGCCTCATCGACATACTGAACCGCGCCGCACCGCTAGTGCTGGTTTCGCTGGGCATGACGCTGGTGATCGCAACGCGCGGCATCGATATTTCGGTGGGCGCGACGGTGGCCATTGCAGCGGCCGTGGCAGCGTGGCTGATCGGCGGCTCGGTGTCGGGCACCGAGAGCCGGTTTCCACTGCCCGTCGCCATCCTGAGCGCCATCGGCGTGGCACTGCTGTGCGGCTTGTGGAACGGCGTGCTCGTCGCCAAGGTGGGCATGCAGCCCATCATCGCCACGCTGATCCTCATGGTGGCAGGCCGGGGCATTGCCCAGCTCATCACCGACGGGCAGATCATCACCATCTACTACACGCCCTACTTCTTCATGGGCGGTGGGTACCTGGCAGGGCTGCCGTTCTCTGTGTTCGTAGTGGCCGCTGTCTTCGTGGTGCTGTACCTCGCGATCACGCGCACAGCGCTGGGCCTGTTCATCCAGGCAGTGGGCATCAACCCCACAGCGGCGCGGGTGGCGGGCGTGCAGGCGGGGCGGCTTATCGTGGCGGCCTATGTGTTCTGCGGAGTGTGCGCGGGCATTGCGGGGCTGCTTATCAGCTCCAACGTAAAGAGTGCAGACGGCAACAACGCCGGGCAGCTGCTGGAGCTGGACGCCATCCTGGCCGTCACGCTGGGTGGCACCGCCCTCACGGGCGGCCGCTTCAGCCTGGTGGGCAGCGTGATTGGCGCACTCATCATCCAGACGCTGACCTACGCCATCTATTCGCTGGGCGTGCCGCCCGAGATCAACCTGGTGGTGAAGGCCGTGGTGGTGTTCATCGTGATGCTGCTGCAGTCGCCCGAGTTCCGGGCGCAAGTGGGCGCCCTGGCACGCCGCCCCGGCGCGGGAGCTTTGCCATGAGCGCCGTACCCAAGACCGCAGGCTTCGGCACCGTGAACCACCCTGTCCCACAGGCCACCGCCGCGCGCGCGCGGTTCAACCCCAAGTACCTGCCGCTGGCAGCCACCATCTCGCTGTTCGTGGCCATGGCCACGCTGGGTTCGGTGCTGTACACCGGCTTCTTCTCGGCCCAGGTTTTCCTCAACCTGCTGATCGACAACGCCTTCCTCATCATCGTGGCGGTGGGCATGACGTTCGTGATCCTGTCGGGCGGCATCGACCTCTCGGTGGGCTCGGTGGTGGCACTAACCACCATGGTGCTGGCCGCGCTGGTCGAGCACCGGGGCTGGAATCCCATGGTCGCCATCCCGCTGGTGCTGCTGATGGGCACGGCATTTGGCGCGTTCATGGGTTTCCTCATCGAGCGCTTTCGGCTGCAGCCCTTCATCGTCACGCTGGCAGGCATGTTCCTGGCGCGGGGGCTGTGCTACCTGATCAGCATCGACTCGATCAGCATCACGCACGAGGGCTATTCGGAGCTGGCCCAGTGGCGACTTCCGCTGTGGGAAGGCGCATCGCTCTCGCTGGGCGCGCTCATCGCCATCGCCGTGCTGCTGGTGGCCCTGTTTGTGGCGCATTGCACGCCGTTTGGCCGCAGCGTGTATGCGGTGGGCGGCAGCGAGCACTCGGCCGTGCTCATGGGCCTGCCGGTGCGCCGCACGCTGATCGGTGTGTACACGCTCTCGGGCTTTTGCTCGGCGCTGGCGGGCGTGGTGTTCACGTTCTACATGCTGTCGGGCTACGGCCTGCATGCCGTGGGCATGGAACTGGACGCAATTGCCGCCGTGGTCATTGGCGGCACGCTGCTCACGGGCGGCGTGGGCTATGTGGCGGGCACGCTGTTTGGCGTGCTCATGCTCGGAATCATCCAGACCCTGATTTCCTTCGACGGCACGCTCAGCTCCTGGTGGACACGCATCGTCGTTGGTGTGCTGCTGTTCGCTTTCTGTCTGCTGCAGCGGCTGCTTTCGCGCCGCTCGGGCAAGGCCCGTTGACTCTTCATTTCTCCTCTTTCTCTCGCACCCCACCATGACCACCCCCAAGCGCAAACTCCGCTCCGCCGAATGGTTCGGCACGGCCGACAAGAACGGCTTTATGTACCGCAGCTGGATGAAGAACCAGGGCATCCCCGACCACGCGTTCGACGGCCGCCCCGTGATCGGCATCTGCAACACCTGGTCCGAGCTGACCCCGTGCAACGCCCACTTTCGCAAGATCGCCGAGCATGTGAAGCGCGGCATCTACGAGGCGGGTGGCTTCCCCGTCGAATTCCCGGTGTTCTCCAACGGCGAATCCAACCTGCGCCCCACGGCCATGCTCACGCGCAACCTGGCCAGCATGGACGTGGAAGAGGCCATTCGCGGCAACCCCATCGACGCGGTCGTGCTGCTGGTGGGCTGCGACAAGACCACGCCTGCGCTGCTGATGGGCGCAGCCAGTTGCGACGTGCCGGCCATCGTGGTCACGGGCGGGCCCATGCTCAACGGCAAGCTCGACGGCAAGGACATCGGCTCGGGCACGGCCGTGTGGCGCCTGCACGAGTCACTGAAGGCCGGCGAGATCAACGAACACCAGTTCTTCGCGGCCGAGGCTGGCATGTCCCGCTCTGCCGGCACCTGCAACACCATGGGCACGGCCAGCACCATGGCCTGCATGGCCGAGTCGCTGGGCACATCCCTGCCACACAACGCAGCCATCCCGGCGGTGGACTCGCGCCGCTATGTGCTGGCCCACATGTCCGGCAAGCGCATTGTGGAGATGGCGCACGAAGGGCTCACGCTCTCCAAGATCCTGACGCGCGAAGCCTTCGAGAACGCCATCCGAACCAACGCCGCCATCGGCGGCTCGACCAACGCTGTCATTCATTTGAAAGCCATCGCGGGCCGCATGGGCGTGCAGCTGGACCTGGAGGACTGGACGCGCATCGGCCGTGGCACGCCCACGCTGGTGGACCTGCAGCCCTCGGGCCGCTTCCTGATGGAAGAGTTCTACTACGCGGGCGGCCTGCCCGCCGTGCTGCGCCGCCTGGGCGAGAACGGCCTGCTGCCCCACCCCAACGCCCTCACCGTCAACGGCAAGAGCCTGTGGGACAACGTGCGCGAAGCGCCCCAATACAACGACGAGGTGATCCGCCCGATCAGCAACCCGCTGATTGCCGACGGCGGCATCTGCATCCTGCGCGGCAACCTGGCGCCGCGTGGCGCGGTGCTCAAGCCCTCCGCCGCCTCGCCCGAACTGCTCAAGCACCGGGGCCGCGCCGTGGTGTTCGAGAACCTGGAGCACTACAAGGAGCGCATCGTCGATGAAAACCTGGACATCGACGCGAGCTGCGTGATGGTGCTCAAGAACTGCGGCCCCAAGGGCTACCCCGGCATGGCCGAGGTGGGCAACATGGGCCTGCCCCCGAAGCTGCTGCGCCAGGGCGTGAAGGACATGGTGCGCATCTCCGACGCCCGCATGAGCGGCACCGCCTACGGCACCGTGGTGCTGCACGTGGCGCCCGAGGCGGCAGCCGGTGGCCCGCTGGCTGCCGTGCGCGATGGCGACTTCATTGAGCTGGACTGCGAGAACGGCCGCCTGCATCTGGACATCAGCGACGAGGAACTAGCAGCACGCCTGGCCGCATTGGCTGGCACGGACAACGGCGGACGCGGCGGCTACCAGCGCTTGTATGTGGACCACGTACTGCAGGCGGACGATGGCTGTGACTTTGACTTTCTGGTGGGTTGCCGTGGCGCCGCCGTCCCTCGCCACTCTCACTGATGCCGACGGCCCACCCGCCATGGAGAATGCTACATATTTCATAGCTCTTAGCGCTTTATGGATAAGCGCTAGAGCCGCATTTCACTCAAATTTCCACATTTCCTCCGCATGCCAGCCATCCACACCCTTCAGAACCCTCGCTACCGAGGCATCTTCCCCGTGGTGCCCACCACCTTCCTCGAAGACGGCACGCTCGACCTCGAGAGTCAGAAGCGCTGCCTTGACTTCATGATCGATGCGGGCGTGGATGGCGTCTGCATCCTGGCCAACTTCTCCGAGCAGTTCTCGCTGTCGGACGCCGAGCGCGAAGTCCTCACCCGCACATCGCTGGAGCACGTGGCGGGCCGCGTGCCGGTCATCGTCACCACCACCCACTACGGCACCCGCGTGTGCGCCGAGCGCAGCCGCGCCGCGCAGGACATGGGCGCCGCCATGGTGATGGTCATGCCGCCGTATCACGGTGCCACCTTCCGCGTGCCCGAGGCGCAGATCTACGAGTTCTATGCCCGTGTGTCGGATGCGATCCGCATCCCGATCATGGTGCAGGACGCACCCGCCAGCGGCACCGTGCTGTCGGCCCCCTTCCTGGCCCGCATGGCGCAAGAGATCGAGAACCTGGCCTACTTCAAGATCGAAGTGCCCGGCGCCGCCAGCAAACTGCGCGAGCTGATCCGCCTGGGCGGCGATGCGATTGAAGGCCCGTGGGACGGCGAAGAAGCCATCACCCTGCTGGCCGACCTGGATGCGGGCGCCACGGGCGCGATGACGGGCGGTGCGTTCCCCGACGGCATTCGCCCCATCATCGAAGCCCACCGCCAAGGTGACATGGACCAGGCGTTTGCGCTCTACCAGCGCTGGTTGCCCCTCATCAACCACGAAAACCGCCAGGGCGGCATCCTCACGGCCAAGGCACTGATGAAGGAAGGCGGCGTGATCGCCTGCGAGGCAGGCCGCCACCCCTTCCCGGCCATGCACCCCGAAGTGCGGCGCGGCCTGATCGATATCGCGCGGCGGCTGGACCCGCTCGTTCTGCGCTGGGCACGTTAAGCAGGACACCCATGGTGCCTGCACGTTATCTGGTGCCCGCCGAGGCGGGCCTGATCGCCCTGGACTGGGGCACCAGCGCATTGCGCGCCTTCCGCATGGGCGCGCATGGCGAGGTGCTGGACACGCGGCACCGCCCCTGGGGCATCATGAACCTGCCCCCCGCCACCGCGAGCGTGGCAGACGGCGAACCCAGCGCCGCATTTGAACGCGCACTGCAAGACACCTGCGGTGACTGGCTGGCCGCCACACCTGGCCTGCCCCTGCTGGCCTGCGGCATGGTGGGCAGCGCCCAGGGCTGGCGCGAGGCCAAATACCTGCCGACGCCCACCTCGCTCGATGCACTGGCGCGGGGCCTGACGCTGGTGGAGCGGCGCGACGGCCCGCCGCTGCACATCGTGCCGGGCCTGTTGCAGCAGGGCGCACTGCCCAACGTGATGCGCGGCGAAGAAACCCAGGTGCTGGGCGTGCTGGCAGGCCTTGCACTGCCTGCGGATGCGCCCGTGCTCATCGGCCTGCCCGGCACGCACAGCAAATGGGTGCTGGCACGCAGGGGCCGCATCGAACAGTTCCACACCTTCATGACCGGCGAGGTGTTTGCCGCACTGCGCGGCCACACCATTCTGGGCAAGACCATGCAGGCTGCAGCGGCCCCCGACGACGGCGCCTTTGCGCGCGGGCTGGAGGTTGCGCGGGGCAGCGATGCCGCGCTGGGACTGCTCTCGCACATCTTCAGCACCCGCACGCTGGGGCTGACGGGAGCGCTGGCGCCTACCGCGCAAGCGGACTACCTCTCGGGCCTGCTGATCGGGCACGAGGTGGCGAGCCTGAGCCGCGCACAGGATCAAACCCCAACAACACCACGAACGCTGGTGCTGTGCGGTGAGCCCGACCTGTGCCGCCGCTACGCCATCGCGCTGCAGACCTACGGCTTTGCCGCCCCCACCATCGCCACGCAAGCCACGGCCACCGGGCTGTGGCAGATCGCGCTGGCGGCAGGGCTGGTCGTTGCGCCAGCACCCTCCTCCTCACACCCCTTCACCGCCGGGAGTCTGGCCGCATGAACCCCATCGACAAAGCCCTGTTCCACATCCTGCAGCGCTGCGGGCTCATCGCCATCCTGCGCGGCGTGCAGCCGCATGAGGTGGTGGCCATCGGCCACGCGCTGTACGACGCAGGGTTCCGCATCATCGAAGTGCCGCTCAACTCGCCCGAGCCGCTGGCCAGCATCCGCGCGCTGCGCGATGCACTGCCTGCCGACTGCCTCGTGGGCGCAGGCACGGTGCTCTCCATCGATGCCGTTGCCGATGTGGCCGCAGCCGGTGGGCAGATCATCGTCATGCCCCACAGCGATCCCGATGTGATCCGGGCCGCCCGCGCTGCCGGCATGGCCTGCGCGCCCGGCGTGGCCACGCTGACCGAGGCCTATGCCGCGCTGGCAGCGGGCGCCAACATGCTCAAGCTGTTCCCGGCCGAGGCGCTGCCGCCCCATGTGCTCAAGGCCTGGCGCGCCGTCATCACGCCGCCCATGGCGCTGGTGCCCGTGGGCGGCATCGTGCCCGAGAGCATTGCGCCCTATGCCGCAGCAGGCGCCAGCGGCTTTGGCCTGGGCTCGGCCTTGTACCGGCCCGGTGACCAGGCCCCCGAGGTGGCGCACAAAGCCGCAGCGTTTGCGCGGGCGTGGCAGGCGTCCTTTGGCACCGCGCCCGCCACGGCCTGAACCGCCCCCTACTCGTTCCAGACAACCCAGCATTTCTGAACCGACTGCCCAGCCCCCATGAAGATCACCCGACTCACCACGTTCATCGTCCCGCCACGCTGGTGCTTCCTCAAAATCGAAACCGACGAAGGCATCACCGGCTGGGGCGAGCCCGTGCTGGAGGGCCGCGCACACACCGTGGCGGCTGCGGTGGATGAGCTGGCCGACTACCTCGTTGGCAAAGACCCACGCCACATCGAAGACCATTGGACCGTGCTGTACCGGGGCGGCTTTTACCGGGGCGGTGGCGTGCACATGAGCGCGCTGGCCGGCATCGACCAGGCGCTGTGGGACATCAAGGGCAAGGCGCTGGGCGTACCCGTGTCCGAGCTGCTGGGGGGCAATGTGCGCAGCCACATCAAGGTCTACAGCTGGATCGGCGGAGACCGCCCCAGCGAGACAGCCGCCGCCGCCAAGGCCGCCGTGGCGCGCGGCTTCACGGCCGTCAAGATGAACGGCACCGAAGAACTGCAGTACGTGGACAGCTACGACAAGGTGGAGCGCTGCCTGCAAAACGTGGCCGCCGTGCGCGAGGCCGTGGGGCCGAATGTGGGGATTGGCGTGGACTTTCACGGCCGCGTGCACCGGCCCATGGCCAAGGTGCTTGTCAAGGAGCTGGAGCCCTACAAGCTCATGTTCATCGAAGAGCCTGTGCTGAGCGAACATGAAGAGGCGCTGAAGGAGATCGCCCGCATCTCATCCACCCCCATTGCACTGGGCGAGCGTCTGTACTCGCGCTGGGACTTCAAGCGCGTGCTGCAAGGCGGCTATGCGGACATCATCCAGCCCGACCCCTCGCATGCAGGCGGCATCACCGAAACCCGCAAGATCGCCAGCATGGCCGAGGCCTACGACGTGGCCCTGGCCCTGCACTGCCCGCTGGGCCCGATTGCACTGGCGGCCAATCTGCAGCTGGACGCCGTTTGCTACAACGCCTTCATCCAGGAGCAAAGCCTGGGCATCCACTACAACCAGGCCAACGACCTGATGGACTATGTGTCCAACCCAGGGGTGTTTGCGTACCAGGACGGGATGGTCGCCATCCCCACCGGGCCGGGGCTAGGGATTGAGGTGAACGAAGACTATGTGCGCGAGCGTGCGCAGGAGGGGCACCGGTGGAGGAACCCGGTGTGGCGGCACCGGGATGGAAGTTTTGCGGAGTGGTGAGGGGGTTGGGCGCCTTGCTATTGATGCGGCGCGGTTTATTTCAGAGTATCGATGGCGCTGTACCTCAGCTTGCCCAGGGCTTCGGCAGCCTCGGCTCGAACGGGGCTCATGAATGGATTGCGCCAGATCAATAGGCCAGGAGCAGTCGCGCGGTTCCATCTTTCGAACCCTAGCTTGCACGTGGAGGACTCATTCCAGCTCAGAAAAAATCAGAGCGACTTGGGCAAATCACTGGCTGCAAAAAGCGCCACACGAGCTTCGTCAAGCACCTCGACAAGCTCATCTGCAACAAACTGTCTGCTTCCGATTTCAAGCAAACCTTCGCCTTGCAACACGTGTGCCAGCCGGTAAGCCCGCTCTAACAAGGCTGCAGCTTCAAGAAACTCCTTTTTTCCGCTCATGCTGTGTCAGTGTGCCTGGATCAGGTTGGCTGCACCCAATCCGAGGAACACCATAAAAAGTGCCTTCTGGAAGACGGGACCGACAAGGCGGCTACGTAGCAGCTCACCAAGCTTGAGCCCGCTCAATGCGCCGATCAATGCTCCACCGACTGCAATAGCAACAGACGACGAGATCAACCCCAAAGGGGCGGACATCTGCACTTTCACGGCGAGCGACAGAGTGGCCACGGTGAACGAAAGGCCCAGCGCTTGCACCATCTCGTCCTTGCCCAGCCGCAGCGTCTGCAAGTAGGGAACCCAGGGCAATACGAAGACGGCCGTGAGTGCCGTCACGAACCCAGTGGCCGCGCCTGTCGGCAGGCTGAGCCATTTGCTGGTGAGTGAAAGATCGGGCAGCTGAGGTCGCCACAAGCCCCAGATGCCATAGGCCATGAGAATCCCGCCCAGCCAGCCCTTGGTCGTTTGTGCGGAAACGGCGTCCCCCAGACCGGGCGCGCTCACAGTCACGATCGCGATTGCCAGCCAACCAGGCCACAGCCGGGATACCAGTGAGCGCAGGTGAGGGCCACGGCATTGCGCGATATTGGTTGCCAGCGAGGGTATGACCAACAGTGCGGCCGCTTGCACAGGGGGCATCCACAGCCCGAGCAAGCTCACGGCCACTGTAGGCAGCCCCATGCCGGTGACGCCCTTCACACCACCGGCCAGAACGAAAACAACGACCACCATCAAGAGCTGCAATATGTCCATGCCCTATGGTGTCCGCATGGCCCAAGTGCTGTCCATCGGATAGCAGTGAACAGATCCTTCGCGTATTCCGTAGGATGGCGGTCATGAGTACCCCTAAGCGCCGCACCACGGATTACCGCGTTGATCCTTTTGACCTGCACCTCTTTGCCGCCGTGATGGAGCATGGAACCATCACTGCCGCTGCTTCGTCCGTGAATCTGTCGTTGGCTGCGGCCAGCGCTCGCCTCAAGGGTCTTGAAGACGCGACCGGTTCGCGGTTGTTGGAGCGGTCCAAGTCGGGCGCAATACCCACCGATGCGGGACGCGCTCTGCTGCGCCATGCCAACCGCGTGCTGGCTGAGCTCGAATCGCTGCATGTAGAGATGGCGAGCTTTGGTCATGGATTGCGCGGGACCGTTCGGCTGCTGTGCAACACAGCCGCCATGTCCGAGAGCCTTCCGCGCACGATTGGCCAATTCTTGGTGAAGACCCCTGATCTTGATGTGGACGTGCAAGAGCTTTCGAGCGAGGCGGTCGTAGAGGCATTGCGCCGTGGCACTGCCGATCTGGGCATCGTCGCCGATTACGTGGACACCTCTGGGCTGCTTGTGCAGCCATGGGTCGATGACCGTCTGGTGGCACTCTTGCCAAAGCGCTGGTCTTTGGGCCGCCGCCGTTCCGTGGCGTATGGCGAATTGCTAGAGCATCCCTTTGTAGGTTTGGCCCGGGAGAGTGGACTCAGCCGCTTTCTGGCAGCACAGGCCAGTCGCAGTGGCCGGGTCCCGCGCCATCGGGTGCGTCTGGGCGGATTTGACGCTGTCGCGCAATTGGTAGCCGAAGGCGTCGGAGTGGCGGTCATGTCCGAGAGCGCGGCTGCGCGCTTTGCCAAGTCAGGCACCCAGATCCTAGGACTATCTGATGCTTGGTCTCGGAGAAAGCTGCTCGTTTGCATGACCCCGGCAGGCAGCGAACTGCCCAGCGTGAGCGCGCTGGGCAATGCGCTGCTGACAGCGCGACCGCAGGTTGGGAGCCGGTGAGCAGAGGACGTTGGTAGGGTATGGGATAAGGATTGCAGTTGCCCGGGAGTCTGCTATCAGCGTCAGAAAACTGACCGGCCACAAACGCTACGTTGCAGCCTCACGCAACCGCTTCCAATTTTCCTGCGGCATAGACGGCCACGCGACAACAACTTCCGGTTGTTAGCCCAATGGCGGGCAGGAGCGTCCTCATTCAGGCCCCTGTGGACTCATTGCTTCTCCCTCGGAATGTCACCGTGGGGATGCTCACATTTCAATAGCTGTTAGCACCCACCCATATTGCGCCAGGTGCCGATCACACCCCCAACTCCTCTGCAACCCTGTTCTACCCTTGTCCAAAAAACAGTCCCTCCCAGACACTGTGATTAAAATCAGTGCCACGCCAGCCCTACCACCCCACCATGACGGCGCTGCCCTCCCCCAATTCGGACTCCCCGCCCTCCACCCCGATCACCCGCTTTCACCGCACCCGCCTGATGCAGATCTGGCGCTCGGCAGGCTGGCCGTGCAAGGATGGGCTGGAGATTGACCTGCTGGCTGCGGGCCTCATCAGTCTGCACATTGCGGCCGATGGTTGCGAAACCCTGCGCCTCACCGACGAAGGCATCCGCACCCTGGCGCAGGCCCGCCAGCGTGGCGTGCGGGCGCTGAGCCTGCACGACCGGCTGGGGCAGAAGTTTGCAGCGCAGTTGCTGGCTTCGGGGCGCATCGTATGGACCGAACTGTCACTGCGCGCGGTGATCGACACCGTGCCGATGGGGGATGTGCTGCTGCCTGCGGCCACGGCCGATGCACCCACCAACACCGCGCCCGCCGTGGCGCCGCTGTGGGCCGAGGATGACCACGCCCCCGCTGCCCGCGCCGCCGCCAACGTGTGGCGCATGGCCCGGCCTGATCTTTTCTCGGTGCGCAACACCTCTGTGCCCGCCTACCTGCAGCCCATGGTGCATGAGGTGAAGGCGAGCCGCGCCGACCTGCTGTCAGACCTGCGGCACGACGCCAAGCGGCAGGCCTATCAGTGGTTGTGCGAGGAGTGCTACTACGTCTTCCCGGCAGGCATTGCCGAGCCCAAAGAGATCCCCGAGCACTTCGGCATTTGGGTATTGCACGGCAGTGTGGAGGACGGGCGCTTTGAGCTGCTGCGCCCCGCGCGGCACAACCGCTGCACCCTGCCCTTCTCTGTGTGGATGGCGCTGTGCAAGGCCACGCCGCTGCGCAGCGATGACGACATGGCTCAGACCCGTTTGGGCGAGCCTGCTCCTCCCGCCACTGACACCCCGACCACCCCGCCATGACCTACACCGTGGCGGTGCGCGAGCTGTGCGAGTTCACCGCCAAGCAGGGCGACCTGGACCTGCGCTTTACGCCTGCGCCCACCGCGCTGGAGGGCATGGCGGGTCATGCGGTGGCAGCGTCGCGCCGGGGTGCAGGCTACCGCGCCGAGGTGGCACTGAGCGGCAGTTACCAAAGCCTGCGCGTGCGCGGCCGGGCCGATGGCTACGACCCCGCGCAGCAGCGCATCGACGAGGTCAAGACCTTCAAAGGGCGGCTGGACCGCCAACCCGCATCGCACCGCCACCTGCACTGGGCGCAGGCCAAGGTGTATGGCTGGCTGCTGTGCGAGCAGGAGCAGCTGGCGCACATCGACGTGGCGCTGGTGTATCTGGACGTGGGCACGCAGCAGGAGACGGTGTTCACCGAACGCTGCAACGCCGACGACCTGCGCCAGCACTTCGAGGCCCAGTGCCAGCACTTCATTGCCTGGGCCGAACAGCAGGTGGCCCACCTTGCCGCACGCGATGCGGCACTGAGCACGTTGGCGTTTCCCTTTGGCGACTTTCGCACCGGCCAGCGCCCGCTGGCCGAGGCCGTGTACAAGACGGCAGTCGTGGGCCGCTGCCTGCTGGCCCAGGCGCCCACGGGCATTGGCAAGACCATGGGCACGCTGTTCCCACTGCTCAAGGCTGCGCCTGCGCAGCGCATCGACAAGGTGTTCTTTCTGGCCGCCAAAACCTCGGGGCGGCAGATGGCGCTGGATGCGCTGGCGCGCCTGGCCGACAGCGCACCGGCGCTGCCCCTGCGTGTGCTAGAGCTGGTGGCGCGCGACAAGGCGTGCGAACACCCCGACAAGGCCTGCCACGGCGAATCCTGCCCGCTGGCCCGGGGCTTTTACGACCGGCTGCCTGCCGCCCGCGCTGCCGCCGTGGCCCCCGCCAGCGCAGACAAACCCGCGCCCGTCCTGCAACAAGCCCGTGTGCGCGACGTGGCCCTGCAGCATGACGTCTGCCCCTACTACCTGAGCCAGGAACTGGCCCGCTGGGCCGATGTGGTGGTGGGCGACTACAACTACTACTTTGACCAGGGCGGCCTGCTGCACGGCCTGGCCCAGGCCAACCAGTGGCGCACGGCGCTGCTGGTGGACGAGGCCCACAACCTGGTGGAGCGCGGCCGCAAGATGTTCACGGCCGAGCTGCACCCCGCCGCCCTGGCCCAGGCCCGCAGCAGCCCCACCGCTGCGGAGCACGCGCCGGTGAAGAAGGCGCTGGACAAGGTGCGCCGCGCCTGGGTGGCGCTGGACAAGGCGCACCCGGCCCCGTACACGGTGCTCGAGACCTTCCCCGACAAGCTGCTGGCCGCGCTGCAGCAGTGCACCACCACGCTCACTGAACACTTCACCGACCACCCCACAGAACCCGACAGCGCGCTGCAGACCTTCTATTTCGACGCCCTGCACCTGCAGCGCATGGCCGACCTGCTCGATGCGCATTCGATGGTGGACATCACCCAGGCTTCTGCCGCCCGCCACCAGCGGGCCTTCAAACCTGGCGATTCCGTGGTTTGCATCCGCAACGTGGTACCCGCGCCCTTTCTGCAACCCCGCCTTGCAGCTGCACACACCAGCACCTTGTTCTCGGCCACGCTGCAGCCCGCGCGCTACTACGCCGACCTGCTGGGCCTGCCCGACGACCATGTATGGGTGGATGTGGAATCGCCCTTTGCCGCGCACCAGCTGCAGGTGCAGGTGGCGCGCCACATCTCCACGCGCTACCCGCACCGCGTGGCATCGCTGGCACCGATTGCGGCGCTGATGGCGCAGCAGTTTCGCGAGCGGCCCGGCAACTACCTGGCGTTTTTCAGCAGCTATGACTACCTGCAGCAGGCCGCCGCGCTGTTTGCGCAGCAGCACCCCGATGTGCCGCACTGGTGCCAGTCGCGCCGCATGCTCGAAGGCGAGCAGCGCGAGTTTCTGGCTCGCTTCACCGACACCAGCCAGGGCATTGCCTTTGCCGTGCTGGGCGGCGCGTTTGCCGAGGGCATCGACCTGCCGGGCCAGCGGCTGATTGGCGCGTTCGTTGCCACGCTGGGCCTGCCGCAGGTCAACCCCGTCAACGAGCAGATCCGCGAGCGCATGCAGGCACTGTTTGGCGCGGGCTATGACTACACCTACCTCTACCCCGGCCTGCAAAAGGTCGTACAGGCCGCTGGCCGCGTGATCCGAACGCCCAGTGACGAGGGCGTGGTGCACCTGATGGACGAGCGCTTTGCACAGGCCCAGGTGCGCAGCTTGCTGCCCGCGTGGTGGCAAACACGCTAAGGTGCGAGGCACAGCCACCTTCCCCCCCAACCGCCCATGCTGACCGACGACGAGCGCTCCGCCTTCCTGCAATCCATCGCCCGCGTGCGGCAGCGGGCAGCGCAGGCGCTGCGGCAGGCCCAGGGCGCCGATGGTGCGGATGGCGCCGTGGCCTTCATCGCGCAGCTGCACCGGGGCCTGGACACCGTGGCCGAGCAGGCCCGCGCCACCGGCCCCCAGCCCGCCTGCCAGGCCGGTTGCGCCCACTGCTGCCACCTGCGGGTCGAAGCGACCGAGCCCGAGGTCTTCCACATCGCCCAGCACCTGCGTGCCCAGCCCGCAGAGGCATTGGCCGATGCCCTCAGCGCTCTGCAGCGGCATGTGACCACCGCCGCGCTCAACCCCATCAACCCTGCACGCCAGGCCTGCAGCTTTCTCGTGGATGAGCGCTGCAGCATCTACCCCGTGCGCCCCGCCGCCTGCCGCAAGGCACACTCGTTGTCGGCCCCGCACTGCGCAGAACAATCCCCCACCATCCCCCAAAACCTGCGCCTGCTGGTGGATGCCGAGGCCCTGATGGCAGGCACCGCCCTGGCCTACCGCGACCAGCCCCTGCCCGCCAGAGCCCACGAGCTGAACGCCGCCGTGCTGGCCGCCCTGAAAGACCCCACCGCCCAGGCGCGCTGGTACCAGGGCGATGCAGCCGCTTTGATGCCGAAGGACGCGCAGAATTGATTGGCGAAATGACTTCCATCAAGCCCCACCCTGCGCAGCGGCACACAATGCCCCACCGTCGATAGAGGAGGCTGGGAGCTTTCCCCCCTTCACATCGCGTGCCCTCCACACCACCGCCCCATCGCCTTGATGAACATGCCATCGCCCCTGTGCTCTGCTCTCCTTCTAATGGCCGCTACGCTGACCCTGCCCCTGCTGGGGTGCAAAAAGCCCGAAGCCAGCGGCCCCGCGCAGACAGGTTTTGACGCGCTGGCAGCAGCGTGCACCCAGGCCCTTGCTGCGCGCGAGCCCCATGTGCGCCCCGGGGGCAGCGGCGAATGGATCAAGACCGGATACAGCCCCGCCCTGGTACAGCCCGAGGTCACCCGCACCGAATCAGCCGTGACCCCCTACGTGGGCAAGATCGTCATCAAAGACAACGAGGCCCAGGCCACCGCCACCACCGAAGCCGCCGCCCAGGCCATCACCCTAACCCCGGCGCACCTGCTCTCCAACCGCACCCACACCTTCGTTTACAGTTTTGATGGCAAACAATGGCGCTGGCAGAACGGCCAGCGGCTGACCAAGATACCGGGGCAAAACGACCGGCTGGACGCCCTGACGCTGGCGGATGTGGATGCGGCGGGGCCGAAGGGGTTTGCGGGGTGTTTGCCGCGTTGATCGGCGGCAATTAGTATCAGATTGATAGCTGCTAGCGCTTACACAGAAAGCGCCAGAGCCCGATTTGATTGATTTCTTGATGGGCGAAAGTTTCTCATCCGGTGGTGCCGGGCTGCGCTATAGGCCCGGGATCACACGGCAGACCTGTGAAGGTTTCTCTCCCACGAATGGCCTGCGTCGCTTGGTCGGCAAGGAGGTGCCAAGTCTCTGGGCCCCAGCTCGCACCATTGCACTGCAGCCCCCCCAACACCACAGAATTTGCACCTCGGGCTACGGCAAACACGCGGACGAAAGGCCCGATCTTGATGGACTTGCCCAGACAGGCGCCAGGGCGCGCTGCCCCTCAAACTGCAGGCGTACCAGACCACATTTCGTGCAGGTCTGGGAATTTCCATTTGTCGGGGTCTTCGCGCGCCACGATCTTCTCGGTGCAGCCTGGATCGGCCAGATCGACGATGACGGGAGGAATGCGCAAAGCCGACTTGCTCGAAAAGAAGACATTCACCTTGGGCGTGGTCAGCGATTGCCGTCCCTGCTCAGTCACCACGCCAATTCGCCCGGAAGTCAGCCGCACCAGCGAGCCCACCGGGTAGATACCGATACTCTTGACGAAAGCCTGGAACAGCTGGGGGTCGAAGTGGCCCTTGGTCCACTCGGCCATGCGGCGCAGTGACTCTGAAGGGTCCCATCCTCGCTTGTAAGGTCGGTCGGATGTGATGGCGTCGTAGACGTCGCAAATCGCCGTCATGCGAGCAATGAGACTGATCTCATCGCCCTTCAGCTTGTCAGGGTAGCCTGTACCGTCCATCTTTTCGTGGTGGTGGAGACAGGCATCCAGCACCGCATCTTCCACATTTCCGCCTTCCTTGAGCATCTTGTAGCCCTCAACCGGATGGCTCTGTACAACGACGAACTCGGTGTCGGTGAGTTTGCCGGGCTTGTTGAGCACGGCCAGTGGAATAGCGGCTTTTCCCAAGTCATGCAACAGCCCCGCCATGCCAGCGCTGCGGGTGTGCTCTTCATTGAGGTTGATTTGCTTGGCAAGCGCCACCATCAGGGCGCACACCGCCACCGAATGCATGTAGGTGTAGTCATCCGCCGTCTTGAGCCGCGCCAGGCTGATCAGTGCGCCAGGGTTGCGCGTGACCGAGTCGGATATTTCCTCCACCAGGCTGCGGGCATTTTCAGAATTCACGGCCTTGCCCATGCGCGCTTCGCGGAACATGGAGGCAACTGCCTGCTTGGACTCCACACAAATCGAAGCCGCTGCCTGCAATTCGCTGTGCATGGATGCAGGCGCCCGGTCGCGCTCGCGGCGCGCCGGTGGCGGCTTTCGAGGAGGGTCAAGCACTAGCGAAGGCAGGCTGTCGAGCATGCCGAAATCAGTGTCCACTTGGAAGTCGGCCTCTGCGCGGGATACGGAGCGCACACCGGCCGCAACATCCAACCCCTTGGAGGTGTCGATCCACACCTCTTCAATGGCGGCCGCCTGGATTCGGGCCAGGTCCTTGGGATCTTTGAGCACAAATTTGGCACGCCAGAACGGATGATCCATCCAGGAACCGCAGAAGTCATGCACATACATGCCCTGCCTGAGATTTTCGGTGCTGATGCGCTTGAGCATGGGATTTCCGGTTTGTCAAAATTGCAGGCAGCAAAAGTGATCCACTGACAAACACGGCACCCACCAGCACAACGGCATTCGCCACCAAGTCGCCCACTGCGAGCCTGAACGGAGCATGATCCTTCTGATTACGCTAACTACCCAACGCCTGATAGCAAACGCTGCCCCCGGTCGCTGGTCCCGTCTCAGTCATTCCTGCATTTCTGGGCACTGGGTACTATTGCTCCAGGGCCTATTTCCAGCCGTTTTCCGTTTTGGGCGTTGTCCCTAGCCGGACGGTACGGGCCAACGCGGGTTTTACCGAGTGCGACGTCTTCTTGACCGAGGAGCCCAATGCAGTTCGGGCTTGTGCGGTGGCGATGCTTGGGCCAGCAACACTTGCGCGTTGGTCAGACAGCTTGAACACGGCCACGGCCTCCACCAACTGTTGCGCCTGCACCCTCATGCTGTCTGCGGCTGCGGCGCTTTCTTCGACCAGGGCTGCGTTCTGCTGGGTCGCCTGGTCCATCTGGCTCACCGCGTCGCCAATCTGCGCAACGCCTGCACTTTGCTCTTTGCTCGCCGAGCTGATTTCTCCCATGATGTCCGTAACACGCTTGATGGAGCCCACAACCTCCGTCATCGTCGCACCGGCTTTGTCCACAAGAACCGTGCCCGCCTCAACGCGCTCCACACTGGCACTGATGAGGTCCTTGATCTCTTTGGCTGCTTGCGCAGAGCGCCCCGCAAGGTTGCGCACTTCAGCGGCCACAACCGCGAAACCCCGACCTTGGTCGCCAGCACGCGCCGCTTCAACAGCAGCGTTCAACGCAAGGATGTTGGTCTGAAAGGCGATGCCATCAATGACGCTGATGATGTCGGCGATCCTCTTGGAGCTTTCGTTGATGTCCTTCATGGTGGCGACCACCTCGCTCACGACTGCGCCCCCATCGATGGCGACAGCGCTGGCACTCTGAGCCAACTGGTCCGCCTGATAGGCGTTGTCGGCGTTCTGTTTGACGGTCGAGCTGAGCTCCTCCATCGAAGCCGCTGTCTCTTCGAGTGCCGAAGCCTGCTGTTCGGTGCGCCCCGAGAGATCGTTGTTGCCCTCCGCGATCTGGGCGCTGGCCGTGGCGATGCTATCGGCCGAGCTGCGAACCTGTCCTATCAATCCCACCAGCTGACCCTGCATGGCGCCCATGGACGCCAACACGCTACCACTGGGTGCGGCATCAGCGCCATGCACGGGGCTGAGATCCCCTTGGGCCACCCGTTTGGCCACATCGCTGAGTTCACCCGGCTCCGCACCGAGCGAGGTCGCCAAACGCCGAGGAATCAGCCAGCCAAGGACCACAGCCAGCAAAACAGCAAAGGCGCTGATGACAACCAGCATGGTGCGTTGGGAGACATATGCGATGGCAGATGACTCGACATTGAGCTTCGCCTGTTCGCCGCTGTAGCGGATGTAGTCACCTACAGCCGTCAACAGCGCCTCCAGCAGCGGTCGGCACTCGTTGTTCATTTTGTCCACGGCTTCATCTTGCTTGCCTGAAGCCGCCAGTTCCACGATAGCCACTGCCACGGGGCCATATTGGGATTCAATCTTTCCGATGGCGCTGACCAGAGCACGCTCGCGCTCATTGGCGTCTGCAGCGCCTGAAACTGCATCGTTCAGCGACTTGAGCGTTACCTGGAGCTGTGCATGGGCGTTGACAGCCATGGACTTGGCTGACTGGCGGTCGGAATCCTTCTTGACGAGGACCATGTCCCGCACGCCGATGGCGCGGCGGTTGGCGAGAGTACGCACGTCGGTGGCCAGGCTCTCGCGTTCCGCAGCGCCATGAACATAGCCAGAGAAACGGTCGTTGGCACCGCTCAACCCGTGTAGGGCAAACAAGCTGACGACCAGTACCAGCAGTGCAAGCGCACCGAACGCCAGCGAGAGGAGCTTCTTGATGGAGAGGTTTTTCATTTTTCTCTTCGCGGGGACAGCAGTAGTTCGTTACTCGACCAGGGAGTTGATTGATCCAACGGCCCTTGCCACAGATTCAACGGAAAACGGACAACACATTTTGAATCAAATTTGTTTGCATGCCGCAAATTTATTTGCAATAAGAAAATATTGCGTCTCATCGATGCACTACGCTGTGGTTAAACTGCCCCTCCCGCTCCCTTTCTTTGATGCATGTTTCCCAAAACCCTGACCCTGATCGATGACGACCAGGTGTATGTGGATGGCCTAGCCGGCTATTTGCGCGGCGAGGGGATCGTCGTGAGTACGTTCGCTGATGGCCGCGACTTCCTCGCGCACCCAGATCCCTACGGTTTCAACTTCTACATTGCCGACCTGATGCTGCCCGGCATTGACGGAACGGAGTTGATCAAAGTCCTGCGCATGCGCACCAATGCAGGGGTTCTGGTCGTTTCAGGACGCGCCTCGGCGGATACCTTCAAGGAAGTCATTCGCGCCGGAGCGGATATGTATCTGACAAAACCTGTGGTGTTCGAGCAGGTCGCGCTGGCCATAGAAGCCGTGCAACGGCGGGCCAGCGCCATTGATCCCATTCAAAGCATGTGGCGGCTGGACGGACGCGTTGGTCAATTGATTGCACCCGATGGTGCCGTGGTGGACCTGAGCGATGTGGACCGAACCCTGATCGAGTGCTTCGTCAAAGCCAACGGAGAGGTTGTGCCCCGCGAGACCTTGCTCGCCCAACTGGGCAAGACCGCAGACTTTGAGGCATCCGGGGGGCTGAACGGCACCATTTTTCGGCTTCGTCGGCGCATCGAGCGTGCGACGCCAGGAGCCGTACCCCTACAAACCAAATCCGGGGTGGGCTACGTTTTTCGCGCTCCACTGCGCATGATGTGACTGCCTTACTACCTGACTGCGTGACTGCGTGACTGCGCTATTCGCTCATCTCCGATTGGTGGATGGTCAACCTCAGGGTGGTCCCTTCAGCCGCCGTACCTATGACTTCGACGGTGCTGCCGTGCAACTGCATAACCTGCCGGGCGATGTAAAGGCCCAGTCCATGGCCAGCATTCTTGTGATCGCCTCGTGCGCCGCGCGTGAAGAGTTTGTCCCGTAGCTCTGAAGAAAAGCCCGGCCCCGTGTCGGTCACATCCACGATCAAAGCCAAAGGCTCATCTGAATCAGCCACTCGCACCACCACCTTCGACCCGTTGGGGCTGAACTTCAACGCGTTTGACAATACGTTGCGCAGGGCCAGTCGCATCAGGCTCATGTCCATGACCACCGTCCGTGTGGTCGTCTCCCTGAGCACCTGGATGCGGTTGCGTTCGCTTTCGGGCAAATCCGCGATGACGATGCGAATCCACGTGTCAATGTCCGTGTCATCCAGCGCAATGGAGTCCGGCCGCGCCAGCAGCGAGGCGACGGCAAGGGTGTTGTCGATGCTGGTCAACACTTGGCCGATGACGGCTTGGGCTTGCACAACCCGCTCCGACGCGCCCCCCATGCCCGCACCACGCATCTCGGCCTGAGCGCTCTGCATTGCGGCGGAGGCGTTGTTCAGCGGTTGCCTCACTTCGTGGGCAAGAACATAAAGCATTTCCGTGCGTTCCCGCAGCAGCACCTCCACCTCGGCGGCATGCTTTTCGATCTGTGCACGCTGCTCCTGTTCCCGGCGCAGGGCTTCCTGGATTTGCTTCAGCTCGGTCAGTTCGGTGACCTGCACCATGAAACCCTGCACGACTCCATCGACGATATGCGGGATGTACTCCGCCAAGCTGTTTCTCTGCACACCCCCTGGCCCCGGTACGATCCGCTCGAATATCTGCCGTTTGCCCGCCAGCGCTCCGCGAATGTAAGGCTCGTTTTTCGCGAACAACTCCGGGCCCAGCAGATCGCGAATGGAGGTGCCCAGCAGCTTCTCGCGGCATACGCCAAACCATCGCTCGTAGGCCTGATTGGCGAACCGGCACATCAATTGGCTGTCCCAATACGCGAGCATCGACGGAACCTGGTCCACCAATAGGCGCATATGGTGCTGGGCATCAGGGTCAAGGTCGGACATCGTGGTACTGAAATGGAGGACTGTGGATGTGCCCATTCTGACCTCAATCAGAACCCGATAGGTCTTGACAGTCCCGTCTCTACGCGCTGATGA
The DNA here is from genome assembly GCF_057586455.1 of Acidovorax sp. SRI_002. NCBI lineage: Bacteria > Pseudomonadati > Pseudomonadota > Betaproteobacteria > Burkholderiales > Comamonadaceae > Acidovorax > Acidovorax sp. SRI_002. The sequence continues at coordinate 176,931 of NZ_JBYCZW010000007.1, read as the reverse complement.
AGAGCCAGTACGCGCACCGCAGGGATGCCGAAACGGCAATCGCACGCGTCCAAAAAACACACCCCGATTTACCCTGAAATCCACCGTTTTCGACGCTGTTTCAAGCCAAACGGGGGTGCCTCGCACGGTATTCTGAATACTCAGTGACACAAACGGCAAGAGGGACCGTGCATGAGAAATTTCAAGATATTCACGAGACTGCTGGTGCTGGTGGGCGTGCTCTCTGCCCTGCTCGTGGCGCTGGGGGCCATCGGCCTGTTTGGCATCGCCAGGTCCAACGCGGCGATGGAGTCGATGTACCAGAACCGCATGCAGGCCCAGCGGGCGGTGGCCGACTTTCGCTACCTGACCACCCGCAATCGGCAATTGGTATCCAACGCGCTGCTGTCGCCAGCACCGGAGAAAGTGGCCAAGGCCATTGAAGAGGCAGAGGCCAACATCGGCAAGAGCGACCAGGCCTGGGAGGCTTTGCTGGCCACCGCCATGAGCCCCGAACGGCAGAAGTACGTGCAGGCCATTGGCGAGCAGCGCCAGAAGATCATGAAAGAGGGGCTGGCCCCCGCGCTGGCAGCGCTGAAGGACGCCGACGTGGCCACGGCGCGGGTGTTGGTGGTGCGGAAGTTCGATGGCCTGTACGACCCCATAGGCAGCGACATGGGCGCGCTGCTGGCCCTGACCCAAAAGGAAGCCCGGGACGAGTACTACGTTGCCGTGCAGCGGTTTGGCACCATCCGCTGGATCGTGATTGGCTCGATCGCCCTCGGCGTGCTGTTTGCCGCACTCTTTGGCCTGGCCCTGGTGCGTGGCATCACCCGGCCGCTGCAGCGGGCCGGACAAGTGGCCGATGCGGTGGCCCACGGCGACCTGAGCCAGCCCATCGACACCAGCGGCAAGGACGAGGTGGCAGCCGTGATGAAGGCCCTGGGGGCCATGCAGGCCAGCCTGTCCAACGTGGTGGCAAGTGTGCGCCAGACCTCCGACAGCGTGGCCAACGCCAGCACCGAGATCGCCCAGGGCAATCTGGACCTGAGCAACCGCACCGAACACCAGGCCAGCGCGCTACAGGAAACCGCCGCCTCCACCGAGCAACTGAGCAGCACGGTGCGACAAAACGCAGACCATGCCCTCCAGGCCAACCGGCTGGCCTTGAGCGCCAGCACGGTGGCGGCCGAAGGCGGTGCCATGGTGGCCGAGGTGGTGCAGACCATGAAGGGCATCCACGAAAGTTCCCAGAAAATCGCCGACATCATTGGCGTGATCGACGGCATTGCCTTTCAGACGAATATCCTGGCGCTGAACGCGGCCGTGGAAGCCGCCCGAGCCGGCGAACAAGGCCGGGGCTTTGCCGTGGTGGCCAGCGAGGTGCGCAACCTGGCTGGCCGTTCGGCCGACGCGGCCAAGGAAATCAAGCTCCTGATCTCCACCAGCGTGGAGCGTGTGGCACGTGGCACCGCACAGGTGGACAAAGCCGGTGCCACCATGACCGAAGTGGTCAACTCCATCCGCAGCGTCACCGGCATCGTGGGCGAGATCACCGCCGCCAGCAGCGAACAAAGCACCGGCGTCACCCAGATCGGCGAAGCGGTCAGCCAGATCGACCAGGCCACCCAGCAAAACGCAGCGCTGGTCGAAGAAATGGCCGCCGCCGCCAACAACATGCGCACCCAGGCACAGGATCTGGTGAACGCCGTGGCGGTATTCACGCTGCCGGGCCATGGGGGTGGCGGTGGCGGGATGCGCGGCCGCGTCCCGGCCTTGGCCCTGAGTGCGGCGTAAAGACTGCGCCTACCCAGCGCCTCTAGCCGCCACCCAGCGCCACCGAGGGGCTTGCAGCACGCTGCAGGCCTGAGCTATGCCTTTTGCAGGTGCGCGCGCGGATCAGCAGCTCGTTGTGGCACCCTGGTTTTCGATATGTCCCAGGGCGCGGGCGACATATTCCTCCTTCTCGCCCACCGGGGCAAAGTAGTGGATGACCTCGCGGGCGGCCTCGGGCCCTGCCAGCCTCGCGATCAACCAGGCGGCCAGGTACTGCGCCGACAGGCACCCGCCCGCCGTGGCCACGTTTCCCTTGGCAAAGAAAGGCTGGTTCAGCACGGTGACACCAGCCTCTTGCACCCAGGGTTTCGTGGTCAGGTCGGTGCAGGCCGGCACGCCGTCAAGCAGCCCCAACTTGGCCAGGATCAAAGCCCCCGAACACTGGGCGCCCAGCAACTGGCGCGCCGGATCGAAGTCGAGCTCCGCCATCAGGGCGGCGTCCTGCACCGCCTCACGCGTCTTCACGCCGCTGCCCACCAGCACGGCATCGGCTGACCGCGCATAGGGCAGCAGCGACTGGGCCTGCACCGTCACGCCGTTCATGGAACGCACCTGGTCTGTAGGGCAGCACAGCGACACCTCCCACCCCGGTTTCTTCACCCGGTTGAGCAGGCCCAGGGCAATCAGGGAGTCGAGTTCGTTGAAACCGTCGAAGGTCAGGATGGCGATGCGCATGGCGGTGGAGTCCTGTTCTGTAGCGGAAAGGAGAGTGAATGAGGCACGGAATGTGCGAAGCGCATCCTATCGACAGCATTCAATACAATCAAAAAATTGTCATAGATACGTTTCAACGCAGGGGCACAACGCCATGGGCCAGGTTCGGTACAAGCAAGTGGTGGACGCACTGGCGTCGGACATCCGCGCGGGGCAGCTGCGGCCGGGCACACGCCTGCCCACCCACCGCGCACTGGCCCAGCGGCATGGACTGGCGCTGGCCACGGCCAGCCGCGTGTATGCCGAGCTGGAGGCCATCGGCCTGGTGGTGGGCGAAACCGGGCGCGGCACCTTTGTGCGCGACCCCGCCTCCCCGCGCGGTGCCGACGCCGACCTCACCACGCCCGCGCCCAGCGCCGCAGACCTCTCGTTCAACAACCCCAGCGTGCCGGGTCAGGCAGACCTGCTGCGGGATGCCCTGCGCAAGCTGGCCGCCTCCGGCGACCTGGAATCGCTGCTGCACTACCACCCCTACGGCGGCCGGCCGCATGAACGCGCCATCGTGGCCGGGCACCTGAAGACGCGCCAGCTGCAAGTGACGGGCGAGCAGGTGCTCATCGTCAACGGCGCGCAGCACGGCATGGCTGTGGCGGCCATGGGCCTGCTCAACCCCGGCGACGTCGTGGCGGTAGACGCTCTCACCTACCCCGGCTTTCGGGTTTTGGCCGAACGCCTGCGGCTGGACCTGACCTCGGTGCCCGTGGGCCCCGCTGGCACCGACCTGGACGCCTTGCAGCGCCTGTGCGACACCCGGCCCGTGCGTGCCATCTACACCATGCCCACCCTGCACAACCCGCTGGGCTGCGTGATGGGCGCCCGCGCCCGCAAGCGCCTGGTGGGCATTGCGCGTGCACACGACCTGCTGGTGATCGAAGACGCACCCTATGCCTACCTTGCGCCCGAGGCGCCGCCCCCCATCGCGGCGCTGGCACCCGAGCGCACGGTGTACCTCTCCAGCCTGTCCAAGAACGTGGCCACGGGCTTGCGGTTTGGCTTTGTGGCCACATCGCGCGAACTGATCGGCCCCATCGAACGCGCCGTGCGTGCCACCGCCTGGAACACGGCCGGAGTCATCACCGCCATCGCCTGCGGCTGGATCGAAGACGGCACCGTGGCCCGGCTGGAGGCCGACAAACGCGCAGACACCGCGCAGCGCCAGGCCATTGCCACCCGGGCGCTGGCGGGGTTGAAATTGGTACGGCACCCGAACTCCTACTTCATCTGGCTGCCGCTGGGCGACGACCAACGGGCCGACCGCATCGCCGCCACCCTGGCAGAACGCGGAGTGTCCGTGTCGACCGCCGAAGGGTTTGCCACCACCACCCATGTGCCCCACGCGCTGCGCATCGCGCTGGGGTCGGTGGCGCTTGAAGACCTGGCCCGGGCGCTGGCCGTGGTCAAGGATGTGGTGGTGCAGGACTGTTCGTGAACAGGCGCAAGGAGTCCGGTAGCGCGGCCGGGTTGGGATAACTCGGCAAACGCGGCGAACCCGCCTTGACGCGGCGCACCGGCAGATCGGTGGCCAGGCGCTGTACCGCCGAGCCACGTGACGCCGGTTGAAAGTCGTTCGGCACCACCAGCACATCCGCGAGCGCATCGCGCACGACGCGTTGCGCCACGCTCTCGAACAGCAGGTCAGAGAGCCTGGACGCCGGGTGCTTGCCCACCACGATGAGGTCCGCTGCCGTGTTCTGCTGCTGCACCACCACCTGCCGGGCTGGATCGCCTCGCCCGATGGAAGACGACAGCCGGTTGCGCCGTGCGTCGTACGAATCGGTCAGTGTGAACATCCGGTCTTGCGCATGGCGGCGGCATTCCTCCCGGTAGATCTGAATGGTGCGTTCAGACACTTCGGCATACCGCAGCTTGCCCTCGTTGGCGGTGCTGATCGCATGGAACAGCTCAACCCGCGCGGTGGGATGCAGCGCAAAAGCCAGCTCGACCAGACGGTGCGACACCCGCGAGAAGTCCACCGCCACCATCAAAGTTTGGTAAGGCTGGTCGGCAGGATTGCGCACCACGATCACAGGGCGCTGACAGGCACGCAGCATCTGGATGGCGGGATGCGCGGTGAACCAGGCGCGCAGGCCACGCAACGGCGCCGTGCCCCACACCACCAGGTCGGCGCCCGCCGCCTCGCGCGCCACATCCGCAGCGGTGAAGTCGATGCGCGTTGCCGCGTGAACGTGGATGCCGTGGCGCTGCCGAAGTTGCAGCGCATGGTGCGACAGGCGCACGCCTGCGTCCGGCGGGGGTGCCTCAGCGGGTGGGGCCAAATAGACGAGCCTCAGAGTTGCACGGTGCTCAGCGCACAGCAGCGCAGCGCGCGCGATGGCATGGCCTCCCTGCAGAGAGAAATCAGTGATGGCGAGGATGGAGCGAGGGGTCATAGTTGAAGGTCCTTCTGTTTTGCACAGCGCGCACCTATCCCGAAGCGCCAATGCAAGGTGGCGCCGGGCTGGCGGCGGTGATGCTGCTGAGCGCGGCCCCTGGTGGGCCGCAGACGGGTTGCTGCGGGGCAGACGACTACGTGACGTAGTCGCCCGTGGCCTCAGGCTGGAACTGAATGCCTTCGACAACGGCCGCGCACTCTTCGCCATGCGGCGTGTGCCACGTGGCAACATCCCCCACCTTCAGGCCCAGCAGGCTGATGCCCACGGGCGACAGCACCGAAATGAAACCCGCAGCCGGTTCTGCGTCTTGCGGGTAGCAAATGGTGAGCACCTGGCGCCGGTGGGTGTGCACGTCCACCAGTTCCACGCGGGAATACATGGTGACCACGTTGGCCGACACGGCGCGCGAGTTGGTGATGTCTGCATTGGCAAGCAGATCGTCAAGAACAGCGGGGAGCTGGTGGCCCACCAGCTTGGTCAGGCGCGAATAGTCCAGGTCGGTGAGCGTGCGCTCGCCGTGAACGACAACAACAGCTTCATGCATGAAAGCACTCCATCAAATGCGGCTGTCGCCCCGTGTGAACAAGACGGCCGCTACCGCGCGAGGCTGGTGCCCGGCGGTGGATGGTTGCGCTGAAAGAGGATGGGGAGAGAGGGTGCCGCCGGGCTTATGAATGTGCTGGCGTCAGCTGACGACGCGCATTCTTCTTTGCTGCCGCTCGCGCGACAGCCGCTGCGTGGAGCAGCGCAGCCAAGGCGGCAAAAGTGCAAAGAAGGAGAGTCGTCATGCGGCTGAGTCTAAGCCGCGTAGGCGGTTTTGGGCTGAATGGCCCCAGGGTTCTTGCCAGATAGCAGGCGCAGAATACTCATTTTTTGATAGCTGCTAGCGATTACCCATCAATCGCTGGGGCTCTATTCGAACCATATCTCCAACGGGTGTGTCGTGTCACGGAGGGCATCGTGCTGCGACAGTACCTCGCCGCGCAGCTGATGGTTGCCTGTGTTGCCTATGTCGACAGCAGGCCTCGCGGACCACGGTCGCAGCCTCCCGGCCAGGAGGATCTCAACACGGTGTGCTAGGTCCTTTCCAGAGCCAAAAAACCTGGTTATTGCGTATTGCCGTGGTAGATGCTCGGGCAATACCGCTCCATCAGAGATTGCGGCTTCAGCGGAGGTGTGAAGCCGAATTGCGCATACAGACCATGTGCGTGACCCGTCGCCAGACTGAAGCGCCGAAGATCTTGCAAGTGCAGGTCCGCCAAGACGGGACCCAGGATGGCCTTGCTGTATCCGTTACCTCTGTGGCCAGGCAAGACGAAAGCATCCAAAAGGTTTGCGAAGGTGGCTAAATCAGAGACAACTCGCGCAAAAGCCACTTGCCTATCGCCAACGAACCCGCCGAAGCAAAGGGAATTGTCAATCGCCCGCTGAACAAGAGGGCGAGGAATCCCTCAGGCCCAACTGGAGTGCTTACTGAGGAACTCGTGAATCAGCGAGACATCGAGTTCTGACTTGTTCGTAGTGATACGCAGCATCATGTATTTGCTCAAGCGAATAGCGTCTACCAAATGTAAGCGCGTCTCAGGAAAACTCTCGTTTTTATAGCTTCCAGCGCTTACCCACCAAGCGCTGGAGCCGAATTTCATTCAAATTTTCTGTCCCAAAGCTGTCTCACAGCTTGGCAATCGACACCTCCGTGGACTTGACCAGCGCGACCACGTCGGAACCGACGATGAGGCCCAGGTCGTCCACCGAGCGGGTGGTGATGACCGAGGTGACAACGCCCCAGGGCGTCTCGACATCGACCTCGGAGACGACGTCGCCGCGAATGATTTCGCGGACCTTGCCCTTGAACTGGTTGCGTACGTTGATGGCTTGAATGGACATGGGGTTCTCCTTGAATAGTCCGTTGAAAAAGAGGTCAGAGAAAGAAAAACAAGCAAACGAAAAGAGAGAGAGAAATCAGACCGCCCAGCGCAAGCCATGCGCAGGCACGCCGGGCCAGGAAACCTCGTGCGCAGGCTCCCCCTCGGGCTTTTGCAGCACCCGGTCGAGGATGCGTTTCTCGATGGCGGCAAACGCGGCGTCGCCATGTGCACGCGGGCGTGGCAGGTCGATGCGCTGGTCCAGCGCGATCTGGCCGTCTTCGATCAGGATCACACGGTCGGCCAGGGCCACGGCCTCTTGCACGTCGTGGGTGACCAGCAGCGCGGTGAAGCCGCTGCTGCGCCACAGGCCTTCGATGAGGCGGTGCATCTCTATGCGGGTGAGCGCATCCAGCGCGCCCAATGGTTCATCGAGCAGCAGCAGGCGCGGGTCGTGCACCAGCGCACGCGCCAGGGCCACGCGTTGGCGCTGACCGCCGGACAGGCGCGCGGGCCACTCGGTCAACCGATCACCCAGGCCCACGCGGGCCAGCACGTCGGCGGCTGCGCCACGCTGCGCGGGCGGCAGGCCCAAGGCCACGTTGTCCTGCACGCGCTTCCAGGGCAAGAGGCGCGAGTCCTGAAACATGATGCGGGTGTCACCGCTCAGGCCTGCAACGTCCTGGCCATCGAGGCGGATCGCGCCGCCGGAGACAGGTTCAAGCCCCGCCACCAGGCGCAGCAGTGTGCTCTTGCCGCAGCCGCTGCGGCCCACAATGGCGACGAACTGGCCGGGTTCGATGACCAGTTCGGTCTTCTTGAGCACGTCGCGCGTGCCGTAGCGTTTGTCCACGCCGCGCACTTCCAGGCGCACGCCTTGGGGTTGTGGAGATGTATTAGTGGTCAAAATGGCCTCCCGCGCTTATATATCAATCGCTAGCAGCTATAAAAATGTGAGTAATCTGACACAGGACCTTGCTGAGGGCGTGGCCCCATGCGAGGGACGCAGAGCAAGAGCCGCACCGCAGCGAGTGCGTCGTCCCCCTGCCCGCGAAGCGAGAGCGGGGGGAAGGCGCGCAGCGCCTCAGGGGGTGTCACGCCTGGTATCCGGGATGCCACCTCAGCCAGTAGCGCTCCAACCCCTTGGCGAAGACGTCGGCCAGCTTGCCCAGCAGCGCATACAGCAGGATGCCCACGAGCACGATGTCGGTCTGCAGGAACTCCCGCGCGTTCATCGTGAGGTAGCCGATGCCCGCCTGCGCCGAGATGGTCTCGGCCACGATCAGGATCACCCACATCAAACCGAGCGAGAAGCGCAGCCCCACCAGGATGCTGGAGAGCGCCCCGGGCAGGATGATCAGCCGGTAGAGCTGCCAGCGGCCAAGGCCATAGGTGCGGCCCATCTCGATCAGCCCCGGATCCACATTGCGGATGCCGTGAAAGGTGTTGAGGTAGATGGGGAAGAACACCGACACGCTGATGAGGAACAGCTTGGCCGATTCGTCGATGCCGAACCACAGGATCACCAGCGGGATCAGCGCCAACGCAGGGATGTTGCGCACCATCTGGATGGTGGAGTCGAGCAGCGTTTCGAACAGCTTGACCGAGCCGGTGAGCAGGCCCAGCGCCAGACCCAGGCCGCCGCCAACGGCAAGCCCGGCCAGCGCGCGGCCCGCGCTGACCTGGACGTGGGTCCACAGCTCGCCCGAAGCGGCCAGCGTCCACGCGGCCTTGACGACCTCGAGCGGTGCAGGCAACACGCGGGTAGACAACCAGCCCTGTGACGATGCGATTTGCCACAGCGCGATGAGGCCGATGGGCACGGCCCAGGGCAAGAGGCGCTGTGCGACGCTGGCGAGAAAGCGGGCCACGGGTGCGGGCAAAAACGGCCCTTCGATGGGCAGGTCCACGGCGTCGGCCACCGGGGATACCTGCAGTTCTCTTGCGGTGTGTGTCATGGAGAGTTCCGGTTCGGGGACAAGTCAGCTTTGCGACGCGCGCGGCACAAAGTCATTGGCCACGGTTTCGCCAAACGGGCCCAGCGGGTTGCCAAACAAGGGATTGCCGCTGGCCAGCTGGTTGCGCAGCGGCAGGGGCAGCAGCGGGAACACCAGCTCGGCAAAGCGGTAGGCCTCGTCCAGGTGCGGATAGCCCGACAGCACAAAGGTGTCCAGCCCCAGCGCTGCGTATTCCTCAATGCGCGCAGCCACGGTCTGCGGGTCGCCCACCAGGGCGGTGCCTGCACCGCCACGCACCAAGCCCACGCCGGCCCACAGATTGGGGCTGATTTCCAGGTCCTTGCGGCTGCGCTTGGCACCACCAGCGTGCAAGGCGGCCATGCGGCGCTGGCCTTCGGAGTCCATGCGCGCAAACACGGCCTGGGCGCGCACCACGGTGTCGTCGGCCACATGGCTGATGAGTTCTTCGGCAGCGGCCCAGGCCTGCTCATCGGTCTCGCGCACGATGACGTGCAGGCGGATGCCGAACTTCACTGTGCGGCCATGTTTTGCAGCGCGCGCACGCACGTCGGCCACTTTCTTGGCGACTTCCGCCGGTGGCTCGCCCCAGGTCAGGTAGGTCTCGACCTGCTCGGCCGCCAGGTCGTGTGCGGCGGGCGACGAGCCGCCAAAGTACACGGGCGGGTGGGGCTGCTGCAGCGGCGGAAAGAGCAGCTTGGCCCCTTTCACCGAGAGGTGCTGGCCTTCAAAGTCCAGGCTCTCGCCCCGGTGGCTGCGCGCCAGAATCTCGCGCCAGATGCGGATGAACTCGGCCGACTGTTCGTAGCGCGTGGCGTGGTCCAGGAACACGCCGTCGCCCTCCAGCTCGGCCTGGTCGCCGCCTGTGACCAGGTTGATGAGCAGGCGCCCGCCGGACAGGCGATCGAACGTGGCCGCCATGCGCGCAGCCAGCGCGGGCTGGTGCAGGCCAGGGCGCACGGCCACAAGAAACTTGAGGTTGCGCGTGACGGGCAGCAGGCTGGCCGCCACCACCCACGGGTCCTCGCACGAGCGGCCAGTGGGGATGAGCACGCCTTCGTAGCCCAGGCTGTCAGCCGCCACTGCTACTTGCTTCAAGTAGTCGTGGTTGAGCTGGCGCGCGCCTTTGGCGGTGCCCAGGTAGCGGCTGTCGCCGTGGGTGGGGATGAACCAGAAAATTTTCATGAATGCCTCGGAATAGATATGGGTTGGATGCGGTGGATGTGGCGGAGGTGACTCAGGGCTTGGAGGTGGCAGCGGCCAGTTGCGCAGCCGCAGGTCGCCACACGATGTCGGCCACGTTCACAGGCTTGGGAATCAGGCCGAGCTTGAAAAACGCATCGGCCACACGCTGCTGGTCAGCCACGGTGGCGGTGCTGAGCAGGCCCACGGGTGACGACGGACGGCGCTGGATGAACAGGCTCACCACGCCAACGTCCAGGCCGCTGAAGTCGGCAATGAGCTTGATCGCGTCCTTGCGCGCCTCTTGCGCCAAGCGGTCGGCGCGGCTTAGTTCTTCAAACAGCACGCGCAGTACCTGGGGATGGGCCTGCACGAAGGGGCGGGCCGCCAGGTAGAAGGAGTTGTTGCTGCTGGCCAGGTCGCGCCCCGTGGCCAGCACGCGGGGCTGGATGGCCAGCTCGGTGGCGGCGTAGAACGGGTCCCAGATGGCCCAGGCGTCCACGCTTTTTCGCTCGAACGCGGCGCGCGCGTCGGCCGGGGCCAGGTACACGGGCTGGATGTCGGCCCACTGCAGCCCTGCCTTTTCGACTGCGCGCACCAGCAGGTAGTGGGCGCTGCTGCCCTTTTGCACGGCAATGCGGCGGCCCTTGAGATCGGCCAGCTTGCGCAGGGGCGAATCGTTGAGTACCAGCAACGCCGAGCTATCGGGCTTGGGCGGCTCGGCGCCGACGTACAGCAGGTCTTTGCCAGCGGCCTGGGCAAACACGGGGGGCGAGTCGCCAGTCAGGCCGAATTCGAGGCTGCCGACCGACAGCGCCTCCAGCAGCTGCGGCCCGGCCGGGAACTCCAGCCAGCTGATTCGCGCGCCTGGAAAGCGTTTTTCCAGCACGCCCTGCTGCTTCAGGATGACGAGGTTGACGGCCGACTTCTGATAACCAATGCGCAGTTGCTCAGGCCCTTGCACGACGGCGCTTTGCGCGTGGGCATAGCGGCTGGCCAGCGCCCAGCTGAAAGCGGTAACGCCCAGCAGCTGCAGTGCGCGGCGGCGCTCGGAGTTGATGGTGGGGTGGGTCATGGCGATGTGTCCTTTCGTGGCCCGGGTCACAGCAGATCCACCGGCGCGGCGTGTAGCAGGTTGAGTTTTTTGGGGATGAGCTTGAGGTCGAAGAAGGTGTCGGCAATCGCCTGCTGCTCAGCCAGGATCTCGCGCGTGACGGGCGCGGTGCCGAAGCGGGCGCGGCTCAGGTACAGGTCGGTGATGGATTTGTCCAGGCCCAGCACGACCGACAGCTCGGCCGCCGCGGCCTCCTTGTTTTTGGAGGCCCAGGTGTCGATGGTGTTGACTTCTTCGATGGCAATGCGCAGCACGTCGGCGTTCCTGGTGGCGAAGTCGCGCGAGGTGAAGTAATAGGCGCGGTTGTTCACCACGCCCGTGGCGTCGGCCAGCAGGCGCGCATCGAGCTGCTTTTGTGCTGCGGCGAGGAAGGGGTCCCAGATGATCCAGGCATCGATCGCGCCGCGTTCAAACGCGGCCCGCGCGTCGGCCGGGGCCAGGAAGATGGATTGCACGTCGCCGTATTTCAGGCCGTGCTTCTCCAGCAGCTTGACCAGGAAGTACTGCACGTTGGAGCCCTTGTTGTAGGCCACGCGTTTGCCTTTGAGGTCGGCCACGCTGCGGATGGGCGAACCGCTGGGAACGATGACCGCCTCCAGTGCGGGGCGCGGCACGGTGGCACCGGCATAGACCAGCGGCGCGCCAGCGGCCTGGGCAAAGATGGGCGGGGCCTCGCCCACGTCGCCGAAGTCGATGGAGCCGACATTGAGGGCTTCGAGCTGAACGGGGCCCGCGTTGAACTCGGTCCAGGTCACCTTCACACCCAGCGGGGCCAGGCGCTTTTCGAGCGTGCCACGGCCCTTGAGGATGGAGAGCCAGCCCTTTTGGTGGCCCACGCGCAGCACGCGGCCAGCGTTTTGCGACCAGGCCTGGGGCGTTGCGACTGTTGCGGTGCTGGCAGCAACCGCAGCCAGCAGTTGGCGGCGTTGCAGGGAAAAGCGGTTCAGTTCGTTCATGGTGCGGATTCCAGATTCAAAACAGTTGTGGGATGGGCGACCGGGCTGGGTTGGGTTGGCAGCAGGCGGCACACCGCCCTGCCCGCGCACCCGGCGCAGCAACAAAATCAAAATAAAGAGGACGAAGGGGGAGAAAGGCTGGCGCTGGCACCACGGCAGGGCCGCAGCGCCAGGCCGTTGTCAGACGCTACATCGCACCTGCGAGAACGGAACCGGCGCAAACCGCGTGGCCTGGGCGGGCGATGGGCGCAGGGTTTCGGTCACGAGCACATTTACCGCGTCGTCCAGCCGCGTGGCGATGTCGGGCTGCAGGTGGTAGCTGCCCTCGGGCGTCAGCGTGACCTGGGCATCGGTGGCGTAAATGCCCGGGAGGATGCTTTTGGCGCCCAGCGACTGCAGCACGGGCCGCAGCGCGTAGTCGAGCGCCAGCATGTGGTGCGGGCTGCCGCCCGTGGCCAGGGGCAGCACGACCTTGCCCTTGAGGGCCGTTTGCGGCAGCAGGTCCAGAAACACCTTGAGCACGCCGCTGTAGGCCGCCTTGTAGACCGGGGTGGCCACCACCAGCACGCTGGCATCGGCCACCTGGTCGATGGCATGCACCACCGTGGGGTGGCCAAAGTCGGCCAGCAGCAGCGCCTGGGGCGAGAGGTCGCGGATGTGGATGCGGTCCACCAGCGCACCGCGCACCGAAAGGCGCTGGGCCACGGCATCCAGCAAGGCGGCGGAGCGGGAACGCTCGGAGGGGCTACCGGCGATGAGAAGGGCTGACATGTGATGCGATTCCAGAGGGCGTGGCAATACCAGCGCCACCGTGGATCCGGCTTTGCCGGGCCAGGGGTGGCGCCCCTTGAGGGGAGGCGGCCGCAGGCCGCTTCGGGGTGAACTTATTTCCGCGTGTAGATCTGGTCAAAGCTCGCGTTGTCCGCAAAGTGGTCCTTGGCCGCCTTGTCCCAGCCACCGAACGCGTCGTTGATGGTGAACAGGTTCAGCTTGGGGAACTGCTTGGCGTACTTGGCCTTGGCTTTGTCAGACACGGCGGGGCGGTAGAAGTGCTTGCCCGCAATGTCCTGGCCTTCTTCTGTGTAGAGGTACTGCAGATAGGCCTCGGCCACGGCACGGGTGCCCTTCTTGTCCACGTTCTTGTCCACCACCGACACGGCGGGTTCGGCCAGGATGGAGATCGAAGGCGCGATCACGTCGAACTTGGTGCCGAACTCCTTTTCGAGCAGGTAGGCCTCGTTCTCCCAGGCGATCAGCACGTCGCCCTGGTTGCGCTGAGCGAAGGTGATGGTGGAGCCACGCGCGCCGGTGTCCAGCACGGGCACGTTGCCATACAGCTTGGCCACGAAGTCCTTGGCCTTGGCGTCGCCACCGTACTTGCGCTTGGCGAATTCCCACGCGGCCAGGTAGTTCCAGCGCGCGCCGCCCGAGGTCTTGGGGTTGGGCGTGATCACCTTCACATCGGCGCGCACCAGGTCGTCCCAGTCCTTGATGCCCTTGGGGTTGCCCTGGCGCACCACCAGCACGATGGTCGAGGTGTAGGGCGAGCTGTTGTGTGGCAGGCGCTTTTGCCAGTCCTTGGGAATCCAGCCGCCGTTGGTGTGCAGCGCATCGGTGTCGCCCGCCAGGGCCAGCGTGGCCACGTCGGCGTCCAGCCCGTCGATGATGGAGCGTGCCTGCTTGCCCGAGCCGCCGTGGCTTTGCTTGATGGTCACGTCCTGGCCGGTCTTGGCCTTCCAGTGCTTGGCAAACGCCTGGTTGAACTCCACGTACAGCTCGCGGGTCGGGTCGTACGACACATTGAGCAGCGTCACAGACTGTGCAAACGACGGCAATGCCGTCAGGGCCAAACTGCCCACCAGGGCGGCGGCGAAGGGAAACTTGATAAAGTCGCGGCGAAAGTTCATGGGAGGGCCTCTTTTGTGAATGTGTTGCGGTGCAAATCACCGATGGAACGCATTCTGGAAGGCCCTCTTCAAAACTGGAACTACTGAGATTTCAGTTCTTAATATCCAAATCATCTGAGCGAAGCCTTTTTCGCTCGCCCCCACTACAAGGAATTCCCATGGCACGCACCGTTCAATGCATCAAGCTCGGCAAGGAAGCCGAAGGCCTCGACTTCCCCCCCTACCCCGGCGAACTGGGCAAACGCATCTGGGAAAGCGTGAGCAAGGAAGCCTGGGCTGGCTGGCTCAAGCACCAGACCATGCTGGTCAATGAAAACCGCCTGAACCTGGCCGATGCGCGCGCCCGCCAGTACCTGGCGCGCCAGATGGAAAACCATTTCTTTGGCGGCGGCGCTGACGCTGCGGCGGGATATGTCCCGCTTGGCGCGTGACGCAGCGCAACGCACCCTGGAGCGGTTCGCGGTAAAAACCGCCTTCCCTTTCCAACAGGCCGGCGCCACGCCGGCCTTTTGCCGTTCTCATGACTGAACCCATCGAGTGGCTGCCGGACGGCACCCCCTACAGCCCCCGCTTCGGCGACCGCTACCACAGCGAAAACGGCGGCCTCACCCAGGCCCGCCGGGTGTTTCTGCACGGCTGTGGTTTGCCCGACGCCTGGGCGGGGCAGCCGCAATGGCGCATTCTGGAGACCGGGTTTGGCTTTGGCCTGAACTTCCTGGTGACCTGGGCCGCCTGGCGGGCCGACCCCGCGCGGCCCACGCTGCTGCACTTCGTATCGACAGAAGCCTGGCCCGTGAGTGCCGGCGACCTGCTGCGAGCCACCTCGGTCCACCCCGAGCTGGCGCCGCTGGCTGAGGCATTGCACCGCCAGTGGTGGGGCCTGCTGCCGGGCGTGCACCGCCTGCGTTTTGATGACGGCCGGGTGCTGCTCACCCTGTATGTGGGCGACACCCAGGCCATGCTGCGCCAGCAAAACCTGGTGGTAGATGCCGTCTACCTCGACGGCTTCAGCCCCCAGCGCAACCCCGAGATCTGGGACCCGCACACCCTGAAAGCCGTGGCGCGCTGCTGCCGGCGCGGTACACAGCTCGCCACGTGGACCATCGCACGCGCCGTGCGCGATGCCCTGGCGCAATGTGGCTTTGAAGTGAACCGCGTGCCCGGCGTGCCGCCCAAGCGCGACAACCTGCACGCCACCTACAACCCACGCTGGGAGCCGCGCACCACGCGCCAGCCTGTGGCCACGCCCGAGCCCGCCCTGCCCGGCCCCTGCATCGTGATCGGCGGCGGCATTGCAGGCGCCGCCACCGCCGCCAGCCTGGCCCGGCGCGGCTGGCAGGTCACAGTGCTGGACCAGGCCCCCGAGCCCGCCGCAGGCGCATCGGCCCTGCCTGCCGGGGTGTTTGCGCCCCATGTGTCGCCCGACGACAGCGTGCTGTCGCGCCTGTCGCGCAGCGGCATCCGCACCACGCTGGAGCAGGCCCGCTGGCTGCTGAGCGAGGGCGTGGACTGGGACCCTTGCGGCGTGCTGGAGCATCGCACCGATGGCACGCCCGGCCTGTCGCCCGATTGGGACCAAGGGCCAGGCGCCGCCTGGAGCGAGCCTGCGTCCCCCGCCGCCCTGGCTGCCGCTCAGCTACCGCCCGATGCCACGGCCTGCTGGCACCACCAGGCAGGCTGGGTGCGCCCTGCCCGCCTGGCCACGGCCTTGCTGGCGCAGCCCGGCATACGCTGGCAAGGGAGGTGCCAGGTGGCACAGCTACGACGCGCAGAGCCCCCCGCCGCCGATGACCACCCGGCCACCACGGTCTGGCAGGCGCTGGACGCCCAGGGCCAGGTGCTGGCCGAGGCACCCACAGTGGTCATTGCGGCGGGCGCTGGCAGTCTGGAGCTGCTCAACCACCGCTGGCCTTTGCAGCCGGTTCGGGGGCAGGTGTCGTGGGGGGACCATGCAGACCCTGCGGCGCCGCTGCTGCCGTTTCCGGCCAACGGCAACGGCAACCTGGTGCCCCGCTTTCCGCTCGGCGGCGATGCGGGTGGCCGCCAGGGCTGGGGTTGGGTAATGGGCTCCACGTTTGAGCGGGATGTGCAGGCCCTGCCGCCCAGCGCCGCCGACGTTCAGGCAGCCCATGCCACCAACTGGGGCAAGTTGCAGGCACTGCTGCCCGCAATTGCACCGCAATTGGCGCCCGCGTTCCACCAAGGGTCGCTCGCTCCCCCCACCGCAGCGTCAGAACCCGAAGGGGGGCTAGCAGCGCCGCCTGCCCTGAAAACCTGGGCCGCCGTGCGCTGCACCGCACCGGATCGCCTGCCCATCGTCGGCCCTGTGGACGCCACGGACCTTCCGGGCCTGTGGGTCAACACCGCCATGGGCGCGCGGGGGCTGACGCTGGCGCTGCTCTGTGGCGAGTTGCTGGCAGCCCGCCTGCAAGGCGAACCCCTGCCGCTGGACGCCAAGCTGGCCAGGGCGCTGGGTACCGAGCGTCTGTAAACGCCGAAAACGCGTAAAAAACCGCGCCCACACTTGCTTATAAGCAAATTGACATATCAGCAGAGCGAAACAATAGTTTGCTTCCATAAGCCTCTCCCCTACATTCGCACCCATGCATGAATTGGCGTTTGTTTTTGCGGGCTTTGCGGTCGGGCTGATTGTGGGCCTGACCGGCGTGGGCGGTGGCTCGCTGATGACGCCGATCCTGATTTTCTTCTTTGGCATCAAGCCCCACATGGCCGTGGGCACCGACCTGCTGTTCGCGGCCTTCACCAAGATGGGCGGCACCGTCAGCCTGGCCCGCCAGCGCCTGGTGCCTTGGAAAGTGGTGGGCCAGCTTTGCGCAGGCAGCATTCCGGCCGCGTTGCTGGCGCTGTGGGCGCTCAAGGTGATGGGCCCGGCCAGCAGCACCGCGCAGCGTGTGATGACCACCACCCTGGGTTTTGCCCTGCTGCTGACGGCAGCGGCCACGCTCTATAAGGTGGTGGCGTTTTCTGCCCAGCGCCAGGCGGCCGAAGCCGCAGCCCGCAAGAGCCACACGGGCGACCCCACACGCCCTCGCCACTGGAGCCTGCCTGTGCTGATGGGTGCCGTCATCGGTACGCTGGTCACCTTTACCTCGGTGGGCGCGGGCGCCATTGGCGTCACGGTGTTGCTGCTGGTCTACCCCATGCTGCCCCTGCCGCGCATCATTGGCGCCGACATTGCGTATGCCGTGCCCCTGACCTTGGTGGCGGGCCTCGGCCACGCCTCGCTGGGCTCGGTGGACTGGCCTTTGCTTGCACAATTGCTGGCTGGCTCGCTGCCGGGCATCTGGCTGGGCTCGCGCCTGGTGACCCGCACGCCCGAGCGCCTGATTCGCTCCATCCTCTCGCTGTTGCTCGCCTGGGCGGGCTTCAAACTGATCTTGATTTGAGTTGCACGCACTGAACTGCACTGACCACGATGTACCAATACACAGAATTCGACCGACAATTTGTGCAACAGCGGGCACGGCAATTCCGTGACCAGCTCACGCGCTGGCAGACCGGCAAGCTGCCCGAAGACAACTTCCGCCCACTGCGCCTGCAAAACGGCTGGTATGTGCAGCGCTACGCCCCCATGCTGCGCGTGGCTGTGCCTTACGGCGAAATCGCCAGCCGCCAGCTGCGCGTGCTGGCCCAGATCGCCCGCGAATACGACGAACCCGAAGCGGCCGTCTTCAAGGCCGCCATGGAAGGCCAGGGCAAGCTGGGCACCACCTTCCTGCCCAAGAACTGCGCCCACTTCACTACCCGCACCAATGTGCAGTTCAACTGGATTCCGCTGTCCAAAAGTGCGGATGTGATGGACCTGCTGGCCACTGTGGACATGCACGGCATCCAGACCAGCGGCAACTGCATCCGCAACACCACCACCGATGCCCTGGCCGGCATTGCCGTGGACGAGATCGTGGACCCGCGCCCCTATGCGGAAATCATCCGCCAGTGGACCACGCTGCACCCCGAGTTCGCTTTTTTGCCACGCAAGTTCAAGATCGCCATCAGCGGTGCCAAGGACGACCGCGCCGCCACGGGCTGGCACGACGTGGGCCTGCACCTGCTCAAGAATGAGCAGGGCGAGATCGGCTTCAAGGTGTTTGTGGGCGGTGGCATGGGTCGCACGCCGGTGATTGGCACCGTGATCCGCGAGTTCCTGCCCTGGAACCAGATCATGAATTACATCGAGGCCATCGTGCGCGTGTACAACGAGCACGGCCGCCGCGACAACAAGTACAAGGCCCGCATCAAGATTTTGGTCAAGGCCGAAGGCCAGCAGTACATCGACGATGTGGAAGAAGAGTACCGCCAGATCGTCGAGATCGACGGTGGCCCCCACACCATTCCGCAGGCTGAGTTTGACCGCGTGGCGGCCTGCTTTGTGACGCCGAAGCTGGCCAACATTGCCGATGTGCCCCCCTCAGCACTGCAGGCATCGCTGGACGCCCTGGCGGCAGAGCACGTAATGTTCGGCCGCTGGCTGCAGCGCAATGTGCACCCGCACCAAAACCCGCAACTGCGCGCCGTGACACTGTCGTTCAAGCGCCCCGGCCAGTCGCCGGGTGATGCCACCAGCGAACAACTGATCGCCCTGGCTGACCTGGTGGACAAATACTCCGCCGGAGAAGCCCGCGTGACGCACGACCAGAACGTGCTGCTGCCCTGGGTGCACGCCAGCCGCCTGTTTGACCTTTGGCAAGAAGCCAAGGCCCTGGGCCTGGCCAGCGCCAACGTGCAGCTGCTGACCGACATGATCGCCTGCCCCGGCGGCGACTTCTGCGCGCTGGCCAACGCCCGCTCGCTGCCCATTGCCGAGGCCATCACCCAGCGCTACCAGGACCTGGACGAGCTGGACGACATCGGCGAGATCGACCTGCACATCAGCGGCTGCATCAACAGCTGCGGCCACCACCACAGCGGCCACATCGGCATCCTGGGCGTCGATAAAGACGGCAAGGAGTGGTACCAGGTGACGCTGGGTGGCTCCGATGGTTCCGACCTGTCGGGCGCTGCCGTCGCGGGCAAGGTGATCGGCCCCTCGTTCTCGGCCGCCGAAGTGCCCGACGTGATCGAGGCGGTGCTCAGCACCTACCGCGACCTGCGCGAAAGCGGCGAGACCTTCCAGAACACCGTGCGCCGCACCGGCCTGGACCCGTTCAAGGAAGCCGCCAAGCTTGCCCGCCACAAAGACGAAACCCTGGCCACGGCCTAAGAGGCTGAGAGTCTTTTTCCTATGCCCGCCATGCACGCCAAAACACCGCTGCTCATCGTTGCAAATGCGCGCCATGGCCCGAGCTATGGCTGTGCTTTGCGCCTCGATCAGCGGCGTTTTGACACACCTTTCGGGCACTGGCAAAAAACTCCCAGCCTCTGAAGCCGCCCTGCCACCGAAATCCGAACGATGATGAACCTGACACTTCTTGCATCCCACGAACACCAGCCCCCGGCGGAAGGCGACGCCCGCGTGGTGGCGTTGGCCAACGATGCCGACGCCACAGCCCTGCCGCTGGAAGGCGTGGAACGCGTGGACCTGCACTTCCCCAACTTCACCGATGGCCGTGCGTTCAGCCAGGCCTTTTTGCTGCGCCGCCGCCGTGGCTTTGCTGGCGAAATCCGCGCCACGGGTGATGTGCTGATCGACCAACTCGTGCAAATGCAGCGCACGGGCTTTAGCAGCGCGGTGCTGGCCGAGGGGGTGGATGCCGCCGATGCCCAGCGCCAGTTTGAACTGTTCCCAGGCTTCTACCAGGGCGACGCCGTCAATCCCCAGCCGCTGTTTGCCCACCGCGCCGCCGCCTGAGAACCCAACCCACAAGCCCTGCACCATGAGCCAAATCGATCTCGCACGCATCAACGCCGACCTCGGCCGCAACGCACCAGACCTTGTGGCCTGGGCGCTGGGGCTGGGCCAGCCCGCCATCGTCACCACCAACTTCCGCCCCTTCGAGGCAGTGATCCTGCACATGGTCACGCAGGTCAACCCTGATGTGCCGGTGGTGTGGATGGACAACGGCTACAACACCGAAGCCACCTACCGCTTTGCCGACGAGGTGACAAAGCAACTGGGCCTGAAGCTGCAGATCTACCTGCCACGCCGCTCACGCGCGCACCGTGAAGCCGTGGAAGGCGCCACCCCCGCGCTGGATGACCCACGCCACGCAGCCTTTACCGAAGAAGTGAAGCTGGAACCCTTTGCCCGCGCCCTGCGCGAAACGGCGCCCAAGGTCTGGTTCACCGCTCTGCGCGCCACCGACACCGCCGTGCGCGCCCAAATGGACCCGGTCAGCATCAACCCCGATGGCCTGATCAAGGTCGCGCCGCTGCTGCACTGGTCGTCCAAGGAGCTGCACGAATACTGCGTGAAGCACGGCCTGCCCAACAACTTCGACTATGTGGACCCCACCAAGGGCGAAGACAACCGCGAGTGTGGCCTGCACCTGGCCCACTGACCCCAGGCCCGACCATGAACGCCCGCACAGACTCAGCGCTGCTTGAGAAAACCAACAACATGAGCTACCACCTCAACAACTCCCACCTGGACGCGCTGGAAGAAGAAACCATCTTCATCCTGCGCGAAGTCGCCGCCGCCTTCGAGCGCCCCACCCTGCTGTTCTCGGGCGGCAAGGATTCGCTGGTCATGCTCAAGTGCGCCGAAAAAGCCTTTGGCGCGGGCCGCATCCCCTACCCGCTGCTGATGATCGACACGGGCCACAACTTCCCTGAAGTGACGGACTTCCGCGACTTCCGCGCCAAGGAGCTGGGCGCCGACCTCATCGTGCGCAGCGTGGAAGACTCGATGGCGCGCGGCACCGTGCGCCTGGCCCACCCGGGCGAGTCGCGCAACGTGCACCAGTCGGTCACGCTGCTCGAAGCGATTGAAGAGTTCCGCTTTGACGCGCTGATCGGCGGCGCCCGCCGCGACGAAGAAAAGGCCCGCGCCAAAGAGCGCATCTTTTCGCACCGCGACAGCTTTGGCCAATGGCAGCCCAAGGCACAGCGCCCCGAGCTGTGGACACTGTTCAACACCCGCCTGCAGCCAAACGAGCACTTCCGCGTGTTCCCCATCAGCAACTGGACCGAGCTGGACGTGTGGCAGTACATCGACCGCGAGCAGATCGCCCTGCCCAGCATCTACTACACCCACAAGCGCCAGGTGGTGGACAAGAAGGGCCTGTTGATGCCGGTGACCGAGCTGACACCGCCGCGTGAAGGCGACGTGGTCGAGACACGCGACGTGCGCTTTCGCACCGTGGGCGACATCACCTGCACCGCACCGGTGGAGAGCACCGCCGCCACCCCGGCCGAGATCGTCATCGAGACCCTGGCCGCCGACGTGAGCGAGCGCGGCGCCACCCGCATGGACGACAAGACCAGCGATGCCTCGATGGAAAAGCGCAAGAAAGACGGGTACTTCTGATGACCACTATGAATTCGATAGCTTCCAGCGCAATCCCTACAAGCGCTACAGGGAAAAATGACCATATTTCCGCGCTCAAGTTCATCACCTGCGGCAGCGTGGACGACGGCAAGAGCACGCTGATCGGCCGTCTGCTGGTGGACAGCAAGGCCGTGCTGCAGGACCACCTCGCCGGGGTGCAGCGCCAGGGCGAGACCGACCTGGCGCTGCTGACCGACGGCCTCAGCGCCGAGCGCGAACAGGGCATCACTATCGACGTGGCCTACCGCTACTTCGCCACCGAAGAGCGCAAGTTCATCATCGGCGACGCGCCCGGCCACGAGCAATACACCCGCAACATGGTCACGGCCGCATCGAGCGCTGATGCAGCCGTGGTGCTGGTCGATGCCACCAAGCTCGACTGGAAGAACCCCGGCCTGGCCCTGCTGCCCCAAACCCGCCGCCACAGCCTGCTGGCCCACCTGCTGCGCGTGCACTCGCTGGTGTTTGCCGTCAACAAGCTCGACGCGGTGGAAGACCCCGCGCTGGCGTGGCAGCACATCCAGGGCGCGTTGCAATCCTTTGCCCAAGCGGCAGGCATCACCGTGCGCGCCATGGTGCCGGTGTCGGCCCTCAAGGGCTGGAACGTGGTGGACGCCCATGCGGGCTGGTGCGGCTATGACGGCCCCACGCTGCTTCAGGTGCTGGAAGCACTGCCCAACACCCCCGCAGACTCAGCGCTGGCACCGGCCTTCCCGGTGCAGTGGGTCGAGAAGTTCTCGTCGTCCTCCGACACCTCGCAAGGCCGCCGTGTGTTCTGGGGCCGCGTGGCTGCGGGCAGCTTTGCGCCCGGCACCGCTGTACAGATCTTCCCCAGCGGCCAGCTGGCGACCGTGGCGCAAGTGCTGGACCATGCCCGTCGCCCCAAGGACGTGCCCGCAGGCACCAGCGCCGGCATCATCCTGGACCGCGAGGTGGATGTCTCGCGGGGCGACTGGATTCTGGCGGCGCCTGCCGTCGCCACCCCCGCCGAAGACGACTTCGACACGCCCGCCAGCGTGCCTGCATGGCCCGCCAGCCGCGAGCTGCGCACCACGGTGGCCTGGATGGACGACGAGCCCCTGGTCGCAGGCCGCGTGTACTGGGCGCTGCACGGCCACCGCTGGGTCAAGGCCAAGGTGAAAGCCGTGGTGCACAAGCTCAACATCAACACGCTGGCCGAAGAAGCCGCCACCCAGCTGGACCCCAATGCCATCGGCCATGTCGACCTGCTGCTGCAAGAGGCGATTCCGGCCGCCCCCTTTGGCAAAGCCCGGGTGCTCGGATCGCTGATCCTGGTGGACACCGCGAGCCACAAAACGGCCGGTGCCGTGCTGGTCAACTGATCTAGATCAGCGCCCGGAACCCCAGTCACCCCATCGGGGTGAGGGACCCTGTAACCAAAGGTCGGTGAAAGCTTCTAAAATTGAGGGTTTTCACCGACCCACACAACTCCTGTCATGACCCACGTCGTCTCCGAAAACTGCATCAAGTGCAAGTACACCGATTGTGTGGACGTGTGCCCCGTGGACTGCTTCCGCGAAGGCCCGAACATGCTTGTCATCGACCCCGATGAATGCATCGACTGCGCCGTCTGCATCCCCGAATGCCCGGCCAACGCCATCTTTGCCGAAGAAGATCTGCCGGCCGACCAGATTGCTTTCATCAAGCTCAACGCCGACCTGGCCTTTGCCGACGGCTGGAAGAGCATCACCAAGCGCAAGCCGGCGCTGCCCGACGCCGACGAATGGAACGGCAAGCCGGGCAAGGTCAACGAACTGGTCAAGTGACCCCCCTGAGTCGCTTCGCGCCATCCCCCAAGGGGGACGCCACCAGTGGCCTGGCAAAGCCAGTTCCACGGTGGAACAGGTCTTTGGCAGCGCCAGTTTCGGGCGCTGTGCGCGTGGCTTGAGCATGATTCAAGAAACCGACGCTGTCGTCATCGGCGCGGGGCCCGTGGGCCTGTTCCAGGTCTTCCAGCTGGGCCTGCAAGGCATCACAGCCCATGTCATCGACGCCCTGCCCCATGCGGGCGGCCAGTGCGTCGAGCTGTACGGCGACAAACCCATCTACGACATCCCGGGCATCCCGGTCTCCACCGGGCGTGAGCTGGCCGCTTTGCTGCTTCAGCAGATTGCGCCGTTCAAGACCCAGTGGCACCTGAACACGCTGGTGTCCGCACTCACCGTGCAGGCCGATGGGCGCCTGCTGGTCGAAACCTCCCAGGGCGCACAACTGCTGGCCCGCACGGTGTTCATTGCTGCCGGTGTGGGCGCCTTTGTGCCACGCACGCTCAAGGTGGACGGCATCGAGCGCTTTGTGGGCGCCCAGGTCCACTACCAGAACCTGCCCGCCACGGCCCACGTAGCCGGGCTCCATGTGGTCGTGCACGGCGGCGACGAGCCCGCCGTGGCCCGCGCCGTGGAACTGGCCGAGCAAGGCCAGGCCGCACGCGTCAGCCTGCTGCACCGCCGCGATGTGTTTCACGCCCCGAATGCTCTGCTGCAGCGCCTGCAGCAACTGCGCGATGCGGGCCGAATCCATGTCGAGTCTGCGCAGATCACCGGCATTGAAACCGCTGGCGACCAGCTGACGGCCTTGCAGGTGGTGGACGCCGATGGCAGCACCCGCGCCCTGGCGCTGGACCTGCTGGTGGCCGTGCTGGGTATCTCGCCCCGCCTCGGGCCCATTGCGGACTGGGGTTTGGCCATGGACCGCAAACAGCTGGTGGTGGACACCGAAGCCTTCCGCACCAGCGTGCCCGGCATCTACGCCGTGGGCGACATCAACACCTACCCCGGCAAACGCAAGCTCATCCTGTGCGGCTTCCACGAAGCCACGCTGG
Source organism: Acidovorax sp. SRI_002 (assembly GCF_057586455.1). Classification (NCBI taxonomy): domain Bacteria; kingdom Pseudomonadati; phylum Pseudomonadota; class Betaproteobacteria; order Burkholderiales; family Comamonadaceae; genus Acidovorax; species Acidovorax sp. SRI_002. The sequence goes on along the minus strand of NZ_JBYCZW010000007.1, from coordinate 152,720 downwards.
CGGCTTTTGGTGCGGCCGAGGTGCTCAAGGGCGACAAGGTGGCGCTGCAATACACCACCACCAGTCCACGGCTGCACCAGTTGCTGGGTGTCGCACCGTTATCGGCACCTTCTGCCGCCGTGTAGTCCCGGCGGGCCAGGGTTCGTCACTTCGTGCCCAAACGACGCGCCCACAAATAAGCACAAAATGTCCAAAAGGCGCGCAAGCGCCCGGCACGATGGTGTCTCCATCCACCCACCAGGAGCACGCCATGAGCCAACAACCCCTTCAATCCATCTGGGACGCCTACACCGCGTCGTGGAAGACCGATTCGGTCGCGGACCGCACAGCCCTTTTTACCCAGTCCCTCGACCCCGCCTGCACCTACAACGACCCGCTGGCCACAGCCCAGGGCTGGGACCAATTGACGGCCTACATGGACAACTTTCACAGCCAGGTGCCCGGCGGGCATTTTGTGACCCACTATTTCGCCAGCCACAACCAGCAGAGCATCGCCAAATGGAACATGGTGGATGGCAGTGGGCAGGTGATCGGGGAAGGCGTGAGCTACGGCCGGTACAACGACCAGAACCGTCTAGTGGCCATGACCGGTTTCTTTGAAACCCCTTGAACCGACGCCGCCGTGCTTTATCTCCGGCAAATCCAGGAGGGCATCGATTTCATCGAGGCCCATCTCGAATCCGATATCCAGCTTTCCGAGGTGGCACGGGCTGCGGGGATGAGCCAGTGGCACTTCCAGCGGATCTTCAAGGCGCTGACCAACGAAACCCTCAAGACCTACATCCGCTCGCGCCGGTTCTCGCGGGCGCTGGAGCAGTTGACCAACACGCGGCTGAGCGTGCTCGATATTGCGCTGGCGTCCGGGTACGAGACGCAGGAGAGTTTCACGCGCGCGTTCCGCGATTGCTTTCGGCTCACGCCGTCGCAGTACCGCAAGATGGGCAACCGCTCGCTGTTCGTGCGCAAGATCCGGTTCGACGAAAGCTACCTCGCGCACATTCACCACAACATTTCCCTGGAACCCGACATCCAGCAGCAGCCCGCCATGCAATTGGTCGGGCTGCCCACCGACTACTACGGCATCGATTCCGAAAAAAACAACCTGGGCCAGAAACTGCCGCCCCTGTGGGCGAAGTTTCTGCCCCGGTTGGGCGAGATTGCGAACACCGTGCCCGGGGTCTGCTATGGCGTCGTGGCCCCGGCGGGGCCGCACACGGAAGAGCTGCGCTACCTGGCGTGCATCGAAGTGAGTGGCCCCGGTGCACTGCCACCGGGCATGGAGGCCATGGAAATCCCCGCATCCACCTATGCATGCTTCACCCACCGGGGTCCTGCCCAGAACGTCGATGCGACGGTGAACTACATCTACTCCAGCTGGCTGCTGTCGGCCAGCCAGTCGCACAGCCTGGGACCGGATCTGGAAATCTACGGCTCGCAATACCACCCGACGTCCGCGGACTCCGTGATGCACTACGCCATCCCCATCACCCAGGCCGGGCGCTGACCCACCCTCTACAATGGCAACCGCGCTCCTTCGGGCGCGCCATCGCTAGGGGTGTCGAGACCGGCCTGCCGGAACCGACTGAGAGAGTCCCTTTGAACCTGATTGAGATCATCCTCGCGCAGGGAAGCACGTCCGCTTTGGCCCAGCCCTGAATGAAATGACTTTGGGGCGCGCTGGCGGGCCGCCCCTGCTCTGTACTGCCACGGAGCCATCCATGTCCTCATCGCCCGCCGCGCCTTCCCACAACGAAGCGCTGGCCCCCGTCTCCCCCGACCGCCGCGTCTTCCAGTGGCATGACCACGCCTCGCTCTGGTTCAGCCTGGGCGTGGGCTTGCTGGTCATGCAGGTGGGTGCGTACCTGATGCCCGCGTTGGGCACCAAAGAAGCCCTCATCGCCATCGTGGCCGGCTCCATCGTGGGCGCGGGCCTGCTGGGCTGGGTGGCCAAGCTGGGCTGCGACAGCGGCCTGGCCAGTGCGGGGCTGATGCACGCCGTGTATGGCCGCACCTTTGCCAGCCTGCCCATCATCCTGAACATCGTGCAGCTGGTGGGCTGGGGCACGTTCGAGCTGGTGGTGATGCGCGATGCCACCGTGGCCATCGGCCAACAATCAGGGGCCATGGCCGGTTCCCACTGGCCGGTGCTGGCGACGCTGCTGTGGGGCGGCGTGGTGATGCTGCTGATCAGCGGCTCCATGGTGCAGCTGGTGCGCAAGGTGATTGCGCGCGTGGCGCTGCCGCTCGTGGTGTTGTCGCTGCTATGGCTGTCGTGGCAGTTTTTGTCGCTGGCGCAGGCCCAGGGGTTTGATGCGCTGTGGAACCGCCAGGGCGCGGGCGGCATGGGAGTGCTCCCTGCGCTGGATCTGGTGATCGCCATGCCCATTTCGTGGCTGCCACTGGTGGCCGACTATGCGCGCCACGGCAAGAACGGCGGCTCCGCGTTGCGTGGCACCTGGCTGGGTTACGCGCTGGCCAACATGTGGTGCTACTCGCTGGGTGTGCTGGTGGCGCTGACCTTGCCCAGCAAGGATCTGGTGCAGGCGCTGCTGCTGGCCCAGGGCGGGCTGATTGCGCTGTCGCTGATCCTGATCGACGAGGTGGACAACGCCTATGGCGACACGTATTCGGGCGCGGTGTCGGCCCACAGCCTGCTGCCGCGCTGGGACGTGCGCAAGTGGGGCCTGGCCATGGCGGCGGTATGCACAGGCCTTGCGCTGGTCTTGCCCATGCACAGCCTGGAGCCGTTTTTGTTGCTGCTCAGCTCGGTGTTTGTGCCGCTGTTTGGCGTGATCCTGGGACGGCTGGCGTTTGGCACCGATGCACCTGCACTGCTGGCAGCGGCGCGCAAGGTGAATGCGGCGCCCGTGGCGATCTGGCTGGTGGGGATTGCCGTCTACCACCTGGCTCCCAAGGTGCTGCCGGGTGCGGGCTCGGCGCTGCCGGCACTGGCGTTCAGCTTTTTGCTGGCCTGGGCCACACGGCCACGGGGCCGTTGAATAGCTATCGAATTGTGAGCTGCTAGCGCTTACCAGATAAGCGCCAGCGGCCAAAAACACTTAAATTTCTACAGCACCAACTGCGCCACAGGCGCATAGCAGTGGTTGAGCGGGCCGTGGCCGCGGCCGGTGGTCACATCAGCCCCTGCGGCGATGGCGCCCAGAATGTAGGCGCGTGCGCGCTCCACCGCCTGCTGCAAGGGCAGGCCCTGCGCCAGGTGGGCCGCAATGGCCGACGACAGGGTGCAGCCGGTGCCGTGCCCGTTGGGCGTGGCAATGCGTGCAGACTCCAGCCGCTGCCGCACACCGCTGCGGGTGGCCAGAACGTCCACCACCCAGTCTCCAGGCAGGTGGCCGCCCTTGAGCAGCGCCGCACGTGCACCCAGAGCGCACAGTGCCTGCGCGGCTTCGTCCAGCGTTTCCACGCCCTTGATGCTGCGCCCCAGCAGCCAGCCGGCCTCGTCCAGGTTGGGGGTGATCACCTCGGCCAGTGGAAACAGCTCCTGCACCAGCACGCTCACGGTTTCTGAAGCGATGAGCCGGTCGCCACTGGTGGCCACCATCACGGGGTCGAGCACCACGTGCGGCAGCTGGTAGGTGCGGATGGCATCGGCCACCACACGCACCACCTCGGGCGAATGCAGCATGCCGATCTTGACCGCATCCACGCCAATGTCCTGCACCACGGCGTCGATCTGGGCCTTGAGCATCTCGGGCGGAATGCCGTGGATGCCCGTCACGCCGCAGGTGTTCTGCGCGGTGATGGCCGTGATGGCCGTCATTCCGTAACAGCCCAGGGCGCTGAAGGTCTTGAGGTCGGCCTGGATGCCCGCCCCGCCGCCGCTGTCAGAACCGGCAATGGAAAGCACGCGCACATAGTGGCGCGCTGCGGAGGTCGGTGGGGTCAATGAAGTCATGGCAAAAATTATGGCCTATGCGTTAGCGCAAAAAGAGCGACCAAGGGTTGTGCTGTAATTGATTTTTTCCGGACGAAACAGGGGTGTCCCTCCGTTCAGAACCTGATCAGGTTCTTCGGTGTGCGACTGAGAAATACCCTGGGGCTCGCACGCAGCGCTGCATGGCACTGCCTGCAACGTGGCCCCGCTACCCGATCCAGGTCATGCTGGCGTGGGGAGTTTCCAAGAGCGGCGCTGCCCCCGTTTTGTCCATGGTTGCCAGCCAACACGGACACACCGACGGACCTATGCCACTTCAACCCTCTTCTTTTGCGATTCTGGGCGCGGGCCTCATGGGCCGCCTGCTTGCGGTGGAGCTGGCCCGCCAGGGTCACCGTGTGGACATCTACGACGCGGGCAGCCCGGCCGCCGAACATTCGGCCGCGACCGTGGCCGCCGCCATGCTGGCGCCGCTGGCCGAATCGGCCATCACCGAGCCCGGCGTGGTACGCATGGGCCACCACGCCCTCACCCGCTGGCCGCAACTGCTGGCGGCGCTGGCCGAGCCCGTGTTCTTCCAGCAGGCCGGCACGCTCATCGTGTGGCACCGGCAGGACGTGGCCGAAGCCCAGCGGCTCACGCGCCAGCTGGAGGCCAACCAGCACCAGGTGCCAGAGCTACCCGCCCTGCAAAAGCTGGACGGTGCCGCGCTGGCCCAGGCGGAACCCACCCTCGCGCAGCGTTTTGCGCAGGGCCTGTACCTGCCCGGCGAAGGCCAGCTCGACAACCGGCAGCTGCTGGCCGCCCTGGTGGTGGAAATGCAGCGGCTGTCGGTGCGCACGCACTGGCACAGCCCCCAGTCGCCCGAAACCTTCACCCCCGGCGCCCCTGGCCAACCCGACTGGGTGCTGGACTGCCGTGGCCTGGGCGCCAAGGGCCAGTGGAGTGCACTGCGCGGCGTGCGCGGCGAGGTGGTTCGCATCCACGCGCCGGATGTCACGCTGCAGCGCCCAACACGGCTGGTGCACCCGCGCTACCCCATCTACATTGCGCCCAAGGAAGACCATCTGTTCGTCATCGGCGCCACCGAAATCGAATCGGACGACCTCTCGCCCGCCAGTGTGCGCTCCACACTGGAGCTGCTCTCCGCCGCCTACGCCGTGCACCCCGGCTTTGCAGAGGGCCGCATCCTGGAATTGGCCACGCAGTGCCGCCCCACGCTGCCCGACAACCTGCCCGCCATCCGCCAGCCGCGCAAGGGCGTGCTGGAAATCAACGGCCTGTACCGCCACGGCTTCATGATCGCGCCCGCGATGCTGGATGTGACGCTGGAAGTGCTGAACGCAGGACAATCGCAGCTTTCGCAACGATTTGACCTCGCGCTGGACCTGGAGCCCACCCCCCTGCCCCCACCCAGCGCGGCCGCCGCTTTCGCATGAACATTTCCATCAACCAGATCCCGCACGAACTGCCCGAGGGCGCCACCGTGGCCGACGCCGTGGCCGCCATCGCGGCCCGCCCGCCTTTTGCCGTGGCCGTTAACACCACCTTTGTGCCCAACACCCGCTACGCCGCGCAGGCCCTGCAGCCCGGCGACCGCGTGGAAATCATCTCGCCCGTCACGGGGGGCTGATCCGCCGCCTGAAACTTGAAGCCAAATTGGCACCTAGCGCCTGATAAATAAGCGCTAGCAGCTATCAAAAGCATAGTAAACACCATGACCACTTCAACGCCCCAAGACCCCCTGGTGCTCTACGGCCAGCAGTTCGCCAGCCGCCTGCTGCTGGGCACCTCGCGCTACCCATCCCCCGCAGTGCTCGAAGCCGCCGTGCTGCGCGCCAAGCCTGCCATGGTCACCGCATCGCTGCGCCGCCAGGGCAGCAACCCGGCCGAAAGCGGCAGCAGCTTCTGGGAGCTGCTGCGCAAGCTCAACGTGCCTGTGCTGCCCAACACGGCAGGCTGCCACAGCGCGCAAGAGGCCATCACCACGGCACAGATGGCGCGCGAGGTGTTCAACACCCCCTGGATCAAACTGGAGCTGATTGGCGACGACTACACCCTGCAGCCCGACACCCTGAACCTGGTGGGCGTGGCCGAACACCTCATCAAGGAAGGCTTTCAGGTGCTGCCCTACTGCACGGAAGACCTGGTGCTGTGCCAGCGCCTCGTGGATGTGGGCTGCCAGGCCGTGATGCCCTGGGCGGCACCCATCGGCACCGGGCGCGGCCCCGTCAACCCCTATGCCTTGCAAACGCTGCGTGAACGGCTGAACGTGCCGATGCTGGTGGATGCCGGGCTGGGCCTGCCATCCCACGCCTGCCAGGTGATGGAATGGGGCTATGACGGCGTGCTGCTCAATACTGCGGTCGCACTGGCGCAAGACCCTGTGGCCATGGCCGGCGCCTTCGCCGACGCAGTGAATGCCGGGCGCGCCGCGCGCCAGGCAGGTGCCATGGCAGCGCAGGATGCGGCCCAGCCCAGTACGCCCGTGCTCGGCACCCCCTTCTGGCACCATGAGCAACATGCGTGACGACACCAGCGCCATGGTGCAGGCCATTCTTGCGCACCACGCCGCCACCTTCACGGGCTTTGGCGCCGAGCCCGCCCCGAAACCCACGCGGCAGGAAGCCGCCTACCTGGCAGCCCTGCAGGCCTGCAGCACGCTGGGCTTTATTGCCCACGACGCGGAGTGCCTGGCCCAGGCCTGGCTGGCACAGAGCCTGCGCACCGGCACCTTCCAGCCTGAGCAATGGCCCGACGCGCCAGAGGATTTTGGCCTGCAACCAGTGCCACGTGCCCAGGCGTTCGCGCCATGCCCTGAGCACCTGGGCCTGTACGCTGTGTTGCCCGACGCCGACTGGGTAGGCCGCATGGCGCGTGCGGGCGTACCCACCGTGCAGCTTCGCTTCAAGTCGGACAACGCTGCCGCCATTGACCGGGAAGTGCACGCCGCCGTACAGGCCGTGCAGGGCACGGGTGCGCTGCTGTTCATCAACGACCATTGGCGCATGGCCATCCAGGCGGGTGCCTATGGCATACACCTGGGCCAGGAAGATCTGGATGCCCTGGCCTCCGACGAACTCCAAGCACTGCGCGCTTCGGGCCTGCGCCTGGGTGTCAGCACCCATGGCTACGCAGAAATGGTGCGTGCAGATGCAGTAGGCCCCAGCTACATCGCAATGGGCGCCGTATTCCCGACCACCCTCAAGAAGATGGCCACGGCCCCGCAGGGTGTGGGCCGGTTGGGTGTGTATGCGCGCCTGCTGCGCCACTACCCCCAGGTGGCCATTGGCGGCATCGGCGCCGAGCAGTTTGCGCCGGTGCAGGCCACAGGCGTGGGGTCGATTGCGGTGGTGCGGGCCCTTGTCAATGCCCCAGACCCTGAAGCCACCGCCACGCACTTGATGCGCCTGATGGAACAAAACAGCCAGCGCGCGAGCCGCTGAAGGGACGATCCATTGGCCTATCGGCCTATCGGCCTATCGGCCTATTTGCGGTCGCCTTTCTTCTGCTCCAGTTCCAGCCGCAGTTCGACCAGGTCGTTGTCCATGCCAAAACCGACGGCCTGACCCGCGGCCGGGGGCGCGGTCACCGGCACGGCCGGCAGATCGCTCAGGGTGAGATGGGGCGGCTCTGACAGATCAAGGTCGAGGTCGAGGTCGAGATCCAGCGGCGTACCGCGCGTGTCGCCATCCAGTGCGGAGGGCGCTGCAACACCCGATGCCTGAGCTGGCCGCCCTGTAGCGGGAGGCATCCCGTCAAAGTCGAACTCCAGGCTGGCCGCGCGCGAGTCCTGCGGTAATGCCGCCGTTGTCGCAGGTACCTTCGGGGCTGGCGCTTGCTGCACCTGGGTTTCGTCCCGAGGTGCGGCGAGCGGTGTGGTGCGCTTGCGGGGCGCAGGCTCCCCTCGGGCACTTGCGGGCGTGGTCTGCGCAATGGAGAGCAACAGCAGCAGGTCGTCGTAAGCCGCAAGGTCAAAGGGCTCGACCGAACCGACACCGTTCTGCCGGAACAGCAGCTTTTCGAGCAGCTGCAGCACGGACGGAGACGTCCATTCAGCCTCGATGTCAGCGAGCGCATCGGTGTAGTGATACAGCATGCGGCCCGTGCGGTGGAAGCTGGCAAATTCCGGCACCTGCGCGTTGAACGATTGCATGAACTGCGTACGCAGTTGCGTGAACTCCTCCACCCGGCTCAGCGTGTGGTACAGCCGCAAAAGCTCCAGATACGCCAGCGGCGAAGTGGCACCGCGCTCAGCGATGTGCGTTTTCAGCACTTCGATGGCCTGCTGGTGTTCCCCCACCGAGATAAAAAACTCGGCCTGTTGCTGGATGTCGAAAAGCTCTTCCGGGCTGACGATGTGCAGCGCGGGTTGCTGCGTGACTACAGCGGCAGGTGCTGGCGGGGGAACGGTCGCCTTCAGGGGGACCGGGGCACTGGGCAAAGGGGCCGTGGCCACAAAAGGAGGTACCAGCGGGGCTGCAGCTGAGCCCGGGGAAGGTTCCCTGGCTTCGGCGGACTCGTCGGACGGCAGCCAGTGATCGCTGGGGTCGGGGGGCAGGCCCAGCGCAGCCCCATGCTCGACCACGGCATCTCGGCCACCCAGCGCAGCCACCGAATCGCGCCATGCGCGCACCGCCTTTTCGGAGGCGCTGCGCATCCGCCCCCAGGCCCACACAGCGAGCAACAGTGCTAGCAGCAGCAACCCGCCCAGCGCGTAGACCACCGTGGCAGGAAATCTCTCGCTCTCTGCCTGCTCCAGCTGTTGCTGCAATTGCGCTGCGCTGGCCCGGTCGCGGGCGGCCTGCGCCCGCAGGGCAGCAACGTCGGATTCCAGGGCCTTGAGCCGGTCAGCCTCCTGGTTGACATCCTCGGGCTGGGCATTCATCGCTTTCCAGAGCGCTGCCGCCTGGGCACGCTGGGCCGAGGGCTGGTCTGATGGCATGACCAGCAGTTCAGGCGAGGTGCGCAGTGCCAGCGGACGGTCTACCCAGAGGTCGAGTGGCTCGACGACCAAGCGAGCCCGGTCAGCAGGCTTGGGGGCTGTAGGCAGCTTGTTTTTTTCAGCGCTGGCCTGGGGGCGCGCCACCGGACGCTCTGGGGGCCGTACCGGTGCCGTCCGCGCAGCAGGCTTGGCCACCGACGGGGTGCTGGGTACGGGCTCGGGCCGATTTTCGGAAGACAAGGGCACGGATGCCAACGGAGAAGGCGCCACAGGCGCAGTGGCAGCCCCTGCAGCGCGCTGCCCTGCTGCACCCTGGGCCGGACGGGGTGCTTCGACCCCACCGGCCGCAAGGGAAGGTAGCCGCGAGACGTCGACCGGCGATGCGGACCGTGCCACCGTGGATGGAAGCTCGGCAAAAAATGTGTAGGTGCGCGTGACCTTGCCTGTGCACCCTGCCGACAAGGTGACCATCAATACCGGTTCGTCCACCGCGATGGCGGCCTGCACCCGCACCGCCGGAGACCGCCCCCGCATGTCGGGCAAAGGCACTACCCGCACCTTGGCATCGCCAATCACCGTATCGCCGGCCACCAGCTTGGCCGTCACGCAGGAAGAGGCCAGATCGGTGCCTGGGTCGGGCTGGATATCGAAGGAAAGATCTACCGGGGCACCCAACACCACCACGCCCCTGCTGCCGCCCAAGGACAGTGCCGAGGCGCCTGCAGCGACCGCCCACAGACTGGTCCCCAAAATGGCGTTACGGATTTTCACAATATGTTCTGTTTTTGGTGCAACCCATTCTTGCACATAAGTCCCGCGCAACGCCAGAGCCATAATGGCGCTATGAAAATTCAGTTTCCCAACATCGCTATCGTGGGCACCGGCGCCATGGGTCGGGGCATTGCACAAATCGCCGCACAGGCTGGCAGCCAGGTTTTTCTGCTTGATGCCAACCCCGGCGCCGCCGATGCGGCCAAGGCGGCGCTCCAGGAGCAATGGAACAAACTGGTGGCCAAGGGCCGCGTCGATGCCGCGCAGGCCGGTGACCTGACCGCGCGGCTGCACCCCGTCAAGGTCGTGGCCGACCTGGCAGGCTGCGACCTGGTGGTAGAAGCCATCGTGGAGCGGCTGGATGTGAAAAAGACGCTGTTCGCCGAACTGGAAGCTGTGGTGCGCCCGGATGCGGTGCTGGCCACCAATACCTCATCCCTCTCGGTCACCGCCATCGGCGCGGGCCTGCAGCGGCCCGAGCGCCTGGCAGGTTTCCACTTCTTCAACCCCGTGCCGCTCATGAAGGTGGTGGAAGTGATTGCCGGGCTCAAGACGGATGCAGCCGTGTGCACCGCCCTGGCCACGTATGCGAGGGAAATGGGACACACCCCCGTTCAGGCACAAGACACCCCCGGCTTCATCGTGAACCACGCCGGGCGCGGCTTTGGCACAGAGGCCCTGCGCATCGTGGGCGAAGGCGTGGCCGACTTCGCCACCATCGACCGCATCCTGCGCGACCAGGTCGGCTTCAAGCTCGGCCCCTTTGAATTGATGGACCTGACGGCGCTGGACGTCTCCCACCCGGTGATGGAATCCATCTACCGCCAGTACTACGACGAGCCGCGCTTTCGCCCCAGTGTGATCACCGCGCAGCGCCTGGCAGGCGGCGTGGTGGGCAAGAAGGTGGGCGAAGGCTTTTACCGCTACGTGGACGGCGTGGCGCAGATACCGGCAGAGGCGCCGCCGCCCGTGGTGGCAGAGATTCCCCCCGTGTGGGTCTCGCCCCGTGCCGCGCGCCGCGCGCCGCTGTACCAGCTGCTCAAGGACCTGGGCGCCACCATCGAAACCGGCCAGTCGCCCTCGCCCCAGGCCATCACGCTGGTCGCGCCGCTGGGGTTTGACATCACCACCGTGGCGGTCGTGGAGCGCCTGGACCCGGCGCGCACCATCGGCATCGACATGCTGATCGACGACGCCGCTACCAAGCGCCGCGTGTTGGCCACCAACCCCGCCACCCGCGTGGACATCCGCAACGCAGCGCATGCGCTGTTTGCCCGCGACGGCAAGGCCGTGAGCGTGATCCGCGACAGCGGCGGCTTTGTCACGCAGCGTGTGGTGGCCACCATCGTCAACATCGCCAGCGACATCTGCCAGCAAGGCATCTGCTCCCCCAAGGATCTGGAAACCGCTGTGACACTGGGCCTGGGTTACCCCCTGGGGCCCCTGGCCATGGGCGACCGCTGGGGGCCGACCAACATCCTCGAAGTGTTGTTCAACATGCAGACCGTGTACGGCGACACACGCTACCGCCCGAGCCCCTGGCTGCGCAGGCGCGGCGCCATCGGCCTGAGCCTGACCCACGTCGAAGAAGCCTGATCGCGCGAACAGAGCAAGAGCCGCTCCCCAACCAAGGCCACCATGCCCGCAGAACTCCAGAGCACCAGCCAGGGCCAGACCCTGGTCCTGACCCTTCGCAACCCTGAGCGGCGCAACGCCATCGACCCGGTGATGTACGCAGCGGGCGTGGAGGCGCTGGGTGTGGCCGAAAGCAGCCCTGACATTCGCAGCGTGGTCATCACGGGGGCCGATGGCATGTTCTGCTCGGGCGGCAACCTGCAGCGCCTGCTGGCCAACCGCCAGGAAGCCCCCGAGGTACAGGCACAGAGCATTGAAGGCCTGCACAACTGGATCGAGACCATCCGCACCTACCCCAAGCCTGTGATTGCAGCCGTGGAAGGCGCGGCGGCCGGTGCGGGCTTTTCATTGGCATTGGCCTGCGACTTCATCGTGGCGGCCCGCAACGCGGTGTTTGTGATGGCCTACAGCAATGTGGCCCTGTCGCCCGATGGCGGCGCCAGCTGGAGCCTGTCGCACGCCCTGCCCCGCCAGGTGGCAACCGAGATCCTCATGTGTGGTGACCGCATCAGCGCAGAACGCCTGCACGCTCTCGGGGTGGTCAACCGCATTGCAGAAACCGGCAGCGCGCTGGAGACCGCCCTGGCACTGGCCGAGCAGCTCAACGCGCGTGCACCCAATGCCCTCGCGAGCATCAAGGAGCTGCTCAACGAAGCGCCCCATGCCCAGCTCACACACCACCTCGCCCATGAGCGCGACCATTTCGTGAAGAACCTGCACCATGCGAACGGCGGGGCCGGTATTTCTGCCTTCCTAGAGAAACGCGTGCCCCGCTACGAATAGCACCTGCACACACCCACCCGACCGCCCCCGGCCCGCTGCACTCCAGCGCCCGGGGGTTTTCTTTTTTGGTGGCCACCGTGCAGACACGCAGGTGACAACCCTGACGCAGCACGAAGGTCCCTGACGCGACAATGGGTCTGTTTCTAGTCACCCAAAAGACAGGCCATGGACGACCCGATTCTTACTATCGAAGAACGTGAAGCGATCAACTCAGGTCGCTGGTTTTCATCTCTCTCACCTTCTCTACGCCACGACATCCTCCGATGTGCATACGTCAAACGCTTCAAGGACGGCGGCCTCATTGCCGCACGCGGAGATCCGCCCGAGGAGTGGATTGCCTGCGCGCGCGGTGCGGTGCGGGTGAGCTCGACCTCCATCTCGGGCAAGCAGATCACGCTGACCTATGTGGAGCCGGGCATCTGGTTCGGCGACGTGGCGATCTTCGACGGGGACCGGCGCACACACGACGCCTACGCGCATGGCGACACCACGATCCTGTGTGTGGCCAAGGCCGATTTCCGCAAGATTCTGGCGGTGCACACCGAGCTGTACGAAGCCATGCTGCGACTGCATGCGCGGCGCATTCGCCAGCTGTTCGGGCTGGTGGAAGACCTCAACACCCTGCCCTTGCGCTCGCGCCTGGCCAAGCAGCTTGTGCACCTGGTGCGCAGCTACGGCGTGCCCAGCCTGTCGGACGGCAGCGAGATGCGCATCAGCCTGCAACTGGCGCAGGAAGAACTGGCGCAGCTCTTGGGCGCATCGCGCCAACGCGTGAACCAGGAACTCAAGGCCATGGAGCGCGAGGACGCCATTCGCATCGAGCCGGGCGGCCTGGTGGTGCGTGACCGCGAAGCCCTGATGCGCATTGCCGAAACCGACAACTAACTCATTGACTGACCGAACCTCTCCCCCATTCCTCCATGAGCAACTTTGACCATTTCGTCGGCACCCGTCCTGTTTCCGATCAGCACGCCTTTGATACCGAAGCGCTGACCGCGTGGCTTGCACGGAACATGGAAGGCTTCGTGGGCCCCCTGACCGTGGAAATGTTCAAAGGGGGGCAGTCCAACCCCACCTACAAGCTCATCACGCCCGGTGCCAGCTACGTGATGCGGGCCAAGCCTGGCCCCGTGGCCAAACTGCTGCCTTCGGCCCACGCCATCGAGCGAGAGTTTGCGGTGATGAGCGGCCTGTATGGCACCGACGTTCCCGTTCCCCGCATGTTTGTCCTGTGCGAGGACGAATCCGTCATCGGCCGCGCCTTCTACGTGATGGAGTGCATGCAGGGCCGCGTGCTGTGGGATCAATCTCTGCCCGGCATGACGCCAGCCGAGCGCGGCGACATCTACAACGAGATGAACCGGGTGATCGCAGCGCTGCACACGGTGAAATTTGCAGATAGAGGCCTGGCCAGCTATGGCAAGCCCGGCAACTACTTTGACCGCCAGATCGGCCGTTGGAGCAAGCAATACGTGGCGTCCATCACGCAGCCCATTGAAGAGATGGACCGCCTCATGGAGTGGTTGCCCGCCAACATGCCCGCCAGCGCGCGGGACGAGGGCCATGTGTCCATCGTGCACGGCGACTACCGCCTGGACAACCTGATGTTCCATCCCACAGAGCCGCGCGTGATTGCCGTGCTCGACTGGGAGTTGTCCACGCTGGGCCATCCGCTGGCGGACTTCAGCTACCACTGCATGAGCTGGCACATCCCCGCCTCGCTCGGGCGCGGCATCGCAGGGCTGGACCTGGCCGCGCTGGGCATCCCCGACGAAGACACCTACATCCGCCTGTACTGCGAGCGCACCGGCATCACAACGCCCGAGGCACTGCGTGCCGACTGGAACTTCTACCTCGCCTACAACATGTTCCGCATCGCGGCCATCCTGCAAGGCATTGCCAAGCGGGTGGAGGCTGGCACGGCCTCCAGCGCGCAGGCCAAGGCATCGGGCGACACCGCGCGGCCCATGGCCCAACTGGCCTGGTCGTTTGCCCAGCGCGGCTAAACACACGACGCAAGTACAAGCGCCGCCCCTCGATTACCAACGGAGAAGAAACCCATGGACTTTGACTACTCGCCCAAAACCAAGGAACTGCAGGCCAAGCTGCTCCAGTTCATGGATGACCACATCTATCCGAACGAGTCTGCCTACAAAGACGAACTGGCCGCCAACACAGCCGCAGGCAAGCGCTGGAGCGCGCTGAACACCATCGAGAACCTCAAGCCCAAGGCGCAGGCTGCCGGGTTGTGGAACCTGTTTCTGCCGGTCGATAGCGCCGCCGCCTCGGGCTACGAAGGCGCGGGCCTGACCAACCAGGAATACGCGCCGCTGGCCGAAATCATGGGCCGCGTGCCATGGGCCAGCGAGGTGTTCAACTGCTCGGCACCCGACACCGGCAACATGGAAACCATTGCCCGCTACGGCGACGATGCCAACAAGGCCCGCTGGCTCAAGCCGCTGCTCGACGGCAAGATCCGCTCGGCCTTTGCGATGACCGAGCCCGACGTGGCATCGAGCGACGCCACCAACATCGAGACGCGCATCGAGCGCCAGGGCGACGAGTACGTGATCAACGGCCGCAAATGGTGGATCTCCGGCGCGGCCGACCCGCGCTGTGCAGTGTTCATCACCATGGGCAAGACAGACCCCGACGCACCCCGCCATTCGCAGCAGAGCATGGTGCTGGTACCCGCCGATGCCAAGGGCATCACCATCGTCCGCCCGCTGAACGTGCTGGGCTATGACGATGCGCCCCACGGCCACGTCGAGATGACGTTCGAGAACGTGCGCGTGCCCGTCTCCAACATCCTGCTGGGGGAAGGCCGTGGCTTCGAGATCGCTCAAGGCCGCCTCGGCCCCGGGCGCATCCACCACTGCATGCGCCTGATCGGCCTGGCCGAGCGCGCGCTGGAGCTGATGTGCAAGCGTGCTTCGTCGCGCGTGGCGTTTGGCAAAACCGTGGCCCAGCAGACCGTGACACAAGAGCGCATTGCCGAAGCCCGCTGCAAGATCGACATGGCGCGCCTGCTCACGCTCAAGGCCGCCTGGCTGATGGATGTGGCTGGCAACAAGGTCGCCAAGACCGAGATCGCCATGATCAAGGTCGTGGCACCCAGCATGGCCTGCCAGGTGATTGACTGGGCCATGCAGGTGCACGGCGGCGGCGGCATGAGCGATGACTTCCCGCTGGCCTATGCCTACGCCGGTGCACGCACGCTGCGCTTTGCAGACGGCCCGGACGAGGTGCACCGCAACGCCATTGCCAAGTGGGAGCTGGGCAAGTACGGCACCTACGGCCGTGATGCGGCCGTGCCCGTCACCCGTGGAAGCTGACTGGAAATCCCCCCAGAGGCCCCTTGGGCCTTTCCCCCTCCTCTCTCGCACTACGCGCGGGAGGGAACCGCACCCAACGCGGCTGGGCGACCCTTGCGCAGGGCATTGGCTTGCAGCGTGCCAGCGTCATAACCTGCGGGAACATATTGCAGAACACACAACGGGGCCACAGGCTCCGTTGTGCGTTTTCTTTGGCGCAGGCGCTGGCTGGAACGCTACCGGGTGATGTTGGGCACGTCGTCCGGCCCCGCCACCGACATGGGCGGCAGGTTCTGCAGGGCCGCCTGCCCGGCCACCAGCAGCAGTTGCTTGGCATGCGCGATCTCGGCCAGGCTGCGCTGCGTGTGTTCCATGCGCAGGTAGACCTTGCCACGCGCCAGCATCAGCACCATGGGCGATTTCGCCCGTTCGGAGCCCCCTTCCCCCTCCACGGCATTGAGCAGCTGCGAGACCACGGGCGCATGGATCCAGCGCTGGGCCAGCTCAATGCGCTCTGCCACCACCGCGAAGTGCTCGCGGAATGACACGGGCAGGCCGGGCCAGGCCATTTCCTCGTACATGGACAACCAGCGCATTTCTTCGGGCAGGCTGCTGCTCACCGCGGTCTGCAGCGTATCGGTGATGGCGGTGTAGGCCGTGCCTTCCAGAATTTCCTGCAAGGGACGGTTGATCACCATCACGGCGGCATCGGGGTCGGCGCCCACGTCGGCGCGCCCGCGCAGCTCCAGGCCCGACACGTAGTCGCGTGTGGGTGTACCGCATTCCAGCCGCCACGGGTGGCCGTGGATGTCACCGCCCAGATCGAAATGCCCCTCGGTGGAATGTGCAACGATGGCCAGCTGCTGTTTCGCAGCCCAGCGGGCCACGTCCCGGTTGGTGGCAGGCCGGCCCAGGTCCGAACCCGGGGAGCCGGAAGTACCGAATGCTTTGCGGAGGCGGTCAAACATGAGAGGCCGAAGCGCAAGGCTTCGCAAGAGTCGCGGGTACAGGCATTATTGGGCGAAAATTGAAATTCCCCCTGAGTCGCCTGCGGCGCCTTCCCCCTGAGGGGGACGCACCCGGTGGACTGGCAAAGCCAGATCCACGGGTGCACTGGCCTGGGGCGCGCCAGTTTCGGCAGGTGGGGGCCTGGTACGGCGCTTGGATGAACGACATGCCACTTTTGACTATGAACCGCCGTTTTGCCCTGACCGCCATGGCTGCTGCGGGTGTACTGGGGACCTTGCCTGCGGCCGCAGCGGAATTGCCCAGGGACACCTCGGCCACGGCCCGCCAGCTGGTGCGCTGGGCCACCGAAACCGGCGACCACCAGGGTCTGCCTTTTGCCGTGATCGACAAGCCCACCGCCCGCATCCATGTGTTCTCGGCCCAGGGGCAGTGGCTGAGCAGTGCTCCGGTGCTGCTGGGCGCGGCGCTGGGCGACCGGTCTGCGCCGGACATTGGGCAGCGGCCACTGTCACAGATCCGCACGGAGGAGCGCACCACGCCCGCTGGCCGGTTCGTGACAGAACCCGGGCGAAACCTGCGCGGCGACGACATTGTGTGGATCGACTATGAATCCGCCGTCTCGCTGCACCGCGTGCGCAGCGTTCATGCCGCTGAGCGCCGCCAGCAACGCCTGGCAAGCCGGGGCGTGAGCGACAAGCGCATCAGCTACGGCTGCGTGAACGCACCCGAGGCGTTCTACAACCAGTTCATCGCGCCTGTGTTCGGCCAGGCACGCGGCGTGGTGTATGTGCTGCCGGACACAGAGCCATTTGCTACTTTTTTTATAGCTGCTAGCGCTTACCCATAAAGCGCTAGGGCCATTTTTTAATTGATTTTTCGAATCCGGCCTGCCGCCGCGCGGCGTCAGGCTTCCCGGTTCAGACAGGCCGCAGCTGGAACACGGCCCTGCGCCCGCCGACCTCCAGGCCCCGGGCATTGAGGATACGGCCCGACCGGCGCGGCGCCAGTGCCTCGCGCTGCCGGGCGTCGAGCCAGCCGAGCTGGTCCATGACCTCCACTGCGGCGGCCACCTGCGCCACCATGTTGCCGTCCATGACCTTGAGCGCGAAGGCCTCGCCCCGGCTACGGCTGCCCACCACCTGCACGCCGTCGGCGCCGGTCTTGGATACCCAGTCGCCCTGCCCGGCCCGTATAAAGTCCAGGTCGTGCCGGCCGGTGCCCGAGCCCAGCTCGGGCCGGGCGACCATGGCATCGGCCAGTTCGGCAAGGCTCTGGTCCAGGTCCGTGTCCGGTGCACCACCGGCCAGGCGAGCGTAGCCCCGGGCCAGGCTGGCCAGCGGCATGGCGTAGTTGGGCGCCGAGCAGCCGTCAATGCCCATGGCCAGCTGTTCTGGTGCCAGCCCCACCGCTTGCGCAACGTGGTCGCGAATGGCCACCTGCAGCGGATGCGCTGGGTCGAGGTGATCGTCCAGCGGCAAGCCTTGTTGCACGCAGTGCGCGACAAAGCCCGCGTGTTTGCCGCTGCAGTTGTTGTGGCGTTCGTCTGGCACAAAACCTTGTGGCAGCGAGGCGAGCCCCAGCTCGGCAAACAGCGGCCGGTGGCACCCGCAGCGCAGCGCGTGGTAGTCCTTGCCCACGCTGGCCAGCATGCGCTCGGCCTGCGCCACATGCATGGGCTCGCCGTTGTGGCTGGCGCACAGCAGCGCCAGCTCGCCCTGCCCCCAGCCCAGCGCGCGGGCTCCGCCCGACTGCATGAAAGGCAGCGCCTGGAACGCCTTGATGGTGGAGCGGGTGAAAGTGACGGTGTACGGGTCACCCACCTGGGCCGATACCCTGCCGTCGCGGTCGGCCACGGCCACTGCGCCCCAGTGCTGGCACTCGACCAGTCCGCCGCGGTTGACTTCGATCAACGGTACAAAACCCATGGTGTGCTTTCTTGCAGCCTGCATCACTGCGCAGCAGCGGCGTTGCTGGCGGCAGTGGAAGGCGTGAGTGTGAGCTCGTGCATCCAGCGCGCGGGCTGGCGCTGCAGCGCGCGATAGCCGGTCTCGGCCCAGGTGGTGCTCATGTCGCGGTAGCGCGGCGAGAACACCAGCCCGCTCTGACCGGTTTGGTAAATGAAGCGTGACTGTTCCAGATCGGCCAGGTCGTACACCGCGCGCAGCGAGGCGGCGTGGCGGTTCACGTACGGGCCAGAGGCTTCGCCCGCGTTGTACTGGCCCACGTTCACGGTGTACGAATCGCCGTGCGAGGGCACGCTTACATCGAAGAAACGCGCGAGTGCGGGCACGTTGCCGAAGGGCCGGTGCGCGCTGAGCGCCGGGTGCGCCGCGCCCCAGCGCCACTGGGCCGGGTCCGCGCCATACGCAGTCTGCAAGCGGTCGAGCGCGCGGCCCAGGGCAGCGGCAGATTGTTCGGCACACGATGCGGGCTGGCACCACCAGGTGTCGTTGCGCTCCAGAATGCCTTCAATGGCCGCGCGGTAGTCGCGCTTGCCATACGTGGCTGTGAACCGGTCTTCGCCAATGCGCGGAATGATCAGGCCGCGTGCCAATTCGTCCGTCCAGGCCACAAAGATCAGCGGCGCGGCGCGGCCCGCGTCCATCACGCCGTCAAAGCCCTGCAGCTCTTTCTGCGCAGCGGCGGCCAGCGGGTGCGTGGACTGCGCCTGCTGCAGGTGCGGCAGCAGGCGCCGCGTTGCGAGCGAGGTCACGTCGCGGTGGATGGCCTGCATGCTGGCCGCGTCGTGCTTGGGCGTGGCCTCGATGAGCTGCGCAATGCGTTCGTAGCGGTAGGGCAAGGCCCAGTCCTGCGTCAGAAAGTGGGGGTAGCCTGGCGCCGTCACGCGCTGGTTGGCCGTGGCGATCCAGCCCCGGGCGCCCTGGACGCCCGCCCCTCCGCTGACACCATCGTCCTGCGGGGTTTGCTCATACGGCAGCCAGCCCTTCCAGTCGTAGCGCGCGTCCCAGCCCGGCGAAGGCGCCACGCCCCGAATGTCGTTGGCGGTATCGCGCAGCGGCACACGGCCTGCGGCCTTGAAGCGGATGTTGCCCTGATCGTCCGCAGCCACCACGCTTTGCATCGGCGAGTGGTAGTGCGCCAGCCCCGCAAAGAGCTCATCCACGCTCTTGGACTGGTTGGTCTTGAAGCCCGCCAGCACGGTCTGGTTGTCATCGTCCAGCGCGCTCCAGCGCAGCGCGATCACATATTTGCCCAGGTCCAGCACCTCGGCGTGCGACTTCTGAACGTCGCTCAGCACGGGGCCATGGCGCGTGCTGCGCAGCTGCAGCAACAGGTCGGCCTCGCCCTTGACGCGGATGGTTTCGTTGCGCACCGTGAACGGCGCCCAGCCGTCTGGGGTGCGGTACTGCGTGGCGTCCGCCGGGTTGATCTGCTCCAGATACAGGTCCTGCACATCGGGACCGGTGTTGGTAAAGCCCCAGGCCACTTTGTCGGTGCGGCCCAGCACCACGAAGGGCAGGCCAGGCAAGGTGGCGCCTACGGCATCAATGGGGCCCAAGGGCGTACCGTCAGACGCCTTGCCCGCAGGGGCCTGCAGGCTCGCAAAGTACCAGATGGCGGGGGCCGACAGGCCCAGGTGCGGGTCGTTGGCCAGCAGCGGCTTGCCGCTCACGGTGCGGGTGCCCGCAATCACCCAGTTGTTGCTGCCCTTGCCCTCGTTGGTGCCTGCGTTGCGGGTCAGCTCGTCGGCCCAGGCCAGCATGCCGGCGCTGATCTGCCGGGACAACGGACCTTCGCGGTTGGGTGGCGCCACAGCAGCCGCTGCAGCACCGGCGGCAGGTGCACGATAAACCCCCAGCTGGCGATACAGCGCCGCCAGGTCTGCGGACGCAGCGGGCGGCTCCCCCGGATAGGGTGGCATCAGTTGCCACAGCCGGTCGGTGTCCAGCGTGCGCGCCACCGACAGGCGTGCGAACTCGGTGCCCCAATTGCCACCCAGGTCCAGCGCCATCATCAGCGCCCAGCCCACGCTGTCCTCGGGCTCCCACACCGCGCCTGCGGCGCCTCCGGGTTGCACGCCCAGCACCAGAAACTCCGGTGGCAAGGCCTGGGGACGTTTCTGGTGGAAGGCATGGATGCCCTTGCTGTAGGCCTGCAAGGCCTCCTGGGCATACAGCGGCAGCCCTGCGTACTGCCGCCGGGCCACGCCCATGATGTCCAGGCTGCGCATGAGCTTGTCGGTCTCGACCGTGGCAGGGCCAAAAACCTCGGACAGCTGGCCGTGCATGACCCGGCGGTTGAATTCCAACTGCCAGGTGCGTTCCTGCGCATGCACATAGCCCATTGCAAACCAGGCATCCTGCGGGGTCTGAGCCTGGATGTGGGTGACATCGGCGCCATCGCGCCGCACCTGTACTGCTTCGCTGAGCCCCGCCACAGCCAGGGAACCATCGAGTTGTGCAAAGCTGCGCTGCACATACACCGCCGCGCCCGCGCCTGCCAGCAGCGCCACTGCCACCAGCCCGAGGGCTGTCCGCTTCATCCATGCCATGTTTCTTGTCTCCTGCCGTTGGTCTTGTTGTTGATGTTGTGCACGCAAAGCCATGGTGGCTCCGCGCCTGCGCTGCGGCCACACTGCAATGCAGAAGGAGCCGCCAGCTCTGCGCGTGTCAGCTCAAGTGCACACTGCCGCCCGCCACATGAAAGCTCATGACCGGCGCACTGGGCTCGTTGAACGAAACGCCCAGCGCAATGTGCCCCGCGCCATGCAGGATGCAGGCATCGCGCCGCAAGCGCACGGGCGAGTCGCTGCCCTCGAACCGCACCCAGGTTCCAAAGCTGCTCATGTCGGTCAGCACGAACCCGCTGTTGCGCCAGTCGATGCGCGCATGCAGGCGCGACACGCGCGGGTCGTTGATGCGCAGCTGGGCATGCTCGGCCCGCCCCACCATGACCGGGGCATCCGACGAGGTGAAGGTGCGGTCCACCCCATGCCAGGAGAACTGGATCTGCCCCAGGATGGAATCGACCGGTGCAAAGTTGCTGACCAGTGCCGCCTGCATGGTGAGGGAATCGGGCGCTTCGTCCTCACGCCATTCGACGTGGTAGAGCATGAGCAACTCGGCCTTGCCCCGAATGTCCATCATGCCCAGCTTGCGGTACCAGACATCGGGCGCCGTGCCCGCAAGCAGCACGGTGGTTTCGGTAGCCCAGATTTCAGCGGGCCCGGCCCGTTCGCACAGCCGGGAAGCCACGTTGACGGCGTCGCCATAACAATCGCCATCCACATCCACCACTTCGCCGCTGGCCACGCCCACGCGGATCTCCATGCGCAAGGGATGGGGCCAGCGGTCCAGGCGGACCTTGTGCTGGCGCAGCATGGTGGCCATTGCAGACACCGCACTGGAGGCATCGCCAAAGACGCCCAGCACCCCATCCCCGAGCTTCTTGACCACCCGGCCGCCGTGGGCCTCGATGGTGTCACCAATCCACTGGGTGACCTGCGTCACGGCCTCGGTAGCGCGTTCGTTGCCCAGCGCTTCATACAAGGCAGTGCTGCCTGAGATGTCCGCAAAGACCATCGTCGACAACACACTCATGAACGCGGGCCCGTTGGTAACATCATGTGAATCAGTTTAGTGCAAGCGCCCTGGCTGCGCACCCTTCAAAGCGCCAACAAGTGTTGCCTGAGGCCGCAGCCGCAGCGAAAGGGGCGGTTGCAGCGTTCACCACAACGACTCCGCACATCGTCAGCGTCGCGAAAGGGAGGTGCAACCCCGGTCGCCTGAAAATCCACCAACACGTAAAAATTCGCAACAAGCCGGGGCAAGTTGTTGTCTTTATGCAAAAACAGGAGCACGCCCCTTGCGCTGCACCTCGCTCCCGCTTACTTTGGCCGTCCCTGTTACAAAAAGCCCGCCCTCACCCCGCCATGCGCTGGAACAAGCCGACTCTCCGCAACAACCTTCACGACCTGCTGGGCCGTGACAAGCCGTCGTCCACGGCATGGGTGCGCAACCAGGGGCTGGAAGAGGTGCGCCGGGCCATGCTGCAGAGCCTCGCCGGCATGACCGGTTGCGAGGTGGCACGCATGAACATGCGGCTGCGTTATGCCGGCGACATCGAGGCGCTGTGGTACCTGCGCACCGACCTCTTCAGCACACTGGTGCCGCTGCAGGGTGAGCACGGTGCCCGGGGCGTGATCGACCAGGTCACCCAGCTGTTCCAGGGGCAGCTCCCACGCGCCCTGCGCCCAGCACAGGCCGCCCCTCACACCCCCTCCTGACGCGCACCACGCGCGCGTGGCAAACCGCCGTTGTGGCGGTGTCATGCGGGTAAAGGCCTCACCGCGTCAGTGCTGGTGCCCCCAGTAGATCAGCGCATCGCGCTCTTCCACCGACAGCGACACCGTCGCGCCCACGGGCAGCAGCACCTTCGTTTCAACATGCCCGAACGGCAGGTTGGTCAGCACCGGCGCCTTGATCTGGGTGCGCAGCCAGTCCACCACCGACTGCAGCTTGTAGCCCTTGTCATGCGGTGCCAGCTTGAAGTTGGTGAACTGCCCCAGCACCACAGCCTTCTGCTGGGCCAGCACACCGGCGTGCAGCAGCTGGGTCAGCATGCGTTCGATGCGGTAGGGGTGCTCGTGCACGTCTTCGATGAACAGCACGCCGCCCTTGACCTGCGGGAAATACGGCGTGCCCACCAGCGATGCCAGCACCGCCAGGTTGCCACCCCACAGCGTGGCGCTTTTCACATAGACATTGGGTACAGCGGGCTTGCCCGTGGCGGCGTTGGGCTGCTCTTTGTTCATGCGCCAGCCCGTGCCTTCGCCGTGGCCGGTCAGCAGGTCGTCAAAGCAGGCTTCCATGATGTCGTCGGGCTCGCCCGCCACACCAAAGTCAGCCCCCAGCGATGGCCCCGCCCAGGTGGTGGCCCCCGTCTTGGCCAACACGGCCAGCTGGAAGGCGGTGAAATCGCTCACGCCCACAAAGTGCATGCCCTTTTCAATCGCCTTGGCCACCGCCTTGTAGCGGATGCCCGGCAGGATGCGCGACAGGCCGTAGCCCCCGCGCGAGATCAGCGCCACATCGGCGCCGCTGGCCGCTGCACGGTGGATGGCGGCCAACCGGGTTTCGTCGTCGCCCGCAAAGCGGGTGTGGGTGGCCAGCGCGTCCTCATCCACCTCCACCTCATGGCCCAGGGCCTTGAGCCGGGCAATGCCGCGCTTGAAGGCGGCCTTGTCGCGCACGGCGCTGGAGGGCGAGTAGATGTAGATGTGCTTGGGACCGTGGTCGTGGTCGCAATGGGAAGGGTCGTGATGGTGGTCGTGCAAAGCGCTCAGACCCGCCGAGGGGCCTGCTCCGTAAACAGGGGGAATGCCGGGCGCCACATGCGGTCAGGCGGCGCCAACGGACAAGTCAGTGCGCGAAGTATTCCACAGCCTGTGTGGCAATGGCCTCGCCATGCTCCTGCACAAAGTGGCCGGCCTGGGGCAGCACGATGGGCTCGGGGCAGCCTTGGATGCACTGCTGCAGCGCACGCATGGTGGGCAGGCCCAGCACCGGGTCCTGCGCACCCACCACCATCAGGCTGCGGCCCTGCCACTGGTGCTGCCAAAAATCGCGGGCCGCGCGCGACACGGCGGCGCCCGGGTCACCCGCAGCAGCGGGCACGCGTTCTGGAAAGGCCCGCAACGCGGCGCGGTAGCCTTTGTCCGGGAACGGCGCATCGTAGGCAGCGCACTCCGCCGCCGTCAGATGCGGGTTGCCACGCGCCAGCAGGCGCCCTACTCCATACAGAGGCTTGTCGCGGCACATGGCACGCCAGTCGACAAATCCGGCAGGCAGTGGCGAATCGCCCGTGGCCAGCAGGGTGTTCATCACCAGCAGGCCGTCAAAACGATCCGGCATGGTCATGGGCAGCGTCAAGCCCAGCATGCCGCCCCAGTCCTGCACCACCAGCACCACGTTGCACAGATCGAGCCGCTCCACCAGCTCCAGCAGCACCTGGCGGTGCCATTCGAACTGGTGGGCGCCCTCTTTCTTGGGCTTGTCGCTTTTCCCAAAGCCAATCAGGTCGGGCGCCACCACGCGGTCGCCTGCAGCCAGAAAGGTGGGCAGCATGCGCCGGTACAGGTAGCTCCAGGCCGGGTTGCCATGCAGGCACAGCCAGGTGCGGGGCGCATCGCGAGGACCTTCGTCGAGGGTGTGCAAACGCAGGCCCGCCAGGCTGGGCAGATCGCTGATGTAGTGAGGCGCCCAGGGGTAGCCGGGCACGTTGGCAAACGCCGCATCGGGCGTGCGCAAAGCGTCGTCCCGCAACGGATGGCGGGCCAGTGCCTCGGTGCGTTGCTGATGGCGGCGCTGGCGGAAAAAGCCGCTGAGCAGACCGCCACATTCTTCGGGCAGCACCCCGCCTCGCACCTGGGTCTGGTGGTTGATCTCGGGATGCCCGAACAGGTTGAGCACCGAACCGGCCGCGCCTGTTTTGGGATCTGCCGCACCGTACACCACCCGCGCCAGCCGCGCATGCAGCATGGCGCCGCTGCACATGGCACAAGGCTCCAGCGTGACGTAGAGGCTGCAGCCGTCGAGCCGGTAGTTACCCAGCCGCTGCGCCGCCGCGCGCAGGGCCACGATCTCGGCGTGGGCCGTGGGGTCGTGGCCCTCCACGGGGGCATTGCGGCCCGTGGCGATGACCTGGCCGTCCTTGACCACGATGGCGCCCACGGGCACCTCACCCGCTTGCGCGGCTGCCTGCGCCTCGGCCAGGGCCAGGCGCATCCAGTGCAAATCTTGGTCAAGGGTCATTGCTATTTAAATGATAGCTACTAGCGCTTGATATACAAGCGCCTGGGGCCAATTTCGCTTATTTTTCCTCGTCGGGCATGGGCCGGGCTTGCTGCATCAGGCCTTCCACCTGTTGCTTGACCTGCTGCTGGATCTGCTGACTCTTGTCGCGCACGGTGACAGGCGGTGCCGACGCAGGGTCGGCCCCGGGCGCCGTCTGCAGCGCGGGCACCGGGGCGCGCGTGGCCGACAACTGCTTCTTGGCCAACAGGCCCACGATGGCCAGCACGACAACCAGCCCCACCAAACCAAACAATCCCCGCATGCCTGTGCTCCCTATGCTGTGCAGGACTGCACTGTAAACCGGGCAAGGCCTTCCCTGCCTTCAGTCAGTGCGTCATTGGCAGCGCCGCCCCCATCAGGCCGAACAACCCGCCGCAGGCACGGTTGAACTTGCGGCCCGTGCGCTGCAACCAGGGCCGGATGCGGTGCGCCACGCTCGCCAGGCCGAATTCGACCAGGCATTCCACCGCCGCGAAGGTGCCCGCCATGGCCACGAACTGCACCCACAGGTCGCGCCCCGGCGCGATGAACTGCGGCAGGAAGGCCCCATAGAACAGCAGCACCTTGGGGTTAGAAATGGCTGCCAGCAGCCCTTGGCGAAACATCCTGCCGCCCGTCACCGATGCCGGTCCCGCAGCACGGGGCAAGGCCTGCACCTGCATGGCCGGCGCCCGCCACAGCTGGATGCCCAGCCACACCAGATACGCCCCGCCCACCCATTTCATCACCGTGAGCGCGTGGGCCGACGACTGCAGCAGCGCGCCGATGCCCAGCATGGACAGCCCGATCAGGCTCACAAAGCCCACCGCCCCGCCCGCAATGGTCCACAGCGTGCGCACGCGCCCATGCAGCGCGCCATGGGCCAGCACCAGCAGGCTGTTGGGCCCCGGGGTCAAGGACAGCCCGATGACCGCCAACAGGTAGACGAGCCATATTTTCAGTTCCATCGCAGCACCCTTCTTGGAAAAGCATGGTCTGGAGTCTAGGCACCTCCTGTCCGTGGTATGCAATCCAATCTGGCTATTTTTGATACCAAAATGGATACCTTATGAGCACCGCCAACGACCGCCCTCTCCAGCGCCCAGACGTACGCCTGCTCTTGATGCCGCTACCCGACTTCGCGCTGCTGCCATTTGGCGCGTTTCTGGACAAGCTGCGCTTTTCGGCCGACGAAGCGGACCGCAGCCGCCAGCGCTACTGCGCCTGGACGCTGATGGGCGTCGACAGCGCGCCCGTGGTGTCCAGCAGCGGGGTGCAGGTGACGATGGAGGCCACGCCTGACTCCGTGGACCTGGCGGCATTCGACTATCTGGTGGTGTTTGGCAGCCGCACGGTGCAAGCGTCGCTGGGACATGTGCACACCCATGGGCCCGTGCTGCGACAGGCTGCAGCGCGGGGCCTGCCCCTCGTGGCGATCGACAACGCCAGCTTTTTGCTCGCCGAGGCGGGTCTGCTCAAAGGCCGCCGCGTGGCGCTGCATTGGCGCCATGTGACCGAGTTCCGCCATGCCTTCCCACGCATAGCGGTGGCCAGCGAGCAGATCTATTGCTTTGACCGCGACCGCATCACCTGCGCGGGCGGCACCGCGGCCATCGACATGGCGGTGGAGTTGCTGTCACGCCACTGCGGCCGGGAGCGCGCCTTCAAGGGCTTGGCCGACATGCTGGTGGACGAACCACGCCACCAGGGGCACCACCTGCAATCGATGGAAGGCGGCGGGCCGGACCTGGGCCGCCACCTGGTGCGTGCGGTCGCGCTGATGCGCACCTCCATGGCCGACGGCCTTACCGTGGCCAGCATCGCCGAGCGCATCGGCATTGGCCGCCGACAGCTGGATCGGTTGTTCACCGAGCGCTTCGGCCACAGCGCTCACAACCACTGGACAGCGATGCGCATGGAACACGCCCACTGGCGCGTAACCCATTCACACCACAGCCTCTCCGCCATCGCTGACGAGGTGGGTCTGGGCAACGCCAGCAGCCTGGCACGACTCTTCCGGCGGCACTACGGCACCAGCCCCGGAGCGGCCCGCGCGGGCGGTCCGAGGGACTGACTGAAGCTCCGCTTCCACTCTGCAGGCAGGACCATCGGGTGCCCGAGTCCACCGGCACCGATCCATGCGCGGGCGACCCCTCAGTTCAGCGCCACGCGGCTGCCGTCCTTGAAGGTGTAGAGCGTCACAGCGGGCGTCGTCAGCTCGCCCTTGGCGGTGAAGGCGATGTTGGCCGTTACGCCTTTGTATTCCGCCTTGGCCAGGAAGGGCGTAAACACCTTCGGGTCCACCGAATTGGCGCGCTTCATGGCGTCGGCCAGCACCATGGCGGCGTCATAGGCATAGGGGCTGTAGATCTGGAACTGGCCGGGAAACTTGGCGTCGTAGCGCTTCTTCCAGTCGGCGCCGCCCTGCATCTTGTCCACCGATGCGCCGCCGGTGGCGCAGGTCACGTTCTTCAGCGCTGGGGTCTTGCCCGACAGCTCGGGCAGCTTTTCGGTACACAGCGCGTCGCCGCCAAAGAACTTCACATTGCCCAGGCCCAGCTGCTCCATCTGGCGCAGCATGGGGCCGGCCTGCGCGTCCAGGCCGCCGTAGAAGATCGCATCGGGCTTCTTGTTCTTGATGGCGGTGAGGATGGCCATGAAGTCGGTGGCCTTGTCGTTGGTGAACTCCTCAGCCACCACCTTCAGGCCCTTTTGTTGCGCCGTGGCCTTGAAGACCGAGGCCACGCCCTGGCCGTAGGCCGTGCGGTCGTCGATGATGGCCACACTCTTGAGCTTCTGATGGTCGGCACCAAACAGGGCCAGCGCCGCGCCCAGCGCGTTGTCGTTGGCGATCAGGCGGAAGGTGGTCTTGTGGCCGGGTTTGGTCAGGTCAGGATTGGAGGCCGATGCCGTGATGTGCGGCAGGTCGCACTTGGCATAGATGGCCGATGCGGGGATGGACGTGCCCGATTGCAGGTGGCCCACCACGCCCGCCACCTTCTGGTCGCACAGCTTCTGCGCCACGGCGGTGGCCTGGCGCGGGTCGCCCGCGTCGTCTTCGGCCGCAATTTCAAACTTGATCTTCTTGCCGCCGATCACGAGGTTTTGGGCATTCAGGTCGTCAATCGCCAGGCGCACGCCGTTTTCAGTGTCCTTGCCGATGTGGGCAATGCCGCCCGACACGGGGCCGGCGTGGGCGATCTTGACGGTTTGCACATCCTGTGCGGTGGCTGCAGTGGCGGCGGCAACACACACACCCACGGCAGCCAGCTGCACAACGGACACGGGAAAAGACGACGGACGCAGGCGGGTGAAAGCTCGGAACACGGTAGAAATCTCCAAAAAATATAGTCGCAGCCTTTGCGCACCATTTCGGGGCAAAACGCACGGCATCCTAGCCACCATCCTCCCTTGCCGTCGCCAATTGCTATGCAAGCTTAGTAATTTGCTGGGCCATTAAAACGGCTAATGGCGCAAGATGATTCGCCGAAGTCACCCTATGAAGCTGCCCTTTGAGCGGCAGCGCGCCCGTTGGCAAGCGCTCAACCTTTCACCATCCGCAACTTGAAGTTGGTAAACGGCAGGATGGCGTTCGGTGCGTCGCGGGGTACGCGCTCTTCCACGCAGCCCGTGTCATTGGGGGTCACGAAGTGCGGACCAATACCGGCAATGGCCACTTTGTGCGACCCCGTCCAGTCCCAGCCCCACCCGGCCCCGGTCACCTCGCCTTCGAACAAAACCGGGCCATCGGCCGCGATGCCCTGGTGGATGGTGATGCGCATCCGGTCGGCAAACCCACCCATCCGATAGCCGGCCTGGACGCGAAGCGTGAATACGGGGTGCGTCGCCGGGTTGAAGATCGCCCCCGAGGTGTTGGTAACCGTCACCAGCCCCGGCATGGCCGTGCCGTTCCATCGCTCGGCCATCACCATGCCGTCCGCAAAGATGATGAAGCCCCGGGCCTCGGACCAAAGGTTCTGGCCATGGCGGTAGATCGGCCCGCAGTGAGGGTTGTAGCTGCCCTGCCCGCCGGTGCAGTCCAGTGCAAACACCATGTGGTTGGCACCTTCGGAAAAGAACCACGAACAGTCCACCGTGCAGACCAAGTCGTTGTGCCGCATGGGAGACAAGCTGAGCCGAGGCGGCAGGTAGCAAAAGTCGAGGTCATTGATCGCCAGTGTCAGCTGGGTGGGCTTCTTCACGCGGGAGGTGCTCATCAGAGTCCTTTCACTGGGTTTTACGGGGTGGCCGACGATGCCGACGGCCTTGCAAGAACGCGGTTCACAGAGACCATGGGGTGGCCGCCGAGGCTTGCACGCTGCGCCCGTTGTACCAGACCCCCACCGCACAATGCATCGTCACATGGTTACCAAAAGTGCAGTGCCCGATACCCGACGGAAGCTCCACGGCACCGCGAAACTGAAATAATCACGCCCCATGTCTCTCCTGCCCCACCAGCTCGAACTGCTTTCGCCCGCGCGCGACGCAGACATCGGCATCGAAGCCATCAACCACGGCGCCGATGCCGTCTACATCGGCGGCCCAGCCTTTGGCGCGCGGGCCAGTGCGGGCAACGACATCCGCGACATCGAACGCCTGGTGAAGCATGCGCACCGCTTCAACAGCCGCATCTTCATCACGCTCAACACCATCCTGCGCGACGACGAGCTGGAGGCCGCTCGCAAAATGGCGTGGCAGGTGTACGAGGCCGGTGCCGACGCCCTCATCATCCAGGACATGGGCCTGCTCGAAATCGACCTGCCCCCCATCCAGCTGCACGCGAGCACGCAAACGGACATCCGCACGCCCGAAAAAGCGCGCTTTCTGCAGGACGCAGGCCTCTCGCAGATCGTGCTGGCGCGTGAGCTCACGGTGCAGCAGATCGCCGCCGTGCACAAGGCCCTGGGGCCAGTGGACGCCCCCGGCCGGGCTAACATCGAGTTCTTCATCCACGGCGCACTGTGCGTGGCCTACAGCGGCCAGTGCAACATCAGCCATGCGCAGACCGGCCGCAGCGCCAACCGCGGTGACTGCAGCCAGGCCTGCCGCCTGCCCTACCAGGTGACGGATGCGCAGGGCCGCTTCATTGCGCACGACAAGCACGTGCTCTCCATGAAGGACAACAACCAGAGCGACAACCTGCGCGCGCTCATCGACGCCGGAGTGCGCAGCTTCAAGATCGAAGGGCGCTACAAGGACATGGGCTACGTGAAGAACATCACCGCCCACTACCGCACCTTGCTCGACGAGATCATCGAAGAGCGCGAGGCCCAAGGCCGACCGCTGTCGCGCTCGTCCAGCGGTCGCACCACCTTCACCTTCACGCCCGACCCGCTGCAGAACTTCAACCGCGAGTTCACCGACTACTTCGTGACGGGCCGCAAGGAAGACATCGGCGCATTCGACACCCCCAAGAACCCCGGCCAGGCCATCGGCTGGGTAACCAAGCTGGGCCCAGACTTTGTGGAGCTGGAACTGAGCGACCCCGCCACCGTGCTGCACAACGGCGACGGCCTGTGCTACTACGACCTGCACAAGGAGCTGGTGGGCATGGCCATCAACGTGGCCGAGCCCGTGTCGGCCCGCAGCGTCGGCCAGTGGCGGGTGTACCCCAAAGACCCGATGGAAGGATTCAAGGACCTGCGCAAGGGCACCGAGGTCAACCGCAACCGCGACATGGACTGGGTGCGCACGCTGGAGAAAAAATCCAGCGACCGCCGCATCGGCCTGTGGGCGCAACTGAGCGAAACGCCCACGGGTTTCAGCCTGCTGCTGACCGACGAGGACGGCAATGTGGGCTGCGCCGACGTGCTGCAACCCCACCAGAGTGCTACCGACGCCACCAAGGCCGAGGCCAGCCTGCGCGAGCAATTGGGCCGCTTTGGCGCCACGGTGTTTGCGGTGCATGACATTGCGCTGCAGCTCTCGCAGCCGTGGTTTGTGCCCGCCTCGGTGCTCAATGCCCTGCGCCGCGATGCCGTAGCCGACCTGGAAGCCAGCCGCGCCCGCAACTTCGCCCGCCTGCCACGCGCCACGCCCGTGGAACCCCCTGCGCTCTACCCTGAAGACACGCTCTCCTTTCTGGGCAACGTGTTCAACCACAAGGCCCACGACTTCTACGTGCGCCACGGCGTGAAGGTGATCGCCGCGGCCTACGAGGCGCACGAAGAGGAAGGCGAAGTCAGCCTCATGATCACCAAGCACTGCGTGCGCTTTTCGATGAGCCTGTGCCCCAAGCAGGCCAAGGGCGTGACGGGCGTGCAAGGCACCATCAAGGCCGAACCCTTGATGCTGATCAACGGCAAGGAGAAGCTGACCTTGCGCTTTGACTGCAAGCCCTGTGAAATGCATGTGGTGGGCAAGATCAAGCGCCAGGTGCTGAACCAGGCCAACGAGATCCCCCTGACCTTCTACAAAGCCCGGCCGCAGAACGCGCACTGACGCACTGGCGTGCGGCCTCTGTCCAGATTGCCGCATGCCCCCTCCTCAAGCCCCTCACCTGCACACCGCCGAGGCCGTCGCCCAGGCACATGGCGTCAACCCCGATGCGGGCCTGCACCCCGACGAAGCCCTGCGCCGCAGCGCCACCCACGGCGCCAATGAGCTGGCGGCGGGGCAAGACCGCCCCTGGTGGCATCTGCTGGCTGACCAGTTCAAGGACTTCATGGTGCTGGTGCTGCTGGGCGCCGCCGTCATCTCGGGCCTGGTGGGGGAGGTCACCGACACGCTGGTCATCCTGGTGATCGTGGTGCTCAATGCCGTCATCGGCTTTGTTCAGGCCTGGCGCGCCGACCAGGCCATGGCGGCGCTGCGCCAGCTGGCGGCGGCGCACGCCACGGTGCTGCGCAGCGGAGCCGTGCAGGTGTTGCCCGCCACGGCGCTGGTGCCGGGCGACATCGTGCTGCTGGAGGCGGGCAACCAGATTCCGGCCGACCTGCGGCTGATCGAGATTGCGCAGCTGCAGGTGGATGAATCGGCCCTCACGGGCGAGTCCGTCACCGTAGCCAAGCAGACGGAGGCCCTGGCCGCCGAGGATGTGGGCGCGCTGGGCGACCGCACCAACATGGCCTTCAAGGGCACCACGGCCACGCATGGCCGGGCACGCGGCCTGGTGGTGGCCACCGGCATGCACACCGAGCTGGGCAAGGTGGCCACGCTGCTCGACACCGGCGACCGCAGCACGCCGCTGCAACTGCGCCTGGCGGCCTTTGGCAAGCGCTTGGCGATCGCGGTGCTGGGCATCTGCGCGGTGATCTTTGTGGTGGGTGTGCTGCGCGGCGAGGCGCCGCTGCTCATGGCCCTCACCGCCATCAGTCTGGCCGTGGCCGCCATCCCCGAGGCACTGCCTGCGGTGGTCACCGTGCTCCTGGCCCTGGGCGCACGCCGCATGGTGGCCGTGCATGCGCTGGTGCGGCGCCTGCCGTCGGTCGAAACCCTGGGCTCGGTCACCACCATCTGCTCGGACAAGACCGGCACCCTCACGCAAAACCGCATGCATGCCGAGCTGCTGCTGGCCCACGGCGTGCGCTGGGTGCCCGGTGACCCCCTGCCCGGCCCCGCCCATGCCGAGGCCCTGCGCGCCGCCGCGCTGTGCAACGACGCCACGCTCCAGACAAAGAACGAAGAGGGTCATTCAGGCACCCAGTGGCTGGGCGACCCCACCGAAACCGCGCTAGTGCTCGCCGCCCACGCCGGCGGGCTGGACAAGGCCCAACTAGATGTGAGCAGCCCCCGCGTGCAAGAGCAGCCCTTTGACTCTGAACGCAAGCGCATGACCACCTTCCACCGCGCTGCCGATGGTTTTGTGGCCTACACCAAGGGCGCGCCGGAATCAGTCTTGCCCCGCTGCACCGCCCACTGGACGCCCGAAGGCGCTGCCGCACTGGACACGGCCCAGGTCCTCGCCACCGCCCAGCAACTCGCCGCCCAGGGCCTGCGTGTGCTGGCCCTGGCCCGCCGCAGCCACACCCGCCTGCCCGACACCAACGACATCGACGCGGTAGAAAACCAGCTGGAGCTGCTGGGCCTGATCGCCCTCATCGACCCACCCCGTGCCGAGGCGAAGGCCGCAGTGCGCGCCTGCATCAGCGCAGGCATCACGCCCGTGATGATCACCGGCGACCACCCCGCCACCGCACGTGCCATTGCTCACCGCTTGGGTATCGTCACCAGCACCGACGCGCCCGTGCTCACCGGCGCCGACCTGGCCACATTGGACGATGCCGCACTGCGCGCCCGCGTGGAACAGGTGCAGGTCTACGCCCGCGTGGACCCGGCGCAGAAGATCCGCATCGTCGAAGCGCTGCAGGCCCAGGGCCACTTCGTGGCTATGACAGGCGACGGCGTGAACGACGCCCCGGCCCTCAAACGCGCCGATATCGGCATTGCGATGGGCCAGGGCGGTACCGACGTGGCGCGCGAGGCATCGAGCCTGGTGCTGCTGGACGACAACTTCGCCACCATCGTCGCGGCGGTGCGCGAAGGCCGCCGCATCTACGACAACATCCGCAAGTTTGTGCGCTACGCGATGACGGGCAACTCGGGCGAGATCTGGACCATCTTCCTCGCGCCGCTGTTGCTGCTGCCCATTCCGCTGCTGCCCATCCACATCCTGTGGGTCAACCTGGTGACCGACGGCCTGCCCGGCCTGGCACTGGCGGCCGAGCCAGCCGAGCGCGGCATCATGCAGCGCCCGCCCCGCGCACCGCGCGAGAGCCTGTTTGCACACGGCATGTGGCAGCACATATTGGGCGTGGGCCTGCTCATTGGCGGGCTGTGCCTGGCGGTGCAGGCCTGGGCCCTGCACACCGGCCACGCGCATTGGCAGACCATGGTGTTCACCGTGCTCACGCTGGCGCAGATGGCGCACGTGATCGCCATCCGCTCCGAATCCGAACCCATCTGGCGCCTAGGCCTGCTGAGCAACCGCCCGCTGCTGGGCGCCGTGCTGCTCACCTTTGCGCTGCAGA
This sequence comes from Acidovorax sp. SRI_002, assembly GCF_057586455.1. Lineage (NCBI taxonomy): Bacteria > Pseudomonadati > Pseudomonadota > Betaproteobacteria > Burkholderiales > Comamonadaceae > Acidovorax > Acidovorax sp. SRI_002. The sequence continues at coordinate 118,644 of NZ_JBYCZW010000007.1, read as the reverse complement.
TGGCCACGATTTATGTGCCCTGGCTCAACCCCATATTCCGCACGGAGCCGCTGAGTATTGGCGAGCTAGCGCTGTGCATTGGCGCCGCACTGGTGGTGCTGGTGGTCGTGGAAATCGAGAAGGCCTGGCGGCGCAGCCAGCAGGAGCGGCGCACCGCGCCAGAGCCCATCGACAGCGCCATGGACGAGCCTGCTGCGTGAGGTTGCCCAACCCGCACAAGAACGTCATAAGCACATAGCCAACGATTCGATGACGCCAGCGGCCAGCGGTGCCAGAATGGCCCGCGCCATCGGCGCACCGAGCTCCGCCCAGCCACGGGTGGAGACCGGTGGTGCCACTCCCTTCCCTTCAACGAAAGAGACAAGCTTCATGAAAATCGAAACCCTGGCCGTCCACGCCGGCTACAGCCCCGACCCCACCACCAAGGCCGTGGCCGTGCCCATCTACCAGACGGTGGCCTACGCGTTTGACAGCGCCCAGCACGGCGCGGACCTGTTCGACCTGAAGGTGCCGGGCAACATCTACACCCGCATCATGAACCCCACCACCGACGTGCTCGAAAAGCGCGTCGCAGCGCTCGAAGGCGGCATTGCCGCGCTGGCCGTGGCCTCGGGCATGGCAGCCATCACCTATGCCATCCAGACCATTGCCGAGGCGGGCGACAACATCGTCTCGGCCAGCACGCTCTACGGCGGCACCTACAACCTGTTTGCCCACACGCTGCCGCAGCAGGGCATCACCACGCGCTTTGCCGACCCGCGTGACCCGGCCAGCTTTGCGCAGCACATCGATGCGCGCACCAAGGCCATCTTCATCGAGTCCATCGGCAACCCGCTGGGCAACGTGACCGATATCGCTGCGCTGGCCAAGGTGGCGCACGACCATGGCGTGCCGCTGATCGTGGACAACACGGTGCCCAGCCCCTACCTGTTGCGCCCCATCGAGCATGGCGCCGACATCGTGGTGCACTCGCTCACCAAGTACCTGGGCGGCCACGGCAACAGCGTGGGCGGCGCGATTGTGGACAGCGGCAAGTTCCCGTGGGCAGAGCACAAGGCGCGCTTCCCGCGCCTGAATGAGCCCGATGTGAGCTACCACGGCGTGGTCTACACCGAGGCCCTGGGCCCGGCTGCCTTCATCGGTCGGGCGCGCGTGGTGCCACTGCGCAATACCGGCGCGGCGCTGGCGCCGCTCAATGCCTTCCTGATCCTGCAAGGCATCGAAACCCTGGCGCTGCGCATGGACCGCATCTGCGACAACACGCTGGCCATTGCCAAGTACCTGCAAAGCCATCCCAAGGTGGAATGGGTGCGCTACGCCGGTCTGCCCGACCACCCGGACCACGCGCTGGTGCAGCGCCAGTCAGGCGGCAAGGCCTCGGGCATCCTGAGCTTTGGCGTGAAGAACAGCGACGCCGACCCGCGTGCGGCCGGTGCACGTTTTCTGGATGCGCTGCAACTCTTCACACGCCTGGTCAACATCGGCGATGCGAAGTCCCTCGCCACGCACCCCGCATCGACCACCCACCGCCAGCTCAACCCCGAGGAGCTGACCAAGGCCGGCGTGAGCGAGGGCATGGTGCGCTTGTCGGTGGGCATCGAGCACATCAACGACCTGCAGGCCGACCTGGCCCAGGCGCTCGACAAGGTGTGAACGGCGAGTGGCCATGCGCTGAAGGCGCGTGGCCACTCAAAATTTCAAGTGTTTTTAGCCTCCAGCGCTTGACTGGAAAGCGCTATTAGCTATTATTTCAATAGCAAATCAACCCACAGTGGCAACGCTTGGCGCCCTGATTCACCGGCCCACGCTGACCAGTGGTGCAGCGCCGCCGCCCATCAGCACCGTGTTGCCCTGCTTGCTGGCAATGGCCAGGGCGGTGTCGCGCTGGATCTCGGCCAGCCGGATTTCCTTGAGCGCGGGCGTGAGCGATGCGCTGATGATCTGATTGGCCCGTGCCTCGCCTTCGGCCTGCACGATCAGGCGCTCTGCCTCGGCCTTGGCCAGGTCGATCTCCTTGCGCTTCTTCTCGATCGCCTGGTCCGTCTCGGCACGCTGGCGGATGGCGGATTCGATGGCCTTGTCCGTCAGCATGTTGCGAACATTCACGGCGGTGACAGTGAAGGCGCCTTTGTCCGTGGCGTCCAGCTCGGCCTGCAAGGTGGTGCGCACGCTTTCTGCCAGCTCGGCGCGCTTGGTGTGCATGGTGGTCGCATCCATCTGGGCAATGGCCTTGTAGATGGCTTCACGGGCTTCGCGCTGCACGCGGCTGTAGGCCACCAGCAAGTCCGCCGTGCCGTCTTTGACCACTTGTCTGTGCTGCACCACATCGCCCTGGTATTTGACGAACAGCGTAGGGATGGAGGCCGGCGTGGTCTTGAAATAGATGTCGATGTCCACGTCCTGCATGGTCAGGTTGTCACGGCTCTTGGGGGTGAGGTTCTCCAGCGAAAAGCTCACCTCCTTGGCGGTGAATTCGTCCACCGTCTTGAACAGCGTGAAGTAAAGCCCCGGCGGCAGGGCCTCCTGCCCCACCTTGCCCAGCGTGCGCTCCACACCCACATTGCCGGTATCGATCTGGCTGCACGCGCCCAGCGCAACGCTCAGGCACAACAGGGACAAGGTTCGCAAAGCGGTCATGGGAGTCTCACGGGTCAAAAGGGGTTGGTAGGCACGGCGCGCCGTGGCTGCGCCGGCAGGGCGAGCGAGCGCGATTGTAGGAGAGCCCTACCCCACCAAAAACGTGTGGTTCGCCGCTGTCTACAGCAGCCTTCGGGACGGCAGAGCCCCGTATCAGCCCAGGTCGCGTGCCAGCCGGATGCCCGTGAACTGCCAGCGCGCGGTGGCCGGGAAGAAGTTGCGGTAGGTCAGCCGCTCATGCCCCGGTGGCGTAGCGCAGGACGAGCCCCGCAGCACGTACTGATTCACCATGAACTTGCCGTTGTATTCGCCCACGGCACCTGCCGCCACCTGAAAGCCGGGGTACGGGGCGTAGCTCGAATGTGTCCATTGCCAGGCGACGCCAAAGAGCTGCACCATGGGGTCGGCATCCTGCGCGGCCGCGTGCTCCCATTCGGCCTCGGTGGGCAGGCGGGCTCCCGCCCAGCGCGCGTAGGCATCAGCCTCGTAGTACGACAGATGCACCACCGGTTGGTCGCCCTCCAGCGGCTGCAGGCCGGCCAACGTGAAGCAGTACCACTCGCCTTCCACGCGGTGCCAATACAGCGGGTGATTCAGACCCTGTGCTGCCCGCCAATCCCAACCTTCCGCCAGCCAGAGCATGGGGTTCTGGTAGCCCCCGCCCTCCACAAAGGCCGCAAATTCAGCCTGGGTAACAAGGCGCGAGGCCAGTGCGTAAGGGTGCAGGTACGTGCGATGGCGTGGGCCTTCGTTGTCAAACGCAAAGCCTTCGCCTTTATGGCCGATTTCGATGAGCCCTCCGTCGAAAGAATGCCACGTCAAAGTTGCAGCCACGGGCGGTGGCGCCACATCGCAAGCCGCCGCATAGACAGGGAACAGCGGGTTGCACGACAGCAGGTGCTGTATGTCGGTGAGCATCAACTCCTGGTGCTGCTGCTCGTGCTGCAAGCCCAGTTCGATCAATGCGCACAAAGCGGCATCGTGCGCCACGGTAGACAACAGGCGCGCCATGCGGGCATCCACATCGGCCCGGTAGGCCAGCACTTCATGGAGCGCGGGGCGCGTCAGCAGCCCCCTCTGCGGGCGCGGGTGCTTGGCCCCCACACCGTTGTAGTAAGAGTTGAAAAGTACCCGGAACGCGGGCGCAAACGGCACAAACCCGGGCTCGTGCGCTTCGAGCACGAAGGTTTCAAAAAACCAGCTGGTGTGCGCCAGGTGCCATTTGGTGGGGCTGGCGTCCGGCATGGACTGCGCGCAGCAGTCCTCGGGCGACAGGGGCGCCGCCAGTGCCACCGAGCGATCGCGCACGGCGGTGTAGCGGGACTGCAGTGTGTTGGATGTCGTGGTCATTGCAGCCACTGATCAGGGACGCGCGTGCACCACCGCAAACCAGCCGCGCTCGTCCGTCCACGCCTGGGCCTGTGCAAAACCAGCGCGGGCCAGCATGTCGGTGAACACGGGCAAGGGGTACTTGTAGCTGTTCTCGGTGTGAATGCGCTCGCCCTGCTCAAACCTGCGGCCACCGCCGGGCCAGCACACCTCGGTATCGGATGTCGCCTCCAGGTGCATTTCAATGCGCGACGCCTCGGGGTTAAAGAACGCACGGTGCTGCCACTGCCCCACATCAAAGTCGCTGCCGATCAGGCGGTTCACGTGGCGCAGCACGTTGCGATTGAACTCGGCCGTCACGCCCGCCGCATCGTCGTAGGCCGCCTCCAGCACGGCCACGTCCTTGGGCAGATCGATGCCGATGAGCAGGCCGCCATCGTCATCCACAAGCTCGCGCATGTGGCCCAGCAGTTCCAGGGCATGCGGGGGATCGAAGTTGCCGATGGAAGAGCCCGGGTAGAACACCAGCCGGCCGGTGCGGGGAATGTCGTCCGGCAGTGCCACCCCCAGGGTCATGTCGCCCGCCAGTGCGCGGGCATCCAGTGCGGGGAAGTCGTCGCGCAGCCCCTGCACCGCCTGTTCCAGAAAATCCGCTGAAATGTCCACACCCACAAAACACGCCGGCTGCACCAGGCGGCACAGGGTGCGGGCCTTCTGGCAGTTGCCTGCGCCCAGTTCGATGAGGGTACGCCCCGGGCCCACCGTGCCTGCAATGCTGTCCGCATGCGTCTGCATCAGTGCCATCTCGGTGCGCGTGGGGTAGTACTCCGGCAGGCGCGTGATGGCCTCAAACAGCTGCGAGCCGTGCTGGTCGTAAAAATACTTGGGGGAGATGCGTGCGGGCCGCTGGGTCAGCCCGTGCGTGATGTCGGAGTAGCGAGGCAGGAGCATGGGTCAATGAGACGTTGGGTGCGGCAGCGCCGCCGGGTGGTCAAAAGCAGAGGCACCTGGGGCGCACGCACGGCGGCACGCCCCACACGCTCCCTTCACGCCATTGTGCGTCGCCTCGCCTGCAACTGTGTGTAGGCCATTTCCGCACCCCAAAAAAAAAAGGGCTGGCGCAGGCGCCAGCCCTTTTAACCTTGGAGAACTCTTGCTGCCAGGAATGCAGGGCCAACCTTGACCGCAGACTCCTTAGAAGCGCCAGCCCAGACCCACGCCCACCAGAACGGGGTCCACCTTGAAGGTGCCCAGCTTGGCACCGCCTGCGCTCACGTCGGTCTTGATGTAGACCTTCTTCACGTCGAAATTCAGGTACAGGTTCTTGGACAGCGGAATGTCCACACCGGCTTGCAAGGCGGGGCCAAAGCTGTTGCGGTCAATGTCCACACCAGCGGGCAGGTGCAGGCCGGAGAAGCGCGTGTAGTTCAGGCCCGCACCCACGTAGGGCTTAAAGCCGGCTACGTCAAAGTGGTATTGCACAGTGAGCGTGGGAGGCAGGTGCTTGAGCGTGCCGATGGCAGCGCCGCCCGCACGCAGGGTGTGTTTCTGGGGGACGGTGAGGATCAGCTCGGCGGCGATGTTCTTATTGAAGAAGTAGGTGATGTCTACTTCAGGGATGGTCTTGTCGTTGACCGTCAGGCCCAGCGGTGTGCTGTCCTTGTTGGCGCTGTCAAGGTTGACAACGCGCGCGCGGACCATCCAGGGGCCTTCTGCTTGTTGCGCCAGCGCAGCGCCAGAAGACAGAACACACAGAGCGGCTACAGCCAGCAGAGTTTTTTTCATGGTGATTTCGCATCGGTTGGACGGGGACGACCCCCGTGCATGTATTGAACCGCTGCATCCACCCGCCGACCTTGCCCTATCTCAAGACCTCCGTACTAACCCTTAGACCTAGATCAAGGCATACCCATTCTCACGCTGTGGACTTGCCGCGCAGGCGCTGCACCAGCGTGACACCGGCCAGCACCAGCCCCCCGGCCACGATGCCCACCACCGCGTTGAGCAGATTCTCCACCACCACCTTCCACAACCCGCCCGTCGGCCATTGGCCTGCTGCGGCAGCTACGCCCTCTACAGCATGGTGCAGCACCGGAACGCCATGCACCAGGATGCCACCGCCCACCAGAAACATCGCCGCCGTGCCAGCAATGGACAGGCCCTTCATGAGCCAGGGAGCAGCGCGCAGGATGCCTGCCCCCACGGCACGGGCCGCGCTGCTGGCCTTGTTGTTGAGCCACAGGCCCAGGTCATCGAGCTTGACGATGCCCGCTACCAGGCCATACACACCGATGGTCATGATGATGGCGATGCCCGACAGCACGGCCACCTGCTGGGTAAACGGTGCATTGGCCACGGTGCCCAGCGTGATCGCGATGATTTCAGCCGACAGGATGAAGTCGGTGCGCACCGCGCCCTTGATCTTGTCCTTTTCAAAGGCTACCAGGTCCACCGCCGGGTTCGCATTGGCCTTGGCATGGCTTTCGTGCTCGGCCTCATCCTGGTGCTGGGCATGCAGCAGCTTGTGCGCCACTTTTTCAAAGCCCTCAAAACACAAAAAAGCGCCCCCCACCATCAACAAAGGCGTGACCGCCCAGGGCGCAAACGCGCTGATCAGCAGCGCGGCAGGCACCAGGATGACCTTGTTGATCATGGAGCCCTTGGCCACGGCCCACACCACAGGGATTTCGCGCTCGGCCCGCACCCCGGTGACCTGCTGGGCATTGAGTGCCAGGTCATCCCCCAGCACACCGGCCGTCTTCTGGGCGGCCACCTTTGTCATGACCGACACGTCATCGGCCATGGCAGCGCTCTTCTTGGCCGCCACCTTGGTCATGAGGGCCACGTCGTCGAGGATGGTGGCGATATCGTCCAACAGGGCAAGCAGGCTGCCAGTGGCCATGGGGAATCCTTGAAATAAGTCAGTACAAAATCGGCGGGCATGCCGCCATGCGTGCGCCGGACTATAGCAACGCCCAGGCCAACGGCGCCGCGCGGCACAGACCCCTCGATCTGGGCGGCCCTTGCACGACCTGTTTCCCACTGGTGGGCCGCCCCTTGCTCAGCACAGCGATGGATGGCGCGAATGCCGCCCCGCACAAAGCGCATACTCGCGCCCTCACCCATCACCTCTGGGGTCCTGGAGCATGTGCTCTTATTCGGGCTTCATGCCCAAGCCATGCCCGGCTACCTCACCAAACACGAAGACATCGCCATCACTGGCGCAGCCGACCTGATCATTCGATCATTGCTCGACAGGCAACAGTTCTCTGATCCACTGGGAGCCGCCGAGGCGCTTGGCATATCGTCGGCCGCGTGGCCCCTGTTCGGCCTGCTTTGGCCATCGGGGGCACAGTTGGCACAACGCATGGCCAGCCGCCCTTTGCTGACCGGCGAGCGCGTGCTGGAGATTGGCTGTGGCCTGGGCCTGGCAAGCCTGGTGTGCCACCGGCGCGGCATGGATGTGACCGCCAGCGACTGCCACCCGCTGGCACCAACGTTTCTGCTGGAGAACCTGCGGCTCAACGGCCTGCCGCCCCTCAAATACCGCACGGGCCAGTGGGGCGCGGACGCCGCCGCGGGAACAGGCGCGGTACAAGGTCAGTTCGACCTCATCATGGGCAGCGATGTGCTGTATGAACGCGACGCCCGCGCCTCGCTGGCCAGTTTTCTGGACCGCCACGCCGGCCAGGGCGCGCAGATCTGGATCGTGGACCCGAACCGGGGCAACCGCTCTACCTTCCACAAGCAGATGGCAGTGCACCGGTTTGAAGTGGTGGAAGAGCGCCTGGACCACCCGGCCCTGGAAGACCGCCCGGCCTACAAGGGCCGCCTGCTGATCTACCAACGCAAGATGGGATGAGCCCCTGAGCCGCCGGGAGCACCTCCCCCGAGGGGGGCTAGGCCCTCGTTACGGAGCAGCCCTTGGCTTGCCGCCTTTCACCCGCGCCGCCCACCTTTCTCAATGGTTGGCTCCACGAAAAAAGGCCGACCCCATGAGGGACCGGCCTTTTGGCAACAACCGCCGCAGCGGTGCAGATGATCAGCGCCGGATCAGCCTACCCACTTGCGCGCGTTGCGCCAAATGCGCATCCAGCCGCTGTACTGCGCCTTGTCTTCACTCGTCCAGCTCATCTGCACGTTGCGGAACACGCGCTCGGGGTGCGGCATCATGGCCGTGAAGCGGCCGTCGGCCGTGGTCACCGCCGTCAGGCCGCCTGCGCTGCCGTTGGGGTTGAAGGGGTACTGCTCCGTCGCGCGCCCGTGGTTGTCCACGTAGCGCATGGCGGCAATGGCCTTGTCGGCGTTGCCCCGGTACTTGAAGTTGGCATAACCCTCGCCATGCGCCACAGCAATCGGCAGTCGGCTGCCGGCCATGCCTTGCAGGAACAAGCTGGGTGATTCGAGCACTTCCACCAGCGACAGGCGGGCTTCGAAACGCTCGCTCTGGTTGGTGGTGAAGCGTGGCCAGTCCTGCGCGCCGGGGATGATGTCGGCCAGCTCGGCAAACATCTGGCAGCCGTTGCAAACACCCAGGCCAAACGTATCGGTGCGGCCAAAGAAGCCCTGGAACTGCGCGGCCAGCACGGGGTTGAAGGTGATGGACCGCGCCCAGCCGATGCCCGCGCCCAAGGTGTCGCCGTAGCTGAAGCCGCCGCAGGCCACCACGCCCTTGAAGTCTTCGAGCTTGACGCGGCCAGTCTGCAGGTCGGTCATGTGCACGTCATAGGCCTCAAAGCCTGCTTCCGTGAACGTGTAGGCCATCTCGATGTGCGAGTTCACACCCTGCTCGCGCAGGATGGCGACCTTGGGTTTGGCGAGGTTCAGGTATGGCGCCGCCACGTTGTCAGTGGCGTCGAACGTGAGGTGCACGTGCATGCCGGGGTCGGTGGGCTCGCCCGCTGCGGCGTGTTCGGCATCGGCATTGGCGGGGTTGTCGCGCTGCTGGCAAATCTTCCAGCTCACAGCGTCCCACACCTGGTGCAGGTCGGCCAGCGGCGCACTGAATACGGCCTTGGCATCGCGCCAGACCTGCAATTCGCCCTTGCCTGCGTCGATCTCGGACGATGCAGGACGCGTTTTGCCGACGAAGTGGCTGAACTTGGACAGGCCATGCTCGCGCAGGGTCTGCATCACGTCGTTGCGCTCGGCCGTGCGCACCTGCAGCAACACACCCAGTTCCTCGTTGAACAGGGCTTTCAGCGTGAGCTCTTCGCGGCGAGCCCCCACCTGGCCTGCCCAGTTCTTGGCATCGCCCGTGTCCATGCGGCTGTCGCTGATGCCGTCGCCTTCAGTGACCAGCAAATCCACGTTCAGCGCCACGCCCACATGGCCCGCAAAGGCCATTTCGGCGGCAGCCGCCAGCAGGCCGCCGTCGCTGCGGTCGTGGTACGCCAGGATCTGGCCCTTGGCGCGCAGTGCGTTCACGGCGTTGACGAGGTTGACCAGGTCTTTCGGGTCGTCCACATCGGGTACCAAATCGCCGCTTTGCTCCAGCGTCTGGCCCAGGATGCTGCCGCCCATGCGGCTCTGGCCCTTGCCCAGGTCGATCAGCACCAGGGTGGTGTCGGCCTCGGTGGCGTTGAGCTGGGGCGTGAGCGTGCCACGCACGTCGGACAGCGAAGCGAATGCGCTCACGATCAGGCTGACGGGCGAGGTAACTTTCTTCTTCTCAGAACCTTCGCTCCACTGCGTGCGCATGGACAGGCTGTCCTTGCCCACGGGGATGCTGATGCCCAGCGCAGGGCACAGCTCCATGCCCACGGCCTTCACGGTTTCGTACAGCGCGGCGTCTTCGCCGGGCTCGCCACACGCGGCCATCCAGTTGGCCGACAGCTTCACGCGCGGCAGCTCGATGGGGGCGGCCAGCAGGTTGGTGATGGCCTCGGCCACGGCCATGCGGCCTGAAGCCGGCGCGTTGATGGCGGCCAGCGGCGTGCGCTCGCCCATGCTCATGGCCTCGCCCGCAAAGCCCTTGTAGTCGGCCAGGGTCACGGCGCAATCGGCCACGGGCACCTGCCAGGGGCCGACCATCTGGTCGCGGTGGCTCAGGCCACCCACGGTGCGGTCGCCAATGGTGATGAGGAAGCGCTTGGAGGCTACCGTGGGGTGGGCCAGCACGTCGATCACGGCTTTTTGCAGCGGCACGCCGGTCAGGGCCATGGGTGCGAATTCGCGCACCACCGTCTTCACATCGCGGTGCATCTTTGGCGGCTTGCCCAGCAGCACGTTCATGGGCATGTCCACGGGCAGCTTCTGATCGTCGGCCGTAGCAGCAGGGTCGTGCAGCACCAGCTGGCGCTCTTCGGTGGCCGTGCCGATCACGGCAAACGGGCAGCGCTCGCGCTCGCAGAAGGCCTTGAACTGTTCCAGCGACTCGGGCGCGATGGCTAGCACGTAGCGCTCTTGCGATTCGTTGCTCCAGATTTCCTTGGGCGCCATGCCCGACTCTTCGAGCTGCACGGCACGCAGGTCAAAGCGCGCGCCCCGGCCTGCGTCATTGGTCAGTTCGGGGAAGGCGTTGGACAAGCCACCCGCACCCACGTCGTGGATGGCGAGGATCGGGTTGGCCGCGCCCTGCGCCCAGCAGTGGTTGATGACCTCTTGCGCGCGGCGCTCGATCTCGGGGTTGCCGCGCTGCACCGAGTCAAAGTCCAGCTCGGCCGCGTTGGTGCCCGTGGCCATGGAGCTGGCGGCGCTGCCGCCCATACCGATGCGCATGCCGGGGCCGCCCAGCTGGATCAGCAGCGAACCGGCGGGAAACTCAATCTTCTTCGTCAGCTCGGCATCGATCACGCCCACACCGCCCGCAATCATGATGGGCTTGTGGTAGCCGCGCTGCACGCCGCCGACTTCTTGCTCGTATTCGCGGAAGTAGCCGTTCAGGTTGGGGCGACCAAACTCGTTGTTGAACGCGGCGCCGCCCAGGGGCCCTTCGACCATGATCTGCAGCGGGCTGGCAATGTGCTCGGGCTTGCCCACGGTGCTGCCCCAGAGCTTGGACACCGTGAAGCCCGTGAGGCCCGCCTTGGGCTTGGAGCCGCGGCCGGTGGCGCCTTCATCACGTATCTCGCCGCCTGCGCCGGTCGATGCGCCGGGGAAGGGCGAGATGGCCGTGGGGTGGTTGTGGGTTTCCACCTTCATCAGCACATGCTGGGTAACGCTACTCTTTTGATAGCTATTGGCGCTTGATGGATCAGCGCCAGATCCCATTTTTGCCACAAACCGCTCGACCTGGTGACCTTCCATCACCGAGGCGTTGTCCGAATACGCGATCACCGTGTGCTGGGGCGCCAGCTGGTGTGTGTTGCGGATCATGCCGAACAGGCTCTTGTCCTGCGCCACGCCGTCGATGGTGAACTGCGCGTTGAAGATCTTGTGGCGGCAGTGTTCGCTGTTGGCCTGCGCGAACATCATCAGCTCCACGTCGGTGGGATTGCGCGCGAGGCCCGTAAAGGCAGTCACAAGGTAGTCGATTTCATCGTCAGCCAGCGCCAGGCCAAAGCGGGTGTTGGCGGCCTCCAGGGCAGCGCGGCCGCCGGCCAGCACGTCCACATGCTCCATGGGCGCGGGCTGCAGTTCGGTGAACAAAGCAGCGGCGGCGCTGCGGTCGGCCACCACCGATTCGGTCATGCGGTCGTGCAGCAAGGCGGCCACCTGGCCCAGCTGCTCGGCCGCCAGCTCAGGGGTTTTGCCCAGCAGACCGGATTTGAGGCTGATGCGGTATTCGGTGATGCGCTCGACCCGGCGGATGGCGATGCCGCAGTTGCGGGCGATGTCGGTGGCCTTGGAGGCCCAGGGCGACAGCGTGCCCAGGCGGGGCGTGACGATGAGCACGGCGCCGTCTTCGGAGCCCGCATAAGGGTCGCCGTAGGTCAACAGCGCGGCCAAACGTTCTTGCTCAGTGGGTGTAGGGGCCGCGTCGGTAGCGACCAGGTGCACAAAACGCGCTGCAATGCCGCTGATCTTGGGGTGGATCGCCTCCAGGGCGGGTTGAAGTTGCTGGGCGCGGAAGGAGCTGAGGGCGTTGCCGCCCGCCAGCGTGGTCATGTGCAAGGTCACGGTAGCGGCCTGTTGGGGGGTGTCAGGGGTAGAGGGTGGCTCCGGGCGCCAGCGTGCAGCCAGGACCGGAGCCCGCTATTTTACCGGGCATGGCCGCACCGCCTGCGCGGCGCGGGGGCCAATGGGATAATCCGGGGATGAGCATCACCATCAAAAGCGCTGAGGACATCGAGGGCATGCGCCTGGCCTGCCGTCTGGCCTCCGAAGTACTGGACTACATCGCCCCCCACATCAAGCCCGGCATCACCACCAAAGAGATCGACCGCCTGGGCGCCGAATGCATGGCACAGCAGGGCACCATCTCGGCCACCGTGGGCTACCAGCCACCGGGTTATCCACCCTACCCGGCCTCGCTGTGCACCTCGGTCAACCATGTGGTGTGCCACGGCATCCCCAACGACAAGCCTTTGAAGAAGGGTGACATCGTCAATGTGGACGTGACTGTGATCACCAAGGACGGCTGGTATGGCGACAACAGCCGCATGTACCTGATCGGCGAATGCTCGATCGCCGCCAAGCGGCTGTCGGCCATCACGTTCGATGCCATGTGGCACGGCATCGTGCAGGTCAAGCCCGGCGCGCATCTGGGCGACATCGGCCACGCCATCCAGAAGTATGCCGAAGGCCAGGGCTTTTCCATCGTGCGCGAGTTCTGCGGCCATGGCATTGGCAAAAAATTCCACGAAGAGCCTCAGGTGCTGCACTACGGCCGCCCCGGCACGCTCGAAGAACTGGTGCCCGGCATGGTGTTCACCATCGAGCCCATGATCAATGCGGGCCGCCGCGAGGTAAAAGACTTTGGTAACGACGGTTGGACCATCGTGACCAAGGACCACAGCCTGTCAGCCCAGTGGGAGCACACGGTGCTGGTTACCGAAACAGGCTATGAAGTCATGACGCTGTCGGCAGGCTCGCCGCCGCTCCCGGCATTTGTGACCGCGACCAAGACCTGACCCGCTCGCCGGCCCCTGCCAGCCGGCTCGCACAACTCTTGCATGGCTTTTTGCATGGCCCTTCTTCAGCGCGACCTTCGACGACCATGACCAAAATCCATGCCCTGCCTGAAGTGCACGTCCTGCGGGACGCCTACCGCAGCGACAAAGCGGCGCTGCTGGCCGCCATGAAAGCGACGGGGGCCTCCACACGCGGCATCCGGGTGCTGCTGCGCAAGCTGTCCACCCTGGCAGGCACCCTGCTGCAAACGCTGTGGCAGCGCGCCGAACTGCCTGCCGACATGGCCCTGGTGGCGGTGGGCGGTTTCGGGCGCGACCAGCTCTTTCCTTATTCGGATGTGGATGTACTGCTGCTGATGCCCGATGGTGCGGCGCCCGAGGCGGGCAGCGCACTGCGCACCCAGCTCGAAGGTTTCATCGGCAGCTGCTGGGATGCGGGGCTGGAGATTGGCTCCAGCGTGCGCACGGTAGCCGAATGCCTGGCCGAAAGTGCGGGCGATGTCACCGTGCAGACCTCCCTCCTTGAATCACGCCTCGTGTGCGGCAACGCAGCGCTGTTTGAAGACTTCCAGCGACAGTACCGCACGCAGATGAATCCCCAGGCGTTTCTGGTGGCCAAGACACTGGAGATGCGCCAGCGCCACAACAAGTACGAGAACACGCCCTATTCGCTGGAACCCAACTGCAAAGAGTCTCCTGGCGGGCTGCGCGACCTGCAGATGATCTTGTGGGTCTCCCAGGCCGCGGGGCTGGGCCGCAACTGGAAAGAGCTGGCCGCCAGCGGCATGGCCACCGCGTTCGAGGTGCGCCAGATCGAGCGCAACGAGGCGGTGCTGTGCCTCATCCGTGCGCGCCTGCATGCCGCCGCAGGGCGGCATGAAGACCGGTTGGTGTTTGACCTGCAGACCGCCGTGGCCGAGTCGTTTGGCTACCGCTCACAGGCGCCCGACGGATCGCGGCTGCCCATGCGCGCCAGCGAGAGCCTCATGCGGCGCTACTACTGGGCGGCCAAGGCTGTATCGCAGCTCAGCCAGATCCTGCTGCTGAACATCGAAGAGCGCCTGAATCCCTCGACGCACGAGCCGCGCCCCATCAACGAGCGCTTCTTCGAAAAGGCTGGGCTCATCGAGGTGGCCAGCGATGACCTTTACACGCGCGACCCACACGCCATCCTCGAAACCTTTTTGCTCTACCAGACCACGGTGGGCCTGAAAGATCTGTCAGCCCGCACCTTGCGTGCGCTGTACAACGCACGCGGCGTGATGGATGGCGCTTTCCGCCGCGACCCGGTCAACCGCGACAACTTCATGCGCATCCTGCAGCAGCCGTCGGGCATTACGCATGCCATGCGGCTGATGAACCAGACCTCGGTGCTGGGCCGCTACCTGTGGGCGTTTCGCGGCATCGTCGGGCAGATGCAGCACGACCTGTTCCACGTGTACACGGTGGACCAGCACATCCTGATGGTGCTGCGCAACGTGCGCCGCTTCTTCATGGCCGAGCACGCGCACGAGTACCCCTTTTGCTCGCAGCTGGCTGGCGGCTGGGACAAGCCGTGGATCCTGTACATCGCCGCACTCTTCCATGACATTGGCAAAGGCCGTGGGGGCGACCACTCGCAGATCGGTGCCGTGGAAGTGCGCCGCTTTTGCCGCCAACACGGCGTCGCCCGCGAGGACGCAAAACTCGTCGAATTCCTGGTCAGCGAACACCTGTCGATGAGCCGCATCGCCCAAAAGGAAGACCTGAGCGATCCCGACGTGATCGCCGCGTTCGCGCAGCGCGTAGGCAACGAACGCTATCTCACCGCGCTGTACCTGCTCACCGTAGCCGACATCCGTGGCACCAGTCCCAAGGTGTGGAATGCGTGGAAGGGCAAACTGCTGGAAGACCTGTACCGCGCCACGCTGCGCACCCTGGGCGGCCGGGCGCCCGACGCTGCCGCCGAAATCGAGGCCCGCAAGCGCGAGGCGCTGGTGCTGCTGGCCCTGAGCGCCCTGCCCTTCGAGGCACACAAGGCCCTGTGGGCCACACTGGACGTGAGCTACTTCATGCGGCACGAGGCTGCCGACATCGCCTGGCACACGCGCCACCTGTCGCGCCATGTCGGCACGGCAAAGCCTGTGGTGCGCGCGCGCCAGTCGCTGGCAGGCGACGGGCTGCAGGTGATGGTGTATGCGGCCGACCAGGCCGATCTGTTTGCGCGCATCTGCGGATATTTCGACCGCGCAGGGTTTTCCATCCTGGATGCCCGCGTGCACACCGCGAACAACGGCTATGCCCTCGACACCTTCCAGGTGGTGGCCTCATCGCAGCCGGGGCACTACCGGGAGCTGACGCACATGGTCGAAAGCGATCTGGTGCGTGTGATCGAGGCCGGTGGCCCGCTGCCCGAGCCCGCCCGCAAGCGGGTCTCGCGCCGGGTCAAGAGTTTTCCGGTGGCGCCGCGCGTCACCCTGCGACCCGACGAAAAGGCCCAGCGCTGGCTGCTGGCCATCTCAGCCAGCGACCGGGCGGGCCTGCTCTACCTGGTGGCCCGTATCCTGGCGCAGCACCACCTGAGCGTGCAACTGGCCAAGGTCAGCACCTTGGGGGAGCGGGTGGAAGACACCTTCCTGATCCAGGGCCCCGAGCTGCAGAACAACGCCCGCCAGATCGAGATCGAGACCGAGCTGCTGCGCGAACTGTCCGCGTGAGCCACGCTCGACAAAATGCCATCTTTTTAATAGCAACCAGAGCTTTACCAGAAAGCGCTAGCGGCCTTTTTTGACATATGGCACCTTGATCAGCTTCAGCAACCACGCGTACGAAGCCCTCACCCACAGCAAGATCTATCCCGGTGCAGGTACACCGGTGACAGATGTGTGCCTGTCAAGCGGAGGCATCAGTCGTCCTCGTTGGCGCTGATCTCCGGGAACAGCACTTCGGTAAAGCCGAACTGCGTGAAATCGCGCACCCGCATGGGGTAGAGCTTGCCGATGAGGTGGTCGCATTCGTGCTGCACCACCCGGGCATGAAACCCTTCCACCGTGCGGTCGATCGGGTCGCCATACGGATCAAACCCGGTATAGCGAATGCGCGACCAGCGGGGCACCTTGCCGCGCAACCCTGGCACCGAAAGGCAACCTTCCCAGTCCTCATCCTCCTCATCACCAAGGGGCATGATGACCGGGTTGAGCAAGACGGTGGGAGGGACCACGGGCCGGTCCGGGTAGCGTGGATTGCGCTCGCCAGATCCAAAAATCACGAGCTGCAGATCCACGCCGATCTGCGGCGCCGCAAGTCCCGCTCCGTTGACAGACTGCATGGTCTCGAACATGTCGCGCACCAGAAGGTGAAGCGCATCGGTATCGAATTCAGTGACAGGCTGGGCAACACGCAGCAGGCGCGGATCGCCCATCTTCAGGATGGTGTGGATGGTCATCGAAGGTGCATTCAGGTCAAGTGAAAAGCGGCGCATGCGCTGCTGCGGCAGCATAGCGCGTGCGCACGCGCAGGCGCCGCCGCCGGGGCATTCACAATAACGGACATGCCCCAGCCCCCCACCGAGTCCCACGAAGACGCCGCGCCGCCACTGCGCACCCTGCCCTGGCCCGTGCGCTGGCTGCTGCTCGCATTTGCCGTGCTGTGCCTGGTCATGGGCATCATCGGTGTGATCGTTCCCGGACTGCCGACCACGGTGTTCATCCTCATGGCGGCCTGGGCCGCAGCCCGCAGCTCGCCACGGCTCTACCGCTGGCTGTGGAACCATCGCTTGTTCGGCCCCCTGCTTCGCAACTGGGCCCAGGGCGGCAAGGTCAGCCGGCGGGCCAAGTGGAGTGCCACACTGCTGATGGCGCTGAGCGGCATCGTGCTGTTCGCCACGGGCACCCGGCCGTGGGTGGTGGGTATCGCCATCACCTCCATGGTTTGCGTGGCAGCCTGGCTGTGGCACCGCCCCGAGCCCTGAAGCCCACCCTTCCCCTCACCGGAGTAGTGAAAGTTGGCCGTCATTCGCACACCTCGGCACGCGACCGCAACACCACGCAAGAACACGCCGTCAAATCTTCGGAGCCCCAATTTTTATGTATATAATCTAAGTCTTGTTCCTCGATAGCTCAGTCGGTAGAGCGCCGGACTGTTAATCCGTAGGTCCCTGGTTCGAGCCCAGGTCGAGGAGCCAAGAATTTTGCAGGCCCTGCATGTGTACGCGGGGCCTTTTACATACCGATCATTCCTCGATAGCTCAGTCGGTAGAGCGCCGGACTGTTAATCCGTAGGTCCCTGGTTCGAGCCCAGGTCGAGGAGCCAGCCAAGAAGCCCGCCATGTTCACGCATGGTGGGCTTTTTCATTCATACGCCTCAAGAAAATCCACCACCCCTGTGCCTGCCTGACAATACAGTTCTTTGTCATGACTTGCACAAAACTGGCCCAGCCAAGCGGCTCATCCCAATGCGAGGCGGCCGTTGCACGCCGATTTGCGCAAGTCCTATTTGTATTGCAACCCCATGCCCCCGCAACTGCCTTGGCTGGAGCTTGAAGATCCGCTACCCGACCCTGCGAAAGCATGGGGACCCGACGACCCCGCCCCCGGACTCCTGGCTGCCGGTGGCACGCTGGATGTAGCGCATCTGCGAGCGGCGTATGCCCAGGGCACGTTCCCCTGGTACGGCCCGGGGCAACCCATCTTGTGGTGGGCTCCCGATCCACGCATGGTCTTGCCCGTGGCGAACTTCCGACTCCATCGCTCGCTTCGCAGGACCCTGCAGGCATTCCGAGCAAATACAGCCTGCGAGATCCGCATAGACCACAACTTCCTGGACGTGATCACAGCCTGCGCCAGCAAGGAGCGCGACGGGCAGGCGGGCACCTGGATCGTGCCCGAGATGGTTGAAGCCTACACCCGCCTCCATGCAGCGGGCAGTGCTCATAGCGTTGAAACCTGGATCGATGGAAAACTGGCAGGCGGCCTGTATTGCGTCGCACTGGGGCAGGCAGTGTTCGGTGAATCGATGTTCGCCCACGCTACCGATGCATCGAAAATCGCGCTTGCAGCCCTGGTGGCCTTGTGCCGCCGCCAGGGTGTGGCAATGATTGATTGCCAACAGAACACCCGGCACCTGGCCTCATTGGGAGCCCACGAAATCTCGCGAGCCCAGTTCCTGTCTCACATACAAAACGCACTGGACCAGCCCGCCCTCTCGTGGTCGTTTGAACCCGTATACTGGAACGAGCTGCAGCCCTTCACGGCGCCCACGGCATGACGCAACTCAATGACCTACCACTGCAGACCCTGCAGTTCTACGCGACAGCCCCTTACCCCTGCAGTTATCTGCCGGACAGGCAGGCACGGTCGCAGGTCGCCACGCCCAGCCACCTGATCCAGAGCGATGTGTATTCCGATCTCGTGGCCAAGGGGTTTCGCCGCAGTGGCATGTTCACTTACCGCCCCTATTGCGATGGCTGCCAGGCCTGCACCCCCTTGCGCGTGCTGGTGAACGAGTTTCAGCCGGATCGGAGCCAGCGGCGCGCTACCGTGCGGCACGGCAACCTGCAGGCACGGGTATTGCGCCTGTGTTTTGTACCCGAGCACTATCAGCTGTATCTGCGCTACCAGAACGGCCGCCATGCGGGCGGCGGCATGGACCATGACAGCATCGACCAGTACACGCAGTTTCTGCTGCAAAGCCGGGTGAACTCACGTCTGGTGGAGTTCCGCGAAACAGATGGCACAACAGGAGAGCCCGGCGCGCTCAAGATGGTGTCCATCCTGGACGTGCTCGACGACGGGCTTTCGGCGGTCTACACCTTCTACGAACCCGAGCCACATTGCAGCTACGGCACCTACAACGTGATGTGGCAGATTGCCCAGGCACGCTCCCTGGAGTTGCCCCATGTGTACCTGGGCTACTGGATCGAGGCCAGCCCCAAGATGAACTACAAGGCGCGCTTTCACCCCCATGAGATCCGGACCGATGGCCAATGGCATCGCGCCAGACTGGGCGCGAATCAGTGCGGATGAATGCAGGCTTGCATTTCACAAGATAAAATGCTGCGGCCGTCACTGCATCGCCGTCCATGAAAAAAAACGATCCCAGCATCCCCGTCAAACCCAGCGTTCAGGTGCTTGAACGCATGTTTACGCTGATCGATGTTCTGGCGTCACGCGAAGAGGCAATATCTCTCAAGGAAATCAGCGAGAAAACAGGGCTGCACCCGTCCACCACGCACCGCATCCTGAACGACCTCACGATTGGCCGTTTCGTGGATCGGCCAGAATCGGGGAGCTACCGACTGGGCATGCGCCTGCTGGAACTGGGCAACCTCGTAAAAGCGCGCCTGAGCGTGCGCGATGCAGCCCTGACCCCGATGCGCAATCTTCACAAGCTGATCCAGCAGCCAGTCAATCTCAGCATGCGCCAGGGCGACGAGATTGTGTATGTCGAACGTGCCTACAGTGAACGCTCCGGCATGCAGGTGGTGCGCGCCATTGGCGGACGGGCCCCTCTGCACCTTACCTCCACAGGCAAGCTATTTCTGGCCCTGGACGACCCCCAGCGCGTGCGGGCCTACGCCACCCGAACCGGTCTGGCCGGACACACCCGCAACAGCATCACCCAATTGCCCATCCTGGAGCGTGAACTCGCCAAAGCGCGCCAGTACGGTATTGCCCGCGACAACGAAGAGCTGGAACTGGGCGTGCGCTGCATGGCCGCTGGCGTCTACGATGACCAAGGCAAGCTGGTAGCCGGACTGTCCATATCAGCACCCGCTGATCGACTGGACGAAGGATGGCTTCCCAAGCTCCAAGCCACGGCCAACGAGATTTCTCTGGCTCTGGGTCACACACCCAGCATGGAAGCGTCGGCATCCGGTGATGCGGGTTTGCGTCCGGGACTTCGCTGAGCCTCGGGACACAACAGCTACCGCAGCCGCAGCCGGGCCTGATCCTTGCAAAAAAACCGACGCGGGCAGTGATGCCCGGTCGGCCGGTGGATCCATCAAATCAGCGCACAAGGCAGTCGGCACGAAATCCCGCCGACGCTACCAGCACCAAATGCTTGGCGCACCAGGGAAGGATGTACAAGCTACAGGATTAACTGCCTCACCCATTGGACCCTGCACGGGCCTGCAAAGGCGCCGTCAATGACGGCATCGACTCCACCCAATGGCGCACACGCTCAGCATCACCCAGGCGGCTGAATTTGCCCGCCGAATCCAGAAACACCATGATGAGCTTGCGCCCGGCAATCTGGGTTTGCATCACCAGGCAGCGCCCTGCTTCCGAGATGTAGCCGGTTTTCTGAAGGCCAATGTCCCAGGTGGGGTTTTTTACCAGCCCGTTGGTGTTGTTGTACTGCAATGTTTTGGGACCCACTGCCACCTCATATCCCGGTGACGTGGACAGTTCGCGCAGCAGGGGATCACCATGCGCCACATTCACCAGGGTAGCCAGGTCACGTGCGCTGGACTGGTTGCGGCTGGAAAGGCCGGTTGGCTCAACATAACGGGTATCGGTCATGCCGAGCAGGCGGGCCTTGACATTCATCTGCACAACAAACGCTTCGAGGCCACCAGGGTACGTACGACCCAGCGCATGCGCTGCGCGGTTCTCGCTGGACATGAGCGCCAGGTGCAGCATCTCGCCCCGGGTCAACGTAGAGCCCACGGTCAGGCGCGAGCGGCTGCCTTTTTCGGTGTCAACGTCATCCTGGGTGATCGTAATGGGCTCATCCATCGGCAGCTTGGCCTGGGAAATCAGCAAGCCCGTCATAAGCTTGGTCAGGGACGCAATGGGAAGCACTGCCTGATCATTCTTGCTGAGCAGGACTTCATGCGTGTCCTGGTCGATCACGAGTGCGACGCTGGACTTCAGATCCAGCGGATCACTCACCTCATGCAGCCCCGCCATTTGCCCGAACGACTGCTTGGCAGGCACAAAGGCCACACGGGTCGGCGCCTTGGCGGTCTTGGCCGTGACACGCACGGCCCGGGTATTGGTAGCGACCTTGCGGGCCGGAGCAGCGCGCTTGGCATTGGCCGAACTGACTTGCTGCTTTTTGGCTGGCGCCTTGGAGCGCTCCCCTGAGTGCGCAATCGGCACAACCAGCGCCGTACTGACGACGACAAAGCCCAAAAGCTGGAAAAAACGGGTCACTGCGGCGCGGTGGCGATGGTGCATCAAAGTGCTCCAAACGGTAATAAGTGTTGAGCAGTGTACAGAATCAAAAAAAGTCGCGCAAGATCAATACCTTGCGCGACTTTCCAAGAAAGTGAATGAAATTATAAATTGATCATTCAACCCTGTGCAGCCACCCGGTCAGCTTTACTTTGTAACTTGTTCAGCGCACTCAGATAGGCCTTGGCCGAAGCGACCACGATATCGGGGTCTGCTCCCACGCCGTTGACCACGCGGCCACTGTTCTGCAGGCGCACGGTGACCTCGCCTTGGCTCTCTGTCGAGCCGCTGATGGCGTTCACCGAGTACAGCACCATCTCCGCACCACTCTTCACATGCGATTCGATGGCCTTGAGTGAGGCATCCACAGGGCCGTTTCCTTCGGACTCGCCCCGCACCTCCTGGCCGTCTACCGTAAAGACAATGCGTGCTCGGGGGTGCTCACCCGTTTCGCTTTGCTGGAACAGAGAGACAAAGCCATATTGTTCCCTTTCGCTGGTCACGCTCTCATCACTCACCAGCGCCAGGATGTCTTCGTCAAAAATCTCGCTCTTGCGATCGGCCAGCTCCTTGAAGCGCGTGAAAGCGGTGTTGACTTCGGTTTCACTGTCCAGGCTCACACCCAGTTCCTGCAGGCGCTGCTTGAAGGCGTTGCGGCCGCTGAGCTTGCCCAACACGATCTTGTTGGCGCTCCAGCCCACATCCTCGGCACGCATGATTTCGTAGGTATCGCGCGCCTTGAGCACGCCATCCTGGTGGATACCACTGGCGTGCGCAAAGGCATTGGCCCCCACCACGGCCTTGTTCGGCTGCACCACGAACCCCGTGGTCTGACTGACCATTCGGCTGGCCGCAACGATGTGCTGGGTATCAATGTTGAGATCGAGGTTGAAATAGTCGCGGCGGGTCTTGACCGCCATCACCACCTCTTCGAGAGAACAGTTGCCAGCGCGCTCACCCAGACCATTGATCGTGCATTCCACCTGGCGCGCGCCGCCAATCTTCACACCGGCCAGCGAATTGGCCACGGCCATGCCGAGGTCGTTGTGGCAGTGCACGGACCAGATGGCCTTGTCGCTGTTGGGAATGCGCTCGCGCAGGGTCTTGATGAAGTTGCCGTACAGCTCGGGGATGGCATAGCCCACGGTGTCGGGCACATTGATGGTCGTGGCACCCTCGGCGATCACAGCTTCGAGCACGCGGCACAGGAAGTCTGGGTCGCTGCGGTAGCCATCTTCGGGGCTGAACTCAATATCTCCCACCAGGTTGCGCGCAAAACGCACCGACTGCTTGGCCTGCTCCAGCACTTGCTCTGGCGTCATGCGCAGCTTCTTTTCCATGTGCAGCGGGCTGGTGGCAATGAACGTATGGATGCGCGCGCTGTTCGCCCCTGCAAGCGCTTCTGCTGCGCGGGAAATGTCGCGGTCATTGGCGCGCGACAGCGAGCAGATGGTGGACTCCCTGATGGCATTGGCTATCGCCTGCACCGCCTCGAAATCTCCGTTCGAGCTGGCCGCAAAACCGGCTTCGATCACGTCCACCTTCAGGCGCTCCAGCTGGCGGGCAATGCGCAGCTTCTCATCCTTGGTCATCGAGGCGCCGGGGGACTGCTCGCCATCGCGCAAGGTCGTGTCGAAAATGATGAGTTTGTCAGCCATGTTGTTTCTCCTGATACTGGTGGGGTGGAATTGGCCCGCAACACTAAAAATCTGGCGCCCAAAACAAAAGGCCCGTTGCGGGTGCATACGGGCCTTTGTGGAAAAAGTGTGCGCGTGCGCCTACTGTCTCCGCCCGTAGGGAGGTAGCAGTAGAGCCAGTGCAAACGAATTCATGCGGTGCAATGTAGCACAACTGGCCAGACATCATTCCAATCACTTGTGCAGTCCACGTTCGTCCGGTTCGTCCGTCGAGGTGCTGATCACGCTGCTGTGCTGTCCTTTGGCCTTGCGCCAGGCGTACACGCCGTAACCGCTCAGGCCGTAGAACACGAACACACCAAACAGCACGATGGGCGGGTGGATGTTGATGATGGCAATGCCCAGCGCGATCAACACAATGGCTGCAAAAGGCACGCTCTTTTTCATCTGCACATCCTTGAAGCTGTAGAACGGCACATTGGTCACCATGGTGAGCCCCGCGTACAGCGTGAATGCGAACATGATCCAGGTCGTCTGACTCCAGGTCAGCCAGTGGTCTTCACCAGGATGCACGCCCAGCTCGGTCATCAGCCAGATGAACCCCGCCACCAAAGCTGCAGCGGCTGGCGAAGGCAGCCCCTGAAAATAGCGCTTGTCCACCACGCCGGTATTCACATTGAAGCGCGCCAAGCGAAGCGCGGCACAGGCACAGTACACAAATGCGGCAATCCAGCCCCAGCGGCCCAGCCCCTGGAGGGACCACTCATAGGCGATCAGGGCAGGCGCCGCCCCAAAGGACACCATGTCGGAAAGCGAATCCATCTGCTCGCCAAACGCACTCTGGGTATTGGTCATGCGCGCTACCCGACCATCGAGGCTATCGAGCACCATCGCACAAAAAACGCCCACGGCCGCCATGTCGAAACGGCCATTCATAGCCATCACGATCGAATAGAAGCCCCCAAACAATGCCGCCAGCGTGAACAGGTTGGGCAGGATGTAGATGCCCTTGCGCCGTTTGCGCACCATCACACCGGGGTTGTCGGTGGATTCATTGCCGTCATGCATTAAATTGACCTCCAGCGCTTGCCCATATTGCGTGAGCAGCTATTAAATTTATAGTATCCGGCAACTCCCGCTTCACAGACAGATCGCCGCGCGCCATCAAGGCGAAGGTCGCAGTGTAGCGCCTGCCAACAGGACCGACCGCCAACGAAAAAGGCCACCGAAGTGGCCTCGTGATGCTCCAGCGATGGAGAATCAGTTGCGGGTCTGATCGACCAGCTTGTTCTTGGCGATCCAGGGCATCATGGCGCGCAGTTGGCCGCCCACCTTTTCGATGCTGTGGTCGGCCGTGTTGCGGCGACGGGCTGTCATCGATGGATAGTTCAGACGGCCTTCCTGGATGAACATCTTGGCGTAGTCGCCGTTCTGGATGCGCTTCAAGGCATTGCGCATGGCGGCGCGCGACTGCTCGTTGATCACTTCAGGGCCGGTCACGTACTCACCGTACTCGGCATTGTTCGAGATCGAGTAGTTCATGTTGGCAATGCCGCCTTCGTAGATCAGGTCTACGATGAGCTTGAGCTCGTGCAGGCATTCGAAGTAGGCCATTTCAGGGGCGTAGCCGGCTTCAACCAGGGTTTCGTAACCCATCTTGATCAGCTCGACGGCACCGCCGCACAACACGGCTTGTTCGCCGAACAGGTCGGTCTCGGTTTCTTCCTTGAAGTTGGTCTCGATGATGCCGGCTTTGCCGCCGCCGTTGGCAGCTGCGTAGCTCAGGGCCAAGTCACGGGCCTTGCCGGACTTGTCTTGGTGCACGGCCACCAGGTGGGGCACGCCGCCGCCTTGGGTGTAGGTGTTGCGCACGGTGTGGCCAGGGGCCTTGGGCGCCACCATCCACACGTCCAGGTCAGCACGGGGCACGACTTGGTTGTAGTGCACGTTGAAGCCGTGGGCAAAGGCCAGCGAGGCGCCTTGCTTGATGTTGGGTTCGACGTTGTTCTTGTAGACGGCTGCGATGTCTTCGTCGGGCAGCAGGATCATGACCACGTCAGCGGATTTGACGGCGTCGTTGACTTCCAGAACCGTCAGGCCAGCCTTGCCGACCTTGTCCCACGATGCACCGCCCTTGCGCAGGCCGACCACGACCTTCACGCCACTGTCGTTCAGGTTTTGTGCGTGGGCATGGCCCTGCGAGCCGTAGCCGATGATGGCCACGGTCTTGCCTTTGATCAGGCTCAGGTCGGTGTCTTTGTCGTAGAAAACTTTCATGGGTCGCTCCGGTTGAAATGCGTTGTTGGGGGTTGAAATGGGAAAAACGGGGTGAATTGTCTTACACGCGCAAGATGCGCTCGCCGCGGCCGATGCCGCTGGCACCCGTACGTACGGTTTCCAAGATGGCGGTGCGGTCAATGGCCTGCAGAAAAGCGTCGTTCTTCGACTGGTCGCCGGTCAGCTCAATCGTGTAGCTCTTCTCGGTCACGTCGATGATGCGGCCACGGAAGATGTCGGCCATGCGCTTCATCTCCTCGCGCTCCTTGCCCACCGCGCGCACCTTCACCATCATGAGCTCGCGCTCGGTGTAGGCACCTTCGGTGAGATCCACCACCTTCACGACCTCAATGAGGCGGTTCAGATGCTTGGTGATCTGTTCGATCACATCGTCGGAGCCCGTGGTCTGGATCGTCATGCGCGAGAGCGATGGATCCTCAGTGGGCGCCACGGTGAGCGATTCGATGTTGTAACCACGGGCAGAAAACAGGCCTACAACGCGCGACAGCGCACCGGGTTCGTTTTCCAGCAGAACGGCAATGATGTGTTTCATAGGTGCAGATTCCTCTTTTCGCTGCCCTCCCCCGTGCACGGTAATGCACGGGCTTGGCAGGCAATAGATTCGTCAAAAAAGTGAATGCTATCTATTCGATAGCCGGTAGCGCTTGACGAACAAGCACTGGAGGCCGATTTGGCTTAAAGGTCCTCCGACCCCAGCAGCATCTCGGTAATGCCCTTGCCGGCCTGGACCATCGGGAACACGTTCTCGGTGGGGTCGGTGCGGAAGTCCATGAACACGGTGCGGTCCTTGAGCTTGCGGGCTTCGCGCAGAGCGGGCTCTACGTCCTTGGGACTCTCGATCAACATGCCCACATGGCCGTACGCCTCTGCCAGCTTCACGAAGTTGGGCAGCGCGTCCATGTAGCTGTGGCTGTAGCGGCCGGAGTATTCGATCTCTTGCCACTGCCGCACCATGCCCAGGTAGCGGTTGTTCAGCGAGCAGATCTTGATCGGCGTGTTGTACTGCAGGCAGGTGGACAGCTCCTGGATGTTCATCTGCACCGAGCCTTCGCCAGTGATACAGAACACCTCGGACTGCGGCTTTGCCAGCTTGATGCCCATGGCGTACGGGATGCCCACGCCCATGGTGCCCAGGCCGCCAGAGTTGATCCAGCGGCGTGGCTCGTCAAAGCGGTAGTACTGCGCGGCCCACATCTGGTGCTGGCCCACGTCGGACGTGATGTAGGTGTCCGCGTCCTTGGTCATGTTCCACAGCGTTTCGACCACGTACTGGGGCTTGATGACGTCTGGGCTGCCCATGCTGTACTTGAGGCAGTCGCGCTTGCGCCAGCCTTCAATGGTGTCCCACCAGGCGGCCAGAGCACCCGAGTCAGGGCGCGTGCTGCTCTCGCGGATCATGGAGATCAGCTCGGTGAGCACGTCCTTGACGTCGCCGACGATCGGGATATCGACCTTCACGCGCTTGGAAATGCTCGACGGGTCAATATCAACGTGGATGATCTTGCGGTCGTTCTGCGCAAAGTGCTTGGGGTTGCCGATCACGCGGTCATCAAAACGCGCGCCCACAGCCAGCAGCACGTCGCAGTTCTGCATGGCGTTGTTGGCCTCGATGGTGCCGTGCATGCCTAGCATGCCCAGGAACTTGCGGTCCGATGCGGGGTATGCACCCAGGCCCATCAGCGTGTTGGTGACCGGGTAGCCCAGCATGTCCACCAGCGTGCGCAACTCATTGGTGGCATTGCCCAGCAGCACGCCACCGCCGGTGTAGATGTAGGGACGCTTGGCCGCCAGCAGGAGTTGCAGCGCCTTGCGAATCTGACCACCATGGCCCTTGCGCACAGGGTTGTACGAGCGCATTTCCACGCTTTGTGGATAGCCACTGTACGGCACCTTCTTGAAGGAAACGTCCTTGGGCACATCCACCACCACGGGGCCGGGGCGGCCGGTGCGGGCAATGTGGAAGGCCTTCTTCATCGTCATGGCCAGATCGCGCGGGTCCTTGACGAGGAAATTGTGTTTGACGATGGGGCGGGTAATACCGACCGTGTCGCACTCCTGGAAGGCATCCAGCCCGATGGCGGGCGTGGGCACCTGTCCGGAAATGATCACCATCGGGATGCTGTCCATGTACGCCGTAGCGATACCGGTCACTGCGTTGGTGAGACCTGGGCCGGATGTGACCAGCGCAACGCCCACTTCACCCGTGGCGCGGGCATAGCCGTCGGCAGCGTGCACGGCGGCCTGCTCATGGCGCACCAGCACGTGCTGGATGGTGTCTTGTTTGTAGAGCGCGTCGTAGATGTAGAGAACTGCACCGCCGGGATAGCCCCAGATGTACTGGACGTTCTCAGCCTGAAGCGACTTGATGAGGATCTCGGAACCCATGAGGTCCTGAGCAGCGGAAGCGGGGGAGGTGTTGCCCTGCGAAGCAGCGGCCGCTGAAGAGATTTCAGCCTTGGAGATTTCCATGATCGATCAACCTTTGTGAATTTCTCTGACGAAAAACCTTGGGTGCTCCTAACATGCGCTCTTGTGAAGCCAGCTTGGAACTTGAGGCCAAGGACATGGGCGGGATGATTGCCGCGCCGGACCGTGACCCGTTTGCCTTTGAATTGCAGTGGCGATTATCGCACTGCAACACATGTAAAACTGCCATCCCCCGAAAAAAACCCCGGCGGATGCGATAATCAAAGGCTCCACGTGCCGGATAGCCACATTTTTGTGAACTCACCGGCACCGATCCCC
This sequence comes from Acidovorax sp. SRI_002, assembly GCF_057586455.1. Classification (NCBI taxonomy): domain Bacteria; kingdom Pseudomonadati; phylum Pseudomonadota; class Betaproteobacteria; order Burkholderiales; family Comamonadaceae; genus Acidovorax; species Acidovorax sp. SRI_002. The sequence goes on along the minus strand of NZ_JBYCZW010000007.1, from coordinate 90,825 downwards.
TCCCGGGCTGACCCGTCTTGGCAACCGAACGAGAACTCTCCGACTTCCTCAAAAGTGTAGAAAAGCGCGCATTCAAGCGCTCGGTCTACCACGTTCGCAATGAGGAAGCGGCGCTCGACATCGTGCAGGACAGCATGCTCAAGCTGGCAGAGCACTATGGTGACAAGCCGGCGGCTGAGCTGCCCATGCTCTACCAGCGCATACTTTCCAACTGCACGCTGGACTGGTTTCGCCGCCAGAAAACCCGCAATGCACTGTTTTCGAGCATGAGCGACTTTGAAGGTCCCGGCGAAGATGGCATGGATTTTGATCTGCTTGAAGCGTATTCAGGACCAGAAAATGGGGAACGGGCAGAGAGCGCTGAGGATCTGACCCGGCGGGCGCAGATCTTTCACGGGATCGAAGCCGAGATTGCCGAGCTGCCCCCACGTCAACGGGAAGCGTTCCTGATGCGTTACTGGGAAGAAATGGATGTAGCAGAAACGGCAGCCGCCATGGGCTGCTCCGAAGGCAGCGTCAAAACGCACTGTTTTCGTGCCATACAAACCCTCAGCAAGGCACTGAAGGCCAAAGGAATCGAGCCATGAACACTGTACAGACCCCATCGACACAGGCAGAAGCTGCGGCAGAGCGCTTTGCACTGCGCGTCACGGCGCGCTTGTCCAGCGGCACCGACGAATTGCCTTACGACATTTCCGAACGGCTGCGCGCCTCGCGCATGCAAGCCCTTGCCAAGCGCAAGAAAGACACCGTGCCGGTGCGTCTGGCTGCACCCGTTGTGGTGCATGCGGGTGGCAGTGCCACGCTGGGCCGTGGCGGCAACGAGGGTGGCGGCTGGTGGAATGCACTGGTGTCTGCCGTTCCGCTGATGGCACTGGTGGTGGGGCTGGTGGTCATCAACATTGCCCAGGACGAAAGCAGCGCCAATGACCTGGCCGAAGTCGATGCAGCCCTTTTGACCGACGATTTGCCACCAGCAGCCTACGCTGACCCTGGCTTCGTACAATTCCTCAAAACCTCTGCCCCGTCGAACTAAGCCCCGCCCCCGACCGCGTACTGCATGCACCCAAGTTCACCCGACGCTTCCCCTGCCCTGCCAGCCTTCGTGCTGGCTTTGGCGCTCTTGGGCGTGCTCGCAGCGGTGGGTGGCCAGGTGCTGGTACAGATGCGCATGGCACCCGGCACCCTGCTGCCTGCGGGGGCTGAAGCTGCGGTTGCCAGCCCCAACAATGCCCGCACGTCCACCCGGCCTGGCACCATGGCAGTGCCACAGGTCGAGACCGGCCCGGGCTGGGAAACCCTGACCACGCCCCAGAAACTGGCGCTGTACCCACTGGCAGAGCGCTGGGCGCTCATCAGCGAAGCGCAAAAGCGCCGCTGGCTTGCGCTGGCCGCCAATTTCTCGGCGCTTCCTGAAGAAGAACAGGCCAAATTTCATGACCGCATGACGGACTGGGCCAGCCTGAGCGCACAGCAGCGCAACCAGGCCCGGCTGAACTATGCAGTCACTAACCGGCTTGCCCGCGACGACAAACGCGCCCAGTGGGAGGCCTACCAGGCGCTGTCCGACGAGGAAAAACGTGCGCTGGCTGCGCGTGCCGCCCCCAAGCCCAAGGGCGCCGCCACGGCCTTGCGCCCCGTGTCGCCCAAGAAGCTGGCCCAGGTTCCGGCGGCCACGCAGGCCAACCCCAGCCGCCCCAACGCACCGAAGATTCCGCCCGTGCTCGACCACAGCGCCCCCCGTGTGGCGGCACCGGTCACCCCCACGGCGCCCCCGGCGACCGGCGTGCCCACGCAAAATCCGGCCTCCAACGTGGTCGAGACGGCGCCCGTCTCGATTCCGGTGGCCGTACCGGCAGCACTCCCCCCTCTGGGCGCAGGTTCCGCAGAAACACCTGCGACAACAGCGCCCATGGTCACTCCCGACAACTCTGGCCTGTATCCTCAGTAGTCCCGTCGCTGGCCGACACTCTCCGCCTTGCTTTCGCCTTCTGGAATGACCGCCACCCCTCCCGCCCCAGCACCGCAGGCATCCCTCTCTGCAAAGACCTCTTCCGCCGCCCTCGGCCCCACGCCCAATTTGTGGCGCCGCATGGCCTGCTGGCTGTATGAGGGCATGCTCATGTTCGGGGTGGTCTTCATTGCAGGCTACCTGTTCGGCACCCTGAGCCAAACCCGCCACGCCCTGGACAATCGGCACGCCCTGCAGGCCTTTCTGTTTGTGGTGTTTGGCATTTACTTCACCTGGTTCTGGGCCAAAGGCCAGACCCTGGCTCAAAAGACCTGGCTCATCCGTGTGGTGGACACCGCCGGGCAACCCATCACCCAGGCGCGTGCGCTGCTGCGCTACCTGCTGAGCTGGGTGTGGTTCCTGCCGCCCTTGGCAGCCTATCTGTTGGGCGTCTCGGCCATTGAAGTGCTGGTGCTGCTGTTCGGCTGGGTTGCCATCTGGGCCATCCTGAGCCGCTTTCATCCAGAGCGGCAGTTCTGGCACGACGCCCTGGCAGGCACGCGCCTGGTGCACTTCGAGCTTCCGAAAAAGTAGCACCTGCGCGCGGGCTGCAACGCCCGCTGTCATGCGGCTGCGACACAATATCCCTATGCCCCTGTCCCAACCCGAGTCCTCCGCGCCCGCCAACCCCCAGAAGGCCCGCACGGGCTTGAACCGCATCTGGCACGCTGCGGGTTACTCCATCGAAGGCCTTCGCGCAGGCTGGAACGAAAAGGCATTCCGCCAGGAAGCCATTGCCGCCCTGGTGCTGCTGCCCGCGTCTCCCTGGCTGGGGCAAAGCTGGGTAGAAACCGCGCTGCTGGCAGGCTCGGTGGTGATCGTGATGATCGTGGAGTTGCTCAACACCGGCATCGAAACCGCCATCGACCGCATCGGCCCCGAGTGGCACGACCTTTCCAAACGCGCCAAGGACATGGGCAGCGCTGCCGTGCTGCTGGCCTTGCTGCTGTGCGCGGGCATCTGGGGTGCAGCGGTTTTTCAGAGGATTTTCCATGGCTGAACCGACTTTTTCCGTGTGTGTGTATTGCGGCTCGCGACCTGGCGAGAACGCGGCCTTTGCCGACGCTGCCAAAGCGGTGGGCCAATGGATTGGCCAGCACGGCGGCCAGCTGGTGTATGGCGGCGGCCGCAGCGGCCTCATGGGTACGGTGGCCGAGGCCACGCGGCTTGCGGGCGGGCGCGTGGTGGGCGTGATTCCCCAGGCGCTGGTCGACAAAGAGCTGGCCAACCGCCAATGCGACGAGTTGCACATCGTGCAGACCATGCACGAACGCAAGGCCATGTTGGCCGAGCGCAGCGATGCCTTTTTGGCCCTGCCCGGCGGCATCGGCACTTTTGAAGAACTGTTTGAAGTGTGGACCTGGCGCCAGCTGGGCTACCACGACAAGCCCCTGGGCCTGCTCAATGTGGCCGGCTACTACGATGGCCTGCTGGGCTTTCTGCAGACCAGCGTGGCCAGCGGCTTCATGGGCGAATGGCAGATGGACCTGCTGCACGCCTCTACCGATGCCGAGGCACTGCTGCGCACGCTGGTGCAAGACGCCGGCCCCGACCAAGCGCCCGTCCCGCTGCGCTCGGTGATCTAACGGCCTTCAAAAACTGGCGCAGCGCAAGGCCAGTGCCACCGTGGAACTGGCTTTGCCAGGCCACTGGTGGCGTCCCCCTCAGGGGGAAGGCGCGCAGCGACTAAGGGGGGAGCCTTATACAGCCGCGTCGTCCAGATCCCCAGTACGGATACGCACCACACGCTCCACGGCCGTCACAAAAATCTTGCCGTCGCCAATCTTGCCGGTGCGCGCCACATTCACGATGGCGTCCACACAGCGGTCCACGTCCTCGGTTTTCACGACAACCTCGACCTTGACCTTGGGCAGGAAGTCCACCACGTACTCGGCGCCACGGTACAGCTCGGTGTGGCCCTTCTGACGGCCAAAACCCTTCACCTCGGTCACGGTGAGACCGGTCACGCCACACTCGGCCAGGGCTTCGCGGACTTCTTCGAGCTTGAAGGGCTTGATGACGGCGGTGATCATTTTCATGGCGGGTCTCCTGGAGGATGTAAAAAAAGGGGTCTGAAAGCGCAGCGCCGAAGCGTCACGCCCTGAATTTGCTGGTGATAGGGTAACGCCAGTCCTTGCCAAAGCTGCGGCGCGTGACGCGAATCCCTACCGGCGCCTGGCGGCGCTTGTACTCGTTGAGCTTGATGAGGCGCGTGACACGCTCCACATCGGCACGTTCAAAGCCGCTGGCGATGATGGACTCGATGGGCTCGTCGTTCTCCATGTAGCGCGCCACGATGGCGTCCAGCACCTCGTAGGGCGGCAGGCTGTCCTGGTCTTTCTGGTCGGGCCGCAGCTCGGCGCTGGGCGGGCGCGTGATGATGCGCTCTGGAATCGGACTGGCGCCCGTGCCATACGGGTCGTTGGCGTTGCGCCAGCGGGCCAGGTCGAACACGCGGGTCTTGGCCACGTCCTTGATCACTGCGAAGCCCCCTGCCATGTCACCGTACAGCGTGCAGTAGCCCGTGGACATCTCGCTCTTGTTGCCCGTGGTGAGCACGATGGATCCGAACTTGTTGGACAGCGCCATGAGCAGCGTGCCCCGGATGCGCGCCTGCAGGTTTTCTTCGGTCGTGTCTTCGGGCAGCCCTGCAAAATCGCTGGCCAGTGCGGCCTTGAAGGCCTCGAACTGCGGCTTGATGGAGATCTCGTCGTAGCGCACGCCCAGGCGCTCGGCCATGTCGCGCGCGTCGATCCAGCTGATGTCGGCCGTGTAGGGCGAAGGCATCATCACCGTGCGCACCTTGTCGGCCCCCAGCGCATCCACGGCAATCGCCAGCACCAGGGCCGAATCGATGCCCCCCGACAGCCCGAGCAGCGCGCCCGGAAAGCCGTTCTTGCCCACATAGTCGCGCACGCCCAGCACCAGGGCATCCCACAGGTCGGCTTCCAGGCTTTTCTCTGGGGCTATATCCGCTTCAATTTTTATAGCATTTTGCGCTTGATGGACCTGCGCAAACACCAGTTTTTCTTCAAAACCCGGCCCCCGGCAGGCCACCGAGCCATCGGCGTTGAGCGCGAACGAGCGACCTTCAAACACCACCTCATCCTGCCCGCCGACCAGGTGCGCGTACACCAGCGGCAAACCCGTCTCGGCCACACGCTCGCGCATGGTGGCTTCGCGCTCGGCGCTCTTGCCCAGGTGGAAAGGCGATGCATTGATCACCGCCAGCATTTGTGCCCCCGCTGCGGCAGCATCGCGTGCAGGGGTGGCAAACCACGCGTCTTCGCACACCAGCACCCCCACGCGCACGCCTTCCACCTCGAAGATGCAAGGCTTATCGCCCGCCACAAAGTAGCGGCGCTCGTCAAACACCTGGTAGTTGGGCAGTTCGCGCTTGGCATAGGTCTGCTCGATCTGCCCATCGCGCAGCACGCTGGCGGCATTGAAGCAAGCGCTGAACGCCGAAGCATCGGGCGCCACGGCCTGCGGGTGGCCCAGCACAATGGCCAGGCCTTTCAACCCCGCAGTCTCGCCGGCCACGGTTTTCACGGCATCATCACAGGCCGCAATGAAGGCGGGGCGCAGGAATAGGTCTTCGGCCGCATAGCCGCAAATCGCCAGCTCAGGCGTCAGCAGCAAACGGGCGCCCTGGGCATACGCCTCGCGGGCCGCCGCAATGATCTTTTGGGCGTTGCCGGGCATGTCGCCCACGACAAAGTTGAGCTGCGCAGTGCAAATGGAGAGCGTCATGGAACTGGAATCGGCCCCTGCGGCCAGGTTGAACACCGCCCACACGGGCCCGCAGCTTGCAAAACAAAACCGGGGCGTGCATGGCTGAATCTGCCATTATCGCCCGCGTACTTGCCACTGCGCTGGACGTGGATGCTGCGGCCTGGAACACCCTGCTGGCCCAGCAAAGCCACCCCACGCCCTTCATGCGCCACGAGTACCTGGCCGCCCTGGAGACCAGCGACAGCGCCACCCCACGCACCGGCTGGGCGCCGCGCTTCATGACCCTGTGGGAGGGCGACACCCTGATTGCCGCCTGCCCGCTGTACCTCAAGAACCACTCCTACGGCGAGTACGTGTTCGACTGGGCCTGGGCCAGCGCCTACGAACAGCACGGCGTGCCCTACTACCCCAAGGCCGTGATCGCCGTGCCCTTCACCCCCGTGCCGGGCAGCCGCCTTCTGGCCCGTGACGATGCTGCACGCGCTCTGCTGGTGCAGGCGGTGTGCCAGTGGTGCGAGGACGAAAACGTGTCGTCAGTGCACATCCTGTTTGCCAGCGACGACGACGTGCTGACCAGTGCGCAGCAAGACCTGATGCTGCGGCACACCGTGCAATTTCATTGGAAGAATGTGGCCCCCACGCTCCCCGCTGCGCGTGGTTCGCTGCCCCCCGAGGGGGCCCTCACCGCCTTGGGGCGGCCCGGCGGCGGCGAGAACGTTGCCCCTACGCTCCCCGCTGCGTCTGATGCACCCTCCCCCGACAGCACCTTGCCCGGCGGCGGCTCGGGCCAACCCTTCAGAGATTTTGATCACTTCCTCGCCAGCCTTTCCCAGGACAAACGCAAGAAGATCCGCCAGGAGCGCCGCCGCGTGGCGGATGCCGGGGTCAGCTTCAGTTGGTCGCGCGGTGCGGACATCAGCGCAGCCGACTGGGATTTTTTCTACCGTTGCTACGAACGCACCTACCTCGAACACGGCAACCCGCCCTACCTCACGCGGGACTTCTTCGCCCGCATGGCGGCCCACATGCCCGAGGCCTGGCTGCTGTTTGTGGCCGAGCGCGACGGCCAGCCAATTGCTAGCAGTTTGATAGCTATCAGCGCTTTACCATCCAGCGCTGGCAGCCAAAAAGACCAAAACATTGTGGCCTACGGCCGGTATTGGGGCGCGCTGGAGCGCGTGGACTGCCTGCACTTCGAAGCGTGCTACTACCAGCCGCTGCAGTGGTGCATCGAGCACGGCGTGATCCGCTTTGAGGGTGGCGCCCAGGGCGAGCACAAGATGGCCCGCGCCCTGCTGCCTGTGCAGGCCACCAGCGCCCACTGGCTGGCGCACCCGGCTTTTGCCGACGCGGTGGAGCGGTTCCTGCAGCGCGAAGGCGCCGGGGTGGCCGAGTACCTGAGCGAACTGCACGAACGCAGCCCGTTCAAGACAGCCTGAGCCTGCGCAACGCCAGCCCGCCCCACACCAGCTTGCACCAGCCTGACAACGCCACCAGCGCGTTGGATGCGCCCAACCTCGGGTTCTCCCGACCTCGGCACAGCTTTTGCAACGGCATACTGGCGGCCGCCCGCACCCGGGCTGCGCACCACGGCGGCCCATCCGCCCGCCCGTCAACCCACAGCACCCTCACCATGGCCGCTCCGCAGCATGTCCCATTTCTGACGGTGGAAGACGAAGACGACTGGGTCGTCTCGTTCGCGCTGGGCCCACAGGGCGCCCACCGCCTCACCCTGGTACGTACCCCCCGGCTGGAATTCATGCTGCGGCCCGAGCAGCGCGGTGTGTCGGTGGGTGCCGAAGCGGGCCAGCGCCCCGCCCTGCTGGTCGCTGTGCAGTGGGGCCCCAAAAGCGTGGACGTGGTGTCCACCGCCAAGCGCTACAGCCTGGACATCAGCAAGGTGGACAACGCCACCCGCACGGCGGCACTGCGTGTGCTGGGCAAGATGAACTTTGACCAGCGGTTTCAGCTGGCAGGCAACTGACCAACGGCTGCAGACGGCCCGTCAAACGCTCACAAATAGATAGCTGTCTGCGCTTTTCTGACAAGCGCTACGGGCCAATTTGATTCAACCGTTCAGGCCCGCAGAGTGGGCCAATGCGGTCCATTTGCGCTCGCTCGCAGCGGACTCCACCACCTTTTCGATAAAGCGCACCCCCTCGGCACCATCCTCCACGCGCGGATAGTCGGCCGCCAAAGGGTCGGCCGCGCGGCCAGCGGCACGCGCGCGGATGTCGGCCGCCACACCCAGGTAGATGTTGGCAAAGGCTTCGATGAACGCCTCGGGGTGCCCCGCAGGGATGCGCCCTGCCCGCCGCGCCGCTTCGCACAGCCACGGCGAGCCGCGCGTGAGGATACGGCGCGGGCCGTCCACAGGGGAGTGGACGAGCTGGTTGGGCTCTTCCTGCCGCCAGGTGATGGTGCCCAGCGTGCCCGAGACCTGCAGGCGCAGGTCGTTCTCCAGCCCCGCTGCCACTTGCGATGCCACGATGAAGCCGCGCGCGCCGCTGTCGTAGCGCAGCAGCAGCTGGGCGTCGTCGTCCAGCTGCCGCCCGGCACCAAAGGTGGTGAGGTCGGCGCACACCCAGGCGGGGTGCTGGCCGGTGACGGTGGCAGCCAGGTTTTCGGCGTGTGATCCGATGTCGCCCAGCGTGCCTGCGCTGCCGCTGCGCGCCGGGTCCAGCCGCCAGTCGGCCTGCTTGTTGGCGCCGCCCTCTTCCACGGCTGTGGCCAACCAGCCCTGGTTGTATTCGACGGTGATCTTGCGCAGTGTGCCCAGCGCACCGCTGTGCACCAGGTAGCGCGCCTCGCGCACCATGGGGTAGCCGGTGTAGTTGTAGGTCACGCCGAACACGGTGCCCGCCTTCTTCACGGCGGCCACCAGTTCGTCGGCCTGCGCGCTGGTGTGCACCAGCGGCTTGTCGCACACCACGTGGAAGCCCGCCTGCACAAACGCCAACGCCACCGGGTGGTGCACATGGTTGGGGGTGACGATGCTCACCAGGTCTATGCGCTCATGCGCCGGTCGGCGCAGTTCGTCGGCCAGCAGGTCCTGCCAGCTGCCGTGGTTGCGGTCATCCGCCAGGCCCAGCTCGGCGCCGGATGCGCGCGCCCGCTCAGGCGATGACGAGAGCGCACCGGCCACCAGCTCGAACTGGCCGTCGAGCGCCATCGCCTTGCGGTGCACCGCGCCGATGAAGGCGCCATGGCCGCCGCCCACCATGGCGTAGCGGAGCTTTTGGGGACTGGACATACGAAACGCCTTTGCTCGCTGTGTGTTGTTGTTATCGTTTTTTTGCAGGGGTGCGGCTAGGCCTGCTTGTCGCGCGCAAACACGGCGTCGAATGCGCCGGCTGCCGGCTTGAAATCCAGCCGCTTGCAGAACGCCGCGCTCTCGGTAGCGCCGTGCACGCGGTCCATGCGGCTGTCTTCCCACTCCACCGACAGCGGGCCCTGGTAGCCGATGTCGTTGAGCGCGACGATGATGGATTCGAAGTCGATCATCCCGCGCCCCACGCTGCGGAAGTCCCAGTTCCGCCGCGCGTCGCCAAAGCTGGTGTGGCCGCCGAAGGTGCCCACCGTGCCGTCGCCCTTGCCCCACCACACGTCCTTCATGTGGGCGTTGTAGACGCGGTCGGCAAACTGGCGGATGAACTTCACGTAGTCCACGCCCTGGTAGGCCAGGTGGCTCGGGTCGAAGTTGAAGCCAAAGCGTTGGTGGCCGCCTACTGCTGAAATCGCGCGCTCGGCCGAAGCGATGTCGAACGCGATCTCGGTGGGGTGCACCTCCAGCGCGAAGTTAATGTCGTGCTGCTCGAACACATCGAGGATGGGGCCAAAGCGCTTCGCAAAATCAGCAAAGCCCTTGTCCCAATACGCCTGCGTGGTGGGCGGAAAGGCATAGATCGAATGCCACACCGATGAGCCCGTGAAGCCCGTCACTGTCTTCACGCCAAACTTCGCGGCAGCGCGCGCCGTGTCGGCCAGCTCGGCAGCAGCGCGCTGGCGCACACCCTCGGGCTTGCCATCGCCCCACACATGGGGCGGAAGGATGGACTGGTGGCGCTCGTCGATCAGATCGCACACGGCCTGGCCCACCAGATGGTTGCCGATGGCAAAACACTGCAGGCCGTGCTGGGCCAGCAGTGCGTGTTTGTCTTTGACGTACTGGGGCGACGACAGCGCCTCCTGCACGTTGAAATGGTCGCCCCAGCAGGCCAGCTCCAGGCCGTCGTAGCCCATGCTTTTGGCCAGGGGCGCGAGTTGCGCCAAAGGCAGGTCGGCCCACTGGCCGGTGAAGAGGGTGACGGGTCTTGGCATGGTGGCTCCAAGGGACGTTGGGTTGCAGGTTCGAAGCGGCTATAAGCTATATTTTCAATAGCTGCTAGCGCTTACTGGATAAGCGCTAGAGGCCAATTTGGCTTGATTTTTCACACATCTCAGATCGCCCCTCACTCCCTCTCCCCTGGTGGGAGAGGGCCGGGGAGAGGGGGGATGGAACGGGCGCGGCGCGGAATGCGGCCCCCCTCTCCCCCACCCTCTCCCGCGAGGGGAGAGGGAGTAACACCCAGCGCCGCTGAGGGTGCGGGGGCTGATGTCCTCATCTGAGGGATGTTCCTGATCAGGCAACTTGACTCACATTGACGCCATCAGAACGGTGAGTCCGGGAAGTAGAAATCCTTGGCCGTTTCCTTGGTGATCAGCACCGACGGAATGATGGTGTTGGCGGGCAGTTTCTCGCCCTTGATGCGCGCCTCGGCCGTGAGCTTGATCGAGTCGTAGATGAACTTGGGGCTGTACGACACGTTGGCCTGGATGAGCGGGTTGCTGCCGTCCATCAGCGTCTTGATCATGCCCTTGGCACCCGCGCCGCCAAACACCAGCTTGATGTCCTTGCGCTTGGCCTGCTCGATGGCCTTGAGCACGCCCACGGCCATGTCGTCATCGGCGGCCCACACGGCGTCGATCTGCGGGAAGCGCGTCAGGTAGTCCTGCATCACCTTGAAGGCGTCGTCGCGGTTCCAGTTGGCGTACTTGGCGTCCAGCAGCTTGATGCCGGGGTGGTTCTTCAGCACGCTGTTGAACGCGTCCATGCGCTCGTTGTCCAGCGTGGTCGCAATGCCGCGCATGGCCACCACGTTGCCCTTGCCGCCCAGCGCCTTGGCGATGTACTCGGCCGGAATCTTGCCGAACGCCGTGTTGTCACCGGCCACATACGCGTCCTGCGCGCTGGTGTCGGTCAGGCCCCGGTCCACCACCGTCACGTACACGCCCTTGGCCTTGACCTGGGCCACGGGCTTGGTCAGCGCGGCGGATTCAAACGGGAAGATCACCAGTGCGTTGATCTTGTTCACCGTGACCAGGTCCTGCAGCTGGTTGGCCTGCTCGGGCGCGCCACCTGCGGTCTTCACGATGACCTGCAGGCCGGGGTGGGCCTTCTCCAGGTCCTTCTTGGCCTGGTTGGCCCAGTACACGATGCCGCCCGTGAAGCCGTGCGTGGCCGACGGAATGGCCACGCCCACCACCGTCTTGTTGGCCTGCGCCATGGCGGGTGCGGCCAATGCGAAGGCGGCGGCGCCCACGGCCGAGAGGGCCAGGCGGCGGGTGAAAGAAGAAAGTTGGCTGTTCATGCGTTGTCTCCTGTTGCTTTGGAATATGGCCAAGAAAGCTGGCCGGCTGGGGAACACCTTGAAAAACAAATGCACGCAAAGAGTGGCTGGAAAGCTCAGCGAAGCGGTCCTGGCTAGGCGCTGTGTCGCAGACAGTGCGACTGACACGGCGGCATACAAGCGCAGACAGCAACAACGCCAGGAGAGTTGTTCCATCCACTCCATCACCGCTTGCCCCTTTGCATGAAGGCGACCGCGATGATCACGAAGCCCTGCACCGCCGCATTCAGGTACACGCTGATGATGCTGGTGAGGTTGAGGATGTTGCTGATGACCGAGAGCAGGATGGCGCCCACCACCGTGCCGGTGATGCTGCCCGCCCCGCCCTTCAACACCGTGCCGCCCACGATGACGGCAGCAATCGCCTCCAGCTCCCACAGAAGCCCTGTGGTGGGCGATGCGGACCCCAGGCGCGGCACATACAGCAGCGTGGCAATGCCCACGCAAACCCCGAGCAGCATGTACGTCAGGATCTTGATCTTGTGCACGTCCACCGCCGCGTACTGCGCCACCTGCTCGTTGGAGCCGATGGCCTGCACATAGCGGCCGTAGGCCGTGCGGTTCAGGATCACGCCGCCGATGACAGCCACCAGCAGGAAGATCCACACGGGGATCGGCACACCCAGCAGGTTGGCGTAGTACACCGGGCTGTAGATGTCCGACAGATCGTTCTCCAGCGTGATGGCCCCGCCGTTCGAAAAGTACGTGAGGTATGCGCGGAAGATGCCCAGCGTGCCCAGCGTGACGATGAAGGGCTCGATACGCCCCTTGGTGATGAGCAGCCCATGCACCAGCCCGAACACCGCGCCCAGCACCACCGCCAGCAGCATGCCCACCACCACGGCCGCCAGGGGTGAGCCCAGCACGGGCGCCATGGCGTTCATGAACAGGATGACCGAGCCTGCGATCAGCGCCGCCATGGACCCCACCGACAGGTCGATGCCGCCCGAGATGATCACAAAGCACATGCCCACCGCGATGATGCCGATGAAGGCCGTGCGCGTGAGCACGTTCATCACGTTGTCATACGTGGCGAAGTTGCTGTTGAGCAGCGTGCCCGCAAAACACAGCAGCACCAGCCCGATGACCGGACCCAGCCCGTGCAGCTTGCCCCACCAGGCCGTGGCGCCGCCGTGGCGGCCCGCTGCAGTGTTGGCGTTTTCAGCGGGTACCTGTGGCATGTGCGATCAACTCCTCTTCGGTCAAATTAGGCTCTTGGAGCGTGGTCTGCAGCCGCCCGGCGCGCATCACCGCCACGCGGTGGCACAGGCCGATCAGCTCCATCAGTTCAGACGAAATCACCACCACCGCAAGCCCCTGCTCTGCCAGGCGCTGCACCAGGTGGTAAATCTCGCGCTTGGCGCCCACGTCCACGCCGCGCGTGGGCTCGTCCAGCACCACCACGCTCGGGCCGGGGTGCAGCACCTTGGCCAGCGCCAGCTTTTGCTGGTTGCCGCCCGACAGCGATGACGCACGCACCTCCAGCGAGCCGGTGCGGATGCCGAACTCCTGCACCGCATCGCGCAGCGCAGCCTGCTCGGCCGCCGGGTCGAGCCAGGGCTTGGCATAGCGCTCCAGCGCCATCAGCGTCAGGTTGGGCCGCAGGCTGAAGTGCACGTGCAGGCCCTTGCCCTTGCGGTCTTCGCTCAGGTACGTCAGGCCATGGCGCGCCGCATCGCGCGGGCTTTTCAAATGCACGGGTTTGCCCGCCAGCTCCACCGTGCCGGCTGATCGCGGGCGCAGGCCCAGCAGTCCCTCGAACAGCTCGGTGCGCCCTGCGCCCACCAGCCCGGCAAAGCCCAGAATCTCGCCGCGCCGCACGTCAAAGCTCACATCCTCGGCCCAGCCGGGCACCGTGAGGCCCCGCACCTTAATGGCCGGCTCTCCACCCGCAGGCGCCGGCAGCTTGGGCGGGAACAAATCCGCCAACTCACGCCCCACCATCAGGTTGGCCATCTGCCGCCGCGTCACGCTGGCCGTGGCCTCGCGCGCCACCAGCAGGCCGTCACGCATCACCACTACCTCGTCGGTGGTGCGCTCCACCTCGTCCAGCTTGTGCGAGATGTAGATGATGGTCACGCCCGCGGCCTTGAGCCCGGCCATCAGCGCAAACAGGCGCTCCGTCTCGCCGGGGGTCAGCGTGGCGGTGGGCTCGTCCATGATGAGCAGGCGCGCATTGCGGGCCAACGCGCGGGCAATCTCCACCAGCTGCTTTTCGGCCACGATGAGCTTGCGCACGCGCGTGTCGGGGTCCAGTGGCAAACCCACCTGTGCCAGGGCAGCGCGCGTCTTCTCGCGCATCGCCTTGTCGTCGAGGAAGGGGCCGCGCTTGATCTCGTGGCCCAGGAAGATGTTCTGCGCAATCGTCAGGTCGTCCGCCAGGTTGAACTCCTGGTGGATCAGCACAATGCCCTGCGCCTCGGCCGCGCGCGATCCGCCGCCCGGGGCGCGCACCGCGCCGTCCACCACCACCTCGCCGGTGGTGGGGCTCTCGTACCCCGCCAGAATCTTCATCAGTGTGGACTTGCCCGCGCCGTTCTCGCCCAGCAGGCCATACACCCGGCCCGGCTGCAGCGCAAAGCCGACGCCGTGCAACACGCGCACGGGGCCAAACTCCTTGGTCACATTGCGGAACTCGACGGCCACGCTCATCGCGCTACTCCTGCGCCAACGCCCGCACCCGTCACCGAGCCCGCGCGCGACAGGCTCTCCTGCATCGCCAGCACACCCGCGCCCACCACACCGGCATCGTCGGCCAGCGGCGCGTATTGAATCTCCAGGTGCCGCGTCGACAGCGCCAGCGACCGGTGGTACACGCTTTGCCGCACCGACGCGAGGAACAGCGGCCCCATGTCCGTCACCCGCCCGGCAATGAACACATGCGACGGGTTGAAGAAGTTCACGATGGACGCCAGCATCTGCCCCACCAGGCTGCCCGCGCGCTGGATGATGGCGTTGGCCGCCACATCGCCCGTGCGGCTGGCCTGGGCCACGTCTTCAATGGTCAGCGTGCCCGTGCTTTGCAGCCGCTCGGCCAGCATCGCGCTTTCGCCACGCTGCGCCGCCTCGATGGCCATGCGCGCCATGGCGGGTGCGGCGGCCATGGCCTCCACACAGCCCTGGTTGCCGCAGTGGCAGCGCGGGCCATGCTGGTCCACACAGATGTGGCCCACGTCGCCCGCCGATCCATTGGCGCCCCGGTACACCTGCCCGTGGCACACAATGCCGCAGCCAATGCCCGTGCCCACCTTGATGACCAAGAAGTTGGGCAGATTGCGCTGCAGCCGGTACATCTCGCCCAGCGCCATCAGGTTCACGTCGTTGTCCACAAACACCGGCGCGGCAAACGCCTCGCGCAGGTAGTCGCGAATGGAAAAGCCGTCCCAGTCGGGCATCAGCGGCGGGTTGACGAGCTGCCCGCTTTCAAAATCCACCGGCCCCGGCACGCCCATGCCAATGGCAATCACCTGATTGGGCGCCAGCCCGCAGCGCGCCAGCAGCTCTCGCATCAGCCCCCGCACCCGCGCCAGGATCACGCCCGGCCCCTGGCGCACATCAATGGGCTCGCGGTGCCGCGCCAGCACTGTCATGTCGGGCCGCATCACCGCTATCTGCATGCTGGTGGCGCCCAGGTCGGCGCCAATCACCACGCCCAGGGTTTCGCTTAAACGAAGGGTTTCGGCACGCCGGCCGCCAGAGGATTCCTGCAGGCCCACCTCGTCGAGCAGGCCTTCATCGAGCAACGCCGCCACCATGGCGTTGGCCTTGCTCTTGGAATAGGCCAAGCGCTGCGCCAGCGCATTGCGCGACGCGCCAGCGGACCAGAAGATGGTCTGCAAGACGTCCAGATCTTCGGCGCCGCAGTGACTCCAGCGGGTGGATGGCAAGCTTGTCTCCTGTCATGGTTTTGTGCAGCACCTCATGGGGGCGGGTGCTTGACAGGGATGCTATGCGGTCTACTTTGGCCGAGCAAGACTGAACTTTGACCAATTTTTGGCCGAACTAAAACACTATGCGCAATGTGGTTTGTATTCCAGAATACTGATCAAAGGGGAGGGGGGGTTAAGCAGCCACATTAGCAAGTAGCATGAAGCTTCAGCGACACGTGCGTCACGCATATTCCTTTCTTTAATTAAAAAGAGAAAATCACTGAAAACAAGCGATTCTGGGCAAAGAGAAAAACATCTATCAAATACAGGAGAAAAAATGTTTAGACGTATAACCGTCGGGAACTTTAAGCGCTTCCAGAGTGCATCCATTAATCTCGAAAAGCTCAATATCATTGTAGGGCCAAACAATTCAGGAAAGTCCTCATTAGTAGGAGCCCTTCGACTCATCTGCCAAACTCTTGACAGCTATGACGACCAGGTCCCATTACTTCTCAATGGCCCATTCGGCGATTTTGGCACTTACAAAGATCTTATTTACAAGAACCATCGAGGCCGCCCTTTAGAAATACAATTTGAATTAGATATTCCAAGCGTAGACACAGGAAACTCGGAAAACTCAATTCTAAACATAGATCTAGTCTTCAAATACAGCCAAGAAGATCGCGAGGTCTACGCCCAATCTATAAAAATTGCATTGGATGGAGATCATCTAGCCTCAGCAAAATACTCTCGCGAAGGCCAAAGATACAACATCGAACGCTTGGGCACTTTGGATATACCTCCAAGCCTGAAAAATTATATTTCCAGAGAATTTAGATTTCGCCACTTTTTTCCCGTCCCCGTTACTCAACGCTTAGGTGTTTTCGAAAGCGATAGAAGGAACGTATACAAGGAATTTACCGAAGACTTCAACAGCGGACCAAATCATGCTGTGTTGAGGAAGCTCGCGAGAATTTGGCCTCGCCTTGCGTCAGCCGTAGCTCGCTCAGACTATTTAGGACCACTTCGCATCGCGCCATCAAGAACCTATTTATTTAGTGGCGAGCGCAGCAAACGAATTGGCATATCAGGAGAAAATCTTACTTCGATACTTGCAACAAAGGATCGAAAAAGGGAAAAGTCCGAAGGCTTGACTATTCAAGACCATATCAATAGATGGCTTCAAAGTGCGGAAATGGGAAAAGAGGCAATGCTTGTGCCAATTTCAGATCGGCATTTTGAGATTCGCATCCAAAATTTCTTCACAAAGGAAGATCAAAACATTGCCGATGTGGGGTATGGACACAGTCAAGTTTTACCATTTTTGGCGGGCGGGCTCGCGTTGCCAAAAAATTCAACATACCTAGCAGAACAACCTGAACTGCACCTTCATCCAAAAGCTCAAGCGGAGCTCGGTGACTATTTATTGAGACTGTATAAAAACTCGGTACAGACTGTTATCGAAACTCATAGTGAGCATCTCATTCTCCGAATGCAACAGCATATTGCAGCCGGAAACATAAAGCCTGAGGATGTTTGTATATTTTATGTAAGCAACTCACCAGAGGATGACAAAGGTCGCCCGCTAGATGAAATCACGCGCATTGGGATAGACCGGAAAGGACAATTTACAAGAGAGTGGCCAAAAGGATTTTTCCCAGAGAAACTCACCGAATCAAAGCGTCTAGCGAAAATTCGGATGGAGCAAATAGGCCTAGATTTTTAAATGCTGGCGGGCACAACAATGCAAACATTAGTCATAGATGCAAACGTTTTTCGAGCCTACGCACTTGAAGAGGTCAGCGAAATCAAAACCCCCGAGCGCACAGATTCAGCACTCAGTTTATTTGAACGCCTAGGCAACAACGCGGTCGCCTTTCTCGATGAGGGGGGCCAGATCCAAAATGAATGGAGCGTATTAGCCAACTTTGCCGCGGAGTGGTTTGAAGAATGGCTGGCAGATGGCTTCTCAAGTGGTCGTTTTTATGAGGTAACAGCCTCCACGGATGCACAACTCGTGAAACGATACAGAGCTCTTGGCTTTCCGAATTCAAAAGATATATGGTATATAAGAACGGCGCACGGCCTTTGTCGCCTTTGCAATCGAAATCGACCGATATTAGTTGCAGAAGATATTGATTTCTATGACCCCAAGCAGAAGCAAGCAGTTAATAAAAACGCCATTTTTCTTTCAGGGAAGGGGCCGGTGTCAAAACAACTTTCCAACGATGGCATTGACTTGAAATGCATCAAAAATGCCGTCAAGGATCTTGCCCCATAGCCTGGAGCTTGCTCTCATTAATTTCGTGCATGCCCATTAGCTAGTTGGCGAGGTTTAACTTCCTATCGCTCCTTTCGTTCGTTACAGGGTCGGATAAACGAAATTTACTTTCCGCCCTGACGCTTCCTCGTCCACTTATTGATCAATCTACGGCCACTACAGACGACTTCGGCCTTTTTTTGATCCCGAACAAGCCGCCTACTCCCAAACGCAAACCCCTTACAAAACATCCGCACATCGCCAAACCCAGGCTCACGCACACCGGACGCCACCTGTAACGCGACATAGCGCGACAGCCATGTCTTCCAGCTCCGGCCCGCCCTAGACCGCAGCGCACCCGCGAGCGCGATGCGTGAAACACGTCATCAACCCAAATCTCGTGGCACCACCCCCTTCGCTTCACACCACTGGCGGTAGTCCGCACGCCGATCCGCCGTAGCAATCCGCTGCAGCACCGTGTGATGCGGCCCCAGGTATTCCACGCTGCCCTTCACCACCACATGCACCAGCAGCGTTTCGGTGCCCGTCGCCTCCCACCAGTCCACATTGCCAGCAGGCTCGTGGATGTAGTCGCCCGGCCGCACCACGCGGCCATCGTTCAGGCGGCGCTCGCCCGCCAGCGTCAGGGCGTGCACTTCGCCCGTGTGCCGGTGCAGGCCCAGCCGCGTTCCGGGCGACAGGCGCATCAGTTCCACCCAACCGGCATCGTCGGGCAGGAACTGAATGGGCAGGGACCACTTGCCTTCGCCTTCGGGAATCCAGTCCGCCAGGCCCGCACGCTCCAGCGTCTGGGCCACGATCACGTCGGCAAGGCGGTTGTTCGTTGTCGTCATCGTCATGTCGGTTCTCCTGGGTAGTTGTTGGTTGGTGGATGGCTTGGTTGCTTATTGCTCGGGGTGCTGGTGGCGGTATTCCTGCGTGCGGCCGCCAAAGCCGTACGCTGCGGCGCGCACGTCCTGCACATAGACATAGCTTTCGGGGTGCAGCGTGCCCAGCAGGCCTTCAAAGGCTGCGAACGCCTCGGCGATGTAGCGCGCCTTCTCGGCCTTGGTGTTGGTCTCGTCCACCACCTTGACGTCGAAGTAGAAGCTTGACTGTTTCAGGTCGGCCAGCGACCGGCCGGCGACGTACCAGTCGGCCGGGTCGACAAAGGTGATGACCACGGCCGTGAGGTCACGCCGCTTGCCGAGCACGCGGGTGGTCAGGTCCAGCAGGGTTTCTGCAATGCCGGCAGACAGCTCGGGTGTGCGTTGGGCAGACACTTTGACGTTGAGGATGGGCATGGAGGGCTCCTGTAAAAACTCATGGGGTTGAACGAGCCTTCACTGTAGAAATTGCGCCCCGCCACGGAAACCGCCCGTGGCGATAATGGCTTTTGCTCCGCACGCAAAGGCGCGCACGATGAAAAAAGAACCCCGCTCCTTCCTCCCCGATCCGGCCGACCTGCGGTGGCTGGTGCGGTCGCTCGACCTGCGCTCGTTTTCTGCAGCGGCGCGCGAGATGGATGTGGCGGTGTCAGTCGTCGCGCGCGGTGTGGACCGGCTGGAGGCCGGCTACGGCGTGCGCTTGCTGCGCCGGTCCACACACGGTCTGTCGGCCACGCCCGAAGGCGCAGAACTGGCGCAGGAAGCGCGTGCCTTGCTGGCGCAGCTGGAGGACATCGGGGCATCGCTGTCGGACCAGCGCAGCCGCGTGGCGGGCACCTTGCGCCTGGCCTCCAGCCAGGAGATTTGCGAGGCGTTGGTGTTGCCCCACCTAGCGGACCTGCAGGCGCGCTACCCCGCGCTGCGGGTGGAGCTGCTGGCCGATGACCGTGTGGCCGACCTGGTGACGGAGGGCATCGACGTGGCGCTGCGCACCACCGTGGGCCACAGCGACCTGGTGGTGGCGCGCGAACTGGGCCGGTTTGAGCGGCGCCTGTACGCGGCCCCTGGATATCTGAAACAGCACGGCACGCCCGCCGAGCCTAGCGAGCTACAGCAGCACCACACCGTGACGCACACCGCGCAGGGGCCGGCGGTGACATGGGCCTTTCGCACTGCACAAGGCAAGCCGCTGGAGGTGACCGTGCGCTCGCGCCTGGCCGCCAGCAGTTCGGCCCTGGTACACCATGCACTGGTGGGCGGCGCGGGCATCGGCATGCTGTCCAGCCCGCTCGCGGCGGCCGATGTGGCGCAAGGCCGGTTGGTGGAGGTGCTTGCGCCTTTTGCGTCCCGCACGGTGCACACGCTGTACGCGGTGTCATCACCGGGGCGGCGCAACGCGGCCAGGGTGAAGGCGGTGATTGATTTTCTGGTGAAGGCGTCGAAGGACCGGTGGGCGCTGGCGCCTGTGCGTTGAAGTTCTTTTATGCCCTACGGCTAGCTGGCCGGGGGCTGCCGACCCCAGCCGCAAGACAGCCTGACAGGGAGCAAGTTGCGGACATGCGGGGTCAGTGAGTTGCCCCGCTTTCGTTGGTTGCTAGCAGGCCGTTGCCACCCAGCCTCTGAACGCAAAGCCCATGTAAAACATCTGCACATCGGTGAACCCAGCCTCGCGCAGAATCGCCTCGTCTTCCTGCGGCGTCAGCACCGCCAGCTCTGCAGCCACCTTGTCCCGCGCCTTGGCCGCATGCTCCGGCGGCACACCGGACGCCACCTGAAACGCGGCGTAGCGTGACAGCCACAGGTCGCGCTCCCCTGCCCCGCCCCCGCCGCCACGGCCTGCGCCATCCGCCACGCTCAGATGTGCCACCACCAGCGGCGCACCGGGCTTCAGTCGCCGCCGGATCTCTGCCGCCATGGGCACGCGCTCCTCGCGCGGTACAAAGTGAAAAGTCAGCAGGCACGTGGCGCCATCAAAAGGCCCGGCCGGTGCGCTCTGCACATAGCCGTGGTGCAACGCCACGCGGTCGCCCGCCACGCCCGCACTCTGCAGCCGCTGGGCGGCCAAGTCCAGCATGGGCTGGCTGGGGTCCACGCCGTCGAACCGCCAGCCGGGGTGCGCCAGCGCCATGTCTTCCAGCTCCAGCCCGCCGCCTGCGCCCACCACCAGCACGCGACCATCGGCGGGCACGCGCTCGGCCAGCAGGATGCGGGACATGCGCAGCAGGCTGTCGTAGCCGGGCACGTTGCGGCGTGGGCCGTCGGCGTAGCGGGCAACGGCGGCGGGGTCGGTGAAGGGGGACGTGGTGGGTTGGGTCATGGTGTGTTGCGTGTGGTGGATACGCGCTTTTGCGTTGAGCTTGTCCAACGGCATTGCCAAGTCAGCGCAGGGTTTCGGCAGGCTCAACCCGAACGGTCAGGGGTGGGCAACGTCTGAAAAAATCAAAGCCAAATTGGCCTCTAGCGCTTATCGATCAAGTGCCAGCAGCTATCAATTCAGTAGCTGTCTGTTCGTGCGCCAGCACTGTTTCTGGTTGCATGCTAGCATCACGCAACTTTAAATGTTGCATGAAACGAGATAGCCGCCTTTCCAACGTCCTCCACGCGCTGCTGCACATGGCAGAGATGGAGGGGCCCGCCACGTCTGAGGCGATGGCGCAGGCCATGCAGACCAACCCGGTGGTGGTGCGCCGCCTGATGGCGGGGCTGCGGTATGCGGGGTTTGTCACCTCAGCCAAGGGGCATGGCGGGGGGTGGGTGCTGTCGTGCCCGCTCACCGACATCACGCTGCGCGACATCTACGAGGCGCTGGGCGCGCCTACGCTATTGGCGGTGGGCAACAGGGTGGAGAGCCCCGGCTGCATCGTCGAGCAGGCGGTGAACCGCGCGCTGACCGACGCCTACCAGGCGGCCGAAGAGGCGCTGCTGGCGCGGCTGGGCGAGGTAACGCTGGCGCAGCTCTCGGCCGAGTTTCATGAACGCATGGTGGCCGGGTGCCACGGTCACAAGGAGATTGAGCATGGCGACAGCGGCAGCGACAACCACCCAGGCGTATGAGGTGATCGTGATAGGCGGCAGCTTTGCCGGCCTGTCGGCCGCAATGCAGCTGGCGCGTGCCCGGCGGCGGGTGTGCGTGGTGGATGCAGGCCAGCCGCGCAACCGGTTTGCGGCAGCGTCGCACGGCTTCTTCGGGCAAGACGGCGAGCCGCCGCTGGCGATGATCGAGCAGGCGCGGCGCAAGCTGGCGGCCTATCCCACGGTGGGTTTTGTGCAGGGCACGGTGGTGTCGGCCACGGCGCAGCAACGGGCGGGGTCACCCGAGAACGGGTTTGAAGTGGTGCTGGACGATGGCGCAACCATGGAGGCCCACAAGCTGGTTCTGGCCTTTGGCGTGCAGGATGGCTTGCCCGACATTGCGGGCCTGCGCGAGCGCTGGGGCGCTTCGGTTTTGCACTGCCCGTATTGCCACGGCTATGAATTTGCAGGCCAGCGGCTGGGCGTGCTGTACCACTCGGCAGGCTCGGCCATGCACGCGCAGCTGATTGCCGACTGGGGCCCGACCACCCTCTTTCTGAATGGCGACACCACGCTGGAGAGCGCCGACCGCGAGCGGCTGCAGGCGCTGGGCATCACCATTGAGCCCGCGCCCATCGCCGCGCTGGAAGGCCTGGGCCAGGCGCTGCAGGCCGTGCGGCTGCATGCCACCAGTGGCGGTGATGCGCTCGTAGTGCCGCTGGATGCGCTGTATGTGGCCGCCACCACGCGCCTCGCCAGCCCGCTGGCCGAGCAGCTGGGCTGCGCGTTTGACGATGGGCCCATGGGCCCTTACCTCCGCACCGATGCGAACAAGATGACCACCGTGCCCGGCGTGTATGCCGCTGGCGACCTGACGCTGATGCGGCACAACGCCACGCTGGCCTCGGCCGAAGGGGTGCTGGCGGGTGTGGGGGCGCACCAGGCGCTGGTGTTTGGGCAATAAGAGCAGCTAACAAAACTCTTCTGGCGTTGTTGCCGCGTCTTGTCGTACTGCTCGTACTGCCTGCGACGCAGCGCCTAGCCAGAACCGCTTCGCTGATTTTTGTCAGCCGCTCCAAGTAGCGCAGCGCTGCCGCGGCACCAGGCCACAAAGTAGCAAGATCGGCTAAGTACCGGGGCGCAAGCTGCGGCACACTCTGCGGCCATGAGCCTGGACCAGAGCGCCGATCAGCACTACCGCGACCGCGTGGCCCGCGTGGTCGCCCACATCGTGGCGCACCCGCTGGCAGCGCATCGGCTGGAGGACCTGGCCGCCATTGCCCACTTCTCCCCTTTCCACTTCCACCGCGTCTACAGCAGCATTGCGGGCGAAACCGTGGCCGCCACGGTGCGCCGCGTGCGCTTAGCCTTGGCCACGCGGCTGCTAGAGCAAGGCGGGCAGAGCATCACGCAGGTGGCGCTGGAGGTGGGCTACGACAGCCCGCAGGCCTTCACCCGTGCGTTCAGCCAGTTCACCGGGCAGTCGCCGCGGGCGTTCCAGCGGGACATGCACCGCCTCATCCTTGATCCAGGCGCCGCAAACGCGCATGCAAACGCGCATGCAAAGGCCGAGCAAACGCTGGCCGTGCAGATCGTTGAGCGCCCGGCGCAACGCCTGCATGCGTTGCGCCACCAGGGGCCGCCATCCACCATCCCCCACACGCAGCGGCGGCTGTACCTGCAGTGCGGCCAGCGTGCAACCCACCGGCTGGGCGCATCGTGCGGAGACCCGCAGGACACGGGCGGCGATTTTCGCTACTACGCGGCGGTGGTGCTGCCAGAGCCGCTCCCGGCGGCAGATGGCGGACTGGAACGGCTGGACATCCCGGCAGGCCTGTATGCACGCCACACGCTGACAGGCCCCTACACGCGCATCAACGCGGCACTGGCGGCCATCCACACACGCTGGCTCCCGGCCAGCGGCTACGAACCGGACGACCGCCCCACGCTGGAGCACTACCTCAACTCCCCCCGCAACGCCGCGCAGGCGGACCTGCGCACCGATCTGCTGATTCCCATCCGCCCCACCCCATCCCTATGACCCGTTTTCACTGGCTCTTTCGTTCCCTTTTGCCCGCAGCGCTCTGCGGCGCCACCACCCTGGCCCACGCTGCGGGCTTTGCCTTTATCGAGGTGCCCGCAGACAAGGACGGGCCCGCGCTGCGCGGCGCTGTGTGGTCGCCCTGCAGCGCGCCGCCGGGCCGCATCGAGCTGGCGCCCCTGGTGCTGCAGGGCACGCGGGACTGCCCCCTCACCGGCCAAGGCATGCCATTGATCGTCATGTCGCACGGCACGGGCGGCTCGGCCTTGGGGCACCACGACACGGCGGCCACGCTGGCCGATGCGGGCTATGTGGTGGCCGCCATCAGCCACCCGGGCGACAACTTTCAGGACCTGAGCCGCCAGGGCCACCTGTCGGCCTTTGCAACGCGGCCCGTGGACATGAAGCGGCTGACGGACTACATGCTGGGCGCGTGGCACCGCCATGCCCAGCTGGACGCCAGCAAGGTCGGCCTGTTCGGCTTTTCGCGCGGCGGCTACACGGGCCTTGTCACCATCGGTGCCGTGCCGGACTGGACGTTGCGGCAGGACCTGTGCCCGCCCGAGTCGTCGCGGCCCCTGTGCGGCGAGATCCGTCGCAAAGAACTGCCCGCCCCGCCCGCGCGGGACGCACGCATTCGGGCGGCCGTCATCGTCGACCCCTTGAGCGTGTTTGATGCCAAGGGGCTGGGGCAGGTCGGCATCCCGGTCCAGCTGTGGGCCTCGGCGTTGGGTGGCGATGGCGTGACGCCCCAGAGTGTGGAGACGGTGCGCCAGGGCCTGCCCAGCGCGCCGGACTGGCACGTGGCAGCCAACGCGGGGCACTTCGCCTTTCTGGCGCCCTGCCCGCCAGCACTGATGGAAGCGATGCCAGCAATCTGCCGCGATGCAGCGGGGTTTGACCGGGTGGCTTTTCACCAGATTTTTAATGCCCAGGTGCTGGCGTTCTTTCAGCGGCACATCGTGGCAGCCAGAGCACCCTGAGGGCAGGCTGGAATTCGTCGTCCCCACGCGGCCCGTGGGTTGACGCAGCCAGCGCCGGCCACCTACACTGCCAACCTCGCTTCTGACCTTTGGGGTTGGAGCGAACCGCAAAGCCCTCCACCACCGTTGAGGGCTTTTTTTCGTCCGCCCTATGGAAAGCTCTCCCTGCTTGCAGAGAGGGCTTTTTGCATTTCTGGAGCCCTTATCTCATGCAAACCGCTTCGACCCACACCACCCCCGCAGCCGTTGCAGGCACCGCCCCACGCATCCACCTGGTCATCGGCCCGGTGGGAGCGGGCAAGTCCACCTTTGTGCGCCACCTGGTGCAGCAGCACCGCGCCGTGCCGCTGAACCTGGACGACTGGATGGCCACGCTGTTCTCGCCTGACCGGCCCGACACGGCTGACATGGCCGATGTGATGGCCTGGTATGTGCCGCGCACGCTGCGCTGCCTGGCGCAAATCTGGAAGACCGCCGAAGCCGTGCTGGATGCGGGCCACGATGTGGTGCTGGAGGTGGGACTGATCCAGACCCACCAGCGCGACGCCTTTTATGCCCGCATGGGGCCGTGGGCCGACGCCATGGTGGTGTATGTGCTCGATGCTCCGCGCGAGGTGCGCCGCGAGCGTGTGTTGCGGCGCAATGCCGAACAGGGAGCGACGTTTTCGATGGTGGTGCCGCCGCACATCTTTGAGCTGGCCAGCGACCTGTGGCAACCGCCCGGCGATGTGGAGTGCGCGGAACGCACCGTGGTGTTTGTGCCGTTGGCGGAGCGGTAGGCCGTGGTTGCAGCTGTGCTTGCACGCAGGCCCTTCCGTGGCGATGGAAGTGCCCCGGGGCCAGACCACCTCGACTACATGAACTGCGCGCGCAGCCCCACCATGAGGCGCCTGCCCGCGGCGGGCTCGAAGTAGCGACCGTTGGCGTCGTTCACGATGAGGGTGGCCGCGTGGTGGCGGTTGAACACGTTGTCGAGCCGGGCCCAGAGCTGCCAGCGCGTCGTGCCTGCACCTGCACCTGGACCTGCTTGTTGGCCGCCCCAGCCGTAGGCCGCGTGCAGGCCCAGCACGGCAAAGCCTGCGGCCCGCTCGCTGTTGACATCGTTGGCAAACACCGGCCCTGACACATTGGCTGCAGCCCCTAGTTGCCAGCGCGCGGTGGGTGCGTAGTCGATGGCAAGCTGCGCAGCGTGCCGCGCCGTGCCCGGCAACTGGTTGCCTGCGGCGACGTTGGCGCCCCCTGCCCCGGCGTAGGCGCTGCCAAAGTGGGCATCCAGGTAGGTGTAGCTGGCGCGCGGGGCCCAGGTGCCCCACTGTGCACGCCAACCCACTTCAAGCCCCCGGCGCCGCACGTTGTCCACGTTCTGGAACACCGAGCGGCCGTTGACCGTGGCCACGGGCACGATCTCGCCCTGGCTGCGGGTGTCGAACCATGCCAGCTCCAGCTGCTGGTGGGCGCCCTGCCATTTGGCGCCCACCTCCCACTGGCGGCTGCGGGCGGCAGCCAGGCCGAAATTGGGGCCGGTGTTGCCGGTGCTGTAGGCCATCTCGGCCAGCGTGGGGGTTTCAAAGCCCTGGCCTGCGTTGGCGTACAGGTTGAGCTGGTCGGTGGCAGCCCACACCAGACCCAACGCGGGGCTGGTGTGGCGCCAGTTGCGCGCGCCACTGTCGTCGGGGTTGGCGGGGGTGATGTAGCGGTCATCCACCTGCACGCGCACCTGGCTGGCGCGCAGCCCGGCGATGGCGCGCCAGCGGGGGGAGAGCCAGGCGTCTACCTGGGCATACACATCGGTGTTGGCGGCACTGTCTTGTTCGTCGCGCCGCAGCGCACCGCTGGTGCCCGCGTTGTTCACGAACCCTTGGCGGTGTTCGGACAGGCGATTCGCCTCTGCCCCCACCGTCCAGGTCAGGGGCAGGCCCGAGGGCAGACGCACGGCCCGCGTCCAGGTGGCGGCCGCGCCGTGGTAGCTGCGGTCCAGGTCCACCACCCCGCCTGCGCTGTTGGCCGCCGCACCGCTGAACGACAGGTACTGCGTGAGCTGGCGCCCACCGCCATAGGCGCGCAGCCGCACGCTGTCGGTGTCACTGAGCTGGCGCTCCAGCACCAGGCCCAGCTGGTTCTGGCCCACCGACTTGCGGGTGTTGAAGGTGGTGGCCAGGGCGCTGGCCTGGCGCGGGTCGCCATCGAACTGCGCGCGCGTGAGGCCCAGTGGGTCTTGCGCCATGGGCTGGTCGTACAGGTTGACCAGGGCCGTGATGCGCGTGCGGCTGTCGGGCTGTGCCTGCAGCTTGGCGTTGAGGTGCGTGCGCCGCGCGGCGCTGTGGCCGCGCCAGCCCTCGGTTTCGAAGTGCGACACCCCCAGCAGCCCGCCCAGGCGCTGGTCGCCAAAGTCCAAGGATGCATCCACCAGCCGCTGGCCGAACGAGCCCACCGCCAACCCCGCCTGGGCGCCACCGCCGGGCCGGGGCGCGCGGGTGGTGACCTGCACCACGCCCCCCGCTGCGTTGCCATACAGCTGCGCGAGCGGGCCGCGCAGCACTTCGACCTGGCTGGCCGACGGCAGGTGTGCGGTGGCCGCCTGGCCCTGGCCGTCAGGCATGGTGGCGGGGATGCCATCCACCAGAATGCGCACGCCCCGCACACCAAAGGTGGCGCGGGAGCCAAAGCCACGCACGGCGATCTGCAGATCCTGCGCGTAGTTGCCCCGGTCTGTGGCCACCACGCCAGCCTGCCCGGCCAACAGCTCTGACAGATTCACCAATGGCGTGGGGGCCGTGAAGGCATCCACGGCCACGCCGCTGTGGCTGGCTGCACTGTCAAACTGGCGCTGCGCCTGCGCGCTGCCGGTGACCTGCTGGGTTTCAAGTGTGGGGGGCGTGGTGGGCAGTGATTGGGCGGGATCGGCCGGGCTATCTTGCGCATGGACATGGGCGTGCGCCACCACACACGCGCAACCGGCCAGGATGCGGGCAACCCGGTTAACTGGGGCGGCGTGGGGCCAATGGGTGGCTGCAAAAGACATGGGTGCCGATTCCTGGTTGCGGAATTTCTGAACGGGGTTTTACGAAGCGTCGCGTGGCGGGCACAGGGGCCAAGCCCCGCAAGCCGCAGGATAGTCTGCTCTGGCCCCGTGGCGGTCTTGCCAACCCACCGCAACGAAGGGCCGAGCACCTACGCAGACGTCATTCGGACCGCACCACGCGCCAGACCACGTTGCCCACGTCGTCGGCCACCAGCAACGCTCCCTTGCCGTCCAGCGCCACGCCCACGGGGCGGCCATAGGCATCGCCGTCCTTGCTCAAAAATCCCGTCAGAAACGCCTGGGGAGGCCCCGAGGGGCGCCCGTCGGCAAAAGGCACGAACACCACGTTATAGCCCGTCAGCTCCTTGCGGTTCCACGAGCCGTGCTGGCCGATGAACGCGCCGCTGGCGTAGGCGCCGGGCATGCGGGCGTCGGAGAACGCCAGGCCCAGCGGCGCAACGTGTGAGCCCAGGCCAAAGTCGGGGGCGATGGCCTTGGCCACCATGTCGGGGTTGGGCGGGTTGACACGGGTGTCGACATGCTGGCCCCAGTAGCTCCACGGCCAGCCGTAAAAGGCGCCGTCCTTCACCGAGGTGAGGTAGTCGGGCACCAGTTCGTTGCCCAGCTCGTCGCGTTCGTTCACCACCGTCCAGAGCACCTTGCTCTGCGGCTCCCAGCCCAGGCCGTTGGGGTTGCGCAGGCCGGTGGCAAACAGCCGCTTGCTGCCAGTCTCTACATCCACCTCCCAAATGGCGGCGCGGCCCTCTTCCGCCGCCATGCCGTTGTCACCCACATTGCTGTTGGAGCCCACGGTGGCATACAGCTTGCGGCCATCGGGGCTGGCGATGATGTTCTTGGTCCAGTGGTGGTTGGCCCCGGCGGGCAGATCGGTGACCCTGACGGGTGCCGTGTTGACCGAGGTCTGCCCGGCTTCGTAAGGCACCTTCACCACACCGTCGGCCGTGGCAATGAAGAGCTGGGTGCCCACCAACGCCATGCCAAAGGGCGAGAGCAGGTTTTGCATAAAGGCGGTGCGCACATCCGCCACGCCGTCACCGTCCGTATCGCGCAGCAGCGTGATGCGGTTGGCGCTGGGCGTGCCAGCACCAGCGCGTTTCATCACCAGGCCCATGGCCAGGCCACGCAGGCCGTCGGAGTGCACGTTTTTGGCGCCCTCTGCAGGCGGTGGCTTGTTGCTTTCCGCCACCAGCACGTCGCCATTGGGCAGGGTGTAGACCCAGCGGGGATGGTCCAGCCCACGCGCCAGCGCCGTGACCTTGAACCCCGCAGGGGCCTGCGGCTGGGTGCCCTGCGGCCAACCCTGTGCAGGTGCGATGTTGAAGGTGGGCACCAGGCCACTCTTTTCCGGTGCGGGCAATTGCGGGTTCGGACCCAGGCCGGGGCCAGGGGTGGCCGGCTGGGCCAGGGCCAGAGCCATGGACCCAGCCAGGGCCAACGCCAGCGGCCCCTGGGTGAAGCGGTGGGAGCAGAGGTGCGTTTTCATCAACGCAGTATGGGCGGCCCGATTTGCGGGCAGCTGTAGGCCAGTGCCGTCAGTTCCGCATGTGATGGCGGCGTGTGACGGCGGCGTGCGCACCGTGCACCCACATAGAGGCAGCGGGCACACACAATGCCGCGTCGATTTTTGTCTTGGTAGCCTTGGATGCCCTCCTGCGCCGCGCCAAGGGCATGGTGGCCAACTGGCCCAGCGCCTGTGGAAGGTTGTCGGTGCTGCCGCCGGACCCTGTGCTCGCTTGAACGGGCTGGCGGGAGGTGCGTTTTGACCTCGGGCCGGACTTGGGTTCGGATCATCGGTCGGTGGTGGTGCAACTGACGGAATCGCTGTAGTGCACACCACCCGAATACTACTGATTTGATAGCTTGAAGCGCTTATCCATCAAGCGCTGGATACCTTTTTCGGCATAATTTCTGCGGAGGCGTTCCTCTACGGCCTGCGAGCACAACGGGCCGTTCACGCTGAGCCTGCCCAATCACCTGGTGGGCCATTGACAGGCGCAGCCCGAACGGATTTGCGCCATCTACCCCCATCCAGCACGACGTTCCCGGCGGGGGTAAGTTGTGGTGCCGTCAACAGCCGTTCGCGTGCACGGCAGTGCCTGGGTTGAGCTTCTGGCACGCTTTGACCTGGTTGGATTTGACCCGGTTATCCACCCAAATAGTGATGTGCGGATCCGTGGCCTGATGGCAGCCTTTTTCGACCTCGACCACACCACACGAGTCCAGAATCTGGCTGGCCAGGGGTGCGCTGGAACGGCGGTCCTTCGCATTGTTGAGGAACGCCTCAATCTGAGTCTGGGTGTAGGGCTGCCCGGTGGCGCCGTTGTTCACATCGTTGTTGTTGGGTTGATTCCACTGAGGCTGGAATACATAGGTCGGCCTCGCAAAGGCTGTGCCGCACAGCAGCAACACGCAGACCGCAGTCATGAATTTTTTCATTGCCAAGTTCCCCTTCATGCCTACTCTGTGACGATTTTCGGCGCCCTCGGCTTCATCACGTGTTGATGAAGTGAGCCCATGGTGGCGCCACCAAAGCGGTTTGGCGATTACAGGAAATTACAGCGAAGCTACTCCCAACGTTTGGTGCATTTCACACATTGAGCGTGGGGGCGGGCCTGATCAGCGGCTTGCGGTGGTGGAGCACGGAGTACCCGCCCCCATCGAACGGGGCCGCCGAATCGTCCACAGCGCCACAGCCATCAGCCCCACGCCGCCCAGTTGGATGGGGCTGAGCGTGCGGCCATACACCACCCAGTCCACCAGCACCGCCGTGAGCGGATATACAAACTGCAGCACCGCAATGCGCCCCAGCCCCAGGCGCGACATGCCGGCAAACAGCACCACATACGCCAGGCCGGTGTGCAGCACGCCCAGGCCCAGCAGCCAGCCCCACGCGGCGCTCTGCTGCGGCCAGCCCAGCACAAAGGGCGCCCACGCCAGCGCCACCGCACCCACCAGGCACTGCCACAGCGCCATGGCAAAGGGGCTGATGGTTTTCTGCGTGTTGGCGAGCAGCGTCACGCCCGCATAGCAGAGTGAGCCGCCCAGGCACATCAGTACGCCAGCCACATAGCTGCCGCCGCCGGTGCTGCTGGCCGCTGCGACACCTGCGGTGCCGTCGAGCAAGCCCGTGGTCAGCACCAGCCCGCCCAGCGCGGCCAGTGTGGCCAGCCACTGCGTGGGCGACACGGCCTCGCGCAAGAACAACGCGCCAAAAACGATGACCCAGATGGGCTGGATGTGAAAGATCACGGTGGCCACGGCAATCGATGTGCGTGGGATGGCTGCAAAAAAAAGCGCCCAGTTGAGCACCATGAGCACGCCCGTAGCGCAGGCCACCCAGCGGGCACGGCCGTGCAGAAAAAGTTGCTGTCCCCGCCCCGTGGCCAGGCACCAGGCCAGCAGCGCCAGTGCACCGAATGCGCAGCGGAACCACACCGTGACCAGCGGGTGCTGGCCCGCCTCTTCCACAAACACGCCGATGGTGCCCAGCAGCACGCCACCGGCGATGAGCAGCCACTGGCCGTCGCGCTCGCGCGTGATGGCATTGGCATTGACGGGCAGCGGTGTGGTGGCCAGGGATGGCGATGCGACGGTGCTGGCTTTGGAGTGGTTCATGCCGCCGATGCTCACGCTTTACAGGAATCCTGTAAAACGGATAAATCGAACAGCTACCATTCGATAAACGAATTTACCAACCCACCGAGAGCCCCACCGCTGTCGTCACTGGTCCGACCGATAAAGGCCCCCATGAACTACCCAGACTTTCAGATCGACTGGCTGCGTGCCTTTGTGGCCGTGGTGGATGCAGGCTCGCTCTCGGGCGCGGCGCCGCTGGTGCACCGCTCCCAGTCGGCCGTGAGCATGCAGATCAAGAAACTGGAGGCCGCGCTGGGCCGCCCGGTGCTGCTGCGCGGGCCGCGCCACCTGGAGGTGACGCCAGCGGGGGCCGAGCTGCTGTCGTATGCGCGCCGCGTGCTCGATTTGCAGGCTGAGGCACATGCCGCATTGTTTGGCCCCAAGCTGGCGGGCCGGGTGCGGCTGGGGGTGCCCGACGACTATGCGTCGGCCTACCTCACGCCAGTGCTGCGCAGCTTTTCGCACCGCTACCAGGGGGTGGAGATTGAGCTGACGTGCGAGCAGTCCACGTCGCTGATCCCGCGTGTGGTGAAGGGCGAGCTGGACCTGGCGCTGGTCTCGCAAGACAAGCCGCAACGCGGGCGCTTCTTGTTCGACGAGCCGCTGGTGTGGGTGGGGGCCGCCCAGTTCGAGGCCTGGCGGCGCGACCCGCTGCCGATTGCGGTGTATGAATCGGCCAGCATGGCCCGGCAGGCCACCCTGGCCGCGCTGGGCACGCGGCGGCGGACCTACCGCATCGTGTACCACAGCTCCAGCCTGGCGGGCCAGCTGGCTGCTGTGGAGAGCGGTTTGGCGGTGGCGGTGCTCACGCGGTGCAGCGCCCCGGCCCATTTGCAAATCTTGCAGAACCTGCCGGCGGAGTTTGACCTGCCGCCGCTGGCTTCGATGAACGTGGCGGTGCTGCGCAGCAAGGTGTCGCTGCGCTCACCGGCCGTGGATGCGATGTATGAGCAAATGGTGCGAACCTTGGGCCGACGGGGCGAACTCCTGCCCAAGGCCTGAGCGCTGCCTCCTTGGGTTCAGGGCCTCAGGCCGCCAGGACGTGCTCTACCAGTTTCTCGCGCGGCCCCAGCAGCGCATCGCCTCCGATCAACCGCAGCGCACCGCCCTGCCCCTTCACCACCAATTGCGGCACGCCGCGGGCACCCACGGCACGCAGCATGGCCTGGGCGCGGGCTACGCGCTCGGCCGCCACGCTGTGCAGTGCGGCGTCGGGTGCCAGCGTCAATGCGGCGGCATCGACTAGGCCCAAAGCCCGCAACAGGTCCGCCAGCACCTCGGGTTCTGCGGTGTCGCGGCCTTCCACATAGCGTGCGTGCTGCAGCGCGTGCAAGGCTTCCAGTTCATGCGCAGGCGCGGTCTGCGCCACGGCAGTCAGCGCGAGGGTGGCAGGGCCTGAATCAAAGCGGCCGGACGCAGCACCCAGAATTTGATCGCGGTAGGCCTGCGTGAAGGGCTGGCCTGTGAGCTGCTGGATGCGCCGGTCGTTGGACCAGGCATAGGCGGCAAACTGCGCGTCCATGGGCCGCGCGCCTGCGCCTGCAAACAGGCCGGTGGGGGCCAGCACCACCTCGACACCCTCCTGCGCTTGCAGGAACTTGAGCGCGGGCGCGGCGGCATAACACCAGCCGCACAAGGGGTCAAACAAGTAGGTCACGGTGACGTTGGGCATGGGTCAGGTTCTTTCTTGAGGGTCTGAGGTTTCGGACGCGGTCAGCGTGGCTTCAAACGCCGCAATTTCTTCGGCCAGCGTGCCCCGGCTGCGGAAGTGGCGGGCTGCGCGGTCGTACCAGTTTTCGGCATCCTCCAAATCACCTTCCTGCAGGTGCAGGATGCCGTGCAGCCAGGCTGCGAGCATGGAGCCATCGTGCTGCACCAGATCGTGCGCCGCGTTCCAGCGCCCGGCGTGCAGGTGCTGCAGGACTTGTTGGAGCGGGTGTGTTGTAGCGGTCACGATCTGGTTCCTTGCTTTCAACAACTTGCTTTGACAGCTTTCAGTACGTCATCTCACCACTTCATCTCGCCCTTGTTGACCTTGGCACCGATGTCCAGCGACAGGCCCATGGGCGCTGCGGGGTAGGCCTTCTTCATCGCGTCGATGAGTTCGGCGCTGGTCTTGGTGGCGGCGGCGTTCTTCTCAAACGCTTGCAGGTAGCCCTTGGTGTAGCTGATGTTGGCGGCATCCAGCGCGCCACCGGCGGGCATGTGGCCGGGCACCACCACGGTGGGCTGCAGGGCGGCCATTTCGTCGAGCTGGGCCACCCAGGCGCTGCGCTCGGCCACCGTTTGTGTGTCGGCCGTCCACACATGGGTGTTGGTGCCAAACACGCCGATGGTGCCCACCACGGCCTTGATGGATGGAATCCACGCATACGGGCGGTGCGCCAGCAGGCCGGTGGTGCCACGGATCTCCACGGTCTGGCCGTCCACGCTCAGCGTGTTGCCAGCAATCGCCTTGGGCAGCACGGGCGTGCGCGGTGCATTGGCACCCATCTTGGGGCCCCAGAAGGCGAGCTTGCCAGCCAGCTTGGCGTTGATCTTCTCCAGCACGGCGGGCGTGGTCACCACGTCGGCCTTGGGGAAGATTTCTTTCAGCGTCTCGACGCCAAAGTAGTAGTCGGGGTCGGCCTGGCTCACGTAGATGGTCTTCAGCTCTTTGCCCGTGTCGAGCACGTTGGCGGCAATGCGCAGCGCATCGGCACGGGTAAAGCCCGCATCGATGACCATGGCCTCTTTGTCGCCATAGACCAGCGTGGAGTTGACGTTGAAGCTGTTGCCGTCGGCGTTGTAGACCTTGACCTGCAGGGGCTGGGCTGCTTGGGCGCCCGCGAAAACGAGTGACAGGGTGGCGGCGATGAGAGTGGTGCGGAACATGGTGGGTTCTCCAGGGTTTTGAGAGGTTGGCGTTGATGACAGAATGAAGTTTATTTGCGCCAATCGATCCAATAAACCGGACAATTCGCACATATTTGTTTCTCCAATCGATCAAATAACCCCTTATGGACCGCCTGACCGCCATGCATGTGTTTGCCGAAGTCGCCACCAGCGGTAGCTTCAGCGCCACGGCCGACAAACTGGAGATGTCACGTGCCATGGTCACGCGCTACGTGGGCGAGATGGAGCAGTGGCTGCAGGCGCGGCTGCTGCAGCGCACCACCCGCAGCGTGACGCTGACCGACGCGGGCGAGCACGCGCTGCGCCGCTGCCAGCAGATGCTGGCGCTGTCGCAAGACCTGGAAGAAGAAACTGCCACCACCACAGAGGGCGCATTGCGCGGGCAACTGCGGCTGACCTGCAGCGTGTCGTTCGCGTTTGCGCAGATGGGTGCGGCGATTGCGGACTTTCTGGCGCAACACCCGCAGCTCAAGATCGACCTGGACGCGAGCGAGGGATCGCTGAACCTGGTGGAAAAGCGCATCGACCTGGCCATCCGCATCAGCGCCGAGCCCGACCCGCTGCTCATCGGCAGGCCACTGGCGCGGTGTGATTCGGTGCTGGCGGCCTCACCCGCCTACCTGGCCGCGCACGGCGTGCCACAGCAGCCTGCCGACCTGGCGCAGCACCGGTGCCTGAGCTATGCCAACTTTGGCAAAAGCGTGTGGCAGCTGACGCAGGGCGATGTGGTGGAACGCGTGGGCGTGAGCGGCCATTTCAGCGCCAACGAGGCCACCACGCTGATGCGCGCCGCGCTGGCGGGCGGCGGCATTGCGATGCAGCCGACGTATCTGGTCAACCCCTACCTGCACAGCGGCGAGCTGCAAGCCGTGTTGCCGGGCTGGGACTTGCCGGTGATGACGATCTATGCGCTGTACCCGTCGCGCCGGCACTTGTCGCCTGCGGTGCGGGCGCTGCTGGATTTTTTGGTGGAACGGTTTGCCGGGGTGCCGTGGTGAGGGATGGTCGCCTCGGCTTAATTACTTCAAATTTGATAGCTGCTAGCGCTTTTCCATCAGGCGGTAGAGGCCCATTTGGCTTGATTTTCACAACCCTTTGAAAGCGCGCTGACACTCCCTCTCCCCTGGTGAGAGAGGGAGTGAAGCCCGGCGCAGCGCGTGTTGCCACCCGCCGCTACCGAGCTTGCGGCTTACTCGGCCTCGATACCTGCTGCCTTGATCACCTTTCCCCACTTCTGGGTTTCGGCGACCTGGAACTTGGCGAGTTCATCGGGCGTGGTGGTCCAGGCTTCCGAGCCCGCGTTCTCGAAGAAGCTCTTGGCCGCTGCGCTCTTGATGGCGGCGGTCAGCAGCTCGTTGAGGCGCGCCACCACCGGCGCGGGCGTGCCTGCGGGCACGTAGGCCGCAAACCAGTAACCCATGTCGTAGCCCTTCACGCCCGCTTCGTCCAGCGTGGGCACATCGGGCAATTGCGCGCTGCGCTTTTGGGTGGAGTAGCCCAGCGCGCGCAGCTTGCCCGCCTTGACCTGGGGCACGCCGGTGGAGGTGTCGGTGATCATCAGGTCGATCTGCCCGCCCAGCAGGTCGGTGATGGCCAGCGGGTTACTCTTGTAGGGCACGTGCAGGATGTCCACAGCCGCCAGCTGCTTGAGCATTTCGCCCGCCATGCGGCTCGATGAGCTGCCGCTGCCGAAGCTGAGCTTGCCGGGGTTCTTCTTGGCGAAGGCCAGCAGCTCACCCACGTTCTTGTAGGGCGCGCTGGCGTTGACCACCAGCACCTGGCCGCCCTTGCCCAGACCGGTGACGGGCGCAAAGTCCTTCACCGGGTCGTACGAGAGCTTTTTGTACAGGTGCTCGTTGGCGGCGTGGGTGGTGTTGGTGGTGATGAGCACGCTGTACCCATCGGCCGCCGACTTGGCCACGGCCGACGCGGCGATCATGCCGCTGGCGCCCGCCTTGTTGTCGATGACCACAGGCTGCTTGGTGTCGTTGGTGATGGACTGGCCCAGCGCGCGCGCCAGCTGGTCGGTGGCGCTGCCTGCGGCAAAGGGCACAACGAAGGTGATGGCCTTGGCGGGGTAGGCACCGGCCGCCTGGGCCAGCGCAGCAGGTGCGTGCAGTGTGCCCAACGCCAGTACGGCAGCAGTGGCGAGCAGAGCGCGGCGGGGGGATGAATGGGTCATGTTGTCTCCTGGTGTTGGTATGGATGAAAAAGCGAAACGGGAGGTCTAGGCCGTGGGACCGCCAAAGTGCTGCGCCAGGTGCGCGGGCACGGTGACGGGCATATCGAGCAGCAGATAGCTCAGTGCCTTGCCGTGGCTGTCGAGGTTGAGCGAGTCGTTCACGCCGCCGTCGAGCACGTCGTCCAGCACGATGTTCATGGCATGCAGTTGCGGCAGCAGGTAGCGCGTGACCTGGCGCGGGCGGCGCTGCGCGAACTGGCGTGCCACGGCGGCCTCGGTGACCTGATCGACCAGCACATCCCACAGCGCGGGGTGCCAGGCGATGACGCTGATGTTGGAGCGGTTGCCTTTGTCGCCGGTGCGGCTGTGAGCAACTCGATAAAGCGGAACGGTGATGGTGGTTGTCATGGTGTGTGTACTCCTCAGAAGCTGAGAATGAATCCGGCGTGGCCGAGCGGGCCGCACAAACGTGCGCCATCAAGGCCCAAAGCACAGCCATAGCTCGGGCTATGGCGAGCATTTGCAACGCCGAGGGCGTGCGTTTTTGCGGCACGAGCGGGCATGAGGGATTCGTTCACAGCTTCTTAGCCCACCATCTCAAACCGCACGGCCACGGCATCGCGCGGCACCAGGCACGACACCGTGCCCAGGCGGGGCCGCATGGCGGTGCGCACGCCGCCACCGCCTGCGGGGCCGCAGGTGTAGAGCGCGGTCACCTCGCGCACCAGGCGCTGGGCGATGGCATGGTCGCGGTGCTGCAGGGCCACGCGCAGGCGCACATCGCGGGTGTCACGGCTGTCGCTAGCGGGCGCATCCAGCCAGCGGCTGGTGTCGTCGCCAAAGATGCTGGTCACGCCAATCAGGTCAATGCGCAGTGGGCCCAGGCCGTGCAAGCGCTCGCGCAGCACCTCGCCCGCCAGCCGGGCACGGGCCTCGGCGCGCGGGCCGGCGTAGGAGATTTCGCCCTCGGCAAACCAGCCCGATTCAAAGCACACGTTGACCTTGAGCGTGTCGGGCCGCGCGTGGCCCTGCACGCCCTCCAGCCGCACAGCGTCGGCGCCCACCGTGGTCACGCGGGCGGTGGTGATGTCGGCCACCACATCGGGCGTGAGGTACGCCGCCGGGTCGTGCAGCTCGTACAGCAGTTGTTCTTTCACCGTGCGTTCGGTGATGCAGCCGCCCGTGCCCGGGGGTTTGGTGATGGTGCAGTGGCCGTCGGCGTCGATCTCGGCGATGGGGTAGCCCAGTTGCGCCAGGCCCGCCACATCCTTGTAGCCAGGGTCGGCAAAGTAGCCGCCCGACACCTGTGCGCCGCATTCCAGCAGATGCCCGGCCATGGTGGCGCGGGCCAGCCTGTCCCAGTCGTCCAGCGCCCAGCCGTAGTGCGCCAGCGCAGGGCCCAGCACCAGCGAAGGGTCGGCCACGCGGCCGCAGACCACGATGTCCGCGCCCGCGCGCAGCGCGTCGGCAATGGCCTGCGCGCCGATGTAGGCGTTGGCGCTGACGATGGGCTCGGTGGGCATCGTGCTGCCCAGTGCACCCTGCAGCAGCGCGCGGTGTTCGGGGCCGCTCAGGTCGTCGCCCTGCAGCACGGCAATGCGCGGGCGGGCCAGGCCCAGCTCGGCCGCCAGCGCGTGGATGCGGCGCGCGGCACCGTGCGGGTTGGCCGCGCCAAAGTTGCTGACGATGCGCACGCCGTGCGCCAGGCACTGCGCCAGCACGGGGCGCAGCAGGTCCACCAGCAGGGGTTCGTAACCTGCATCGGGGTCAGTGCGGCGCGCGAGCTGGGCCAGCGCCAGCGTGCGCTCGGCCAGGGTCTCGAAGATGAGCACCGCAGGCTGGCCGCTGGCGATGAGCGCCTGCACCACGGGCAGGGCCGCGTCAGTGCGGTCGCCCGAGAAGCCGGCGGCGCAGCCCACGAGCAGGTTGGTTTTTTGGTCGTTCGGCATGAATCCGTTGTCTCCTGAGCGTGACTGTAGGAACATGGCTGTATTCTGTGAAATCGATTGTTACTATGAATCCATCTGAAAAACAGATGAATCACACCCACCCCGCATGAGCGCCCCCCACCTCTCCAGCCGCCAGCTCGACGCCTTCCTCGCGCTGGCCGAGCAGCGCAGCTTCACGCGCGCCGCCACGTTGTGCCATTTGTCGCAGCCCGCGTTCAGCGCCCTCATCCGCGCGCTGGAGGACGACCTGGGCCTGCGGCTGTTCGACCGCAGCACGCGGCATGTGGACCTCACGCCCGAGGGGCAGAACTTTCTGGAGTCGGCCCGCCGCATCCGCGCCGAAATCACCAGCGCCCTGACCGCCGTGCGCAGTGCCGCCACGCTGCAGCGCGGGCGTGTGGCCGTGGCGCTGCTGCCGTCACTGGCGGCGGGCTGGCTGCCCGGTGTGCTGGCGCAGTACCGCACGGCGCACCCAGGCATCGAGATCGACATTGCCGATGTGCTGTCCGAGCCCTGCATCGACCGCGTGGCCAGCGGCCATGCCGACTTTGCGCTGGCCGCCATCCGCGCCGACACGCCCGCGTTGCAGGCCGAGCCGTTCTGCAGCGACAACTTCTACCTGGTGTGCCCGGCCGACCACCCGCTGGCCCGCCGTCGCAAGGCCATCACCGCGCAGGACCTCGCCGCCTGGCCCTTCATCCACCTCGCGCGCACCAGCAGCGTGCGCCAGTACCTTGAGGCCGCCCTGCACCCGCAGGCCATGCACACGCTGATGGAGGTGGAGCAGCTCGCCACCGTGATGGGCATGGTGCGCGCGGGGCTCGGCATCAGCGTGGTGCCCGCGCTCACGCTGTTCCACTTTGACCAGCCGGGGCTGGTCACGCGGCCGTTGTCGCTGCCGGGGCTGACGCGGCAGATCTATCTGGTGCGGCGGCGGGACGAGAGCCTGTCTGTGGCGGCGCAGGCGCTGTATGCGCAGGTGATGGCGCAGCGGCCATGATTCACAGGCGGCAAAAAATTAAAAATTTGATAGCTATCAGCGCTTATGCAACAAGCGCTGGCGGCCAAATTTGCTTGAAATCCAGCCGTCTAGGTGGCGGCTGCGCGCGCATAGCTCACGGTCAGCATCTCCCACTGGTGCCCATCGGGCTCGTTCCAGTACACGATGCGGCCACCGTGGGCTGTGTCCACTTGGCTGTCCACGGGGCCGTGCACCGCGCTGCGGTACGGGATGCCCGCCGCCTGGATGCGCGCGAGGATGGCGTTGAACTCCGCATCGCTCACGCGAAAGCAGTAGTGGATGCGCGGAAGGGGCTCGGGCCATTCGTCGAAGTCGATGGTGAAACCATCGTTCACGAACACAGGGGAAAACGGCCCCACGCCGGTTTTGGACCAGGGCACGCCGAGCAGTTCGGCCAGCAGCCGGGCGGCGGCCAGCTTGTCGCGGGCGGGCACCATCAGGTGATCGAGCTGGATGGGCATTGTCCAAACCTCCTGTAGAAGTCCAAGCCCTCGCGGCCTGGGGGGATCAGATGGCCGCAGTGTAGGGGCTGCCGCTGGGGTTCAACCCGCCAGCGGAAACTACCCCAGGAGCCTCTGCAGGAATCGAGCGGCACTGGTGCGCTGCGCATAGGGATGGGCTGCCAGGCGCAAAGCGCAGCAATAGCCGTAGCTATTGCGAATATTTGCTTGCGACGCAGACCGCCCGATCCGCAGATGCACACGGCGCGGTGATTCGTGCAGAGGCTTCCTAGGCTTCATGCTCACCCGCGACCCAGCACCGCCAGCTCCTGGTGCAGCAGCAACTCCACCTCAGTCGGCTCGAACTGGTCCTGCAGCAGTGGGATGGCAAAGCGGTATTCGCCGCCTTCGTGTTTGCGCAGCACATAGGCCAGCTGCAGGCGTGCCAGTGACTGGCGCAGGGCCTGCGCGTCGCCCGCGATGCCGTGGCTTTGCAGCAGTTGGGCCAGGGTGACCAGGCTGGTCTGCCCGGCCTGGGCTGTGTGGTAGACCACGATGCGGTCGAGGCGGCAGGCGGCTTCGTCGTGGCTCAGGCGGCCCCAGCCGGCCAAGGCGTCTTGCACGGCTTGCGAGGCCAGGGCCTGGGTGAGGTGGCGGGCTTCGATGACACGTTCGCCGGGCAACAGCGCCTCCAGGCATTCCTGGCACAGGATGGCCACCAGGTTGGCACGCTGGCCGCTGGCATCGATGAGGCGATCCACCAGTTTTTCGTTGTCAAAGCCCAGGCGCAGCTTGCGCAGTGGCTCGGTGGCCAGTTCGCGGCAAGCGGCGCGCTCCAGGCCGCCAATGGCCAGCACCTCGCCAAAGTTGCGCAGTGGGCTTTGGTAGTCGAGCACGGCCGTGGCGTACAAATCCCAAAAGCCCGCCAGCATGAACCAGCAGCGGCCCTCTTCGCTGAGCGCGCGCAGGGTGGACAGCTGCACGTAGCCGTTGGCCGATTCATCGCGGAAGAACAGGTCGGCCTCGTCGATCAGCAGCACCAGGCGCTTGCCCTGGTACTGCGCCTGCAGATGATCCACGATGGCTTCAAGCGGCGTGTCGGCCGGCAGTCCAAACTGCAGCGCCATGCGCGGCGCCAGGCGGTGATCGCGCAGCGAGACGTAATGGCACACAGTGTGCGGATGGCCCGCCATGCGGCGCTGCACGGCCTTGAGCAGGCTACTTTTGCCGAGCTGGCGCCCACCCACCACCAGGTAGTTGGCGGGCTCGCGGTTGATGACACGCGCCAGCAGCTGGGCGCGGCCGAAGAAGGCGCCTTCGCGCGTGACGCCGCCGCGCGTCTGGTACGGCGAGATGCGGGTGATGCGCAGCTGCGCGGCCAGTTGGCGCAGCAGCGCTTGCAGCGCCTCGCCGCCGATCAGCCATTCGGTCTGGCTGGCGCTGTCCACCATCACATGCAGATTGGCGCGGTCGTCGGCATGGGCGCGCAGCAGCGGCCAGGGGGTATCCACGCTGTGCTCACACAGGATCAGCAGCACGTCGCTGCCGGTCTGCACGGCGCGCAGCTGGCGCAGCACGGCGGCTTCGTCGATGCCGGGCGTGGGCACAAAGACCAGGCAGCGGTCCAGCGACACGGGCAGGTCGGGCGGGAACAGCCACTCAAACACCGCACCGGGCAGCGCCCAGTCGGTGCTGGGCTGGCAGCGTGCCGACACGCGCTCGGCCAGCGCGCGGGCCAATGCCGGGGCGCGCTCGCCGCCCGTGGCCTGGGCGCAGGCCACGGCGCGGCGCCAGTCCACCATGCGAATGTCGGCAGCGAGCAGCGTGGGTTCCAGCCGCCGCAGCCAGCGCAGCAGCCGGTCGATCTGAGGCAGCCGCGCCAGCGGGGTGCGGCGCAGGCGCGCGGGCCGCAGCTGCCCGGCGCCGATCATGGGGTGGCGCACCACCCATACCACGGCGCCTGCGGCAAAGATCACGCCGCACCACAGGATGAGCGAGCGCAGCCAGCCGAACGGGTCTGCGTCGGGTGCGGGTTTGACGGGCTCGAAGTCGTCGGAGCTGCCTTCCAGGCAGTTGATGGGCAGGTAGCCCGGTGGAATGGGTGGGTTGCCGGGGCGGCACGTCCAGGTGTGGGTGCCGGGTTTGAGCTCCACCACCACCTGGGTGCCCGCCAGCTTGCCCAGCTCGGGGTTGTGGGCAATGTCGGCCTGCAGCACGTTGGGGCGCGGGGAGGTGACGCGCAGCTGCGGGTTGGCAATGCGCGGTGCGTATTGGTGGATGTCCTTGGGCCAGCCATCCAGCTCGTTGCGCGCCTCGATCATGGCGACGCGCCACTGCACCAGTTCGCCCCACACCGGGCCTACATTGACCGACGCCAGGAACGAGCCCCGCGTGACCGGGTTGAGCTGCGGCGTGAACAGCGCGCTGGCCACGAACAGCGTGACCACCGCAATGACCACGGCACGCACCACGGCCCTGGAGAAAAAGGGGCTCAAGCGTTCGAGCATGCGTCCAGCACCATCAAGCCTGCATCGCGGATGGTGGCGCAGCGCCAGTGCAGCCGCGCCGCATCGCCCGTGCCGCGCACGTGGATGAGGTTGCCCCAGAACAGGCTGCGCAGTTCGTCGTCCTGCAGATAGGGCCGCGCGCGGCCTAGATCGTCGGCCTGCAGCAGCTGCTGCAAGCGCGTGCGCGTGGCGGGCGCCTGGGCCAGCGGCAAAAAGGTTTGCCACAGGCGCGGGCTGCTGGTTAGGTGGGTGCGCAACGCAGCAGACGATGCATGACCATCACCCACCCCTTGGTCTACCAGCCACTGCAACCCTTCTTCAAACAACGCGGGATGGCCGCCGCTGAGCGCCTGCAAGTCGGCCACCACGGGCTCGGTCCAGGTGTGCTCGGGCCAGCGGTGGCGGGCCAGTTGCGTGAGGTCGTCCAGCGACGGGTCGGGCCAGTGGTGGACCTGCGCAATGTTGAGCAGGGAGAGATCGCCACTGCGGTATTTGAGGTCGGCCAGCGCCTGCCCGCCGCACAGCAGCAGGTGCAGGCGGCCGCTGTGCATCTCGCTCAGGCTGCGCAAGATGCCCGCCAGGGTTTCGCGCAGTGCGGGCGTTCCCTGCTCAAAGCGGCTGACCAGGCAGAAGATGCGCTCACCCGCCATCAGGCGGCGCTCCAGCGCGGATTCAAACTCGTAGTCCGACGCCACATCGCCCAGGCCACATTGGCGGCCGATGGCGGCGAAGTATTCGGCGGGCACGGTGCTCACGCTGTAGGGCGGCTGGATGTGCAGCACCGAGCCTTCGCCGTACTGCGCGCGGGCTCGCTGCAGCAGCTCGTGCCGGAACGGCGGCTGGCCCCAGTGCGCGGGCGACAGCAGCAGCGAGATGGGGTATGGCACCGCCTGGGCCAGTTGCGCAAACACCTTGTCCTGGAACGCGGCAAACGGCTGCGCACCGGTGGATTCGGCCTGCAGGGGAAATTCTGGCGCAAACCCTGCTGCGCTGAGCAGGCGGTTGGCCTCGCTTTCAGTGAGGCGCAGGTAGCGGGTGCAGGCCACCAGCTTGTCGCGCGAGCGAGGGTTGGGCACCGAGATGCCGTTGCGCCAGTTGTTCACCGCCTCACGGCTCAGGCCGATCTCGGTGGCCACACCCGAGGCGCTGGCGCGGATGCGGCGCATGTAGACCGACAGAAGATCGGCAAAGGAATCAGGGGACATGGAGTTGTGGACTAACGAAG
Organism: Acidovorax sp. SRI_002; assembly: GCF_057586455.1. Taxonomy (NCBI): domain Bacteria; kingdom Pseudomonadati; phylum Pseudomonadota; class Betaproteobacteria; order Burkholderiales; family Comamonadaceae; genus Acidovorax; species Acidovorax sp. SRI_002. The sequence goes on along the minus strand of NZ_JBYCZW010000007.1, from coordinate 47,460 downwards.
GCTGGTACACCGAGCCAAAACCAAGGGCAGCGAAAAACATGGGGATGGTGGGCAGGCATTGTCAGCCTTGCCAGACCACCGCCATCCCACTGCGCACTGCGGATGCACTACGCCAGGCGCTGCACCATGGGCCAGGCCTTGTAGCTGGCGAGGCCACAGGCCGTGAGTACCGGGCTGTACAGCACCATGGCGCCGACCACCGACATCAGCCAGCCGGGCTCTTCGTACTCGTCGGTATCGTCGGCCTTGGCTGTCGCGCCCTCCTTCAAGGGCTCCTTGCTGCGCCCCTCTTCTTGGCCCTCGCCCGAATCGCCTGTCATCTCCTGCACCAGCATCACGGCCACCACCAGCAGCGAGATGGCCAGCAGCGCCAGGTAGCCGTATTGCAGCGCGGGCTGCGTGAGCGGATAGAAGTAGCCCGCCAGCAGCGCGGCCGGGGCCAGAAAGAACACGTGCATCATGAGCCGGTACCAGGGAAAACCGTCCGCCGGCCTCTCCAGGGCCCCCATGACCATGCGGTAGGTCAGCGCCCCCAGCACAAAGATCACCCCACCCCACCATTCGATTTGCGTCAGCATGTTGTTGTTCTCCGGAGATTCTTTTACTGGGGTGCCATCACCGTGGCGGGGCCATCGTCGCCAGGCTGGTCGGCGTCATCGTCTCCGTCGTCCCCGCGCAGCTCCTTGTGCTCAGTGACCATGTAGTACAGCGGCAGCGCCACGGCCAGAACCAGCCCCAGGCCCATCCACAGCCAGAAGCCTTTGAACAGCAACACGGTGACGACCGTGAATGCCACCGCATGCACCAGCCCCTTGAGCCCGGCGCGCAGCAGCAGCACGGCAATGAGGCCCTGCATGGGCGATTTGCCGCTCTTGCCCATGGCCTGCGCCATTTCCACGAAGGCCTCGGCCGCCTCCCGGGCCTCGCGCATGCGCTTTTCCTCCTGCTGGCGCAGCTTGGCCACGGCAAGGGGCTTGGCCGGGTCTTTGGAGCAGGCATAGGGGTCATCGGCCTCACCACCCTCCTCGCCGCCGTTGCCCTGGCCTTCGCCACCATGCAGCGCAGGCTCTACCACTGCGCGCCACAGCGGGTTGGCGTCCATGAATGCCTTGCGCGACACCCACTGGCCCCGGTCGAAGTGCATGCGCTCGGTTTCCCCCACCTGGTCGTAGAAGATCTCCAGCACTGCAGCCCGCAGGCCCTGGTCAAACAGGGCTTCGAGCTGGCGCAGCGGTGGTGGGTCGCTCGTACCCGTGTCGAACTGGAGCAGAAGGTGCGTGGAAGCGGCAGATGCCGACGCATTGAACCATTGCGCATCCCACAGGGACTCCAGACTGGAGGCCCCCAGTTTCTCCGCCCAGCGTTGGGCCTGTTCCGTGTTGTCTGAGCACAGGTATTGGTACGTGAGCTGTGCGAGCTTCAGCTTGATCGGGTCTTCGAAAAACAGTTGCAAGGTCAGGGTGTTTTGCGACATGGGAAACGCTGTTCACAGCGGTAGGCATTGCGATGGATTGGAATTGTGTGGACCAGGCCCGCGCATGTCCCCTGCGGGCTTGTCCATGCCGGGGCGGCGCGAGGTTGACAAAACGTCCACCGGCCCGGGTCGCCAAGGCGCTGATTGTCACAAAACGTTCATGCATACTGGCCGACCCGCGCGCGGAGCGCGCTTTCACCACAATTGGAGGGAAAACAACGATGCGATTCGATACCCGCTTTTTTGCCCTGCTGTCTGGCACCGCGCTGATGCTGGGCCCGGTAGCTGCGCAGACCGACCGGGCCGCGCCTGCCCGCGCCGCCGCAGCCACCCCGGCCGCCACGAGCTTTGCAGGCAGCCCACGCGAGAAACTGGTGGTGGCCATGCCCAAGACCTATGCCAAAAGCGAAACCATGCTGCTGTGGGGGGACTACTTCAACCACCTGGCGCGCTGCGGCAACATTGATCTGCAGAACCTGCAAGGCGAATCGCTGGAGAAGAGCACCAACATCGATGTGCTGGGCGAAAAGGAACTGATCGACAGCCTCCTCAGCGGCAAGGCACAGCTGGCGCAGGTCAACCCCGGCCTGGTGCCCCAATTGGTGGGCGCTGGCCAGCCTGCCCCGTTTGGTGTGCCCGGCAACAAGGCCAGCGGCAAACGCAATTCCTACACACTGATCCTGATCTCGCGCGTGGACAGCCCTTTCACCAAGCCGCAGGATCTGGTGGGCAAGAAGATTGCCCACTCCACACCCACCTCCAACTCCGGCAACCTGGCGCCGCGCGCGTTGTTCCCGGCCATCGGGCTGGTGCCGGACCAGAACTACGAGGTGGTGTTCTCCAACGGCCACGAGCGCTCGGTCACAGGGGTGATGCACGGCTTCTACCCCGCCGCAGCCGTGGCCAGCGATTTGTACCAACGCATGGTGGTCAAGGGCGATGTGAAGGGCTCCAGCATCCGCACGCTGTGGGAGAGCCCGCCCTTCATGACCGAGACCTGGACGCTGGGCAAGGACGTATCGCCCGAGCTGCAGGCCCGCGTGAAGAAGTGCTCGTACAGCTACAGCTTTTCGCCCAAGCTGCGCCAGCTGCTGCCAGGCAATGACACCTTTTTGCCCATCAATTTCGAGCGCGACTTCGCGACGGTGATGGAGGTCTACACCAAGACGCAGAAGGCGCAGGCTGCCAAGGCTGCCGCCAAATAAGTCCCGGTGTCAAAAGCGTCTATCGCCGCCCCCGCAGGCCGGACTCTGGTTTGCGGGCTCAGATGGTGCAGCAACAGATTGCCGCCATAACACGACAGAGCCAGGAAGAACAGGCCGCCCGGCACCAGCAGACCCTGGCAAGCAGGGATGCAAACACGAAAGCAGCGCCGGTACCGGAAGGCCGTCGTATCCCTGGCAGGTGGAAGCCATCAACACTCTTGTCTGAATGCGGCCACTCAGGGGGACGCATTGCGAGAAGTGCGCCGCGGCAAAGCCACCAACTCCATCTCCGACAGCGCTCCAGAATGGTGGCCTGGATAGGTACGGAACGACGGCAGCGCCACCACACCGATGCACATCCTGCCGACAGCCGCTGCCAGCGCGCGCCTACACACCGGCCCCCTTGCAGTGCCTACAGTGGATCGCACGAACAGCCGCTGCGCAGTGCACATTCCGTCAGGTGCCATAAGGTGACGTCAGGTGCAACGGCAGCCCCGGCAGCAACCCCAGCAGGAGCAAGCCCATGCGCATTCACACCCCACCCCGTGCCCATTCGCCCTGGCCGCTGGTCATCGGCGCTGCCGCAATGATGGCGTTGCTGGCGCTCACGGCCTGCTCCACGCCCCGCGCGCCCGAGGGCATTCAGCCCGTTACGGGGTTTGACGCAGACCGCTACGCAGGCCACTGGCACGAGGTGGCACGCATCGACCACGCCTTTGAGCGCGGCCTGACCCAGACCAGCGCCACCTACAGCCGCAACGCCGACGACACGATCAAGGTGGTCAACCGAGGCTACGACCCAGTGCGCAAGGAGTGGAAGCAGGCCGAAGGCACGGCGCGCTTTGTGGATGAGCCCAAGCGCGCTGCGCTCAAGGTGTCGTTTTTTGGACCGTTTTACGGCGGCTACAACGTGGTGGCGCTCGATGAAAACTACCAGTGGGCCATGGTGGTGGGCTCCAGCACCGATTACCTGTGGATCTTGTCACGCACGCCCACCCTGCCCTGGCATGTGCGCGAGCACCTCATGGAGCGGGCACAGACGATGGGTGTGGATGTGCGCAAGATTCTGTGGATGCCCGCCGCCAGCGAGCAACACGCCAAGCGGGCCGTGATGACCTGAAAAGCTCCAACGCCGGCAAGCGCAAATAGCTATATATTTGATAGCTATTTACGCTTACCTAATAAGCGCTAGGGATCCTCTGCACGAATCGAGCGGCAAGTGTGCGCTGCGGATCGGGATGGGCTGCAAGGCGCAAACCGCAGCAATAGCCGCAGCTATTGCGAGTATTTGCAACGCGGCAGACCGCCCGAGACCGCAGATGCACGCGGCGCGGTGATTCGTGCAGAGGGTCCCTTGATGCCATTTCTATTCAAATATCAGCCGATACCCGGCACGGTGGCCGCCGCCACCAGGCGCTGGGTGTAAGGGTGTTGTGGTGCATCCAGCACGTCGTTCACGCTGCCACCTTCCAACACCGCGCCATCCTTCATCACCACCACGTCGTGCGCCATGGCGCGGATCACATCCACGTCATGGGTGATGAGCAAGTAGCTCAGGCCCTTTTCTTTTTGCAGCCGCTGCAACAAGCCCAACACCTGCTGCTGGATGGTCACGTCCAGGGCGCTGGTGGGCTCGTCCAGCACCAGCACCTGCGGCTGCACGATGAGGGCCCGGGCGATGGCCAGGCGCTGGCGCTGGCCGCCTGAAAATTCATGCGGATAACGCTCCAGCAGACGGGGGTACTGTGCTTCGGCCAGTCCCACCTCTTCCAGCGCGGCCTCGACGCGCATGCGGCGCTGGGCCACGGTCAGTGTGGGCTCGTGCACCTTCAGGCCCTCGCCCACGATCTCTTCGACCGTGAGGCGCGGGGACAGCGAGGAGAACGGGTCTTGAAATACCACCTGCACGCGGCGGCGCAGCTGCTGGTTGGCGGGGGTATTGCGCATGGCAGGTTGCTGCCACGCCTGACCCCCGACCTGCAACTGGCCGGCGTAAGGCAACAGCCCCAGGATGGCCTGCGCCAGCGTGGACTTGCCAGAGCCGGACTCGCCCACCACCCCCAGTGTTTGGCCCGGCAGCAACTGCAGCGTGGCGCCCTGCACAGCCACAAACTCGCCCTTCTTGAACCAGCCCTTGATGCCGGGCAGCGGCGTGGGGTAGACCACGCGCAGATCCTGCGTCTTCACCACCGGGGCAGTGCCTGCGGGCGGATCGGACTCGACCACATCGCGGCGGGGTTGGCTGGCAATCAGGCGGCGCGTGTAGGCGTGCTGGGGTGCACCAAACACCTCGGCAACGGGGCCCTGCTCTACCAGCACGCCCTGCTCCATCACGGCCACGCGGTTGGCAAAGCGGCGCACCAGGTTGAGGTCGTGCGTGATGAGCAGCACGGCCATGCCCGTCTGGCGCTGCAGATCACTCAGCAAGTCCAGGATCTGGCCGCGCAAGGTCACATCCAGCGCGGTGGTGGGCTCGTCGGCCAGCAGCAGCTTCGGGCTGCTGGCCAGGGCCATGGCAATCATCGCGCGCTGGCGCTGGCCGCCTGAGAGTTGGTGCGGGAAGCTGTTGGCCCGGCGTGCAGGCTCGGGGATGCCGGTCTGGGCCAGCAGCTCGATGGCAGCCTGCGCGCACTGGGCGCCGGTCAGGCCTTTTTTGAGCTGCAGGATTTCGGCAATCTGCAGGCCAATCGTCATCAGAGGGTTGAGCGCGGTCATGGGCTCCTGGAACACCATGGCGATGTCGCCACCGCGCACGCCGCGCATCTCGCGTTCGGTCAGCGCCAGCAGGTCGCCCCGCCCTTGCAGCGTTGCCTGCCCGGTGATGGCGGCATTGCCCGCCAGGCGCAGCAGGCTTAAAGCGGTGATGGTCTTGCCGGAACCGGACTCGCCCACCAGCGCAAGCTTTTCGCCTGCGGCAATGCTGAAGTTGACGCCCCGCACCACTTCTTTGGGGCCAAAGCGAACGTGGAGGTCCTGAACCTGCAACAAAGGGGTCATGGCCGTAGGGGTCACTGGTCGGCCTTTCGGGGGTCCAGGGCATCGCGCAGCGCATCGCCCATGAAGGTCAGCAGCAACAGGGTGGTGACCAGCACCGCAAAGGTAGACAGCGAAATCCACCACGCGTCAATGCTGTTCTTGCCCTGGTTCAGCAGTTCACCGAGCGACGGCGTGCCGGGCGGCACCCCCAGGCCCAGGAAGTCGAGCGAGGTCAGCGCCAGGATGGCGCCACTCATGCGGAAGGGCAAAAAGGTGACCACGGGCGTCAGGCTGTTGGGCAGGATGTGGCGCCAGATGATCTGGCTGTTGCTCACCCCCAAGGCCCGGGCAGCCTTCACATAGTCGAGCTGGCGGTTGCGCAGGAACTCGGCGCGCACATAGTCGGACAAACCCATCCAGCCAAACAGTGACAGCAGGATGAGCAGCAGCGCAATGCTGGGCGCGAACACGGCGCTGAAGATGATGAGCAGATACAGCTCGGGCATGGAGCCCCATATCTCGATGAAGCGCTGAAACGCTAGGTCGGTCTTGCCGCCAAAGAACCCCTGGATGGCCCCGGTGAGCATGCCCAGCAGTACGCCGGTGATGGTGAGTGCCAGACCAAACAGCACACTCACACGAAATCCGTACAGCAGCTGCGCCAGCAGGTCGCGCCCCCGGTCATCTGTGCCCAGCCAGTTGTCGGCCGTGGGGGCCGAGGGGTTGGGCGCCTTGGCAAAGTAGTTCAGCGTGTTGGGGCCGTAGGGGTTCAAGGTGTACAGCGCCCAGTTGCTGCCTGCGGTAATGCGCTCCTTGATGAAGGGATCGAGGTAATCGGTGGGGGTTTCGAAGTCTCCCCCGAAGGTCTTTTCGGAGTAGTCCTTGAGCATGGGAAAGTAGGTCTGCCCCTCATAGCGCACCATGAGCGGCTTGTCGTTGCTGACCAGCTCGGCACACAGGCTCACCAGCACCAGGGCGCAGAAGATCAGCAGGCTCCAATACCCCAGGCGGTTGCGCTTGAAGCGCAGCCAGGCACGGCGGGAGGGCGAGAGCGAAGGCGATGCGGAAGCAGAACTCATCAGGGCCATGGATTCGTTCGGGCTAGTCAAACTTCACGCGCGGGTCCACCCACACATAACAAAGGTCGCTGACGAGCTTGGTGACCAGCCCGATCAGTGTGAACAGATACAAGGTGCCCAGCACCACCGGGTAGTCGCGACGGATCACACTCTCATAGCTGAGCAAGCCCAGCCCATCCAGCGAGAACAGGGTTTCGATGAGCAGCGAGCCCGCAAAAAAAGCACCGATGAACGCAGCCGGGAAGCCAGTGACGATGGGAATAAGGGCATTGCGGAACACATGCTTCCACAGCACCTGCCGCTCGCTCAAGCCCTTGGCGCGGGCGGTGAGCACATACTGCTTTCGGATTTCTTCGAGGAACGCGTTCTTGGTCAGCATGGCCGTCACCGCAAAACTGCCCAGCACCATGGCCGTGACGGGCAGCGTGATGTGCCACAGATAGTCCACGATGCGCGCGCCCCAGGTCATTTCATCCCAGTTGGCCGACGTGAGCCCGCGCAATGGAAACCACTGCAACTGCCCACCAAAAATGACCAGCAGCGCCACGCCCAGCACAAAGCCGGGAATGGCATAGCCCACCAGAATGAGCAGCGTGGTTACCAGATCAAAGCGTGACCCGGCGCGCACCGCCTTGGCCACGCCCAATGGCACGGCCACGAGGTAGCTGATGAAAAAAGTCCACAGGCCCAGGCTGATGGAAACCGGCAGTTTCTCCTTCACCAGTTGCCACACATCCTTGTTCTGGAAAAAGCTCTTGCCCAGATCAAACCTCGCAAACTGTCCCAGCATCTGCAGGAAGCGCTCATGGGCAGGTTTGTCAAAGCCGTACAGCGCCTTGATCTGCTCCAGCCGGTTGGGGTCAACGCCCTGCGCGCCCCGGTAGCTCAGGCCGCCCCCCTCGGCGCCGCCACCGCCCACACCGGCCTTGGCCTCGGCCATGTACTGCTCCACCGGGCCGCCCGGCACGAACTGGATCACCACAAAGGTCAGCAAGAGCACGCCCAGCAGCGTGGGCAGCATGAGCAAGACACGTTTGAGAATATAGGCAAACATGGGTGGGCGGTCTTATGGCTATTTCTTGTCTGGCGCGGTCTGGGGAGGAATACGCGCCCACCACGTGTCGATGACCCACCCTTCGCCGCTGGCGTAAGGCGGCACCGTGGCCGGCCGTGCCAGCCGCCAGGCGTTGTAGGCCATGCGGTGTGTGCCCGCCGTCCACTGCGGAATGAGGTAGTGGCTGTGCGCAATGATGCGCTCCAGGGCGTGGCAGGCGGGAAGCAGTTGCGCCTCGGTCTTGGCAGAGGTCATGGCCTTGATCATCGCGTCCACCGCAGGGTTCTTGACGCCCGCAAAGTTGCCGGAATCCTCCACGTCGGCCGCCTGGCTGCCAAACATGTCGGCAAACTCCTGGCCCGGGTTGTTGGTGCCCTGGTAGGCAATCGAGGTAATGTCGAAGTCGAACTTCTGCAGACGCTGCTGGTACAGCGCAAAGTCCACTGACCGAAACCGCAAGGTGACACCAATCTTTTCGAGATTGCGCATCCAGGGGGTGATGGTGCGCACGCCGCCTTCATTGCTGTCCATGTATTCGAGCACCATGGCCTCGCCCTTGGCGTTGCGCAGGGCACCGTCGCGCACCTCCCAGCCGGCTTCCTTGAGCAAAGCCTGCGCCCGCCGCAGGTTGGCCCGCAGTGAGGAATCGCCATCCGTGCGCGGGGGCACCGTCATCGGGCCAAACGCGGCAGCCGGAATGTCCTTGCGGTAGGGCTCCATCAGCGCAAGCTCCTCGGGCGAGGGACTACCCTTGGTTTCGCACGCCGTGTTACCAAACAGGCCGTTCACCCGCTGGTAAGCGCCATAGAACATCTGGCGGTTCATCCACTCGTAGTCCATGGCCAGGCCCAGGGCCTCGCGCACGCGCGCATCCTGCAGCAAAGGCCGGCGGGTGTTGAGCACATAGCTCTGAAAACCCGAGGGGAGCTTGTGCACAAACTCGCCCTTGACGAGTTCACCCGTATCGAACTTCTTGCCCGTAACACGTCGGGCCCAGTCGCCCGCGCTGAAAAACCGCATGAGGTCAAACTCGCCCGCCTTGAGGGCCTCCAGCCGCGCGGTGTTGTCCTTGTAGATCTTGACAAGGATGTTGTCGAAATTGGCCGTGCCCTTGCGCACGTTCAGGTCGCGCGCCCAGTACTGCGGGTCGCGCACATAGGTGATGTCCTTGCCAAAACGCACCGGGCCGATTTTGTAGGGGCCACTGCCGATGGGAATATCCATCACCACCTGGTCAAACGGCTTGGCCTTGCCGTTCTCGACGCCCCAGTCGCGGCTGAACACCGGCAGGCCGCCGACGGTGAGGGGCAGCTCGCGATTGGGCAGCTTGAAGCGGTAACGCACGGTGCGGTCGTTGATCACATCCACGCCCGCCACCTCGATCAGCAGCGTCTTGTAGGCAGGGGATGTGAAGGGGCCCACCAGCGTGTCGTAGCTGTGCTTCACATCCTGCGCCAGCACGGGCTTGCCGTTGTGAAAACGCGCCTCCGGCCGCAGGCGGAAGGTGGCGGACAAACCATCGGGGGCAACTTCCACATCTTCGGCCAGCAGACCATAACCGGTGGCGGTTTCGTCCATCGAACCGGCGAGCAGCGAATCGAACATCAGCGACGACAAATATGCTGGCGCGTTGCCCTTGATGGTGAACGGGTTGTATTTGTCAAAGGTGGAAACCCGCAGGTTGCTGACCAGCCGCAGCTCGCCGCCTTTCGGCGCATCTGGGTTCACATACGCAAAATGCGCAAACCCGGCGGGATAACGCGGCTCGCCCCACAGGGCATACCCATGTGCAGCCCATGCAGGAACCGCACACCCCATCAGCAAAAAAATCAGCCAAAACCGCATGCGACAATTCTGCACTACGTTCGCCGGGCCCCGCTGCAGATCGCGCATACCCACATGCGCCAGGCCGCCCGCCGACATTTCGCCATTCCAAAAGGAGATTGAACATGGGTTTTCTGACCGGCAAGAAGTTGCTCATCACGGGTGTTTTGTCCAACCGCTCCATCGCCTACGGCATTGCCAAGGCCTGCCACGCACAGGGCGCCGAACTGGCGTTCAGCTACGTGGGCGAGCGCTTCAAGGACCGCATCACCGACTTTGCGGCCGAGTTCGACTCCAAGCTGATCTTTGACTGTGACGTGGGCAGCGACGAGCAGATCGAGCGCATGTTTGCCGAGCTGTCGCAGACTTGGCCCCAATTCGACGGGTTTGTGCACAGCATCGGCTTCGCCCCCCGCGAGGCGATTGCCGGTAATTTCCTCGAAGGCCTTTCGCGCGAGGGTTTCCGCATCGCCCACGACATCAGCGCCTACAGCTTTCCCGCCATGGCCAAGGCCGCCCTTCCCTACCTGAACGACAAGTCGTCGCTGCTGACACTGAGCTACCTGGGCGCGCTGCGCTCCATCCCCAACTACAACACCATGGGTCTGGCCAAGGCCAGCCTGGAAGCCAGCGTGCGCTACCTGGCCGAGGCCGTGGGCCGCACCGAAGACGGCCGCAGCATCCGCGCCAACGGCATCAGCGCCGGCCCCATCAAGACCCTGGCCGCCAGCGGCATCAAGGACTTTGGCAAACTGCTCAGCCGCGTGGCCGATGCATCGCCCCTGCGCCGCAACGTGACGATCGAAGACGTGGGCAATGTGGCAGCCTTCCTGCTGTCGGACCTGGCCTCGGGCATGACGGCCGAGATCACCTACGTGGACGGCGGCTTCAGCCAGACGGCGGGCCTGAGCGCAGACCAGGTCTGATTGTCATCGAAAATTTAGATCAAAACAGGGCCTAGCGCTTATTGAAAAAGCGCTGGTAGCTATACATTTAATAGCAAATGCTCCGCAGGCACTGGCTGGCGTGGCTGAGTTTCACTGCGCTGCCCACGCACGCAGCAGACGCCCCTGCCCTGTTGCTGGCCAATGTGTACCGGCCCGGCATGCCGCTGGCCGACTATTGGGTCAGCGAAAAATACGACGGTGTGCGGGGCTACTGGGACGGCCACACGCTGCGCACGCGGGGCGGCGAAACGGTGATGGCCCCCGCCTGGTTCACCGCCGGGTGGCCCACCGCCCCCATGGACGGAGAGCTGTGGGCCGGACGCGGGCGCTTTGCACACGCCCAATCCACCACGCGCCAACAGCAGCCTCATGAGGCGGCCTGGCACCAGATGCGCTTCATGGTGTTTGACCTGCCCCGGCACGGCGGCATGTTTGACGAACGGCTGCGGTCGCTCAATGCCTTGGTGATGCAAATCAACCAGCCTTGGGTCCAGGCGGTGCCCCAAAAGCGCATCGAAAACGATGCTGCCCTGCAGGCCCTGTTGCAACGCACGGTGCGGGCGGGCGGCGAAGGCCTGATGCTGCACCGGGGCAGCTCGCTCTACCAGTCTGGCCGCAGCGACGACCTGGTCAAGGTCAAGACCCACGAAGACACGGAAGCGCGCGTGGTCGCCCACCTGCCTGGCAAGGGCCGCCACGCCGGTCGCATGGGAGCCCTGCTGGTGGAAATGCCTTCGGGCCAGCGTTTCCGACTGGGGGCGGGTTTCAGCGATGCGCAGCGGGCTGACCCACCACCTGTGGGCAGCTGGGTGACGTACCGGTTTCGCGGTACCCATGACGGGGGCCTGCCGCGCTTCGCGAGTTTTGTGCGTGTGCGGGACGATGTGCCGCCGGTTCGCTGACGGGGCCACAGCAACCCCTGGCCGATCCCGGCCCTGCGATGCGGCGGCCATGCACAGCGGACGGGCAGCCCCCCATCCGTTGCTCAATCAGTTAGGCAACAGGACCTTGTCCACCACGTGGATCACGCCGTTGGACTGGTACACGTCGGCAATCGTCACCGTCGCCGTACCGCCCTTTTCGTCCGTCACCATGACAGCATTGCCGCTGGCCTTGGCGGTGAGCGTACCGCCCGCCACCGTCTTGAGGCTGGCCATGCCTTTGCCGTCTGCAATCATCTTGGACAACGCAGCAGCGTCGTACTTGCCCGCGACCACGTGGTAGGTGAGCACCTTGGTCAGGGTGGGCTTGCTCTCGGGCTTGAGCAGCGTGTCCACCGTGCCGGCGGGCAATGCGGCAAATGCCGCATTGGTGGGCGCAAACACGGTGAAGGGACCGGGGCCCTTGAGCGTTTCGACCAGGCCCGCAGCCTTCACAGCGGCCACCAGCGTGGTGTGGTCCTTGGAGTTCACGGCGTTGTCGATGATGTCCTTGCTGGCCAGCATGGGCGCACCGCCCACCATGACCTGCGCCATGGCAGGCATTGCGGCAGCGGCCATGGCTGCGGTGAAGGCGATGGTGGCGAGGCGGGCGTTGAATCGAAGGGTCATGAGAATCTCCTGAGAGGTGTGTGAAGACAGTCGCCACCGCATGAAAACCACGCGGCTGACAGTCAATACGGCAGCACCACAACAGCGGATTCAAATGCACAAAAAAATCGCTCCGCCAGCCATGCCGGGGGAGCGATTTTCGAGACGCTGGTGCACCCACACACCAGCGCGAAGACGTGCTTAAACGTTGCGTCCGTACGGGCCGTCGTCGCCCACCTGCACCAGGTTCTGGGCGGTGGCCAGGGGCTTGGGGTTCTTGCCGGTCTTGCCTTGCTCTGCCACGCAGTCTGCGTAGTAACGCACCTGGCCGTTCTCGTCTTCCACTTCCACCAGGCCGTGGATGTCGGTCTCGAAGCCCGGGCACAGCTTGGCGAATTCGCGCGCGAACTTGAGGTAGTCCACGATCTTCTTGTTGAATACCTCGCCAGGGATCAAGAGCGGAATGCCCGGTGGGTAGGGCGTGACCAGGCCCACGGTGATGCGGCCTTCCAGGTGGTCGATCTCCACGCGCTCGGTCTGGCGGTGGGCGATGTGCGCGTAGGCGTCCGAGGGTTTCATGGCGGGCGTCAGGTCCGACAGGTACATCTCGGTCGTCAGGCGCGCGATGTCGTACTTGGCGTACATCTCATGCACGTGCTGGCACAGGTCCTTCAGGCCCATGCGCTCGTAACGTTTGTGCTGCTGGCAGAACTCGGGAAGGATGCGCCACATGGGCTGGTTCTTCTCGTAGTCGTCCTTGAACTGTTGCAGCGCCGTCAGCAGCGTGTTCCAGCGGCCCTTGGTGATGCCGATGGTGAACATGATGAAGAAGCTGTACAGGCCGGTCTTCTCGACCACCACGCCGTGCTCGGCCAGGTACTTGGTGACGATGGATGCGGGAATGCCAGTCTTGTCGAACTTGCCGTCCAGGTTCAGGCCCGGTGTGACGATGGTGGACTTGATCGGGTCCAGCATGTTGAAGCCGTCGGCCAGTTGGCCGAAGCCGTGCCACTTGCTGGCGTTCTTCTTGCCCTTGCCATCGCTGCGGATGATCCAGTCCTCGGCGCGGCCCAGGCCTTCGTCCACGAGCTTTTCAGGGCCCCAAACCTTGAACCACCAGTCGTTCTTGCCAAAGTCGTGCTCCACCTGGCGCATGGCACGGCGAAAGTCCAGCGCTTCGAGCAGGCTTTCCTCCACCAGGGCCGTACCGCCGGGAGGCTCCATCATGGCGGCGGCCACGTCGCAGCTGGCGATGATGCTGTACTGCGGGCTGGTGCTGGTGTGCATCAGGTAGGCCTCGTTGAAGAGGTGGCGATCCAGCTTGGTGGTCTGCGAATCCTGCACCAGCACATGGCTAGCCTGGCTGATGCCGGCTAGCAGCTTGTGGATGGACTGCGTCGCGTACGTCACGGAATGCTTGGGGCGCGTGCGCTTCTTGCCCATGGCGTGGTAGCTGCCATAAAACGGGTGGAAGGCCGCGTGTGGCAGCCAGGCCTCGTCAAAGTGCAGGTTGTCCACGTAGCCGTCGAGCATGCTCTTGATGGTCTCGGTGTTGTAGAGCACGCCGTCATAGGTGGACTGCGTGAGCGTGAGCACGCGCGGCTTGACCTTTTTCGCATCCACGCCCTTGAGCAGCGGGTTGGCCTTGATCTTGGCCTGGATGGCGGCAGGCTCGAACTCGCTTTGCGGAATGGGGCCAATGATGCCGAAATGGTTGCGCGTGGGCTTCATGAACACGGGGATCGCCCCGGTCATGATGATGCTGTGCAGGATGGACTTGTGGCAGTTGCGGTCCACCACCACCACGTCGCCCGGCGCCACCGTGTGGTGCCACACCATCTTGTTCGATGTGGACGTGCCGTTGGTCACGAAGAAGCAGTGGTCGGCGTTGAAAATACGCGCGGCGTTGCGCTCCGATTCACCAATGGCACCGTTGTGGTCCAGCAGCTGGCCCAGCTCTTCCACCGCATTGCACACGTCGGCACGCAGCATGTTCTCGCCGTAGAACTGGTGGTACATCTGGCCCACAGGGCTCTTCAGGAACGCCACGCCGCCGGAGTGGCCGGGGCAGTGCCAGCTGTACGAGCCGTCTTCAGCGTAGTCGAGCAGTGCCTTGAAGAATGGAGGCTGCACGCTCTCCAGGTAGCTCTTGGCCTCGCGGATGATGTGGCGCGCCACAAATTCGGGGGTGTCCTCGAACATGTGGATGAAGCCATGCAGCTCGCGCAGGATGTCGTTGGGCAGGTGGCGGCTGGTCTTGGTCTCGCCGTGCACATAGATGGGCACTTCGGTGTTCTTGCGCCGCACTTCACCGATGAAGTTGCGCAGGCTCAGCACGATGGGGTCCAGCCCCTCACCCACCGTAAATTCCTCATCGTCGATGGACAAGATGAATGCGCTGGCGCGGCTTTGCTGCTGGGCAAACTGCGACAGGTCACCATAGCTGGTGACGCCAACCACCTCGAAACCCTCAGACTCGATAGCCTGCGCCAGCGCGCGGATACCGAGGCCCGAGGTGTTCTCGGAACGATAGTCTTCATCGATGATGATGATGGGAAAGCGAAACTTCATGCGCAGCCTCCGTGCAACCGTGCCCTGCCCGGCCAAAAAACGAAATAGGCGCGAAGTGTAAGGAATAACCTTGACGCGCCTTTGAACTGCAACCCTTTTGTCCCAGAATGTGGTGCACTAAACACAACCACAACAAGGAGTTGGCTATGGAGGAATCCACCATCTGGTGGCTCGCAGCGGGGGCTGTGGTCGTTGCAGAGCTGCTCACCGGTACGTTCTATCTGCTCATGGTGGCCATTGGACTGGTGGCAGCGGCCCTGGCGGCCCATCTGGGGTTGCCAATTACCGCGCAGATCGTGGCAGCGGCTGTTGTGGGCGGCGGCGCAGTGGTGGGCTGGTACTACCTCAAGAAAAAGCGGCCCGGAGATCCCTCGGCCCGTGCGGATCGCAGTGTGAACATGGACGTGGGCGAAACCATTCTCATTGAGGGCTGGAACGCTGATGGGACCACCACCGTGAAGTACCGGGGTGCCACCTGGACAGCCATCCACCGTCCCGGAGTCACCCCCTCCACGGGCATGCACCGGGTTGCTGAACTGGTGGGCAATCGCCTGCTGGTAGACCCTCTCTAAAAATCCCGCTGTCGCTCACCTTCACAGATCAACAACGAAAAAGAGGCTTCTCATGGAAATTGCCATCGTCATTCTCATCATTGCCGTCATTTTCATCGCGCGGTCCGTCAAGGTCGTGCCCCAGCAAAATGCCTGGGTCAAAGAGCGCCTGGGCAAGTACGCGGGCACGCTCACACCGGGACTGAACTTCCTGGTACCTTTTGTCGACAAGGTCGCCTACAAACACAGCCTCAAGGAAATCCCGCTCGACGTGCCCAGCCAGGTTTGCATCACGCGCGACAACACCCAGCTTCAAGTGGACGGCATCCTGTACTTTCAGGTGACCGACCCCATGCGCGCCAGCTACGGCTCCAGCAACTACATCATGGCCGTGACGCAGCTGGCGCAGACCTCGCTGCGCTCGGTCATCGGCAAGCTGGAGCTGGACAAAACCTTTGAAGAGCGCGACATCATCAACGCCCAGGTCGTACAGGCCATCGACGAAGCTGCCCTCAACTGGGGCGTGAAAGTGCTGCGCTATGAAATCAAGGACCTGACACCACCCAAGGAAATCCTGCACGCCATGCAGGCCCAGATCACTGCAGAACGCGAAAAACGCGCGTTGATCGCCGCCTCTGAAGGCCGCCGCCAGGAACAGATCAACATCGCCACCGGCGAACGCGAGGCCTTCATCGCCCGATCCGAGGGCGAAAAGCAGGCCGTCATCAACAAGGCCCAAGGCGAGGCAGAATCGATCAAGGCCGTGGCCGAAGCCAACGCCCAGGCCATCGAGCGTGTGGCCTCAGCCATCCGCCAACCCGGTGGCGAACAGGCTGTACAGCTCAAGGTGGCCGAGAAGGCCGTGGAAGCCTACAGCCAGGTGGCAGCAGACTCCAACACCACACTTATCGTGCCGAGCAACATGACGGAGGTGTCTGCGCTGATCGGGTCGGCGATGAAGATGGTGCAAGCTTCACAGAAAGCGGCCTGAGCGCAGGCAAAGCTTTTTTCGAGGCAACGGCTACCGTCAGCCCAGATATCCCTTTTCCTATGGCTATAATCGAGGGCTTCGGAGAGGTGGATGAGCGGTTTAAGTCGCACGCCTGGAAAGCGTGTGTGGGCTAATCCCCACCGCGGGTTCGAATCCCGCCCTCTCCGCCAAAAATCAAAAAGCGTCCTTCGGGGCGCTTTTTTCGTTTCGGCCTCTCAAGTGACACGGAGCGCTTTCAGCGCCTCCTTCCCGCCTCGCGAAATGCCGGGAGCGGTGGGACCAAACCCGCCGATTTGTTGCAAAACGTGTGATTGGTTGTCACGCCGCGGCGCACTATTCACAATAAATGACTCCACCCAAAAGGAGTGCACCTATGCCCATGGAGCTACTGTTCGTCCTTGCACAGAGCAAGCTGCCCATGATGATCGAGAAGCCCTGCGACGTTGACAAGCTTCGGGTGCTGGCGGCTGCTCAGCTCGTAGAGGTGCAGCTTCCCGATGTGCGTGCCAAGGAGCAAAAAGCAGAGGTTCTTGCCATTTCGCCGCAAGGGCGGGCAGCGCTGGCAACAACCTACCCCCGTCACCCATTCAAGTTCGCGCCCATGCGCTCTGCGCCAGCGCCGGCTTCGGCCGATTGGCTTCCGTCTTTGGACTCCTGCCAAGTGCAGCGCGGTGGGACAAGGACCACGCTGGACTCCTAGTGTCATGCGCATGCTCGCTCTACGGAACATCTGAGCACAACCAAGCTTCTGAATGACTTGCAACCAAAGGCAACAAACCGGGGTCATCTGCGGATATCGCACTTGTCTGACAGACGCTGGCCGCGCGTTTTGCTGAAATCCTCTCCATCAGCCATTGAGGCTGACCCGGGAGCTCATTGGGACTCCCACCTTTTTGACAAAGGATCCGCCATGAAGCGCCACCCCTTGACACCCGGAACCCGCGCCCTCGCTGCGTTTGCCGGCACGGTTGTGCTTGCGGTACTGGCGGCGGCATCGTTGCTGATGCCCGATGTGACCGTGCAGTCGGTGGATTCGATGCCGCTTTTGCCCAGTGGGCTGGACCAGATCTTTCCCTCCAGTCTGTTTGAGTGAACTTGTGCATGAGGTGGAGTGGTTTAGCACGCCTACTCGCCATGGGTAGCAAAAAGCATAGCATCGGAGTACCATCTGGCGCTGCGCACCGGGATTTTCGGTGGCAATCCAGAATGGAGGACGATCGTGACCACACGTTTTCGAATCTCTGCAAGTCTTTTTTCTGCTCGCTTCTTCGCGCGGCCTGTGGCGGCGACAGCGCTGCTGGTGGCGATGGGGGGATGCACCAGCCCGAGGGATGGCTCCCTTGAAGAATTCGCGCGCTGGCATGACGGTGCGCGCGCCCAGGCCCAGGCCGGGGCGCTGAGCTGGAGCGAACTCTACAAGCAGAGTTTTGACCGACTGACCGCCCTGCCGCCCTCTTTGCAACAAGACACGCGCCTGGAAAACACGGTGCTGTTGTTATCCACCGCCCGCAAATACGAAGCCAATGAGATCACCGCCCAGCAGTTTGCGCTGGAGCGGGAACACATCGAAACGCAATTGCAGGCACGCCTGCGCTAGCCGTTCGCGCCTCAGCGCTGCGGCGCACCCTGCTCCACGATGGCAATGCGCCGACGCAGCGCTGCAGTGGCTTGCTGGTCGCCCGCAGCTTCGGTGCGTTGCGCCTGCACATTGAGCCAGGCCATCAACGGTCTGCGCCAGCCCTGGGCAGAGGCTGTGTCAGCAGCGATAGCGATCACCGCCGGGCTGGCGCGCCCCGACTGAAACAGCACCCCAGCTGCCACGAGGCGCGACAGCGGGTCTTCCAAAGCGGGCAACGCAGATGCATCGCCCGATGCAGCCACCTTGCGCTGCGCTTCGGGCAGCAAGCCCACGTCCTGGGGCTGTACTCGCCCCCCCAGATAGTCGGCATAAGCGCGCTCGGGCGCGGCGGCGTCGGCGCGCAGCGGTTCAAAGCGCTCGCAGGGGCCAGGTACCAAGCTGGCGACCTGCGCAGCGCAGCGCATCAGTTCCAGACGGGCCAGCAGGTCTGGGCGCCCCGTGCGGGCCACTTCAGCCCGGGCGCGGTCCCATTCGAGCTGCTCGACGCGGGGGTTGCCCGACAGATAGGCTTCGAGGGCCTTCTGGGCTGAGCCTTGAGCGTTCATCTGCCAGTCGGGCACGGGAGGTTTGCTGGAGCATGCGGACAACAAGGCCGCCGCAACCACCACAGCTCCCAGCAATGACACCCGGAGTGGCCTTGCCAGGTGCATGGGCTTCGAAGGGAATGCAGAAACTGAAAAGGGCTTCATGGCAGCTTGAGTTCCGTATCCCGCGCAAAAGGCCATTTGCGGTTGATTTCGTTGACCAGGCTTTCTACCTTGCGCAGATTGCTTTCCACCTCGGCGCGCAAGGCCCCCAGGTCAGTGGTGGCTTCGCGGGCATTGGCGCCAATGGCCTGGGCTTCCACCAGCACCGCATCCACCTTTTTCAGGCTGGTGCGGGTGTCGGCCAACAAGCCATTGAGCTGGGCCACGGTGGCGCGCATCTCAGGTACCAGCGCTTCCTTGCTGCCTTCGGCGCCAAATACCTGTTTGTCAGCCCGCGCCGCCATGCCATCCAGGCGCGCCAGCAGGGCATTGGTGCGGTCGAGCGTGGCAACAATTTTCTTCCCATCGGCCTCATTGCCCATCAGCACTCCCAGCATGCCGCCGGGGCCATTGAGGCGTTCGGTGAGCGCCTGCACATTGGTCAGGCTGCTGCCCAGGGCAGCGTCCTGCGCCGTGAGCGCATTGAGGTTAGACAGCAGTTCGCGCGCCGAGGCCATGAGCTGCGGGATTTCGGCGGTGGCGTCGCCACGCAGCACGGGGCGCACGGCACCATCGGGCAGGAGCTTGTCGTTCAGCATGCCGGTGTAGGCGCGGATGTTGGTGCCACCCACAATGCCCCGCACCAGTGTGAACACGCTGGATTCACGCAACCAGTGCGCGTCCTTGCGGGGCACGTCCACGATGATGCGGGCGTTGCCGGTTTCGGCCAGTTCGATGCGGCGCACGCGGCCAATGGGGAAACCCGAGAACGTCATGTCCATGCCCACCACCACGCCTTCAGAGTCGTCGGCCGTCAGCACCAGGGTCTGCGTGGGTTCGAACGCACCACGCGCATACAGCAGGTACAGGCCCGACCCGACGATGAGGGCCAACGTGAACAGCAGCAACGCCGCCGCCTTGATCTCCAGGTAGGCCACCGGGCGCAGGGTTTCCACGGGCGGCACGTCGGTGGCGGGAGAAGCCGGAGCGGGCCCCGGGGGCGGCGTTTGGCGGGCGTTGTGGTTCTCGTCGTTCATGGTGCCGGAAGGTGGGTCGCCGTAAAGGAATGGGGTAGTCGGGTGTCAGCAGACATCGGTCAGTAGTAGTTGCCCATGAGCGAGGCCACCTCGATCATCAGCAGCACGGCAAACATGCGGGCCAGGCCGCCCAGCTCTGAATCGGGCTGGGTGCGATCGCCCGTGTCGTACAGGCCTGCCGCCATGGGGATCAGCGCTACGGCCAGGCTGAAGAACACGGTCTTGAGCGCGAACACCATCGTCACGCTGGGCGTGAACACCTGGCCAAACATGCGGGTGTAGCTGGGCAACCCCGCCAAATTGAAACCATACACCCCCAGGTACGCCAGCACCAGGGCCACCACACAGCTGAGCGCGGCGAGCGTGATGCAGGCGAACACTCCAGCGATCACGCGCGGCAGAAGCTCGATGCGCACCGGGTCCGAGCCATGGGCGCGCAGCGCGTCAAACCGTCCGGTTTGCCGCAGCCGCGTGATCTGCGAGCCATTGGGGATGGTGCAGCGCATGGCGACGAACAGCGCCGCCGTGAGCGGGATCAGCTCCAGCACCAGCACGCGGATCACCATCTCCAGCGCATAGCGCGACAGGCCATAGCTGAGCGCCGTGACCACCACGATGCGCGTGAGCACCAGGCTGATCAGGGCAGCCAGCACCGTAAAGCCGAGCAGCACCGGGGCGGTGTCGAGATACAGGTGGCGTGCCAGCGCCCTGCGCGTGCCCTTGCCATAGCTGGACGGCGACAACACCAGCACCAGCACCACCGCCCCCAGATACAAGATGCGCCACCAGGCGACCGCCCAGCGCCGCGCGGTGTTCCACACACGTTCGGGCAGGGAGAGGCCGGGCAAGCGCGAAATCATGGTCGGATCATAGCGGGGCACTCACAGAGAGCGTTGACGGTGGACTGTCATAGAAATTTTTCGATGTTTTTGGCATCTAGCGCTTGATAGACAAGCGCAAACAGCTATTATTTTTATAGCATTTTCAAACGCAGAAGAAACAGCTACTCACATCCTTGCGGAAGCTGGTGCTTGCAAGCGCCCACGGCAGACCGGGCTACACATGCCGCTTTGCCGCAGCGGTGGCGAACGGCACAGCGGGCTGCGCATCCGCACGCGCGTGCAGGGCTTCGATGATGTGACAGTGGGCATCCGTCCCATCGCAGCGGTTGCGCAGCGCGAGCAGGTCGGCCTCCAGCGTCTGCAGCTCTGCCAGGCGGGCACGCACATGCTGCAGATGGTCATCCAGCGTGTCGCGTGCGGCGTCGCAGTCTTCTTTGCGGCTCCAGTCCAGCGCGAGCAGAGTGCGCACTTCATGCAGCGACATGTCCATGGCGCGGCACAGGCGGATGAAGCGCAGCTGGTGCACGTCGGCACCGCTGTACAGGCGGTAGCTGTTGTCGCCCCGCACGCCGGGGGGCAACAGCCCCTCCTTCTCGTAGTAGCGGATGTTGGCGGCAGACACCCCGGACTGCAGGGCGGCCTCGCCAATGCGAAACTGCACAGCGTTCTGATCCATGGCTTGACCTTCAAGTGACTTCAAGGTTTCCAATCATGCCATCGCTTTCAAAACTGCACGGAGAACCCCCCATGTCTGCCCACTGCCACGACGACCATTGCGCCACTGGCCCTGCCGCCGCCGACCCGCGCTACCGCCGCATCTTGTGGATAGCGCTTGTCGTCAACGCCACCATGTTTGTGGTGGAGCTGGGGGCGGGTACCCAGTCGGGCTCGGCATCGCTGCTGGCCGATGCCATCGACTTTCTGGGGGATGCTGCCAACTACGGCCTGTCGCTGTGGGTGCTGGCCATGGCCCTCACTTGGCGCGCTCGCGCCGCCCTGGTCAAGGGGGCCAGCATGCTGGCGTTTGGCATGTTCGTGATTGGGCGCGTGGCCTGGGGTGCGTGGCAAGGCACACCGCCCGAGCCCTTCACCATGGGCAGCGTGGGCCTGCTGGCGCTGGCGGCCAACCTGGGCGTGGCCGCCCTGCTCTATGCCTACCGGGAGGGCGACGCCAACATGCGCGGCGTGTGGCTGTGCACCCGCAACGATGCGCTGGGCAACCTGGCGGTGATGGGCGCTGCCCTGGGTGTGTTGGGCACCGGCACCGCCTGGCCCGATCTGGGGGTGGCGGCCATCATGGCAGGCTTGGCCATCAGCGGCGGCTGGAGCGTGATACGCCACGCGCGGCAAGAGCTGGCCAGCACCACCGCACAGCCACAACCGCAAGGGCACTGATCCATGCGCGTGCACCTATCGACTCCGTTGAGCGCCCCGCCTGAATGGGTGGCTGCGCAGCTGCAAAGCACCGCTGTGTTCCGCCACATCACCGCGCCGCTCATCCAGTTTCACCCCGCACGGGGCACGGAATGGCCCACGCACTGGGCTCCCGGCGAGCTGGCGCTGCACATGCGGTTGCTGGGCGTTTTGCCCATGGGCCCGCAAACCGTGCGCATCTCCATCGAGCCGGCTGCACAAAGGGGCGGCTGGCCCACGCTGCGCGACAACGGAGAAGGCGTGCTCATGCGCCGCTGGGACCACCGCATCACCCTGCAGCCCCTGTCCGATGGCCGCACGCTGTACACCGATGACATCGAGGTGATTGCGCGCCACCTGCCCTGGCTGATGACACCGCTGAGCGCCCTGTTTGCCCAGGTGTTCTACCGGCACCGCCAAAGGCGCTGGCGCCAACTGGCCGCGCAGCATGCCGCCGGGGGCGCCGCCCCCACCGCGCTACACAGGTGCGCCGCGTTCAACCACCTGCTGGCCAGCTTTGCCCGCCAGCCTGACGCGCCCCCCGCCCAGCGCTGGCGTTGGCTGGAGGCCGCCCACGTGCTGGGACAGACCTCATTGCCCCTGCACTGGCGGTCACACACCGCCATGCTGCGCTACGCCCTCGCACTGGGAGATGCGCGCGAGGCCACCGGCCAGCTGCTGCGGCTGGCCCTGGTGCCCCTGGGGCACCTGCTGGCACGGCTGCCGTTGGGCAACATCGGGCGCTCCCACGTGAGTGCTTTCCGGCCCATGGTGCCAGCGGCAGAAGTCACTGTGCTGATGGACCAGGCGCTGGAAGAAACGGCGATCCGCCCCGTGCAGCCGGGCGACCACGGCGTCTGAAAACTGCGCACCCGGCTTCCCGAGTCGCAGCCTGCGCACTCAGTGCTTGGAGGAGCGAGCCACGCGACCTGGCTTGAGGGTTGCCCTGGCTGGCTTTGCAGCGGCCTGCTCCAGCCACAGCAGGCTGTCCATCTGCGATAAAAAATGCCGCAGGTAGTCCGGCGACAGCGACCGCATCAAGGCCAGGGAGCGCAACATGAGGCGGTGTGCATTCAACGGTCCGGCGTTTTCCGGCCCACGCGTGAAGGCCTGGGCCACCTGCTGTTCCGCAGCAATCTTGGACCAGACTTCGCTGAAGCGGCGCACGCTCTTCATGTCCGACACACTGGCGCCACCGCCCACCAGCACGCTGTCTGCGTCGGCCTGGGCGCGGGTACTGAGATCGCTGTTCAGTTGCGCCAGTGCAGATGGTGCATCGGCTGGCGCTGTGGCCGCCAGTGGCTGGCGGGGAGGTGTCCGGGTGCGCCTGGCGTAGTCCACCAAGGCGGCCTGCAGCCTGCGGGCCAGCACCTGCTGTACGGCGGGGGGCTGCGCAGGCAGGCGTGTGGCCAGCACCTCCAGGTACCGAAAGCGCACCGGGTCGTGGTGCTGCGCGCCTTCTGCCCGCAGGGACTCCAGGGTCGGCTCACTCATTGCGGGCGGGCTTGGCCTGGGCAGCGCGGGGTACGGGGGCCATCTCCACGCGGCGGTTCTGTGCCCGCCCCTTTTCGTCGGCGTTGTCGGCCACCGGCTGCTCGGCGCCAAAGGCCGCAGCAAACACCTGGGACGAGGGCATGTCCTCTTCGATCAGGGCGCGGGTCACGGTCAACGCGCGCTGGGCCGACAGCTCCAGGTTATCGGCAAAACGCTGGTGGCGCCCTTGCAGCAGCGTGGTGTTGTCGGTAAAGCCACTCACCATCAGCATCTCGTCACGTTCGCGCAGGTACACCTGCAGCGGCTGCACCAGGCTCTGGAGCAGTTGCCGGCCTTCAGGGCGCAACTCGGCAGAGCCTGCCGCAAACAGCACGCTGCCGCTGATGCCGATACGGCCTTCATTGACCGTGACGCGGCCGCTGGCCAGCGGAATCGCCAGTGCTTTTTCCAGCGCCATGCGGCGCTTTTCTTCCATCTGCCGCTTTTCCACTTCCTGCTTGAGGCTGGCGACCAGGTCGATCTGCACCACCAGCACGCCCACCAGAATCAGCACAAACGCACCCAGCAAGCCCGCCATGAGGTCGCCAAACACGGCCCACACCGGGGCCGTCTGTTCGGTGGCATCGTCCAGCGTGTCGTCCAGGCCGGTCACGCGGCGACTCCCTGCACCGCTGCGGCCATCTGCCCGTTGAGGCGGCGCAGGTCTTCCACGATGCCCTGCTGCGAAGAAATGCTCAGGTCGATCACCTCGCGGGCCTGTGCCACGTAGTAGGCAAGCTGCTCATCGCTGCGGCTCATGGACTGGCCAATGGCGCCTTCGATGCGCTGCAGGCTGCCCATCAGCTTTTCGTTACTGGCCGTGAACAGCTCCACGCCATGGCCAAAGGACTCACCCAGGCTCGACAGCTCCACCGCGCTGGCGGCCACGTGTGCCGACACTTCATCGACCTTGCCCGCCTGCGCGCCGAGCGCCTGGGAAAACTCCTGCCCCGCCTGCTCCAGCACCGAGGCCGCAGACCCCACCAGCGATTCAATGGCCGCACGCTGCTGCCCGGCGGCTTCGTTCACCGATTGGAGCAACACACCCAGTTGCTCCATCATGGCCGTGCGCTCTGCCAGGGCCGCGTTGTCGCGTTCGCTCAGGTGGGTCATCTCTTGGCGCAACTGGGTGATCACCTCAGCCGCGGCCTGCGGTACATCCGACGCCGTCTGCAGCAATCGCGTGAGCGGGGCTTCCAGCGCAGAACCCAGCGTGGCCAGGTGCCCGGCCACGGCGGCCTGCAGCGCATCGAGCCGCTCCACTGCGGCCTGGCCACGTGCCGCCTCGGCATCCCGCAGCGCCACCAATTCCGTGCGCCACACGCCCGCCAGCGCATCCATGCGCTGGGCCTGGGTGTCGGCCCATCGGGCTTCGGCCTCAATGCGGGTGTGCAACAACGCGTCCGACTGGTCCATCAACCGGGCGGCACCGCCCAGGGCCTGGTGGACCTGCTCGGTCATGCGCTCGGTGAGCTGCGCCGCAGCGCCCTCCAGCGCCTGGCACACGCCGCGCTGCTGCTGCGCCGTTCGCTCGCCCACCTGCTGCCATTGCTCCGCCAATCGGCTGGCCATGCCCTCCATGGACTGGCTCCAGCCCGCAAGGCGCTGCTGATCCGCCACTGCCTGGTCGGCCTGCGTTTTCTCCACCGTCTGTTCCAGCGAGGCCAGCAGCGCCGTGGTGCGCAGCTCGAAGGCCTGCGATGCCGTCTGCAGTGACTGGTCGAGCTGGGTGGCAGCGCCTTCCAGCGCCAGGCACACGCCCTGCTGGTGCTGTGCGGTTTGCTCGCCCACCTGTTGCCATCGCTCCGCCAGTGCGCTGGCCATGCCCTCCATGGACCGGCTCCAGCCTGCGAGGCGCTGCTGGTCGGCCGCCAACTGGGCCGCCTGTGATTGGGCCACAGTCTCTTGCAATGAGGCCAGCAGCGCCGTGGTGCGCTGCTCAAAGGCCTGTGATGCCGTCTGCAGTGACTGGTCGAGCTGGGTGGCAGCGCCTTCGAGCGCCTGGCAGACGCCGCGCTGCTGCTGCGTCGTTTGTTCACCCGCAAGCTGCCATTGCTCCGCCAGTCGGCTGGCCATGCCCTCCATGGACAGGCTCCAGCCCGCAAGGCGCTGCTGGTCGGCCGCCAGTTGGGCCGCCTGTGATTGGGCCACAGCCTCTTGCAACGTGGCTAGCAGCTTCGTGGTGCGCTGCTCTAGCGTCTGCGTGATGGACTGCAGCGCGCTGCCCAACTGCACCGCCTGCTGGTCCTGCGTCTGCGTGTGACGGTCCAAGGCCTCCGTCCAGGTGTCCGCCACCTGGCGGGCCGTGCCCTCCCATTGGGCCGTGAGGGCGTGCATCTGCACGCCAGTGGCCTCGCGCAGCCGCTGGTGCGAGCGCTCAGCCTCTTGCGCCAGCGTTGCCATGGCCTGCTCCACCACCGGGCGGATCGTCTCACCCGCCATGCGGGCGCTGGCGCCCAGGCTGTCGTGCAGGGATGCCCCCACGGTGGTGGCCAGCTGGGTGTAGGCCGCAGCCGCCTCGCGGTGAAACACCTGCTGTTGGTCTTGCAATTGGCCGTTCAACTGCTCGTGGCGGCGCTCCAGCCCTTCCATCAGGCCTTGCAGGCGCTCTGCAATCAGCGGCATGGCCTGCGCCTGGGCCTGCAGGGCCTCGAACATTTCCTGGCGCCGGTGGGCTGCCGAGAAGGGGCGCAGATCACTAGCGATGCGGGCATCCAGCATGCGCAACGCTGCCAGCCGTTCGCGGCGGCACAGGGCGGACATCAGCCCCAGCATGGCCGACGCTGCCACCCCGGCCACCGAGGTACCAAACGACAGACCCAGCCCCTTGATGGGCGCGGCCAGCGCCGCCCGGATCGACTCCAGGCTGGACGAGGCCTCCAGTGCGAAAACCGCGCCATTGAAGGTGACCACCATGCCCAGAAAGGTGCCCAGCATGCCCAGCATGACCAGGAGCCCCACCAGGTACGGCGCCAGCGCAGGCCCCGGCAGGGGCACACGCTCCCCGTCGATCCGCTGGCGAACCGGGTTGCGCAAGGACGAATGCATGCGCTCCAGCCAACCACCCAGGTCCACCAGGGGCTGCTGCCCCAGCCCGGCCAGCGCAATGGACAGCGACGAAGTCGCGGCCCGGAACTGCATCAGCTCATAGGCTCCCACCACGTAGACGGCAGCAATCACCACCGTCATGGCCAGCGCCAGAGGGCTCGACCCGACAAATCCCCATCCCACCCAGCCCACCACCGCCAGGCCCACCGCAAAGATGGCGGCCATCACACTCTTGTTCATTCGATCATTCCTGTTACCGGTTCCGGGGTCTTCGTGGCTGTGGGGGGACGGTGGGTGGTGCGGCGATGGGAGTCATGGCTCTGCGCCGCTTCCAGCAAACCAGCAAGGGGCTCCAGCCGCACCTGCAACTCGGCCAGCAGCAGCGCCCGCAAGTCCTGCTCAAAGGCAAACAGCCAGCCGCCCGGCAGCGCCCAGCGCTGCGGCTCATCATCTCGCCCTGCAGCCTCCAGCTGCTGCTGGTGGGCTGCGCGCAAATGCGCCATCCGCCGCTCCAGATGGCCGGGTAGCGACGCCCACAGCCTTTGCTCACGCGCACCCAGCATCTGGTCCATCACCGCATCCAGCAGGGCCAGCCGACGCAGGCCCTCGGGGCCCATCGACAAGCTCTGCCGAATCAACGCGCGCAAGGCAGCCAGTCTGGCATCCATCTGCTTTTGTAGCGCCAGATAACGCGCCGCGTGGACTGCAAAATCTGCCCCGGCCTCGGGGTCCGGGCTGTCGACAGGGGTGTTGTCGGCACGCTCGCGCACGGGTTTGGCAGGCGCGGCCTTGGCCGTGACCAAGTCCGTCAACTCGGCCCGGGTGGACTGAAGGCTGGCCTGCAATGCGCGCACATCCACCGTCCCCCGCCCCAGCGTAGTGACAGCCGGGGTTTGGCTGGACTCCAGAGCATGCAGCGCCCGGCTGAGCTTGACCGCATCCACGGTACTAAGCCACTGGCTGAGTTGCTCCGCCACATCCTGGCGCGCCGATCCACCTTGTGGCTGCGTCCATTGCTGGAGCAAAAGCACAAGTCTGGAGCTGTTGAGTCGGTGGGGCTGGTACATCAATCTGAGGCGTCCATGGCACCGGCCCCCCCGAAGGGTGGCGGGCGTCAGGGAGCAGGTCCCCGCAATGGGCAAAGCCCGCTATTTTCGCAGGAACGCTGCCGCCCCAGCCCCACATCGCTGTGCGTTGCAGGTGTTACATCTAAAGCAGATTGCAAGAATCGGCCAAAAAACAGCCAAGGAGCGGCCAGTTTTTCCAGGACCGAGCCCCCACACACACGCCGCTTCTTGACGGCGGACAAGTCCGGCACAGGGCTTGCATGGTCCAATCTGCGACTCTTTCCCCTGACCGGCACCCGCCGCCCTGCCCGCCTGCGCTCACCATGTCCAACCCGCCTGCACCCCACGCCCCTTCCCTGCCAAACCCTGCGCAAGTGGCCGCTCCTGTGGTGGTGCCGCACACGCTCACGGAAGATGCTGTGGCCATCTTCACCGGCGTGCTGCTCATTTCCGTAGGGGTTGCTTTTTTCACCAGCGCAGGCCTGCTGACCGGGGGAACCGCAGGCCTTGCGTTCCTATTGCACTACGCCACGGGTATCGGCTTTGGCAAGATTTTCTTTGTGCTGAACCTGCCCTTTTACTGGCTCGCCCTGCGCAAGCTGGGGCGCGCATTCACGGTCAAGACGTTTATTGCCGTGCTGTTGTTGTCGCTGCTGACCGAACTGCAGACTCAATTTCTGGAATTTGCGCAGTTGCAGCCGCTGTATGCGGCCGTGGCAGGCGGGTTGATCACGGGCACGGGGTTTCTGGTGCTCTTTCGCCACCGTTGCAGCCTGGGGGGCGTGGGCATTGCCGCGCTGTACCTGCAAGACCGGTACGGATGGCGCGCCGGCAAGGTCCAGATGGTAGTGGACTGCTGCATCGTGCTGCTGGCGCTGTGGACGGTGGAACCCCTGCGCGTTGCCTGGTCCATTGCAGGGGCCGTGGCGCTCAACCTGGTCCTGGCGATGAACCATCGGCCAGGGCGTTACATGGCGGTGTAAGTCGGTCCAGAACACACGGACCAGAACTCAAACAGAGGCTGCCCGTGCTTGCAGGTACTGCTCCAGCACCCCGATCGGCACCGGGCGGCTGAACAGGTAACCCTGAAAGAGCGTGCAGCCGTGCTTTTCCAGAAACGCCCGCTGCGCGTCCGTCTCCACGCCTTCGGCGATCACGTCGATTCCCAGGCTCTGCGCCATGCCGATGATGGTCTGCACGATCAGCGCATCGGTGTGCTGAATGCCAATGTTGCGCACAAAGCTCTGGTCGATCTTGAGCTGGTCCAGCGGCAGGCGCGTGAGGTAGGACAGCGATGACTGCCCCGTGCCAAAGTCGTCCAGAGAAAACCGCAGACCCAGGGCGCGCAATGCGTTCATCTTCGCGATGGTGTCGTCCACGTTGTCCAGCGCCAGGCTTTCCGTCAGTTCCAGCTTCAAACGGTCGGGCCGCGCACCGGTTTGCAGCAACACGGTGCGAATCTGCTCCATGAAATCGGGCTGCCGGAACTGCCGCGCGCTCACGTTCACGGACAACTGCAGCTGTTCCGTGGCGGGGTTGCCCTGCCAGCGGCGCAACTGAGCACACGCGGTCTGCAACACCCACAGGCCTATGGGCAGTATGAGCCCCGTTTCTTCGGCCAAAGGAATGAACTCATAAGGGGGGACCATGCCGCGCTCCGGGTGTTGCCAGCGGATCAGCGCCTCGGCCCCGACAGGGCGTACACCACAGCCCACCTGGATCTGGTAGTGCAGCAAAAACTGCCCGGCAGCCAACGCAGTGCGCAGGTCGTTTTCCAGTGCAGCGCGGGCAGAGACCGCCGCCTGCATCATCGGATCAAAGAACCGGATCGCGTTGCGCCCCGCTGTTTTTGCGGCGTACATGGCCAGGTCGGCGTGTTTGACGACGTCTTCCACCGTTTGGCTTTGGCCGCTGAACAGCACGGTTCCCACACTGGTCGTGCTGTGCACATGGTGCAAGGCAAGCTGGTAAGGCTGGTTCAGGGCGGCAAGTATTTTCTCGGACACATTCTGTGCCTGCTCAGCCGCGTCGGTGGCAAGCGCATCCAGGTCTTCCAGCAGCACCAGAAACTCATCGCCGCCCAGGCGGGCCACGGTGTCGCCTTCGCGCACACATCCCGCCAGGCGCAGCGCAACCTGCTGCAGCAAGACATCGCCCATGTCATGGCCCAGTGTGTCGTTCAGGGTCTTGAAGTGGTCCAGATCGAGGCACAACAGCGCGCCATGCAGGCCGGTGCGCGCACTGGTGGCAAACGCCTGCTGCAGACGGTCCAGCATGAGGCGGCGGTTGGGCAGGTGTGTCAGCGGGTCATAAAAGGCCAGATGCTCGATCTCGCGCGCGGCCTGGGCACGCTGGGTGATGTCGCTGAGCGTGCCGACATAGTGGGTGACTTCGCCCCCATCGTCCGTGACGGCTGTGATGCCCATGAAGTGGAGGTTGACCGCCCCGCTTTTGCAGCGGTTCCAGATTTCGCCTTTCCATTCACCGGTGTCCGAGAGGCTGCCCCACATGGCGTCGAAAAAGGCCTTGTCATGGTGGCCCGAAGCGAGAAGGCTGGAACGCTTGCCCACTGCATCTTCCGCGCTGTAGCCCGTAATTTTGGTGAAGGCCCTGTTCGTGCGCAGGATGACGGTCTCTCGGTCGGTGACGATCATGCCCTCCTGCGACTCAAACGCGATGGCCGCAATGCGCAGCTCGTTTTCATCGCGCTTGCGCGCCGTGATGTCCTTGCCCACGCCCCGGTAACCGCAAAATGTGCCGTTCACGTCAAAAATGGGTGTGCCGCTCACCGAAAGCCAGTGCAACTGGCCCGAACGGTCTTTGCGCTGGAACTCGAAATCGCGGAACTCCTGATGGCGTTCCAGCAGCTCGCGGTGCTCCTGCCAGCGGGCTTCGCTCACCCCAGGGCCTGCCAACTCCCAGCGCGTCTTGCCCATGTACGCAGCCGCCTCCTGCAGCAGACGGTCTTTGTCGCTTCCGTCCACATGGGTCAAGCGGAACTGGGCATCCTGCTCCCAGTACCAGTCAGACGACAAGATGGTCAGGGTGCGAAAGCGCGCTTCGTTGTCTTCCAGTTGCTTGCGCACGCGGTAGGCCTCGGTCACGTCGCTGAACACCAGCACGACACCGACAATCTGCCCCTGCGCATTGCGAATGGGCGCCGCGCTGTCCGCAATCTGATATTCGGCACCGTCCCGCGCGAGCAAGGTCGTGTGGTTGCTCAGCCCCACCACCTCGCCCTTGGCCACCACCATCCGAACCGGATCGACCACCGGCTCCCGCGTGCTGGCATTGACGATGCGAAACACGTCCGTCAGCGGCTTGCCCAGTGCCTCGGGCAACGGCCAGCCTGTCAGGCGTTCGGCCACTGCATTCATGCGTGTGATATGGCCCTGCGCATCCGTGGCCACCACCCCATCACCAATGGAATGCAGCGTGATGGACAGGTTTTCCTCACTCTGGCGCAACTGGGCCTCGGCGCTCTGGCGCGTAAGCGCCATGCGGTCAAAACGCTGACCCAACTCGGTCAACTCTGCCAGGCCGGTGGCGAGGGGTTGGGGGGCATAACGGCCCTGGGCCAGTTCGTCGGTGGCGTCCAACAGGCGCCGCAATGGTTTCATCACGCCCCGCCGCACGCCCTGCTGGGCCAGCAGGAAAGACAGCGCAAGGCCAGCCAGCAAGAAGGCCACCTCGGTCCACATGTTGCGGTTGGCAGTGGCGTAGAGCTGGTCCAGTGGCACAGCCAGACTCATGGTGGCAACCGTTTTTCCACCCGACTCTATGAGCGGCTGAAACACCATCAACTGGTGTGATCCGGCCGCATTGCTGCGCTGAAGCACCCCTTCGGCAGAGCGCTGCAGCGCCGCGCTGAAATCTGCATCGGCCAACTGGGTTCCGAGTTCGGCCCCATCGGGCGGAAAACGCGCCACCACGCGCCCATCGGCGTCGGTCACACGCGCCACGGCCCCGGGTGGCAGGCCCAAATCGGCAAGCCGTAGGCTCCACCACTCCAGCGACACCACGGCCACTGCAGCGCCCACCACCTCCTGGCTGCCCGGCGGGACTACAGGCACCGCAAAATTGACGCTCGCCACCTGGGCAGCCCGGTCGATCTGAAAAGCCCCCACCGAGAACTCCCGGGTGGTGATGGCGTGCTGGAAATAGGGCCGGTTCGCCACGTTCACGGGCGCCTTCAACGGGCGGGCATTGCACAGCAGATCGCCACTGGCCTGTGGCACACCAATGTTGACGTAAGTGGCGTTGAGCGACAGCACCTCGGCCAGGTACCTTCCACACTCGGGTTCCGCCGGCCGGTGCACCGAGGGCATGGCAGCAAGCTTCTGCAGAAAATCGCGGGTGTTCTGAATCAGGCGCTGCTGGCTGGCTGCCACGGCCCGCAGCGTGCCCAAAGCCTGGTTCTCTGCGGCGGCGATGGCGTCCATGCGGTGCGACCGTGCCTGGTAAACCGCCAGCAGCACGGCGGGCAGGGTCGCCACCAGAACCAGCCAGCGGATTCGCGCAGACAACGTACTCCAGGTTCCCACCAGCCAGGAAGGCATACCGACCTTTCGTCTTGCACAGTCATTCCAGGCACCGCAGGGCCAGGAGATGCACCGAACGCATTGTTACATCGTAAGCCGAACCGCCCTACATCTGCACCCCCATTTGCCCGCAGTGCCCGGTGGCCGCCCCAAGGGCCGGGGGCCGGAGATGTAACCTTTTGGGAACCTTGAGGCGTGCCGCCGTATCATTGGGACATGCGTCGCGGCCTCTATTTCGTGTTGATGGTGGTGCTGGTCCTGCGGGGACTTACTGGCACCGCCATGGCCGCCGGGGTCTTGCCGCCCCTGCTTCCTGCTAGCGCGCCGCATGCGCAGGAGCACAGCCACGTGGTGGCAACCGAAGCGGCATACCCTACCTCACAAGAGCACAGGACTGACCAGGCCGCACAGGCCATGGCTGCAGAAATGCAGGAAGGCGATCACACCATCGCCCATCACGATGACCATGCCGTGCATGCTGCTGCGGCATCCGCGTGTGATGGTGAACTGGTGGGGTGTGCTGCACACGATCACCACTCTGCCGCATGCTCCGCCTGCGAAATCTGCCATTCGGCAATGCTCGACGCCGCCCCGGCAGCGTCCTGCACTCTCCGCCGCTTGGGCACCGCGCTGCCCACGGCGTCTGCACGGTTTGACAGTGCGCCTCCCGCACTGACCATCAAACCACCCATCGCCTGATCTCCAACGCCCGAAGTGCGTCTGCCCCAGCCTGAGCACCCCTGAAACAGGGTGGCCCGGGCGGTAGCGCAACACCTTTTTCGTCCGTTGTCTGGAGATCGCCATGCGCGCGCCTGCTTCATTTCCATATCCCGCTTCATCGCCCCCGCGAACCGTCTGCCTTGTGCTGCTGGCACCGCTGCTTTCGCTGGCCCAGGGCCTTGCTCCCACCCCCAGCCATCCTCTTGCACCGACTGCCGACGCTGCCCATGTTGCGGCCCCGACGGCTCCACTGGCCCACCCCGCCCTCGTCCCACAACCCCCATTGCCCGGCGCGACCCCATCGCCCCAGTCATGGCGCGAGGCGCACGAGGCGGTGGCTGCCTTTCCCAGGGGGCATGCCGACATCGTCGCCTGGGAGGCTCGGCAGAGCGCCCAGCCCGCCACACCCACGTCCACTGTCGAAGGGCAAAAAAGCCCCCACCGTCATCACCACGGGCACCACGGCAGCAGCAGCAACGGCCAGTCCGCTTCACCCACGCCGATGCACCAACGCCACCACGCACCGGGAGGCAAGCCATGAACCTCCCCGCCCAAATGCCGCACATTTCTCCACACCTTTCCCCACGCCTGTCCCCGCGCCTTTGCCTGTTGGCCGCTGCAGCTGTACTGGCCGGTTGCGCCAGTGTCTCGCCCGATGGCCTGCGCGGTGACGTCGCCAATCTCGCTGCGGGCCGCACCGGGGGCGTGCAAGCGAGCCTGCCTGCAGCGGACCCTGCCGCCCGCGCCTCTGCAGAAAAATCCGTCGAAGGCTGGCTGGCACAGCCCTTGACACAAGACGCTGCCGTGCGCATTGCCCTGCTCCACAACCCTGGCCTGCAAGCCCGCCTGGCCGCACTGGGCGTGGCCGACGCTGAGCGCGTGCAGGCCATCACCCTGCCCAACCCGCACCTTGCACTGGGGAGATTCACCAACAGCCACGAGCGCGAAATCGAGCGCACCCTGGCCTTCAGCCTGATTGACCTCATCACCCTGCCCTGGCGCACCGCGCGCCAGGCCGAGCGCCTGCAGATCGCGACGCTGCAAGCCGCGCAGGACGTGGTGACGCTTGCCGCCGACACCCGCCGCGCCTGGCTGCGTGCCGTGGCCGCGGAGCAAATAGCCGCCACCCACGACCGCATGGTCGAGGCGGCCGAGGCCGGGGCCGAGCTGGCCCGCCGCATGGTGCAGGTGGGCAACTGGAGCCGTCTGCAGCAGGCCCGCGAGCAGGCCGTGCTGCAAGAGGCCACCCGCCAGCGCGCCCGCGCCCGCCTTGCCGCAGCCACCGAGCGCGAGCAGCTCAATCGCCGCATGGGCGTGTGGGGGCTGCAGACGCAGTACCAGCTGGCCAACCAGCTGCCGCCCTTGCCCGCCAGCGCCTTGCCCGCGGAAGGCATCGAAGCCACCGCGCTGCGCGAACGGCTCGATGTGCAAGCGGCCCGCCGCCAGCTCGACACCCAGGCCACCCGGCAGGGCTGGAGCCGCGCAGGCGCCGTGTTTGGCGATATCGGCCTGGCCTATAGCCGCAACACCACCACCGAGCGGGATGGCGGTCACCGCGAGATCACGCGGGGTTGGGAGCTGGAGTTGCCCCTGCCCCTGTTCGACTGGGGCGGCGCAGCCCGTACCCGCGCCCAGGCCGAGGTGGAGCAAAGTGCCGCCCAGCTGCAGGACACCGCCGTGCGCGCCCGCAGCGAGGTGCGCGCCGCCTGGCTCACCTACCGCACCGCGCTCGACCTGGCACGCCAGCAGCAGGCTGAGGTGGTACCCCTGCGCCAGCTCATCAGCGACGAGACCACCCTGCGCTACAACGGCATGCTGGCCAGCGTGTGGGACATGCTGGCCGAAGCGCGCAACAGCACCCAGGCCGTGGCCAACGCCATCGAAGCACAGCGCGACTTCTGGCTGGCCGAGACCGATCTGCAGCTCGCACTCACCGGCACATCGCCAGGCGCCCTGCAGGGCCTCGCATCGGGCGCCGCAGCCTCCACCACCCCACAAGGCCACTGACATGAACCGCCGCAATTTCTTCTCCGGCGCCGCCACGGCAGTGGCCGCAGCCTCCGTCAGCCGCGCGGCCCTGGCCGCGCTGCCCGAGCCCGCCATGCAGACCAGCGCCGACACCGCGCCGCCGCTGCACCCGCCCACGGGCCGCCCCTACAACCCGGTGGTCACTTTGAACGGCTGGACCGCCCCCTGGCGCATGAACGCAGGCGTCAAGGAGTTCCACCTGGTGGCCGAGCCCGTGGTGCGCGAGGTGGCGCCCGGCTTCATGGTCAACATGTGGGGCTACAACGGCCAGAGCCCCGGCCCCACCATCGAGGTGGTTGAAGGCGACCGCGTGCGCATCTTCGTCACCAACCGCCTGCCCGAGCACACCACCATCCACTGGCACGGCCAGCGCCTGCCCAACGGCATGGACGGCGTCGGCGGGCTCACCCAGCCCGCCATCCAGCCGGGCAAGACCTTTGTGTACGAGTTTGTGGCGCGCCGCCCCGGCACCTTCATGTACCACCCGCATGCCGATGAGATGGTGCAGATGGCCATGGGCATGATGGGCCTGTGGATCACCCACCCGAAGGCCGCGCACCCGCACATCGCCAAGGTGCAGCGCGACTACGCCTTCTTGCTCAACGCTTTTGACGTGGAGCCCGGCAGCATGACCCCCAAGGTCAACACCATGCTGGACCACAACATCTGGTGCTGGAACAGCCGCGTGTTCCCCGCCATCAGCCCGCTGGTGGCGCGGCAGGGTGAGCGCGTGCGCATGCGCATCGGCAACCTCACCATGACGAACCACCCGATTCACATCCACGGCTACGAATTCGAAGTGACCGGCACCGACGGCGGCCCGGTGCCCAAAAGTGCGCGCTGGCCCGAGGTGACCACCGACGTAGCCGTGGGCCAGATGCGGCAGGTCGAGTTCATTGCCGACGAACTGGGCGACTGGGCCCTGCACTGCCACAAGAGCCACCACACCATGGGCGCCATGGGGCACGACGTGCCGACCATGATCGGCGTGGACCACCGGGGCCTGGTGGGCAAGATCCAGAAGATCGTGCCCGACTACATGGTGATGGGCGAGCGCGGCATGGCCGACATGGGTGCCATGGAGATGCCACTGCCCGACAACACCTTTCCGATGATGACCGGCACCGGCCCCTTCGGCCCGTTGGAGATGGGCGGTATGTTCACCACCCTCAAGGTGCGCGCCGACCAGCCTGCGGGCGATTACCGCGACCCTGGAGACTTCAAGCAACCTGCGGGCACGGTGGCCTACGAATGGCAGGGTGCCCCCGCCAGCACACCACGCCCCGCCCGCGCAGACACCCCAGGCACCGCGCCCGGCGCAGCGAGC
The DNA here is from genome assembly GCF_057586455.1 of Acidovorax sp. SRI_002. NCBI lineage: Bacteria > Pseudomonadati > Pseudomonadota > Betaproteobacteria > Burkholderiales > Comamonadaceae > Acidovorax > Acidovorax sp. SRI_002. The sequence continues at coordinate 11,378 of NZ_JBYCZW010000007.1, read as the reverse complement.
GCACGCAAGCCCGCTGCCAGCGGCCACCAGCACTGAACCTCCCCATCAGCACACACCATGAACACTATTAAATTGATAGCTGCTTGCGCTTTATGGATAAGCGCTAGCACCTCTTTTGGCCATGAAAACGCCCATCACACCGCATCGAACAGCCCGGTGGTCAAGGAGCAAAAGGACTGGGGCATCGCAGGCGACGCCAAGGCCGTGCGCCGCACCATCACCGTCCGCATGACCGACGACATGCGCTTTGCTCCGAATCACATCGAAGTGCGTGAGGGCGACACCGTGCGGCTGCGTGCCGAGAACAAAGGCAAGGTGTTGCACGAGATCGTGATCGGCACCAAGGCCGAGCTGAACCAGCACGCCGAGATGATGAAAAAGCACCCCGGCATGGAACATGACGAGCCCTACATGGCCCACGTGGCGGCGGCCAAGACCGGTGACATCGTGTGGCACTTCAACCGCGCCGGTAGTTTTGACTTTGCCTGCCTGATCCCCGGCCACTACCAGGCCGGCATGACCGGCACCATCACTGTGCTGCCGCGCAACCCATAACGCCAGGAGAGACACGCCATGACCAACTCAAGCAATCCACGCTCCGCATCCACCGCAGCCCACCCTGCACGACGCCAATGGCTCACCACCGCACTGCCTTTGCTGGGTGCGGGTGTCGCCGTCGCCCTGCTGCCCGGCCTGTCCCGAGCAGCCACCAACACCCCAACACCGCTGGAGGTGTGGAAAGACCCGAACTGCGGCTGCTGCCAGGACTGGGTGGACCACATGCAAGCCAACGGTTTTGCCGTGAAGGTGCACGCCACCGGCAACAACGCCGTGCGCGCACGGCTGGGCCTGCCGCAAAAGCTGGGCTCGTGCCACACCGCGCTCGTCGGCGGCTATGTGGTGGAAGGCCATGTGCCTGCCAGCGACGTGCGCGCGCTGCTGCAGCAAAAGCCCAAGGCCCTGGGCCTGGCGGTGCCTGGCATGCCCGTGGGCTCGCCCGGCATGGACGGCCCTGCGTATGGCGACCGGCGTGACCCGTACGACGTGCTGCTGGTGGCGCGCGACGGCAGCACCCGTGTTGTCAAAAGCTACAACAAGAAGGCATCGACATGAAAATCCTTTGCATCCCACTGGTCGCCAGCCTGCTTCTCCTGGGCGCAGGGCCCGCTCTGGCGCAAGCCCCCACCGCTGCAGCCTCCGATAGCCACAACAGCCACCATCCGGCCCCGTCGGCGGCGCAAGCGGAACTGAGCGAAGGCGAAATCACCCGCTGGGACCCGCGCACACTGCGCCTCACCTTGAAGCATGGCGAGATCAAGAACCTGGAAATGCCGCCCATGACCATGGTGTTCCGCGTGGCGGACGCCAGCGTGGTGGGTGACTTGAAACCGGGTGACAAGGTGCGCTTTCGGGCCGAGCAGGTTAATGGCGCTTACCACGTCAAGCAGATCGAAAAGGCCCCGTGAGCCCCCTGCCGGCTGACTGACGTCGCACAAACCAGCAGGTGCGCCCGGGCACCATAATCGACGGCCATGAGTTCTCAACACGTTCTGGCCGGCAGCGCTGGCAGCATCACCCGCGTGGCAGGCATCGAGGTGGGCCACTTCACCGAAACCCGCCGCCCCACGGGCTGCACTGTCATCATCACCCGCGAGGGCTCTGTGGCCGGTGTGGATGTGCGTGGCGCCGCGCCGGGCACGCGCGAGACGGATTTGCTCCACCCCTCCAACCTGGTGGACAAGGTGCACGCCATCATGCTGGCCGGGGGCAGCGCCTGGGGGCTGGATGCCGCCACTGGCGCCGTGCGCTGGCTCGAAGAGCGCAACGTAGGCTTCGACGTGGCCGTGGGCCGCCTGCCCATCGTGCCTGCCGCCGTGCTGTTTGACCTGCTGGTGGGCGACATGCGCATCCGCCCCGACGCTGCGGCGGGCTACGCCGCGTGCGATGCGGCATCCACCGCCGACCCGGCCGAGGGCAATGTAGGTGCGGGCACGGGTGCGGCACTGGGCAAGATCTTCGGCATCCAGCGCGCGATGAAGGGCGGCATTGGCACCGCCTCTGTCACGGTGGATGGCGTGACGGTGGGCGCACTCATCGCCTGCAACGCCCTGGGTGACGTGATCGACCCCGACACCGCGCAAGTCATCGCCGGGGCCCGCACCGACGACGGCCTGCGCCTGCGCGACACACGCCGAGCCCTGCTGCGCGGCGACCCGCCCCAGCCCCTGCTGGCGGGCACCAACACCACCATCGGCGTGGTGGCCACCGACGCCGTCATCACCAAGGTGCAGGCCCACCGCCTGGCCGTGGCCGCCCACGACGGCCTGGCGCGCAGCATCAACCCGGTGCACACCATGTCGGACGGCGACACGCTCTTCAGCCTGGGCACTGGCCGCGCAGGCAAAAGCCTGGGCATGATGGTGCTGGCCACCATGGCGGCCGAGGCCACGGCCATTGCCACGGCACGCGCGGCACGCGCGGCGCGGTCCATCACCACGGCGGAAGGTTTGTACTTGCCGTGGGCTGGTGAGTTGGGGTAAACAATGGTCATGGGGCCATCGCCCATGAGCCCATATGATGCCCACACCGCGCGCAGGGCTCAGGCGCCAGAACACGCCCGGAGCGCACTGCGGCCCCCACGCGCCAGTCTTGCCACCCTATCAATCGCGACAAGGAGAATTCATGAAAGACCTAACCCGTCTGCGGCACAACTGGTTGTTGTGCCTGCCTTTGCTCCTGAACACCCAAGCCACGATCGCCCAGGACCAGTTCGTGGACCTGCAATCCAACGGTGGCTACACGTCCTATCGCCTGCCGGACGACACCACCCAGGTGGACCTGAGCGCACAGACACAGGGGGCTTGCCGTTTCAATCGCACCTGGGGCTATGACCTGACGAACCGGGAACTTTGGACCAACGGGGGGTGTGGCGGCCGCTTCCAGATTACCCGCAGCTACGCACCGAACAACAGCAGTGGCTCCAACGCAGGTGCAGCGGTGGCCGCGGTGGCCGCCATCGCGGGCCTTGCGCTGCTGGCCAACCACAACCGGCACGACAACGACCGGCGACCCGAGTACCCGGACTATCCCGGCCAGGGTGGCGACTGGGGGCGAGAAGTCCGCGTGGACGGCCGCCTGTGCCTGGACGTGCGGGGTGGCAAGTTCCAGCCAGGCACCACATTGCAGGTGTATGAATGCAACGGCACCGCGTCCCAGCGTTTTGCTGTGGGGCGCGGGGGTGAGATCCGGGTACGCGACCTGTGCGTGGACGTGGACCGTGGCGACCCGCGCGATGGCGCACGGGTGGTGCTGTGGTCGTGCTCGGGCTCGCGCAGTCAAAGCTGGGCCACCCGGGGCGGCCAGATCGTGAGCCAGCTCACCGGCAAATGCCTGGACGTGGAGGATGGCCGGGTCCGCCAGGGCGCACACACCATGGTCTGGCCCTGCAACCGCAGTCCCAGCCAACGCTGGTGGTGGTAAGGAGGACCCAATGATGATCACAACCCAAACCCCACACGCTCTGCGCACCATGCGCTTGCTGTGCAGTGCAGCAGCGGCAGGCACCTTCGCTCTGGCATGTGCATCCGCCGCGCAGGCAGCGGATGCCCTGGTGTCTTCCCCCACATCCCCACCCAAGGTGACCACCACGGCCCAGAAGCCAGCAGCACCATCGCGCGCCAACCGGCTCCAGGCGATCTGCTCGTCTGCTGACCTGAACCACGACGGCAAGGTGTCTCTGGAAGAGTTTCACCGGGACATCGTGCAAGGCTGGCACAACCTCTCGCCCGATGCGACAGGCCATGTCCAGCTCTCCGACCTGGCCCAGGTGCCGCGCATGGGCAAAGGCCGCCTGAAGCGACTTGCAGCCGTTGACACGGACAGCGACGGCAAGCTGTCGTTCAAGGAAGTCGTTGAAAGCCGCATGGCCTATTTCGACGCGGCGGATACCGATCAGGACGACCAGCTCTCCCTTTCGGAATGTGTGGCTTACGAGCGCCAGCGGCGCGGCAGCAAGCCATAGATCTCAGGAACTCCTTGTCGCTCCTGGCCCCATGTGCCTGGAGGGCGTACGCCACAGCCACATGAACAACCACGGGGCCTCGGATGGTCGCAGAGGCCTCGTGGTTGCTCCACCCCATGTTCAGCACTTATTCCATGTCCCAGGCTTTCCGCAATACCCTGCTTTCTCTGCGCGATCTGATCGTGTCGGCCGGTCCTCTCGCGTTTCTGGCGGTGGGACTGCTGGTCCTGGCGTACTGGTGGCTCAACCCCAACCCACCCAAAACCGTAACGCTGGCCACAGGCCCGGCGCAAAGCGCTTACGAGGAGTTTGGCAAGCGCTACCAGAAGGCGTTGGCGGTGGACGGCATCGAAGTCCGGTTGCTGCCCAGCGATGGCTCTTCACACAACCTGCAGCTGTTGCGTGAGGGCAAGGCCGATGTGGCGTTTGTGCAGGGTGGCACGGCCGAACTGCAACCCGATGATGCCGACGAGCTGGTGTCTCTGGGCAGTCTCTTTGTGGAGCCCGTGTGGCTGTTCTACCGTGCGGAGACTGCAGAACGTGTGTACAACACGCCGCGCATCGACAGCCTTCGGCAGTTGCGTGGCTGGCGGGTCAATGTAGGCTCAGACGGTAGTGGCGTGCCCAAGCTGATGGAGCGCCTGCTCGACGCCAACAAGGTGGCGCCTGGTGCGGTGCAGATGTCCCGACTGGAGCAGACGCCAGCCACCGTGGAATTTCTGGCGGGCAGACTTGATGCGCTGGTGTTCGCCTCGGCCCCCGAATCCCTGATGGTGCAGATGCTGCTGCAGACACCCGGCGTGCAGTTGCTGGACTTTGCCCAGCACGAGGCCTATGCGCGGCGGTTTCCGTTCCTGACTCCGGTCACATTGCCGCGCGGCGTGGTGGACCTGGCGGCCAACGTGCCCACGCGGGATGTGCGCCTGGTGGCATCCACCACCTCGCTGCTGGCACGCGATGCCACGCACCCTGCCCTGCTCACCCTGTTTGCGCAGAATGCGCAGAAACTGCATGGCGGATCGGGCTGGTTCAACCGGGCCCGCGAGTTCCCCAACTCACGCAATAGCGAACTTCCGATTGCCAAGGAAGGCGACCGGGCCATGAACGAGCCGGTGCCGATGCTGCAACGCTACCTGCCGTTCTGGATGGCAAACCTGATTGAGCGCATGTGGCTGGTACTGGGCATTTTGCTGGCGATCATGCTCCCGCTGTCGCGCGTCGTGCCGCCGCTGTACCAGTTCCGCGTGCGTTCACGCGTATTCCGCTGGTATGGCCGGCTTCGTGAGATTGAAAACGACATGGAGGCTGGCAACATTGACGCCACCGAGCTGCTCAAGGCCCTCAATACGCTGGAGGCACAGGCTGAAAAAGTGAGCGTACCGTTGTCCTACGCAGACGAGTTGTACGCGCTGCGCAATCACATTCACCTGGTGCGCAAAAAGTTGCTCCGCGCCTGAGCTGTCCCTGGCGCTTCAGGGTACATCTGTGAATTGAGCGCCCTTTGTTGCATGGAGCACGCGAGGCCAAGGCTCAAAGCGATGGCGAATCGCGTGGGAAGCGCGGGGTGCTGAGTTAGCGTGTCTTGGAAGACTTGGAGCCCAACGGGGCAACTTTGGAGGAAGGGGCGCTGCTGGTCACCTTCCGGGACGAGCCCGCTGAGATAGCGTCCAGAACACGGACCGTGGAGGACACTGCCGGAACCACCCGCAAGGAGCCGTCCGCAGCCAGCTTGTCACGCATCCGCCGGGTCATGGACTGCGTGCTTGCATCCGGTGCGGTGAAAAGGAACAGAGTGCCGTGTGGGCTGGCCCAGGTAAGTTGCGTGCGGACGACCCGGCCGTTGGTGACCAGCTCGACCCACGCGCCAATTACAAAGTCAGCGTAGGGATCGGGCGCATCCACGGGCGCCTGAACACTGTCCTCGGGGGCCACAGCGGAGGCTTGCGCTTCAGCAGAGGCTGCTTCTTGGGCCACCGGCTCGGGTTCTGGCTGAGGCGCCGCCACAGGTGCGGGCGCTGGCTTTTCAAAGGCCGACTGATGCAGCCCCACCAAACGCTGCAAGAAGGCGCTGGTCTGCACAGCGGGATAATTGATGGTCTTGAGCCCCTTGCGCAGCTTGGCCAGCAGGCCGGGAATGGCCTCGTTCAGGCGCTCAGGTTCCTGGCGGGTCAGGTCGGGTTGGGCGCTCCATAGCAGCACAGGTACCAGCGCCAAGTAGCCACCGGGGTCCTCATCCTGCCCATCTCCGCCCTTGAGCACCTGCGCCAAGGCGATCACATCCGCCCATGGGCCGGCGGCAAAATCGAGCACGTCGGCGGGCACGTTCTCCAGATCAGGCAGCCTGCGGATGTCGGCCGCAGTCTTTTCGGCCAGCATTTCCCGCTGCTCCGCTTGGAGCAAGGCTTTTTGCTGCGCTTCCTGATGGGCCTTGATCTTCTGCTCCTGAGTCTCCCAGGCAGACTGCAGGGCCTTGAGCACGGTATCAAAAGGCCCTGCATCTTTGATTTCGTTGGCAGTCAGGTGCTCCACCGCCCCTTGTACCAAGCGCATGAAACTGCTGAACCCCGGCGTTGCTTCTGCGGTGAACGCCAGACTGCGTTGCGTCAGCTCATCCAGCAAACGGCGCGCGGGATGGGTGCCATCGGTGAAAAACCGCCCATCGTGTGTCACCAGTTGTTTGAGTGCGGGCTCCAAACTCTTCACAGCCTTCTGCACGGGAGGCAGAAGGCGAGCATCCTGGGCAATGTTCTCCATCATGCGGCCAACCACCTCAATGGCCATGGCCGGGGATTGGGTGGCCGCCTCCATCGGCATAGCCGCGTACACCACAGGAGCCACACCAGGGCCCCGCCACCCCGTCAAAGGCGCCGACAGCGAAGCTGCCTGGCTGCCGCTGGCGAGCCTTCCCACCAAGCGTTCGAGCTGGGCCATGTCCTCGATGGCCTCGGCCGCTGCACCAACAGGGTAGTAACCACCGCCTTGTGGCATGGGTTGGGCACCCGCCACAACCCCGCCCGCAGGAGGCACACCCCACGCAGGCTGCAAAGCCACCGGGTGCGAAGGCATGGCGCCATATGCGCGTGGATCAAAAGGATCTCCGCCAGCCAACATCTGGCGCAGGATGCCCACCGTCAACAATGCTTCTTCTGCGGCTGGCGCCATCGGCGATTGCAGGGAATCGCCACTCCAGCCAGTGGAAGGCCCCATGCCACGGCCATAGCCGGTGTTGCCATAGTCTCCCATGGGCGCGCCCATCGAGTTGCCATAGCCGGAGTACCCGCCACCATAGCCGGTACCCATGCCGGTGTTGGTGCCGGGGCCGCCGTAACCACCGCCACGACCCGCGTTGCCGCCGGGCGTGCCGAGCACCGCGTAGCCCACGGGCTGAACACCATGTTCGCGCAGGCTGGCAGCCGTTTTTTTGTATTCATCCACCAGCAGCTTACCCAACAGGTCGCGCATGTGCTGCATCCACAGCTGGCGCACTTCGGGCGATACGCCAGTGTCTCCCACCACTTGCTGGAGAGCGCGGATATAACTTTCAGGGCGCAGCGGGTTGCGCTCGGGTTGCACACTGCGCAAGCCCTGTGCGGAACTGACGAGAGTGTTGAGTTCGGCCAGCACCGCATCAGTGGCATGCAGCGCCGATTGCTGCGCCTTGGACAGCTCCACCTGCGCCTGCATCTCGTTCTCATCCATGAGCGAGAGTTCACCGAAGTCCATGCCGGTGTCCTCGGCAGAACTGCGGCCTTTGGCAGCGGGACCTTCGGCAAAAATCTCCAGCAGGGCCATGGGATAACCCTTGACCAGCGCAGCTTCATGCTGGTTCAGCAAGCGCAGGCTGTCACTGACCAGATTGCGCTGCTGGATATTGCGGACGACAGACTCCTCACCCGTCAGGGCCCCTTGCGTGACCTTGACCAATTCCTGCATCAACGCCTCGCCGCCGCGCACGGCGTTGACGACACAGGCGCGGAAAACAGTTCTCGAACGAGAAGCAGTCTGGGACATGGTGGGGAGGAATCGATCGGACAACAGGTTTCCAGATGCAATGCTACTTGACCTGACGCCTTATTTGAGGGCTTTGAACCTCATTCGTTTGGGTTTTGCTCCTTCTTCACCCAGGCGCTTCTTCTTGTCGGCCTCGTACTCCTGGTAATTGCCGTCAAAGAACGTCCACTGGCTGTCACCTTCAGCCGCCAGGATGTGGGTGGCGATCCGGTCCAGGAACCAGCGATCGTGGCTGATTACCAACATCGTGCCGGCAAATTCCAGAAGCGCGTCTTCGAGAGCCCGCAAGGTTTCCACGTCCAGATCGTTGGACGGCTCGTCCAGCATCAGCACGTTGCCGCCCGCAATCAGGGTCTTGGCCAGGTGCAAACGACCGCGCTCCCCCCCTGAGAGCATGCCAACCTTCTTTTGCTGGTCGCCGCCATTGAAGTTGAACCGGCCACAGTAGGCGCGGCTGGCCATCTGGAATTTGCCCACGTTCAGAATGTCGAGCCCGCCCGATACGTCTTCCCAGACGGTCTTGTCATTCGACAAGTCATCGCGGTGCTGGTCCACAAAGGCCATCTTGACGGTGGAGCCGATAACGACCTCCCCCGCGTCCGGCTTTTCCTTGCCCGCAATCAGCTTGAATAGCGTGGACTTACCGGCGCCGTTGGGCCCGATGATGCCGACGATGGCGCCTGCAGGTATATTGAAGCTCAGGTTGTCGATCAGCACGCGGTCGCCAAACGACTTGGTGACGTTCTTGAACTCGATCACCTGGCTGCCCAGACGGTCCGCCACGGGGATGAAGATTTCGTTCGTTTCGTTGCGCTTCTGGTATTCGTAATCGCTCAGTTCCTCAAAGCGGGCCAGACGGGCCTTGCTCTTGGCCTGGCGGGCCTTGGGGTTCTGGCGCGACCATTCAAGTTCCTTCTTCAGGGCCTTGGCGCGGGCTTCCTCACCCTTTTGTTCGGCTTCCAGACGGGCGCCTTTCTGGGTCAGCCAGTCGGAGTAATTGCCCTTGTAGGGGATGCCGGACCCACGGTCCAGTTCCAGAATCCATTCGGCGGCGTTGTCCAGGAAGTAGCGATCGTGGGTGATGGCCACCACGGTGCCGGAGTAGCGCTGCAGGAACTGCTCCAGCCAGTCCACCGATTCGGCGTCCAAGTGGTTGGTAGGCTCGTCGAGCAGCAGCATGTCGGGCTTGGACAGCAGCAGGCGGCACAGGGCCACGCGGCGCTTTTCACCGCCGGAGAGCACACCAATGTTGGCATCCCAAGGTGGCAGGCGCAGCGCATCGGCTGCGATTTCCAATTGGTGCTCGGAGTCGGTACCCGCCGTTGCAATAATGGCTTCCAGCTCGGCCTGCTCGGCGGCCAGCGCGTCAAAGTCGGCATCTTCAGCGCCATAGGCGGTGTAGACCTCTTCAAGACGGGCCTTGGCGGCAAAAACCTTGCCCATGCCGGCTTCCACACTCTCCCGCACGGTTTGTGTCGGGTCCAGCTGGGGTTCCTGGGGCAGATAGCCGATGTTCAGACCGGCCATGGGGATGGCCTCGCCTTCGATTTCCTTGTCAAGGCCCGCCATGATCTTCAGGAGGGTGGACTTACCCGAACCGTTAGTCCCCAATACGCCAATCTTGGCGCCCGGGAAGAAGCTCAGGGAGATGTCTTTCAAGATCTGCCGCTTGGGCGGCACGATCTTGCCGACGCGATTCATGGAAAAAACGTATTGGGCCATTGAGTGTCAAACCTGCAAAAATGAGCAGAAATTCTGCGTGCAAACCGAGATTATCGGGCCATGCGACAATACCCACCGTAGCGGGCTCCAGTTGCCCGCCACATCAGCACACTGCTGGGGACGAAGGAAGCATCAACTTCCAGGCTCCCACTCTTGAACCTCATCGGCTTGAGACTGGCTCGACAACCTCCCGGTTGCACGACAGGCCGATACCCAGCGCCCCGGACGGGCGCATCCAAAGACATGACATTTGACGAACTGAACCTGGCTCCTGCCATCCTGAAGGCCGTGCACGAAACGGGCTACGAAACCCCCACGCCCATTCAGGCCCAGGCCATTCCCGCCGTGCTCGCAGGCCACGACCTGCTGGCTGGCGCGCAGACTGGCACCGGCAAGACCGCCGCGTTTACCCTGCCCATGCTGCACCGCCTTTCGCAAAGCGCTGCCCCCAAGAACAAGTTCGGTGGCAAGGGCATCCGTGCCCTGGTGCTGACGCCCACCCGCGAACTCGCCGCCCAGGTGGAAGAATCCGTGCGCGAATACGGCAAATACCTGGATATCAACTCCACCGTCGTCTTCGGCGGTGTGGGCATGAACCCGCAGATCGACCGCGTCAAGCGCGGGGTGGACATTCTGGTGGCCACGCCCGGCCGCCTGCTGGACCTGCAGCAGCAGGGCTTCCTGGACCTGTCGACCGTGCAGGTGCTGGTGCTCGACGAGGCCGACCGCATGCTGGACATGGGTTTCATCCACGACGTGAAGAAGGTGCTGGCCCTGGTGCCCAAGGACAAGCAAAGCCTGCTGTTCTCGGCCACCTTCAGCGATGAAATCCGCGACCTGGCCAACACCCTGCTCAAGAACCCTCAGAGCATCCAGGTCACCCCCAGCAACACCACCGTGCAGCGCATCTCGCAGGTGATTCACCCCGTGGGCCGTGGCAAGAAGAAGCAGGTGCTGCTGCATATCATCCAGCAGCACAACTGGAGCCAGGTGCTGGTGTTCACCCGCACCAAGTTTGGTGCCAACAATGTGGCCGAGTTCCTGACCAAGAACGGCGTGCAGGCCATGGCCCTGCACGGCAACAAGAGTCAGAGTGCGCGCACCCAGGCACTGGCAGGCTTCAAAAGCGGCGAAATCCGCGCTCTGGTGGCCACCGACATTGCAGCGCGCGGCATTGACATCGACGACCTGCCGCACGTCGTCAACTACGAAATCCCGAACGTCTCTGAAGACTACGTGCACCGGATTGGCCGCACGGGCCGCGCTGGCGCTACCGGCGAAGCCGTGAGCCTGGTCTGCATGGACGAAGAAGGCTTCATGATGGACATCGAGCGCTTCACCAAGCAGCAGATCCCGGTCCAGATCATCGAAGGCTTCGGCCCCGACGCGGGCGAGAAGGCAGAGCCCATCGCCATGGGCCGCCAGACCATCTGGGGCGGTGCAGGCAAGCCCCCGAGCCGTGACGTGATGCAGGCAGCCGCCAAGGCAGCCCGCAGCGAAATGATGGACCGCATCCGCACCAACAAGGCCGGCCAGGGTGCTGGCGGCGGCGGTGGCGGTGACCGCGGCCCCCGCAGTGGCGGCGGCGGTGGTGCCCGTGGTGGCCGCGCCGGTGGTGCCCCTG
>NZ_JBYCZW010000006.1:0-531934 GCF_057586455.1 Acidovorax sp. SRI_002 | reverse complement strand
GCGGCGCTCCGCTCGGACAACTGCGGTGAGTCAGTTCACGAAGCGCGTGTGTCCTTCGGCACACGCGCCACCCCGCGCCCTGCGCGCCCCTGGCGCATCCAGAAGGGAACCCGCGAATCGGACATCCACACGGGCCATTGCTGCGCTCGGCCCCATCTCGCGGGCGCAAGCGCCACGCGCTGCGCAGGCGGGGCCGAGCGCAGCAATGGCCCGTGTGGCTGTTCGGCTGTTGGAGGTTCGGCTGCCCAGCCCCCTGCTGGCTGCGCCTGCGGCGGGGCGGTTGCGGGGTGAGCATGGGCGTCGCAGCGCCCATGCCTCGTGAACTGACTCGCCGTGGTTGTCCGAGCGGCGCGCACAGCGCAAAGCGAGTTCCACGGCGCACCCCGCAACCGCCCCGACGCAGGTTTGCCCCGTAGCGAAGCGCAGGGGTCGCAGACTGGGGGTCGCCTTTTCTTTGGTGACTTTCTTTTGGCGAAGCAAAAGAAAGTTACTCGCCCGCCGGGGCGACAACCCGGCCTCCGCCCTCAGCACAAGCACACCGCCTAAACCAGCGCGCCAAGGCTTCGAAAAGCTCAGCCCGAACGGTATGGGGCAAACTAGGGAACTATAAAAACAATAGCGGCTGGCGCTTTCTACACAAGCGCTAGCCGCCAAAACCACTAAAAATGCTGACCTCAAGCCGCCAGAATCAGCTTCTCCAGCTTCACCGCATCCACCGCAAACGCCCGAATCCCCTCGGCCAGCTTCTCCGTCGCCATCGCGTCCTCATTCAACGCATAACGGAACCCCGCCTCGTCATAGTTCACCGCAGGCAAATCCATCGCCTTGGCAGCCTCTGCATCCAGCGCCCGCTGCAACGGCGCATCGCTCGCCGCCAGCTGCGCCAGCAGCTCCGGCGCAATGGTCAGCAGGTCGCACCCAGCCAGCGCCGTGATCTGGCCCACGTTGCGGAAGCTTGCACCCATCACCTCGGTGGCAATGCCAAAACGCTTGTAGTGGTTGTAGATCTGCGTGACCGACTGCACGCCCGGGTCGTTGGCGCCCGCGCGCGCGGCCTCATCCCAGCTCGCGCCCGCCTGCTTCTTGTACCAGTCGTAAATGCGGCCCACAAACGGGGAAATCAGCTGCACCTTGGCCTGGCCGCAAGCCACGGCCTGGGCGAACGAGAACAGCAGCGTGAGGTTGGTGTGGATGCCCTTGCGCTCGAGCTGGGCAGCGGCCTGGATGCCCTCCCACGTGGCCGCGATCTTGATGAGCACGCGGTCGATGTGGATGCCTTCGGCCTGGTACAGCTCGATGATGCGCTCGGCGCGCGTGACGGTGGCGCTGGTGTCAAAGCTCAGACGCGCATCCACTTCGGTGGAGACGCGGCCGGGCACGTGGGTCAGGATTTCGCAACCAAAACGCACCAGCAGGCGATCGATCACCTCGTCCATGGCGCGCCCTTGCCACTTGGCGACGGTGTCCTTGAGCAGGGGCGCGTATTCGGGCTTTTGCACCGCCTTGAGGATCAGCGAGGGATTGGTCGTGGCGTCCTGCGGACGGAACTGGGCCAGTTGCAGAAAGTCGCCAGTGTCGGCAACCACGGTGGTGAACTGTTTGAGGGCGTCGAGTTGGTTCATGGCGCCATTATTCCGCATCACGTTGGGCACCTTCGGTACTACCAACCACCGATACGCCGTGGGCTCCCAGGCTCAGCTGCACGTCATCACCCACGGCCAGCACATCATCCAGGTCGGACGACACCACAAAGATGTGGCCGAGCGTGGTGTCAAAGGTGTATTCGTGCACCGCGCCCAGATAGGCCCGCTTGTCCAGCCGGGCGGGCAGCAGGCCCGCGCCCTGGCGGTGAATACGCCAGGCCTCCGGCCGCACCGCCACCTTTACCGGGCCGCTCTTCACCGCCATGCGGGGGCGCAGCACCAGCGGGCCGAGTGCCACCGTGCCGTCCGCGTCGGCCACGGCGGGGAACAGCATTGCCTCACCCATGAAACCGGCCACAAACTCACTGTGCGGGGTTTCGTACAGCGCGCGCGGCGAGCCCTTTTGCGCAATCAAGCCCTGGTTCATCACGATGATCTGGTCGCTCACGGCCATGGCCTCGGCCTGGTCGTGTGTGACGTAAGCCACCGTGAGCGACAGGCGCTGCTGCAGCGCGCGGATCTCTTCGCGCATCTCACGGCGCAGGCGGGCGTCGAGGTTGGACAAGGGCTCGTCGAACAGCAGCACCTCGGGCTCCAGCACCAGCGCGCGGGCCAGGGCCACGCGCTGCTGCTGTCCGCCCGAAAGTTCGCTGGGCAGGCGGTCGTCATAGCCCACCAGGCCCACGCCGCGCAGCGCCTCCACCGCCTTGGTGCGTGCCTGCTCCTTGGGCTGGCCCGACATGCGCAGGCCGTACATCACGTTCTCCACCACATTCATGTGCGGGAACAGCGCGTAGCTCTGGAACATCATGCTCACGTTGCGCTGCGCGGGGCCGAGTGTGGTCACGTCCTTGCCGGCAATGAAGATCTCGCCCGACGTGGGCGATTCCAGCCCCGCAATCATGCGCAGCGTGGTCGTCTTGCCGCAGCCCGAGGGGCCGAGGATGGTGGTGAGCGTGCCGCGCGGCACCTCAAAGCTGATGCCCTTGACGGCCAGGGCCGCGCTGCTGTCGCTGCCGTAGCGCTTGGTGATGTTGCGGAACACGATGCCCGCGTCGTTGTTGTTCATAGTTGTCTTTTCAATTGACGATTGCGCATGGCAACTGGCGCGATCCAGGCGTGGGACGCCGAGCAAGGGCCGCCCCGCAGCGAGGCGTTGTCCCCCTGGGGGGAAGGCGCCGAAGGCGACTCAGGGGGGGTCATAAGCCACCGCGCCGACCGAGTTTGCGGACACCCACCAGCAGCTGAATGAGCCCGATGGAGGCCGACATGAGGATGATGAGCACCGTGCAGTACGCCAGCGCCACGCCATAGTCGCCATTGCCCACGCGGCCAATGATGTAGGTGGTGGCCAGCTCGTTTTCGGCCGTGACCAGAAAGATCACCGCACTCACGGTGGTGATGGCGCGCACAAAGCTGTAGACCAGCGCCGCCACCAGCGCAGGCTTGAGCAGCGGCAGCACCACATGGCGCAGCGTCTGCACACTGCCCGCGCGCAGCATGACGGACGCTTCATCCAGCGACCGGTCCAGCTGCTTGAACGCTGCCGTGCCCGCCCGCACGCCCACCGGCAGATTGCGGAACATGAAGCACAGCACGATGATGAGCGCCGTTCCCGTCAGCTCGAACGGCGGCACGTTGAACGCCAGGATGTAGCTCACGCCCAGCACCGTGCCGGGGATGGCGAAGGCCAGCAGCGCTGCAAACTCGAACGCGCCCTGCCCCCGGAACTCGGTACGCGCCAGCAGCCACGCGATGCCGATGCCCAACGTGGCTGTGAGCGGCGCCGAGATGGCCGCGAGCTTGAGCGTGGTGAAAAACGAGTTCCACGCGGTGCCCGCCCACACCACACCAAATTCGCCCCACTCCACACTGAACGCCGTGCGAAAGTGCGCCAGCGTGATGGTGTAGTCGCGCCCCCAGGTCTGCACAAAACCGCCCGCCAGCGCAAACAGGTAGACGATGAGGGTGAAGGCCATCCAGGGCAGCGCGATGGAATGCACCACGCGGCGCACACCGGTGGGCAGCGGCATGGCAATGCCCGCATCGCCCTTGCCCGATACGGTGGTGAAGTTCTGCTTGCCCAGCAGCCCGCGCTGGATGGCAAATACGGTGAGCGCAAAGAACGTGAGGATCCAGGCCAGCGACGCGGCACGCCCCTGGTCATACTGCGCACCGACGATGGCAAAGAAGATTTCGGTCGAGAGCACCGAGAACTGCCCGCCCACCACGATGGGATTGCCGAAGTCCGCCATGCTTTCGATGAAGCCCACCAAAAACGCGTTGGCCAGGCCGGGCTTGAGCAGCGGCAGGGTCACGGTCATGAAAGTGCGGTGCGGGCTGGCGCGCAGGGTTTGTGCGGCCTCTTCCAGGCTGGGCGCCACGCCCTGCACCACGCCGCGCATGATCATGAAGGCGATGGGCGTGAACGCAAAGGTCTGCGCCACCCAGATGCCCAGCCAGCCGTAGAACCAGCGCGTGGGTGTGATGCCGAACGCGTACTCCAGAAACTGGTTGAACACCCCGGCACGGCCAAACAGCAGGATGAGCCCCAGGCCCACCACAAACGGTGGCGTGATGATGGGCAGCAGCGCCACGATGTTCAGCGGCCGCGCATAGCGGCGCGACGCGCGCTCGGCCATCAGCGCCATGAAAGTGCCCAGCAGCGTGGTGCTGGTGGCGGTCATCAGCCCCAGGAACAGCGTGTTCCAGGCCACGCCGCAGCGCTGGCCACCCGCCAGGCACGAGAGACCAAAGTTGCGCTCGTGCGCAATGCGCTCCCACACCACGGCCAGCGAGAACGGGCCGTCCTCCAGAAAAAACGCAGCCGACAACGCCTTGAGCACCGGGAACACGATGAACAGCGCGAGCAGGCTGCCACAGCCCACCACCGCAGCCGCTACGAACAGATCGCCTTTGAAAAATCCTCGCCGTGCCACGCCAAACGACAGCAGCACCAGCAGCGCTGACAACACCACAAACCCGCCCCAGCCCATGCCGGGCTGGCGCGCACCCAGCTCGCCCAAGCTGGTGTTCATCCACCCAAAGGCCCAGCCGCGTGCGCCAATCGCAAAGCCACTGAGCAACAAGGCCACAAGCCCCAGCGCGCCCCCCGCCGCAAGCACGGCGCCCTGCTTGCGTCCCGCAGGCAGGCAGGCGCCCAGCCCCGCCACGGCCAGACCGGCCAGGCCTAGCCAGAGCCAGGGCCGACCAAACAATGCCGCCTGCATGAGCCCGTTGGCCGCCTGTTCGCCGCTGAAAACCTGGCCCACCGCGAGCAGGCCATTGGCATCCTGCTGCGCATACCAGGGGAACACGAGATAACCCAGCACGCCCACGACCAGCCAGACCCACAAGGGCCGGTTGACCGAGGCGCTGGGTGCTGTGGTTCGGAGGGTTGCGTGCGCCGCCGCTGCTGCTGCCGACACCACCACCCCTTAGCGCGCCGCGTTCTGCACGTCTTTTTCCCAGCGCGCAATCAGGCGGCGACGCTCGGCGCTGGCGCCGTATTTGGCGTAGTCGTAGTTGATGAGCTTCATCTTGGAAGGGTCGGTCATGCGCGGGTCCTTGGGCACCTGCGTGTTGCTGGGCAGCTGGAACTGCTTGGCCGCCAGGCCAAACTGCTGGCCGCCGGGCGTGAGTGCCCATTCGTAGAACTTCTTGGCGGCCTCGGTGTTGGGGCCGTTCTTGACGATGCTCATGGAGCCCACCTCGGCGCCCGTGCCTTCCGAAGGCGTGACCGAGCCCACAGGGAAGCCGTTGACCGCCTCGGTGGTCACGTCGTGCACGAAACTCACCGACACCGTGGTCTCGCCCCGGGCGGCCGCCTTGACAGGCGCCGTGCCCGAACGCGTGTAGGTGCTCACGTTGGGGTGCAGGGCCTTGAGGTATTCAAACGCCTTCTCCTCGCCCATGATCTGCACCAGCGTGGCGATCATGGTGTAGGCCGTGCCGCTGGATGCGGGGTTGGCCATCTGCACTTCGCCCTTGAACTCGGGCTTGAGCAGATCGGCCCACGACTGCGGCGGGTTGAGCTTGCGCTTGGCCAGCAGCTCCTTGTTGTAGCCAAAGCCCAGCGGGCCCAGGTACACGCCCACCGTGCGGTACTTGGAATCCGCCGCCTGCTTTTGCGCCCAGGGGTACAGCTGCGGCAACTGGGGCGATTTGTATTCGAGCGTGAGGCCCTGCTCGGCCGCCTGCAGGTGCGGGTCGCCTGTGCCGCCAAACCAGATGTCGGTCTTGGGGTTGGCGCGCTCGGCGTTGAGCTGCGCCAGGGCCTCGCCTGAGCCCTTGGCCGTCATGTTGACCTTGGTGCCGGTGGTCTTGGCGTACACCGTGGACATCAGGTTGCACCACTCGGCCTGCACCGAACAGATGATGTTGACCTGGCCCTGGGCCCAGCTGCCGGAGGCTGTGGCCACCAGGGCCGCACCGGCCAGAAGTTTCGTCAGCAAAGGTTTGCGCATGGGAGTCTCCTCAGTATCTGGATAACGTGATTAACGCGATGCAAGGATGCTAGTCCTGCAGGCAGGCCAGGGTCAGGGGGGAAACTCCCAGACCGGGTGCAAGCAGGTTGAAAGGCAGGGATGGCGCCCTCCCCGCCGCCTTGGGAACCAAGTTACATTAAGAATGGTTCCCCCAAACCTGTTCGAAGGCCTCACCTGAGCAGCCCGCGCTGCACACCCTGACTGAGACATGCTCGACCGCATCACCGCCTCCCTGCCCTCCCTGGCCCCCGCCGAACAGCGCGTTGCCCGGCTGGTGCTGACCGACCCACGCACTTTTGCACGCCTGCCCGTGCGTGAACTGGCCGAACGCGCGCACGTGAGCAAGCCCACGGTGGTGCGCTTTTGCCGCAGCATGGGGTATGACGGACTGGCAGATTTCAAGCTCAAGCTGGCAGGCAGCGTGAGCGAAGGCGTGCCCTTCATCCACCGCAGCGTGGACGCCGACGACAAGACCGGCGACGTGCTGGTGAAGGTGGTGGACAACGCCGTGGCGGCCTTTTTGCAATACCGCAATGCCGCCAGCACCGTGGCGCTGGAGCGTGCGGCCGAGGCGATTGCAGCCACCTGGAAAACCGGCAAACGCATCGAGTTCTACGGCGTGGGCAACTCGGGCATCGTGGCACAGGACGCGCAGCACAAGTTCTTCCGCCTGGGCGTCACGTCCATTGCCACCAGCGACGGCCACATGCAGGTGATGAGCGCGACCCTGCTCGGCCCGGGCGATTGCGCGGTGATCATCTCCAACTCGGGCCGCACCCGCGATTTGATGGACGCCGCTGACATCGCCCGCAAGAACGGCGCCACCACCATCGCCATCACCGCCAGCGGCTCGCCCCTTGCCAGCACCTGCCAGATCCACCTGGCCGCCGACCACCCCGAGGGCTACGACCGCTACAGCCCCATGGTGTCGCGGCTGATGCACCTGCTCATCATCGACGTGCTGGCCACCTGCGTTGCGCTGCGCATTGGCAGCTCGCTGCAGCCGATCCTGCAGCAGATGAAGGAAAACCTGCGGGCCAAGCGTTACGCGTAAATCCTGGCCATCAGGCCAGGCCGGCCCACGCCTTCTCAGTCCAGCGTGACTCCCGCGTCGCGGATCACCTTGCCCCACTTGGTCGTTTCCGCCGCCAGAAAGGCGTCGCACGCTTCGGGCGTGGTGCCTTCACCAAAGGTGCCCATGGTTTCGAGCTTGGCTTTGGTCTCTTCACTCTGGATGATGGCGTTCACCGCGTCCGACATGCGCTTGACAACGTCGCGCGACGTGCCGGCGGGAGCAATCATGCTGGCCCAGGTGCTGCCCAGCATGCCGGGCACGCCCTGCTCGATGAAGGTGGGCACGTCGGGCAACATGGGCAAGCGCTTTTCGCTGGCCACGCCGATGAGGGTGATGCGGCCTGCCTTGGCGGGCTGAATCAGGTTGGGCGGAGGGTCGAGGAACAAAGGCACCTGGCCGCCGAGCAAATCCGTCAGCGCCGGCGCGGCGCCGCGGTAGGGTATATGGACCATGAAGGTCTTGGTGAGTGACTTGAGCAACTCGCTGGTCAGGTGCGCGGCAGAGCCCGTGCCTGACGAGGCAAAACTCACCTTGCCCGGGTTGGCCTTGGCATAGGCCACGAGTTCCTTCACCGTCTTAAACGGTGCATTGGGGGCCACCGCTGCCACCAGTGGAGAAACACCCAGCAGCGACACCCCCACCAGGTCCTTGCGCGGGTTGTAGGGCAGCTTGGGGTAGAGCGTGGTGTTGGCGGTAAAGGCCGGAATGACCACGCCAAAGGTGTGACCGTCTGGAGTGGACTTGGCGACAGCATCCACGCCGATGATGCTGTTGGCGCCGGGCTTGTTGTCGATGACAACCGACTGACCGAACTGCTTTTGCAGGCCCAAAGTCAGCAGACGCGCCATCTGGTCGGTAAACCCGCCCGCCGTGTAGGGCACGATGATCTTGATCGGCTTGCTCGGCCAGGCCGTTTGTGCCAGCGCGGGCAGGGCCGCGCTGGCCAGCGCTGCGCCAGCGGCTTGCACGACACGGCGGCGGGAAAGGGAAGCGTTCATGGTCTTGTCTCCTTGGTTTTTTTAGTCAAAACAGGCTGTAGCGCTTTCCAATCAGGCGCAAACAGCTATGTTTTCAATAGCACACGAATCGCGGTGCCGGATGCCTTGCTCCGTATGCGCTGCTCCTACAGCGCCTTCACCAGCTCCGGCACAGCCGTGAACAGATCCGCTTCCAGCCCATAGTCGGCCACGCTGAAGATCGGCGCCTCAGGGTCCTTGTTGATCGCCACGATCACCTTGGAGTCCTTCATGCCCGCCAAATGCTGGATGGCGCCAGAGATACCCGCTGCGATGTACAGCTGCGGCGCCACGATCTTGCCGGTCTGGCCCACTTGCCAGTCGTTGGGGGCGTAGCCTGCGTCCACTGCGGCCCGGCTGGCACCCAGGGCGGCGCCCAGCTTGTCGGCCAGCGGGGTCATCACTTCGTCGAACTTTTCCTTGCTGCCGAGGGCTCGGCCACCGGAGACGATGATCTTGGCGGCCGTGAGTTCGGGGCGGTCGCTCTTGGCGATTTCGCTGCCCATGAAGCTGCTCTTGCCAGCGTCTGCGGTGGCTGCGGCGGTTTCAACGGCTGCGGAACCGCCCGTGGCGGCTGCGGCGTCAAAGCCCGTGGCGCGCACGGTGATGACCTTTACGCTGTCGGCGCTTTGCACGGTGGCAATGGCGTTGCCGGCGTAGATGGGGCGCTCGAAGGTGTCTGGGCTCACCACTTTGGTGATGTCGCTGACCTGCGCCACGTCCAGCTTGGCGGCCACGCGGGGGGCCACGTTGCGGCCGCTGGCGGTGGCGGGGAACAGGATGTGGCTGTAGTTGCCTGCGATGGCGAGCACTTGCGCGGCCACGTTCTCGGCCAGGCCGTGTTCGAGGCCAGGGGCGTCGGCGTGGATGACCTTGGCGACACCGGCGATCTGGGCGGCTGCGGCGGCGGCTGCACCGGCGTTGTGGCCAGCCACCAGCACGTGCACGTCGCCACCGCAGGCCACAGCGGCCGTCACGGTGTTCAGCGTGGCGCCCTTGATGGACGCGTTGTTGTGTTCAGCAATAACGAGTACCGACATTTAGATCACCTTCGCTTCGTTCTTGAGTTTCTCGACCAGAGCGGCCACGTCCGCCACCTTGATGCCAGCACCACGCTTGGCGGGCTCGGTCACCTTGAGGGTCTTCAGGCGCGGAGCCACGTCCACGCCGAGATCTTCGGGCTTGACGGTATCGAGCTGCTTTTTCTTGGCCTTCATGATGTTGGGCAAGGTGACGTAGCGGGGCTCGTTCAGGCGCAGGTCGGTGGTGATGACCGCTGGCAGTGTCAGGGCCAAGGTTTCCAGGCCGCCGTCCACTTCACGCGTCACGCTGACCTTGTCGGCCGACAGTTCGACCTTGTTGGCGAACGTGGCCTGGGGCAGGTCTGCCAGGGCCGCGAGCATCTGGCCGGTCTGGTTGGCGTCGTCGTCGATGGCTTGTTTGCCCAGGATGATGAGACCGGGCTGCTCTTTGTCCACCAGGGCCTTGAGGATCTTGGCCACGGCCAGGGGCTGCAGCTCGACGTCGGTTTCCACCAGGATGGCGCGGTCGGCCCCAATGGCCATGGCAGTGCGCAGGGTTTCCTGGCACTGGGCCACGCCGCAGGAGACTGCGATGACTTCGGTCACCAGGCCTTTTTCTTTCAGGCGCACGGCCTCTTCAACGGCGATTTCGTCAAAGGGGTTCATGCTCATCTTCACGTTGGCGATGTCCACACCCGTGTTGTCCGACTTCACGCGGACCTTCACGTTGTAGTCCACCACGCGCTTGACAGGGACGAGAACTTTCATGGGAATGTTTTCCTTGATATTTGTTGTGGGAGTGCGGGTGCGCAGGCTTACTCGTTCGAGATGCCCTTGTCGCGGATCACAGTACCCCACTTGACGTAGTCCTGCTGAATGCGGCGGGCCATCTTGTCGGACGCTTGGTATGCAGCGATGGCGCCTGCAGTCAACAACTTGTCCTGCGTGTCCTTCTCGGCCAGGATTTGCTGCACCTCGGTTGCGATGCGGTCCACCACGGCTTTGGGCGTACCGGACGGCGCCAGCAGACCACCCCACGAGACGGCCTCGTAGCCCTTGAAGCCCTGCTCGGCGATGGTCTTGACATCGGGCAGCATGGCCACGCGCTGGGGCGACCCTACTGCGATGGCGCGCAGCTTCCCCGTCTGGATGTGCGGCAGCGCAGCCACCAGATCGGCGTACATCAGCGGCACCTGGCCGCCGATGGTGTCGGTAATGGCGGGCACGCCCCCTTTGTAGGGAATGTGCTGCATTTCAAAGCCCCCCATCTGCTTGAGCAGCTCCATGCTCAAATGGCCAAAGCTGCCCGCACCTGAGCTGGTGTAGTTGAGCTGACCTGGACGGGCCTTGGCATGGGTAATGAGCTTTTGCAGGTCGGTCACAGAAGGCATCTGGGCAGGATTGACCACCACGACGATGGGCAGGTCGTACACCGTGGCCACGGGCGTGAAGTCTTTCACCGTGTCGTAGCCCGCCTTCTTGTACAGATGCGGCGCCAGCAGCGTGGGCGTGGCCAGCATCATCAGCGTGTAGCCGTCGGCCGGGCTCTTGGCCACCTGGGCGGCAGCGATGGAGCCCGAAGCCCCTGCACGGTTTTCCACCACCACGGGCTGGCCCAGCCGTTCGGCCAGGCGTTGGCCCACGATGCGCGAGGCAGTATCGGTAGGGCCGCCTGCCGGGAAGGGCACCACCAGCTTGATCATCCTGGTGGGCCAGGCTTGCGCGTGTGCCGAGGCCGCGCCCCACAGGGCGCTGGCCGCCAGAGCGGCGGACACGGCCAGCACGGCGCGGCGGGCTGCGAAGGTGCGAGAGACAAACATTGGGGTCAAAACGGGCTCAGGTTGTTGGAGGGGTTGCATCAGTCCAGCTTGGCGCCGGACACCTTGACCACGCGCTCCCAGACGGGTGCATCTTTTTTGAACTGGGCGCCGAACTGTTCGGGGCTGCTACCGACGGGGATGAAACCCATCTGCTGGATGCGCTCACGCACCTCAGGCAGCGCAATCACGGCCTGCAGCTCACGGCCCAGGCGGGCCACGACCTCCGGCGGGGTGTTGGCCGGGGCGCTCATGCCCAACCAGCCTGTCACCTGGAACACCTCGTCCTTGATGCCCTGCTCGGCCATGGTGGCCAGCTTGGGAAGCGCATCCATGCGCTGGGTGCCCGTCACGGCCAGCGGCTTGAGGCGGCCGGAATCAATGTACGGCCGGGCCGACTGCAGGCTGGCAAATGCCATTTGCAACTGCCCGCCCACCAGGTCCTGCAGCATGGGCGCCTCGCCCCTGTAGGCCACATGATTCATGTCGGCCTTGTGCTTGTCGGACAGCCAGGCGCCAGCCAGGTGGGCATACGAGCCCATGCCCCACGAGCCGTAGGCGACCTTGCCCTTGTTGCGGTCGATATAGCTCATCAGCTCGGCCGCGGTGGACACCGGCAGCTGCGGATGCACCAGCAGCACCACCGGAGCCAGGGCGATCTGCGTGATGAGGGCCTGGTCCTTTTGCGGCTGGTACGGCAGGCGCTCGTACAGGTACTGGTTGATCAGCATGGTGGTGCCCAGCGACACCAGCAGCGTGTAGCCGTCGGCCGGTGACTTGAGCGCCTGGTCGGTGCCGGTCACACCGCCGGCGCCGCCACGGTTGTCTACCAGCACGGGCTGGCCCAGGCGGGCCGAGAGCTTCTCGCCCAGCGTGCGGGCGGTGATGTCGGTGGCGCCACCGGCCTGGTAGGGCACGATCAGCTTGATGGGCTTGCTGGGCCAGGCATCCTTGCCCGACTGGGCCAGGGCGGAACCCAGCAGGCCGGTGCTGGCCAACGCGGCCAAGCCCTGCAGGACGCAGCGGCGGTGAAGGTGATTGAACTTCATGTTTGTCTCCTGGTTGAGATTGAAAATTTGCTCCAGCGCTTACCCAACAAGCGATTAAAGCTATTATTTTTATAGTATTTAGAGCGATGGAAGCGTGAGCACGCCCTTGTCGCGCAGGGCTTCAAGCTCTGCCTCGGGCAGCTGCAGCAATTGCTGCAACACCTCCCGCGTGGCGGCGCCCAGCGTGGGCGGGGCGTTGCGGATGGGCAGGCGCTGCCCATCGAGTCGATAAGGCGGCGCAAACACATGCGTAGTGCCCGCCACGGGGTGGGGCATTTCCTGCAGCAGGCCGCCGCGGCGCGTACGCTCGCTGGTCAGCGCCTCGTGCAGGCCGGCCACCCTGCCGCAAGGGATGCCGGCAGCGCTCAGGCGTTCGAGAAGCACATCACGCGGGAAGCTGGCGATCAGCGCCTTCATCTGGGGCAACAGGGTCAGTCGATTGCGGGCACGCTCGACGTTGGTGGCGTAACGTGGGTCTTCGACGATATCCGGGCGCATCACCACCTGGCGGCAGAACTTGTCGAACTGGCTGTTGTTGCCCACGGCGATGATGAGCGGACCATCCTGTGCCTCGAACATGCCGTAGGGCACGATGGACGGGTGGGCATTGCCGTAGCGCTGCGGGTCGTGGCCCAGCAGCATGGCGTCGAGCCCGTAGTAGCCGGTGATCATCAGGCCGCAGTCGTACAGCGCCATTTCGATGTGGCGGCCCTTGCCCGTAGTGCTGCGGCGAAACAGCGCGGCCAGCACGGCCTGCGCCGCGTACATGCCGGTCATCATGTCCACGGCAGCCACGCCGAACTTCAGCGGTGGCTGGCTGGCCTCGCCGTTCAGCGCCATCAGCCCGGCCTCGCCTTGAATCACCAGGTCGTAGCCGGGTCGCTTGGCCTCGGGGCCGGAACTGTCGTAGCCCGCCACCGAGCAGTAGATGAGGTCGGGCTTGATGGCCTTGAGCTGCTCGTAGCCCAGGCCCAGCTTCTCGGCGCCGCCGGTCTTGAAGTTCTGGACGACCACGTCGCACTGCGGCAGCAGGTCGCGGATGATCTTCACGCCTTCGGGCGTCTGCAAATCTACCGTGATGGACCGCTTGTTGCGGTTCATGCTGTTGTAGTAGGTGGTCTCGGTCTTGCCGATGCGCATGCCCCAGTCGCGGGTGTCGTCGCCCCGGCCGGGGTGTTCCACCTTGATGACGTCAGCGCCAAAGTCGGCCAGCACCTGGCCGCACAGCGGCCCGGCAAACACGCGCGAGAGGTCGAGCACGCGCACGCCGTCGAGCGGGAAGTCCATGCCCTCGGGCAGCGGGGGTGTCGGTGTTGTAGTGGTCATTTCGTAGTGTCGGGTTGGGTAGCGGCAGTGGCAGGGGCCTGGCGCAAGCGTGCGAAATCGGCCGGGCGCTTTTCCAGAAACGCAGCGATGCCTTCGCGGGATTCTTCGGTGGCCTGTGACAGCACCATCAGCTGTGCCTCCAGCTCCAGCTGGTCAGCCAGCGACTGCACATAGGCGCTGCGGCACAGGGCCTTGATGTTCGCCATCGCGGTGTCAGGCCCAGTGGCAACTTGCGCAGCCAGGGCCACGG
Organism: Acidovorax sp. SRI_002; assembly: GCF_057586455.1. NCBI lineage: Bacteria > Pseudomonadati > Pseudomonadota > Betaproteobacteria > Burkholderiales > Comamonadaceae > Acidovorax > Acidovorax sp. SRI_002. Next base: position 518,249 of record NZ_JBYCZW010000006.1, on the reverse strand, counting down.
CCTGGGCGAGTGCCTCGCCCGGCTCGGCCAGGCGGTTGACGGGGCCGAGCGCATGCAGCCGCTCGCCGGAGATGCGTTCGCCCGTGAGGCACAGCTCGGTCAACACCTGGCGCGAGACGAACTCGGCCAGGAAGGCGGTAGCACCGCCGTCGGGCGTGAGGCCCACCTTCACATACGCGACCGAGAACACGGCATGGCGCGCAGCCACCAGCATGTCGCAGGCCAGCGCCAGCGACAGGCCGGCGCCCGTCGCAGCGCCCTCCACCGCGGCAATGACCGGCTTGCGGCAATCGCGCACGGTGCGGATCAGGTCGTGCAGGCCTTCGAGCTTGGCGCGGCGCTCTTCCACGGGCAGCTCGCGCCGCTTGGCCAGTTGGCGCAGGTCGCCGCCCGCGCAAAAGTGCCCGCCTTCACCCGTGAGCACGATGGCGCCCACGGTGGGGTCGGCCTCGGCCTGTGCCAGTGCCTCGGTCAGCGCCGCATAGAACGCGGGCGACAGCGCATTGCGCGCGGCAGGGTTGTTGTTGGAGAGCACGAGCACCGCGCCCTCACGGCGTTGCAGCAGAGGCAGTGGCTGCTCCATGGCTTCAGCTCCGACCCAGCGCGATAAAGCGCGCCAGGTGGTGGTCTTCATCGCCAAACTGGTGGTCCACCATAACGAGGCGCTTGGCGTAGTGGGACAGTGGCAGCTCCCACGTCATGCCAATGCCGCCGTGCAGCTGGATGCTTTCTTCAGCCACCAACGCTCCGATGCGGCCCATGGTGACCTTGGCGGCCGACAGCGCGCGCTCGCGCTCGGTGCGGTCGGTGCTGTCCATCGCGGCCGCTGCGTTGATGACTGCAGAGCGCGCCTGCTCCACTTCCAGCAGCAGGTCGGCCATGCGGTGCTGCAGGGCCTGAAAGCTGCCAATGGGCACACCAAACTGCTTGCGCGTTTGCAGGTATTCCAGCGTGTGCTTCTTGGCCACATCCATGGCACCTAGCGCTTCGGCACACACGGCCAGAATGCCCCAGCCCACGGCCTGCTCCAACGTGGCAAGGCCCTGCCCCTCCGTGCCCAGTAGCGCGCCTGCGCCCACCTGCACGTTTTGCAAGGTGACTTCGGCCACACGGCCACCGTCGATGCGGCCCATGCCACGACTGCTCAAGCCTGCCGCATCAGCGGGCACCAGGAACAGCGAGATGCCGTCTTCATCGTCCACAGCGCCCGCTGTGCGGGCACTGACCAGCAGCATCTGCGCCTGGTCGCCATGCAACACCACGGCCTTGTGGCCCGTCAGCAGCCAGCCATCGCCACTGCGCACGGCGCGGGTGGTCACTCGGTTCAATGCGTAATGTGCGCCGGGCTCTTCATGCGCCAGTGCGGCCACGGTGTTGCCGTCGATGATGCCGGTGATGTGTTCCTTCTGCGCCGCGCTGCCCGCCAGGCCCAGCGCCCGGCCCACCACCAGCGCGCCGACGAAGGGCTCCACCACCAGGCCGCTGCCCAGGGCTTCAAACACCACGGCCACGTCAAAGCCTGCGCCGCCGAAGCCGCCATCGGCTTCGGGGAAGAGTGCGCCAATCGCGCCCAGCTCGGCAAAGTGGGCCCACAGCGCCGGGTCCGTGCCGGTGTCGCCGTAGGCAATGTGGTTGCGCTTTTCTATGCCGTACTGCTCGGCCACGAAGCGGTTCAGGGTGTCCGCCAGCATGCGGCGGTCTTCGGTATGTTCAAAGTTCATGGCGGCAACCTCACAGGCCCAAGATCATTTTTGAAATGATGTTCTTCTGGATTTCATTGGAGCCGCCAAAGATCGACAGCTTGCGGTAGTTGAAGTAGTTGGCAGCAGCCGTCGCTGCCTCCTTCGGCCCCACGGGTTCGTCGGCGTAGCCTTCGTACTGCGCTTCTTCGATGAAGGGCAGCGCATACGGGCCCATGGCGCGGCGGATGAGCGACAGGATTTCCTGGCGGATCTCGGTGCCCCGGATCTTGAGCATGGAGCTTTCTGCCCCCGGCACACCGCCACCGGCCACGGCGGCAATCACGCGCAGGTTGGTGGTCTTCATGTTCTCTAGGTCAATCTCGACCTGGGCCATGCGGGCGGCAAACAGCGGGTCCTGGTCCAGCGGCTGGCCGTTCTTCATCACCTTGGCGGCCACCACCTTGAGCTTGGCCAGCGCTGCAATGCAAAAGCCTACGCCTGCAATGCCGGTGCGCTCATAGGTCAGCAGGTACTTGGCATACGTCCAGCCCTTGTTTTCCTCGCCCACCAGGTTTTCCACGGGCACCTTCACGTCGGTGAAGAAGACTTCGTTGACTTCCTTGTCGCCATCGAGCGTGCGGATGGGGCGCAGCTCCACGCCGGACGATTGCATGTCCACCAGCAAGAAGCTGATGCCCGACTGCGCCTTGGCTTCGCGGTCGGTGCGCACCAGGCAGAAGATCATGTTGGCGTGCTGGCCCTGGGTGGTCCAGGTCTTCTGGCCGTTGACGATGTAGTGGTCGCCTGTTTCGTCCGTGACTCGTACCGCCGTAGTCTTCACCGAAGCCAGGTCCGAGCCCGCGCCGGGCTCGGAGTAGCCCTGGCACCACCAGTCCTCACCACTCAGGATGCGCGGCAGCCAGTATTTTTTCTGCGCCTCGTTACCAAACTTGATGAGCACCGGGCCCAGCATGTTCACGCCAAAGGGCACGATGCGCGGACCACCGGCCAGCGCGCATTCGGTGTCGAAAATGAACTTTTCGACCGCGCCCCAGCCGGGGCCGCCATAGGCTTCGGGCCAGTGGTTGGCCAGCCAGCCGCGCTCGTTCAGGATGGCGTGCCATTCATCCTGGTCCGCCTTGGACAGGCGCTGCCCGGCCTTGACCTTGGTGGCGATGCGTTCGGGCAGCTTGGCTTTCAAGAAAGCCTGCACCTCGGCGCGGAAGGCTTCCTCTTGGGGGGTGAAATTCAGGTCCATATCGGGTCGCTTGCAGTTCAGAGTTCGGTGGTGTGGCGCACGGTCAGAAGATTTCGAAGAGGCCTGCAGCGCCCATGCCACCGGCAATGCACATCGTCACCACGCCGTACTTGGCCTTGCGGCGGCGGCCCTCGAGCAGCAGGTGGCCCACCAGGCGGGCGCCGGTCATGCCAAACGGGTGGCCGATGGCAATGGCCCCGCCGTTCACGTTCAGCCGCTCAGACGGAATGCCCAGGCGGCGCTGGCAGTACAGGGCCTGCGAGGCAAAGGCCTCGTTCATCTCCCACAGGTCAATGTCCTGCACCGTGAGGCCGTGGCGTGCCAGCAGCTTGGGCACGGCAAACACGGGGCCAATGCCCATCTCGTCGGGCTCGCAACCAGCCACCGCAAAGCCACGGAACGCGCCCAGCGGCTGCAGGCCACGTCGCTCGGCCTCCTTAGCCTCCATCAGCACGCAGGCGCTCGACCCGTCCGACAGCTGCGAGGCATTGCCGGCCGTGATGAACTGACCCGGGCCCTTCACGGGCTCCAGCTTGGCCAGGCCTTCCAGCGTGGTATTGGCGCGGTTGCAGTTGTCGTGCGCGGCCGTCACCTCGCGGTAGGTGACCTCACCGGTCTCCTTGTTCTTTTCCATCATGCGCGTGGTGCAGGGCACGATTTCGTCGGCAAACACACCGCCCTGCTGTGCGGCGGCGGTGCGTTGCTGGCTTTGCAGCGAGAACGCGTCCTGGTCTTCGCGGCTGATGCCGTAGCGGTGGGCCACGATGTCGGCCGTGTCGATCATGGCCATGTAGAGGTCGCTCTTGTGCTCCTGCAGCCAAGGGTCAACGTCTGCCGGGTTGCCGGGGCGGATGGCCGAGATGCTCTCCACCCCGCCCGCCACCATGGCGGGCACGCCTTCGGCCACGATACGGCCCGCCGCAATCGCCACCGATTGCAGGCCCGACGCGCAAAACCGGCTGGCCACCATGCCCGCCACCGACAGGGGCAGGCCCGCGCGCAGCGCCGTCTGGCGGCCGATGTTCTTGCCGGTGATGCCTTCGGGGTAGCCGCAGCCCATGACCAGGTCTTCGATCAGCTCGGGCTCGATGCCCGAGCGCTCGACCGCCGCCTTGACGGAAAAGGCCGCGAGTTGCGGGCCAGGCGTGGCGTTGAACTCGCCCCGGTGCGACTTGGTCAGCGGGGTGCGGGCGGTGGAAACGATGACGGCTTCACGCATGATTTGCTCCTGATTTAATAGCTGCTTGCGCTTATTAATCAAGCGCTAGAGGCCAAAATGATTTGAATTTGATGAATCTGAAAAATCGAATCGCGAGGCGGGCTCAGCTCTTTTCAGCCTGGTTCAGGCTGTCAAAGTTGCGCCCTTCCCGCACCAGTTGCACCAGCAAAGGCGAGGGCTTCCAAAACAGCGGGTCTTCCTTGGCAAAGGCCTCGATGTCGGCCAGCACCTTGTCCAGCCCCGTCATGTCGGCCCACTTCATTGGGCCGCCACGGTGGCGCGGAAAGCCGTAGCCTGCGACAAAGGTCACATCCACATCCAGCGGGCGCAGGGCAATGCCCTCGTGCACCACATTGGCCCCTTCGTTGACCATGGCGGCCATGTAGCGGCGCATGATCTCGTCGGCGCTGAAGCTGCGGGGCGTGACGCCTTTCTTGGCGCGCTCGGCATCCACTATGGCCAGCACTTCCGGGTCGGGCTGGCCCGTGCGGGCACCGTCGGGGTACAGGTAGAACCCACGCCCGGTCTTCTGACCAAACCAGCCGCGTTCGCAGATGCGGTCTGCAATCTCCACGTACCGGGCCTTGGGGTCGCGCGTGGCAGCGCGGCGCTTGCGGGTGGCCCAGCCAATGTCTCCACCGGCCAGGTCTGTCACCTGGAACGGGCCCATGGCAAAACCAAAGCCGCGCACGGCAGCGTCGATCTCGTAGGGGCTTGCGCCGTCTTCCAGCAGGTAGTCAGCGGCCTGCTTGTACACGGCCAGGATGCGGTTGCCGATGAAGCCGTCGCACACACCGGCGCGCACAGGCACCTTTTTCAGCTTGCGGGCCAGCTCGAATGCCGTGGCCACCACGTCGGGCGCCACCTTGGCGGGCACCACGATCTCCAGCAGCTTCATGATGTTGGCGGGGCTGAAGAAGTGCAGGCCGATCACATCCTGCGGGCGGCCGGTGGCAGCGGCAATGGCGTCGATGTCGAGGTAGGACGTGTTGGTGGCCAGCACCGCACCAGGCTTGCACATGCGGTCCAGCTCGCGGAACACGGCCTTCTTGACTTCGATGTCTTCAAACACGGCCTCGATCACCAGGTCCACCTGGGCGATGTCGGCATAGCTGGTGCTGCCGGTGTAACGCGCCATCACGGCGGCCTTGGCGGCTTCAGTCATACGGCCTTTGGCGACCAGGCCGTTGTAGACCTTTTCCACATTGGCGCGGCCCCGGGCGATGGAATCGGCGTCGCGCTCAATCATGGTGACGGGCAGGCCCGCATCCAGCGCCGCCACGGCAATGCCCGCGCCCATGGTGCCACCGCCGATGACGGCGATGCTGGCCACGGGGCGCGGCTGTGCGGCCTGTGCTTCGGGCACCTTGACGACCTCGCGTTCGGCAAAAAAGGCGTGGATGAGACCGGCGCGCTGCGGGCTGTCCAGGCACTCCATGAACAGCGCACGCTCGCGGACCATGCCTTCGTCAAACGGCAGTTGCAACGCGGCCTGCACGCATTCGATGATCTTGAGGGGAGAGAACAGGCCGCGCGACTTTTTGGCGGTCTCGGCCTTCTGTGCGTCCAGCCAGGCCAGCGCAGCCTGCGGCTCGGCAATGGCCAGGTCACGCGTGCGGCGCACGGGGGCGTTGGCAGCCAGCAGTTCGCGCACGTAGGCCAGGCCTGCGGCCAGCGGGTCGGGGCCTTCCACCAGCTTATCGACCAGACCTGCCTGCAGCGCGGCCTGCGCTTTGAGGGGCTGGCCGCTGAGCATGAGGGTGGTGGCCGCCTGCACGCCCATCAAGCGCGGGGCGCGCTGGGTGCCTCCCGAGCCGGGCAGCAGGCCCAGGTTCACCTCGGGCAGGCCCAGCGTAGCGGCAGGCAATGCCAGGCGGTAATGGGCTGACAGAGCCACTTCGAGACCGCCGCCCAGCGCCGCACCGTGCAGCACGGCCACCACGGGCTTGTTCAGGTTTTCGATGGCGCGGCAGACCTCGGGCAGGATGGGGGCAACCGGTGGCTTGCCGAATTCGCGGATATCCGCCCCGGCAATGAAGGCCTTGCCAGCGCCCACCAGCAGCACGGCCGCCACGGCGGCGTCGGCCTGCGCCTGCTGCATGGCGGCCAACAGGCCCTGGCGCACGGCGGCGCCCAGGGCGTTGACGGGTGGGTTGTCGATGGTGACGACAAGCACATCGCCCTGCAGCGCGGTGGTGACAACGGAAGATGCGGGAATGGCGGCGCCCATGCTGGAAAGTCTCCTGGTCGATGGCTATTGACTGCCTGTGAATGACTCGGTGATTGTTGATGCGTGAAGTTATCTTGACAATTACATAGCCTGTTGACAGACTGTCAAACGCCTTTTGACAAATACCCCCGCAACGGCATCACGTGCCGCCTCCCTGTTCAATGGAACTCACCTCCCTCACCGTGCTGGTCGACATCCTCGATGCCGGCAACCTCAGCCAGGCCGCCCGCAACCTGAAGATGTCCCGTGCCAACGTCAGCTACCACCTGCACCAGCTCGAAAAGTCAGTGGGTGTGCAGTTGGTGCGCCGCACCACGCGCCGGGTGGAGCCCACCGAGGTGGGCCTGCGCCTGTATGCCCATGGCCGCGCCATTCAGAACGAGATGCTGGCTGCGCGCGAGACCATTGCCACGCTGGGCCAGGGCCTGCAGGGCCGCGTGGGCCTGAGCGTGCCCAGTGGCTACGGGCAGATGGTGATGTCAGACTGGCTGATCGACTTCAAGCGGCTGTACCCTGGCATCGTGCTGGATGTGCGCTTTGAAAATCGGGTGGACGACCTCATCCGCGATGAGGTGGACATCGCCATCCGCGTGATGCCCGAGCCCCCACCCACGCTGGTGGCGCGCGACCTAGGCAGCGTGCGCTACATCGCCTGCGCATCGCGGGGGTACGCCGAGGCGCATGGGCTGCCCCAAAGCTTTGAAGCGCTGCAGGCCGCGCCGGTGATCACCGCAGGGGTGGTGGGCAAGCAGCTGCGCCTGCGCGGGTACCGGGGTGACCAGCGCCAGGAAGCCCTGCTGGAGCCCACCCTCATTTCGGAGCACTTTCCGTTTCTGCGCCAAGGCATCCTGGCAGGGCTGGGCGTAGGGCTGGTACCGGATTACGTGGTGCAGGACGCCGTGTCCAGTGGGGAAGTGCTGACCACGCTGGACGACTGGCGGTTGAGCATTTTTGGCACCCAGATGTTCATGCTCTACATGCCCAACCGCCACCAGACGCGTGCGGTGCGCACCTGCATTGACTACCTGCTGGGGCGGGCCCTGCCGGCAGCCGGCCAAGGAGTGACTGCGGAGCCAGGATGAGCATCTTCTGCGCGTTTACAAGAAAAAATAGCCGCAAGCGCAGGTATTCATTGCGCTAGCAGCTATTTTATTGATAGCAATCGCTATTGCGACAGTAGCAATGCCGGATGAGTCCCTCCGCCGCGCGTCAGCAAACCCGCGTGGCGGCTGGCATCAGATCCGCCCTTCCTCCACCGCATGGCACGCAATGCGGATGCCACCAATGCTCTTGAGCTGGGGGCGCTCGGTGCGGCAGCGGTCGTTCACATGCGGGCAGCGGGGGTTGAAGGCGCAACCGGGTGGTGGGTTCAGCGGGTTGGGCACCTCGCCCTGCACGGGGGTGCGGGCCTTGCCGGTGTCGTGCATCTTGGGGATGGCATCGAGCAGCATGCGGGTGTACGGGTGGCGGGGCGTGTCAAACAACGTGTGTTTGTCGGCCAGCTCCACCAGGCGGCCCAAGTACATCACGCCGACCTGGTCGCTGACGTGGCGCACCACGGCCAGGTTGTGGCTGATGAACAGGTAGGTGAGATGCCGCTCGCGCTGCAGGTCCTTCATGATGTTGAGCACCTGGGCCTGCACCGACACGTCAAGTGCACTCGTCGGCTCGTCGCACACCAGGAACTCGGGCTCGGTGGCCAAGGCGCGCGCGATGGAGATGCGCTGACGCTGGCCGCCGGAGAACTGGTGCGGGTATTTCACCATGTCCAGCGGCGACAGGCCCACGGACTTGAGCAGTTCACCCACGCGCTGCTTGAGCTCAGCCTTGTCGGTGATGAGGCCATGCTCCTTGAGCGGCTCGCCAATGATGTCTTCGACCAGCCAGCGGGGGTTCAGGCTGGCATACGGGTCCTGGAAGATCATCTGGATGCGGCGGCGCATGGCCTTGGCGTCGTTGCCCTTGAAGGCGGCGTGCGCATCCTGGTTGTCAAACGTGAGGCCGCCGCGTGTGGGCTCGTACAAACCCACCAGCAGGCGCGCCACGGTGCTTTTGCCGCAGCCGGACTCACCCACCAGGGCCAGGGTCTTGCCTTTTTCGATCTCGAAACTCACGCCGTCCACCGCATGCAGCAGCGTGCGGGGCTTGCGCTCGATCACGCGGTTGAGCCAGGGGGCGGACACGTCAAAAGTCTTGGCCAGGTCGTGCGCCTGCACCAAAGCCTTGCTTTTCATTGCTGCGCTCATGCGGTCACCTCGGTTTTTGTCGTGGCACCAGCGTGCAGCCAGCAGGCGGCGCGGGTGGAGCCTGCGTCCATCAGGTCGGGGCGATCAGTCATGCAGCGGTCAAAAGTCTGGGGGCAGCGCGGGTTGTAGGCACAGCCCTGGGGAATGGCGTTCAGACGGGGCATGGCGCCGTCGATCTGGTTCAGGCGTTCACGGTCCACCGTCATGTCGGGGATGGAGGCCATGAGGCCGCTGGTGTACGGGTGCGAGGGCTTGTTGATGACGTCGTGCACGGGGCCGATCTCGGCCACGCGCCCGGCATACAGCACGGCCACGCGGTCGCAGGTCTCGGCGATCACGCCCATGTCGTGGGTGATCAGCATCACCGCGGCACCGCGCGATTTGCAGATGTTTTTCAGCAGCGTGATGATCTGCGCCTGGATGGACACGTCGAGCGCCGTGGTGGGCTCATCGGCCACGATGAGCTTGGGCTCGGCCGCCAGGGCCAGGGCAATCACCACGCGCTGGCGCATGCCACCGGAGAACTGGTGCGGGTAGTGGTCGATGCGCTCTGCAGCGGCCGGAATGCCGGTGTCTTGCAGCAGCGCAATGGCACGCTGGCGCGCCTCGGCGGGCGTGACCGGCAGGTGGGCCAGGATGGTTTCGGTGAGCTGTCGGCCCACGGTGTACAGCGGGTTCAGCGAGGTCAGCGGGTCTTGAAAGATCGCGCCGATGCGGCGGCCACGGATGTGGCGCATTTCCTCATTGCTCAGGTTGTCGATGCGCTGGCCTTCGAGCAGGATCTGGCCAGATGCCACGCGGCCCGGGGGCTCCAGCAGGCCGATGATGGCAGCGCCAGTGAGCGATTTGCCCGCGCCGGACTCCCCCACCACCCCCAGGATCTCGCCGGGTGCAATGGAGAAGGAAATGTCGTCCAGGGCGCGCAGGGTACCGCGACGGCCCGGGAATTCGACAACGAGGTTTTTGACTTCTAGGAGACTCATGGGGATATCGCTTTTCTTGTTCTTGTTCAGCGCAGGCGCGGATTGAGGGCATCACGCAACCAGTCGCCGAGCAAGTTCACACTCAGGGCGATCAGCACCAGCATGGCACCGGGGAACACGGTGATCCACCATTCGCCGGAGAACAGGTAGTCGTTGCCGATGCGGATCAGCGTGCCCAGCGAAGGCGAGGTGGGCGGTGCGCCCACGCCCAGGAAGGACAATGTGGCCTCGGTGATGATGGCCGTGGCCACCTGGATGGTGGCCAGCACCATCACAGGGCCCATGACGTTGGGCAGCACGTGCTTGCGCATGATGCGCAGCGGCGAAACGCCCGTCACGCGGGCAGCCTGCACGTATTCCTTGTTGCGCTCGACCAGGGTGGAGCCGCGCACCGTGCGCGCGTACTGCACCCAGCCCGTGAGCGAGATGGAGATGATCAGCACACCAAATGCCAGCGACTCGTGCGCGTTGGGAAACAGCGCACGGCCCACACCCGCAATCAGCAGCGCCACCAGGATGGCGGGGAACGACAGCATCACGTCGCACAGGCGCATGAGCACGGCATCGATCCAGCCACCGCGAAAGCCGGCCAGCAGTCCAAACGCCACGCCCACCACCACGGAGAGCACCACCGATGCGAGGCCCACCACAAGGGAAATGCGCGCGCCATAGATGAGGGCGGAAAGAATGTCCCGGCCCTGGTCGTCGGTGCCCAGGGGGTACTTCATGGAGCCTTCGGCGCTCCAGGCCGGGGGCAGCCGCGCGTCGCTGAGTTCGAGCGTGGCCAGGTCAAAGGGGTTATGGGGCGCGACCCATCCGGCAAATACCGAACAGAACACACAGATCAGCGCGATGGCAGCGGCCACCATCGCCATGGGCGATGTGCGGAAGCTGTAGCCAACATCGCTGTCAAACCAGCGGGCAAGGGTTGTTTTCATTGTGGGAAACCAGTAAACAAGCACCAACGCAGAGCCCGGGTAGCGGCCATGCGTTGGTGTGGACTTTCAAAGAACCGGTCGTTCTCTCTTTTCTCTGCGATCGACTAACGTAGGGACTTCTGCGCCCCTTCTTACTTGGTGATGCTCATCCACTTGAAGTGCATGAAGTTGTCGGCCAGCTGCACGAGCTTGACGTTCTTGCCCACGCCCCAGGCCAGCGCTTGCTGGTGCAGGGGAATGTGGCCTACATCGGCCGCGTGCAGATCGAAGACTTCCTTGATCATCGCGTTGCGCTTGACCTTGTCGGTCTCGGCCTGGATCTTGAGTGTCAGCTCATCGACCTTGGGGTTGCAGTAGGCGCCCAGGTTGAACTGGCCGGACCCCTTGTCATCCACGCAGCGCATGAGGGCGTTGAGCGCGTTGTGCGAGTCGTAGGTGGCGGGCGTCCAGCCCAGCATGTAAAAGCTGGTGTCGCGGCGCAGCACCTTGGGGAAGTAGGTGCCCTTGGTTTCGGCCTGCAGGTTGATCTTGACGTTGATGCGCGAGAGGTTGGCGGCCACTGTCTGGCAGATGCGGCCATCATTCACGTAGCGATCGTTCGGGCAGTTCATGGCCACTTCGAAGCCGTTGGGATAGCCGGCTTCGGCCATCAGCTTCTTGGCAGCTTCGACGTCGTAGGGAAGGCGCTTCGCGTCAGGCTGGAAGCCATTGATGCCGGGACCCACGAGCAGGGCCGAGGGGTTGGATGCACCACGCATCACGGTCTTCTTGATCCCTTCGATGTCGATGGCCTGGTAGAAGGCCTGGCGCACACGCTTGTCCTTGAAGGGGTTCTTGCCCTTGACGTTGGAGTACAGCAGTTCGTCACGCTTTTGGTCCATGCCCAGGAAGATGGTGCGCAGTTCGGGGCCGGTGATGGCACGGGTGTTGGCGCTGCCGTTCACGCGTTCGATGTCCTGCACGGGTACGGGTTCCATCACGTCCACCTCGCCCGAAAGCAGGGCGGCCACACGGGTCGCATCGTTGCCGATGGGGGTGAAAACGACTTCGCTGACGTTGCCTTCGATCTTGCCCCAGTAGCTGCCGTTGCGTGTAAACACCGAGCGCACGTTGGGCTGGCGCTCACGCAGGCGGAAGGGGCCCGTGCCGTTGGCACGGAACGAGGCGGCGTTCTCGATGCCCTTGCGGCGGTCCACCGGGCCCAGGGCCTGGTTGGTCTCGCACCACTTCTTGCTCATCATGTACACGAGCGAGATCACATCCGGCAGGATCGGGAAGGGGGTCTTGGTTTCGATTTCGACCGTGTGGTCGTCGATCTTGCGCACTTCCTTGAAGTCGTTGGTGTAGCTCTTCATGTCCGAGCCTTCCACCTGGGTGCGCCCGAAGCTGAACACCACGTCATCGGCCGTGAAAGGGGTGCCGTCGTGGAATTGCACGCCCTTGCGCAACTCGAAACGCCACACGGTGGGCGACGTCTGCTTCCAGCTCGTCGCCAGGGCAGGCGCCAGGCTCAGGTCCTTGTTGCGGCCGACCAGCGGCTCATAGACGTTGCCGGTGACGCTCAGCTGCAGCGACTCATTGAGCGAGTGGGGGTCCATCGACAGCGAGTCACCCTGGTTGGCGATGCGGATGGTCTGAGCTTGGGCCACCAGGCTCGCCGCCGCCAACGCGGTAAAGAGAGCGGTCAGAGCGATTTTTTTATGGAATTTCATGGAAACCTCCAGGTTGGGGAAAGCGGGGTGAAAGGGTTGGGCCGTGGCGCGGTAGTGCAAATGGGCAGGCTGGCTGGACGGTGCTTCAAGCTGCCGCCAAAGGCATGGCCTGCTCGATAAGGCTTGCGTGCAGCGCCGAGCCCAGGGGCAGGATGTCGTCGTTGAAGTCGTAGCGGCTGTTGTGCAAGGCGCTGCCACTGGCCCCTGTGCCCTGGCCGATGCGCAGATAGGCACCGGGGCGGGTCTGGAGCATGAAGGCGAAGTCCTCGGCGCCCATACTGGGCTCCAGGTCACGCACCACATGGTCGGCACCCAGCAGGGATTCGGCCACGTCGCCGGCAAAGATGGCTTCGCTTTCGCTGTTGATCGTGGCCGGGTAGATGCGCTCGTAGTGCACCGTGGCCGTGGCGCCAAAGCCCAGGGCGATGGCGTTGCAAAGCTCCTTGAGGCGCTTTTCCACCATCTCCTGCACGACCGGATCGAATGTCCGCACGGTGCCCACCAGCGTGGCAGAGCCCGGCAGCACACTGAAGGCCCCCAGGTCGCCAGCCTGTGCGGCGCAGATGCTGACCACGGCGCTTTCAATGGGGCGCACATTGCGCGAGACAATGCTTTGCGCGGCCGTAATGATGTGCGCGGCCACAACCAGCACGTCCACCGTCTGGTAGGCATGGGCACCGTGGCCGCCACGTCCCGTGATCTCGATGGTGAAGCGATCCGCCGCAGCCATCATGGGGCCGGAGTTGATGCCCACGGTGCCGGGCTTCATCGCGGGCCAGTTGTGCATGGCGTAGATGGACTGCACCGGGAAGCGGTCAAACAGCCCGTCTTCCATCATGACGCGGGCGCCAGCAAAACCTTCTTCACCCGGCTGAAACACGAGCACGGCTGTGCCGTCGAAGTTGCGGGTCTCGGCCAGGTAGCGCGCAGCCCCCACCAGCATGGCGGTGTGGCCGTCGTGGCCGCAGCCATGCATGAGGCCGGGCTTGCACGACTTCCAAGAGAAATCGTTGTGCTCGGCCAGCGGCAGCGCATCCATGTCGGCACGAAGGCCGACCATGCTGCCACTGGAGGTGCTGCGGCCGCGGATCACGCCCACGACTCCCGTGCGGCCAATGCCGTCGTGGATCTCGTCCACGCCGCAGAGCTTCAGAGCCTCTTTGACGCGCGTGCTGGTGTAGATCTCCTCGAAACCCAGCTCAGGGTGGGCATGCAGGTCCCGGCGCAGTGCGGTCAGCTCGGGGTGATACTGCGCGATGTGCGCAAACGCCCGGCCACCGGCCTTCAGGCGGGGGCCCTGCATCAGTGGCCTCCTGCCTTGCCTACGCGCAGGCGAGGGTCGACCGCAAAATACAACAGGTCCACCACCAGATTGATCACCACAAAGATCAAGGCGATCAGGCACAGGTAGGCGGCCATCACCGGAATGTCCGCAAAGGTCACGGCCTGGATGAACAGCAGGCCCATGCCGGGCCACTGGAACACGGTCTCGGTGATGATGGCGAAGGCAATCAGACCACCCAGCTGCAGGCCGGTGATGGTCATCACGGGCACCAGCGTGTTCTTGAGCGCATGGCCGAAGTGAATGGCGCGATTGGACAGGCCCCGGGCGCGTGCGAACTTGATGTAGTCGGTGCGCAGCACCTCCAGCATTTCTGCGCGCACCAGCCGCATGATCAGCGTGAGCTGGAAAATCGCCAGCGTGATGGCAGGCAGCGTGATGTGGTGCCAGCCCTTGGCCTTGAGCAGGCCCGTGCTCCACCATCCCATCTGTACCACTTCACCGCGCCCGAAGCTTGGGAACCAACCCAGGGTGACAGCGAACACCAGGATCAGCAGGATGCCGATCAGGAACGTTGGCAGCGACACGCCCAGCAGTGAGATGGTCATGAACAGCTGGCTTGTGAAGGTGCCGCGCTTGAGGGCTGCATACACGCCCATGGGCACGCCAATGACCAGGGCCAGGAAAGCAGCCACCAAGGCCAGCTCCAGTGTGGCAGGAAAACGCTCTGCAATCAGCCGCGAAACCTTGGCACCCTGGCGCAGGCTCAGGCCGAATTCGCCCTGGGCTGCGTTGACCAAGAAATGCCAGAACTGTATGAAAAAGGGCTTGTCCAGACCGAGCGAGGCGCGCAGTTCGCGGATCTGCTCGGGAGTGGCGTCCTGGCCCAGCAGGAACACCACAGGGTCTCCCACGTACTGGAACAGCATGAAGGAGATGAAGGCCACCGTGACCATGACAATCACAGCCTGTATCAGGCGGCGCAATATAAAGGCGAGCATCGGAGAGTCGATTGAGTGTTCGATGGGAACGCCACAGCCACTTTTGATGGCAGGGCGCTGGCAGGCAATATGCGGTCGTCAAACCGGACCAGAAAGCAAAACAAAGAAAGCAAGGGCCTCGGGGCCCTTGCTCTCAGTGTGTCAGGCACCGGTCAATTCACCTTGACGGTGCGCATGTCCACGCGGTTATCCGCGCGGTGAACCAGTTCAATGTTCTTCTTCACGGCCCATGGGATCACCTGGTCATGCAGAGGAATGTGGGACACGGTGTCGTTGGACAGTTGCAGCGCTTCCGTCAGCATGCGGGCGCGCACCGGTGCATCGGTTTCTGCCTTGATGCGGTCCACCAGATAGTCCATGCGCTGGTTGCTGTAGCGGCCCACGTTGTAGTTGCCGTCACCACCTTGGCCCACAGTGCGGACCAGCGATTGCAGGCTGTACAGCGCATCGAAGGTCGGCACACCCCAGCCCAGCATGTAGATGCTGGCTTCGTAGCGCTGAATCATCGGGAAGTAATTGACCAGGGGCAGCGTGCGCAGCTTGGCCTTTACGCCCACGCGCGACCACATGGCGGTCACGGCCTGGCAGATGGCTTCGTCATTGATGTAGCGGTTGTTGGGGCAGGCAAAGTCCACCTCAAAACCATCGGGGTAACCGGCCTCGGCCAGCAACTTCTTGGAGGCTTCAACGCTATAGGGGAACCGCTTGCCAACGGCCTCGGTATAACCCGCCACCTGTGGGGCCACGATGGTGCCCGTGGGCTTGCCCAGGCCACGCATGATGTTGCGGGAAATGGTTTCTGCGTCAATCGCCTGGTACAGGGCCTTGCGCACGCGCACGTCCTTGAGCGGATTTTTGCCCTTGATGTTCGAGCCTGGCAGTTCGTCGCGGAACTGGTCCATGCCCAGGAAGATGGTGCGGTTCTCAATGCCGTCAATCACCTTGAGGTCGGGGCTGGCGCGCAAGCGGCCCAGATCCTGGGGAGTGGGGTCGAGCACCATGTCCACTTCGCCCGACAGCAGGGCTGCAATGCGTGTGGCAGCAGACTTGATCGGGGTGTAGACGATTTCGGTCACGTTCCCGTCCATCTTGCCCCACCAGTTGGGGTTGCGCTTGAACACCATCTTCACATCAGGCTGCCACGATTCCAGCGTGTAAGGACCGGTGCCCATGGCATTGCGGTGGGCAAAGTTTTCGTCGGTGCCCTTGATGTCTTTGGGCTCAACCGACTTGTTCTTTTCCGCCCAGGCCTTACTCATCATGCGCAGTTCGGTCATCTGGCGCAGCAGCACAGGGTTGGGAGCGGTCAGGATGACGTCGATGGTTTGCGCATCCACCTTGTTGATCTTGCTGATGCCTTGGATGTAGGGGGTGAAATTCGATGTCTTGGCCATCGCGCGCTGCAGCGAATACACCGCATCGTCGGCGGTGAAGGCCGAACCATCATGGAACTTCACGCCTTGGCGCAGCGTGAAACGCACCTGCGTGGGGCTGATTTCTTTCCAGGCCGTTGCCAGCACGGGCTCTACGTCAAAGGTCTTGCTGTTGTAGTAAACCAGGCTTTCATACACATTCGCATGGATGCCATTCTGGAGCGCGTTGTTCTGGGAATGGATATCCCAGGTCGCGATTTCCCCCTGGCTAGCCCATTTGAAGGGCTTGGCATGCAGGGCTGGCGCCACAAGCAGTGCAGCAGCCGCAGCCACCGACAAAAGACTGTATTTGAGTTTCATGGAACCCTCTTGAATAAAAGTTTTACTATGCAGTAAAGGTTGCTCTATAGCCAACGGGAAATCCCTGAATCCCGGGCACTACGAAGGGCCTCTAAGGGCTGATTTGGTAGGGAAGCAGCACGCAAGGATGGTGCCAAGAATCTGCACCAAAGCAAACAAGAGGAAGAAACCTCGGAGACAGGCCGAAGGACGCCATTGCCCGACATCAACCGACCGATCCGTAGGGCGGATGTACCCGGAGTTACATACAGGAAGTCCGCACAACCAACCCCCAAGCACAAATCAGCAGACAAAAAAAAGCCGCCCGAAGGCGGCTTTTTTAGCTTTGATACCGGTAACTGGCCAGAAGCCAGTCTCGATATTAGAAGCTGTGACGGATACCGAAGTCGTAGCCGTTGGAGTTGTCGCCAGCAGCAGTCACGGAACCGTTCAGGGACTGAGCAGCGCCGTTCTTGTTGCTCACGTGAGCGTACGTTGCGTACAGAGCCGTGCGCTTGGACAGGTTGTGCACGTAGCCCAGAGCGATCTTGTTCGAACGTGGGTCAGCACCAACTTGGTCGATCTTGTAGGTGGAGTAAGCCAGACGGATTTCGCCAGCGCCCACGGGCACCAGACCACCGATCAGGAAGCCCTTGCCTTCAGCGCCGCCCTTGACGTCGTCTTGGTTGTAATGAGCCATGATCTTGGCCACGCCCAGGTCGTATTGACCGCCCAGGTTCACAGCCTTGATGTTGCCCGACAGGAACTTGGTGTCAGAGAAAGCCAGAGCCACGTTGATGGGGCCATTGGCGTAACCAGCGCGCAGAGCCAGGCCGTTGCCGTCCTTCTTGTTGGCTGCGTTGCTCAGGTTTTCACCCATGTAGTACTGGGCTTGGCCGTAGAAACCGCCCAGGTTGCCAGGCAGGAAGTAGCCGATGGAGTTCGAAGCGCGCACGGTGGTTGGGCCACCCAGGCTGGAGTTCAGGGTTTGGGTCGTGCCAACACCGTTCGTGCCGAACGGATCGAACACGGTCAGGTTCCAGAATTGGGGCGTGTAGTCACGGCCCAGACGCACTTCACCGAAGCCGCCGTTCAGGCTGACGGTCGAACGACGGTTGAAGGTCAAGCCGCCACCGCCGGTGACGCCGCTTGCGCCTTGGTTGTTGGTGCTGGTGGTGCCACCGGAACCGTTGTCGTTGTTCACGCCAGCTTCGAGCCAGAACGAAGCGGACATGCCGCCACCCAGATCTTCAACACCGCGGAAGCCCAGACGGCTGCTGTTGTAGCCGGAGTTCGTCAGTTGGGACTTGTTGGCGACGCTGCCGGAACCGTATGCGTAGGTAGCGTCAACGATACCGAACAGGGTTACGGACGATTGAGCCATTGCAGCGCCGGAAGCAGCCAGCACAGCCAGGGCAATCAGGGATTTTTTCATTGCGAGTTACTCCAAGGTTAAACATCGGGCTCCGGTACGGGGGGTCTATGGTGAAAGCACCTGCACAGTCCCGCCGGTTCCCCGGGCCAACCTCCTGGTGGGGAAGTTGCTCTTATTGCACCAGACCCGGCCAGGTTTCGCAAAGGAATTCACCCACAATCGACCCGAAAGGGAAAAATCGTTGCAGTGTTGCAACATTTCCATGAACCCCGGCAAAATCGATCTGCTGCGCCTTGTAGCAGCTCCTGCCAGCGCCTGAGATTTGTATCCAAGTGAAAATTGTGTTTCTGCGCTCTTGCCAACCTGAAAGCCTCTATGGACTCTTTGCTAATTGCGGCTGACACCGCACTGCGCACACTTTTTGCGACACCCCGTGTATCCGAGCCCACGCCGGCGCGCGGCATTGAGGAAGGGGCGCTCGACCCCACCCAGAAGAAGCTGGCGGGGGCGCTAATGCGTGTCAACCACGTGGGCGAAGTCTGCGCACAAGCCCTGTACACCGCGCAGGCAGCCATCACGCGCGACCCCGCGCTCCAAGCCCACCTGCTGGAGGCCGCCCGCGAAGAAACAGACCATCTCGCCTGGACCCAGCAGCGTCTGGACGCGCTGGGCGCCCGGCCCAGCCTGCTGAACCCACTGTGGTTTGCGGGCGCCTTCGCGCTGGGGCTGGTCGCTGCCAAGGTCAGCGACCGGGCAAGTCTGGGTTTTGTGGCGGAAACGGAAAACCAGGTGGCGGCGCACCTTCAAAGCCACCTCGCACGGCTTCCCACACAAGACTTGCCCTCGCGGGCCGTGGTGGCCCGTATGAAGGACGACGAGGAGCGCCATGCCGCCCAGGCACGGGCATCCGGAGCGCTGGAACTGCCGGCCCCCGCCCGGGCGGCGATGAAGGTAGCCGCCAAGGTGATGACCACCACCGCACACTACCTCTGACGACGGCCCGGGCGTACGCTATGGGTGCGCCAGAGGTATCGCGCGTCTGCCGCCTCAAAAACTGTCGCAGCCCAGGCCAGGGATGCCGAGCCAGGGCCGCCCCGCAGCGAAGGCGTCGTCCCCCTGGGGGGGAAGGCGCCGCAGGCGACTCAGGGGGGTAAATTCAAATTTCGACCACTTCAAACCCGGTGGTGATCTCCGCCGTCTTGCCCAGCATGATGCTGGCCGAGCAATATTTGTCATGGCTCATGGCAATCGCGCGCTCTACAGCGGCGGGCGCAATGCCCTTGCCGGTCACGGTGAAATGCATGTGGATCTTGGTGAACACCTTGGGGTCCGTCTGGGCGCGTTCGGTGGTCAGCTTGACGCTGCAGCCGCGCACGTCGTGGCGGCCCCGCTTGAGGATCAGCACGACGTCGTAGGCCGTGCAGCCGCCGGTACCTGCCAGCACGGTCTCCATCGGCCGCGGCGCCAGGTTCTGGCCGCCGTTGGCGGGGTTGGCGGCGTCGGGCGCGCCGTCCATCGTCAGTACGTGGCCGCTGCCGGTCTCGGCCACAAAGCCCATACCGGATCGGGTTCCTGCTCCGCCGGTCCAGCTGACTGTGCATTCCATGGTGTTTCTCCTGTGTGATACGTGGTTTTTTCGCACGGAATGGCCCGTCGAAACAAAAATTAGGTGCAGATTTTGCTGCAATGCAACACAACTGGCGCTAAACTTCCCCCAAGCGCTGCCTTTTTTGCATGGAAAAGGCAGATGGCAAGAAGACCGGCTCCCGGCACTTGCCCCGCACCGATTGTCTCCTCCATCTCCTCAAAGGATGGATTAGCCCCAGGCCTCACGGCTTGGGGCTTTTTTTTGGCTGAACTGGCCTCGATAGCTTCCCTCAGCGGCGCATCGCCCCCCCAAAAACCGACCCCCTATGATGTGGACCCCCGCCGCTGCCCCGTGGCGGTCCCACCTGCCCTGCCATGACCCAGCACCTCACCCCTGCCGACTACCTGAAAAAAATCCTGACTGCCCGCGTGTACGACGTGGCGGTGGAGTCGGCGCTGGAGCCCGCCAAGAACCTCAGCCGCCGCCTGCACAACAAAGTGCTGCTCAAGCGCGAAGACCAGCAGCCCGTGTTCAGCTTCAAGCTGCGGGGTGCCTACAACAAGATGGCGCACCTCACGCCCGAGCAGTTGGCACGCGGGGTGATCTGCGCCTCGGCCGGCAACCACGCGCAAGGCGTGGCCATGAGCGCCCACAAGCTGGGCACGCGCGCCGTCATCGTGATGCCCACCACCACGCCGCAGCTCAAGATCGACGCAGTGAAGACGCTGGGCGGCGAGGTCGTGCTGTTTGGCGAGAGCTATTCCGATGCCTACGGCCATTCGGTGAAGCTGGAGAAGGAACAGGGCCTGACCTTCGTGCACCCGTTCGACGACCCGGACGTCATTGCCGGCCAGGGCACCATCGCCATGGAGATCCTGCGCCAGCTGCAAAGCCTGGGCAGCAACCAGCTCGACGCCGTGTTTGTGGCCATTGGCGGCGGCGGGCTCATCTCGGGCGTGGCCAACTACATCAAGGCCGTGCGGCCCGAGATCAAGGTGATCGGCGTGCAGATGAACGACTCGGACGCCATGATCCAGTCCGTCAAGGCGCACGAGCGCGTGACGCTGGCCGACGTGGGTCTGTTCTCGGACGGCACCGCCGTCAAGCTGGTGGGCGAGGAGACCTTCCGCATCGCCCACAGCGGCCTGGTGGACGAATTCATCACGGTGGACACCGACGCCGTCTGCGCCGCCATCAAGGACATCTTTGTGGATACGCGCAGCATCGTCGAACCCGCAGGGGCTCTCGCCGTGGCGGCCATCAAGCAGTACGTTGCTGAAAAGAAAACCAAGGGCGAAACCTATGCCGCCATCCTGTGCGGCGCCAACATGAACTTCGACCGCCTGCGCTTTGTGGCCGAGCGTGCCGAAGTGGGCGAGGAGCGTGAGGCGCTGCTGGCCGTCACCATCCCTGAAGAACGCGGCAGCTTTCGCCGCTTTTGCGAAGTGGTGGGCGGCCTGCCCGGCGGCCCGCGCAACGTGACCGAGTTCAACTACCGCATCAGCGATGCCGCCCAGGCCCATGTGTTCGTGGGCATCACCACCAATGGCAAGGGCGAGTCGGAGAAAATCGCCAAGAACTTCGGCCGCCACGGCTTCGAGGCACTGGACCTGACGCACGACGAACTGGCCAAGGAGCATCTGCGCCACCTCGTGGGCGGGCATTCGGCGCTCGCGCAGGACGAGCGGCTGATGCGCTTTACCTTCCCCGAGCGGCCCGGCGCGCTGCTCAAGTTCCTGAGCCTGATGCAGCCGACCTGGAACATCAGCCTGTTCCACTACCGCAACCAGGGCGCCGACTATGGCCGCATCCTCGTGGGCATGCAGGTGCCACCCGAGGACGCCGCCACGTTCGACGCCTTCCTGGCCACGCTGGGCTATCCGTATGTGGAAGAGACGTTGAACCCGGCCTACCGGCTGTTCCTGCGATCCAAGTAACCAGAATATGGGCCAAATTGGCCTCCGGCGCTTATCCATCAAGCGCTGGCAGCTATCAAATCTGACATAGCCCCAGCCAACCCATGCAAGCCCTGCGCCACTATCTGCTGGCCGTGCAGTTTTTCACCCGAATCCCGGTCACTGGTCGGCTGGCAGACTGGGTCGGCTACAGCCCCGCCATGCTGCGGGCCAGCGCGGCGCACTTTCCGGGCATTGGCTGGCTGGCCGCGCTGCTGTCCACGGGCGTCTATGCCGCATTGCACTGGGCCCTGGCGCCCAACCCGCTGGCCCCGGCCGTGGCTGCCGTGTTCTGCACCATCGCCACGGTGCTGATGACCGGCGGCTTTCACGAGGATGGGCTTGCCGATGTGGCCGATGGCCTGGGCGGCAGCGCAGATCGCGAGCGGGCACTCGACATCATGAAGGACTCGCGCATCGGCGCCTTCGGGGCCATGGCGCTGGTGCTGGCGCTGCTGGCCAAGCTCAGCCTGCTGGCGCTGCTGGGGGCCCACAGCCTGCTGGCTGCCGTGGCCGCGCTGGTGGGGGCGCATGTGCTGTCGCGTTTCTGGCCGCTGCTCATCGTGCGCAGCCTGCCGCATGTGGGCGACACCGCCCGGTCCAAAAGCAAGCCGCTGGCCGACCAGATTTCGGGCGGCGCGCTGCTGGCGGCATTTTTGTGGTGTTTTATGCCGCTAGCGCTTGTCTATCAAGCGCAATCAGCTATTTATTTTATAGCGTCTGTACTCTGCAGCGCCCTTGCCGCCGCCTGGATGGCCCGCTGGTTCGCGCGCAGGCTGCAGGGTTTTACCGGCGACTGCCTGGGTGCCACGCAGCAGGTCAGCGAAATCGGCTTTTACCTGGGCGCGGCGCTGGCCTTGCGCTGGATGTGACCGGCGCACCCCCAAAAACTCGCCTTTGGCTGGTGCGCCACGCCCAGCCGCTGGTGGCACCCGGCACCTGCTATGGGGCGCTGGACATCCCCGCCGACCCCGCCGCCACGCGGGCTGCCGCAGAGCACCTGGCCGCCGCGCTGCCACCCCAGTCGCGGGTGATTCACTCCACCCTACAAAGATGCGAGCAGCTTGCGCTAGAGCTTCAAGCGCTGCGGCCCGATTTGGTATCAAAACCCGACGCCCGCCTGCGCGAAATGGACTTTGGCAGCTGGGAGGGGCAGGCCTGGGAGTCCATTGCCCGCAGCGACATCGACGCCTGGACGGCCGCCTTCGCGAGCTACCGCCCTGGCCTGGGGGAAAACCTGGCGGCGGTGCTGGCCCGCGTGGCGGCTGCGCTGCAGGACCACGACCCCGGGGCCACACAGGATGTGGTGTGGATCACCCACGCCGGGGTCATCCGCAGCGTGGCGTGGCTGAAGGCGCACGGCAACGGCGTGCTGCCGCGCTCGGAAGAATGGCCCGTTGCCGCGCCGGGCTGGGGCCAGTGGGAGAGGATCGAACTGGGATTGGAGCCGGAGCCCCCTGCCCCGGCATCAAGCATCAACGCTTGAGCGGCATGTCCAGCGTCAGCGTGGCGGGGCCATCAGCATCGCGCCCCAGCTGCGCCTGGCGCGGGCCCAGCGCCTGCAGCACCAGCCCTTCATCCACCGCGGCGCCCACGCGGAACGGTTTGGCGGGCTTTCCATCCACCGCGATCAGGGCGGCGCCGCCCCCGCTGTTGCGGCCCGAGAGCACCCCGATCAGTGCGAAGCGGCTGGCCAGTGTTGCCACCGGGGCGGCTGCGACCACCCCCGGGGCAGCGGGCGCAGCCCCCAGCAGCCGGGCCAGAGCCTGCGCATCGGGCGCCACGGGGGGTGGCAGCACCACGGGCGCAGCCGCTCCGGCCGCAGGGGCCGACAGGCGCAGCCCCCAAAAAACCACGCTGGCGCCTGCGGCGGCCCATAGCGCCAGAGTCCCCAAGCGGACGCCCCATTTGCTGTACGTATTGGTCACCATGCGGGGATTATGATTCACGCGATTCGACCATCCGAGAGACCGCCAGCAGTGAACACTTCTTTCCCCCTCCTCTTGCGCTCCGCCCGCCACCGCCTGGCCACGAACGTGGCCCGTGGCTTCACCCTCATCGAGCTGATGGTGGTGCTCGTCATCATCGGCGTGCTGGCCGCCCTCATCGTGCCCAATGTGCTGGAACGCGCCGACGACGCCCGCGTGACCGCTGCCCGCACCGACATCACCAACATCATGCAGGCGCTCAAGCTGTACCGCCTGGACAACCAGCGCTACCCCACGGCCGAGCAAGGCCTGCAATCGCTGATCGTCAAGCCCAGCTCGGGCCCCGTGCCCAACAACTGGAAGCTGTACCTCGAAAAACTGCCCAACGACCCCTGGGGCCGTCCGTACCAGTACCTGAACCCTGGCATCAAGGGCGAGATCGACGTGATGTCGTTCGGCGCCGATGGGCAGTCGGGCGGTGAAGGCAAGGATGCTGATATTGGCAGTTGGCAATGACGACCGGCTCTTCGCGACAGACCCCTGCTCCATGAAACTGGCTCTCCCTCGGCCAGGGATGTCGTGGAACTGGCTTCGCCAGGCCATCGGCATCTCCCCCCCGAAGGGAAGCCGCGCGGCGGCTCAGGGGGGCTTCACCCTCCTTGAATTGCTGGTGGTCATCAGCATCATTGCCCTGGCCACCGCCGGTGTGAGCATCGCCATGCGCGACAGCGGGCAGACGCTGGTCGAGCGCGAGGCAGCCCGGCTGGCGGCGTTGCTGGAATCTGCGCGTGCGCAGTCGCGCGCCGGGGGAATGCCCGTGCGCTGGCGTGCCGATGCCGGAGGGTTCCGGTTCGAGGGCCTGCCGCCCAGCGCACTGGCGGCGATGCCCGGCCAGTGGCTGGATGCGGGCACCACGGTGCGCGCGCCCACGTTGCTGGTGCTGGGGCCAGAACCCCTCATTGGCCCCCAGCAGGTGCTGATCACCCACCAGGCCTATCCCGAGCGCACGCTGCGCATTGCCACCGACGGGGTGCGCCCCTTCACCGTCGAGACCGTCCAATGAAGTCCACCCTGCCCCCCCAACGCCGTTGCAGGCGGCAGCGCGGCTTCACGCTGGTGGAGGTGCTGGTGGCGCTCAGCATCGTGGCTATTGCACTGATGGCGGGGCTGCAGGCCACCACGGCGCTCACGCGCAACGCGCTGCGCCAGTCAGACATCGTGCTGGCCCAGTTGTGTGCCGAGAACGAACTGGTCTATGCGCGCCTGTCGCGCCAGATGCCCAGCGTGGGCGACAGCCAGGTCACCTGCGAACAGGCCGGGCGCCAGCTCACCGTGGCCCTGATCGTGCGACCCACGCCCAACCCGAGCTTTCGCCGGATGGACGCGCAGGTGCTGGATGGCGACAACTCGATCCTGCGCATCTCGACCATCATCGGAAGGTATTGACCAGATGTCCCCCCTGAGTCGCTTCGCGCCTTCCCCCCTTGGGGGGGACGCACCCGGTGGCCTGGCAGAGCCAGTTCCACGGGTGCACTGGCCTCGCGCCGCGCCGGTTTTGAAAGGCGCGCGCGGCTTCACGCTGGTAGAGCTGCTGCTGGCCATTGCGGTGATGAGCCTGCTGGCCATCCTGAGCTGGCGGGGGCTGGATGGGATGGTGCGGGCGCAGGAGATCACGCGCCAGCGGGCCGACGAGATGCTGGTACTGCAGTCTGCCCTGGGCCAGTGGGGCACGGACCTGGATGCGCTGCTGCCCATTGCCAATACCACGCCGCTCGACTGGGACGGCCAGGTGCTGCGTTTGACGCGGCGCACCAGCGCAGTGCCCGACGAGGGCGCCCTGGTGGTGGCCTGGATGCGCCGGGGCGGCCAGGGTGTGGGCCAGTGGATGCGCTGGCAGTCGCCCCCGGTGCGCACGCGCGCCGAGTGGCAGGAGGCGTGGCAGCTGGCCGCGCAGTGGGCGCGCAGCCCGGGCGACGCCGAGCGGCGCCATGAGATGACGCTGCTGCCGCTGGAGGACTGGCAGATCTTCTACTACCGGGGCGGTGCGTGGTCCAACCCGCTGTCCAGCAGTGGCACCACCCCGGTGGGCACCTCGGCCATCCCCGACGGCGTGCGCCTGCAGATCACCCTGCCGCCCGGCCAGGCCCTGGTGGGGCGGCTCACACGCGATTGGGTGAACCCCGTGCTGGGTGGGGGTCGGACATGATCAGCCCCCCCCTGAGCGGCTGCGCCGCCTCCCCCCAAGGGGATGCCGCCGGTGGCCTGGCAAGGCCAGCTCCACGGTGGCACGGGCCTGGGCCGCGCCAGTTTCACAGCGCTCCCGGGGGACGCCACATGGGGCCGCGCCCGGTCCGCAGGGAATACGGTGCGGCGCTGCTGCTGGCCATGCTCACGGTCACCCTCGTGGCAACCTTTGCAGCGGCGTCCATGTGGCAGCAATGGCGCGCGGTCGAGGTCGAGACGGCCGAGCGCGGCCGCGTGCAGTCCACCTGGATTCTGGTCGGCGCGCTCGACTGGTCGCGCCTGATCCTGCGCGAAGACGGGCGCTCGGGCGGTGCGGACCACCTGGCCGAGCCCTGGGCCGTGCCGCTGCAGGAGGCACGGCTGTCCACCTTTCTCGCGGCCGACAAGAACGTCAGCCAGGTGGACGACGCCACCACCGACACCACCGAGGCCTTTTTGTCGGGGCAGATCTCGGACATGCAGGGCCGCCTGAATCTGACCAACCTGGTCGACAACGGCAATGTGCAGACCTTGGCACTGCGGCAGTTCACGCGGCTGTTCGAGCGCCTGGGCCTGCCGCAGCAGGAGCTGAGCCTGCTCACCGACGCCCTGCGGCGCGCGCAGGCCACCACCGGCACCGACAGCACGAACGCCCCGCTGCTGCCCCCCACCATGTCGCAACTGGGCTGGCTGGGCCTGGCGCCCACCACCGTGGCCCGCCTGGCGCCCCACGTGACGCTGCTGCCCGTGCGCGCGCCGGTCAACCTCAACACCGCCGACATCGACGTGCTGCTGGCCGCCATCGACGGCCTGGACATGGCCAGCGCCCAAAAGATGCTGCAGGCCCGCGAGGCCCGGCATTTCCGCACGCTCAGCGAGGTGCGCGACCTGCTGGGTGCCAGCATCGACATCAATGAAGGCGCCCATGCCGTGGCCTCTTCGTACTTTGAGGTGCGCGGCCGCCTGCGCCTGGGCGATGCCATGGTGGACGAGCGATCCCTGGTGCGCAAACAGGGCATCGAGGTCACCACACTGTGGCGCGAACGGGGTGCATTTGACCGCGAAACCGCCCCGGGCGCTCGGGAGGCGCAGCGCTGAAATCTGACACATCTGCAACACATCCGCAGGTTCGGCCCGCACTGTCAAGCCCGCCCCCTAAAATGGCCCGCAAAACCTGTCCATGAGCACCCTCATCCTTTTCCTGCCGCCGGCCCGTCCGGGGCCGGCCACCGAGTACAGCTACACGCTGACGGCGGACGGCCACACTGCCCTTCGCCACGCCACTGCCCCGGCCGCGCTGCTGCCCGAACCCACGCGCCCCGGCGGCGAAGTGGTGGCCGTGGTGCCCGCCCGGGCGCTGTCCTGGCAACGGGTGCAACTGCCGCCCGGCCTGGCACTGGGCGCGGGCCAGCAGACACCGCGCCTGCGGTCGGTGCTGGAGGGTCTGCTTGAAGACCGCCTGCTCGACGACGCATCGCAGCTGCACTTTGCCATCCAGCCGGATGCCAATCCCGGAGAACCCGTGTGGGTGGCGGTGTGCGACCGCACCTGGCTGCGCGACAACCTGCAGGCCCTGGAAGCCGCTGGTCGCCGCGTGTCGCGTGTCGTGCCTGAATTCGCCCCCGGCCCCACCCAAAGTGGCCGCCCCGAGCTGTGCGCCCTGGGCACCCCCGAAGACGCCTGCGTGGTGCTGACTGGGCAGGGCGCCGACCACGGCGTGGCCGTGTTGCCCCTGTCCATTGCCTCCGTGATGCTGGCCCGTGCCGGACTCCCCCAGGATGCGGCCACGGACGGAGACGATGCGCCCGTGGTGCGCGCCGAGCCTGCGGTCGCGGCCCTGGCAGAGCGCACGCTGGGCCAGCGCGTGGCTCTGCACACGGCCAGCCAGCGGGCGCTGGACGCAGCGCGTGGCGACTGGGATCTGGCCCAGTTCGATCTGGCCAGCACCGGCCGCACCCGGGCGCTGCGCAAGGCGGGCAGCCTGGCCAGCGCACTGCTGAACGCCCCACAGTGGCGCGCAGCGCGCTGGGGCGCAGCACTGCTGGTGGTGGCGCATCTGGTGGCGCTCAATGCCTGGGCCTGGCAGGAGCGCAAGGCGCTGGCCGCCAAACAGGCGGCCGTGCGGTCGACGCTGACGCAGACCTTCCCCAAAGTGCAAGTCGTGGTGGATGCCCCGGTGCAGATGGAGCGCGAACTGGCCCAGCTGCGGCAGGCGGCCGGCGCCGTTTCGGCCCGCGACCTGGAGCCCCTGCTTGCCGCCGCCGGAGCCTCCCTCCCCAGCGGCCGCCAGCCCACGGGCATCGAATACGCCCCCGGCGAGCTGCGCCTGCGCGGCGTCACGCTGGCCCCCGATGAAGAAACCGTGCTCTCGGCCCGCCTGCAGGCTGCGGGCTACCGGGCCCGGCTGGACGACGGCAGCCTGCTGCTGCGCGCTGAAGGCACACCATGACTGTCATCACCTCTCCCGCCCTGCGCGCCCGCTGGCAGGCCCTGGCCCCCCGTGAGCAGACCCTGGTCCTGGCCGCAGGTGGCCTCGTCGCGTTTGCCCTGCTGTGGTGGCTGGCCGTGGCCCCGGCCCTGTCCACGTTGCGCGCCGCACCCGCGCGCCATGCCGAGCTGGACTCACAGCTGCAGCGCATGCAAGGCCTGCGCGCCGAAGCGCAGCAGCTGCAGTCGGCCCCGCGCAACACGCGCGGCGATTCCGTCGGTGCGCTGCGTACCGCGCTCACACAGCGCCTGGGCAATACGGCCCAGCTCAATGTGGTGGGAGACCGCGCCACGGTCACGCTCAAAGGCGCTCCCGCCGATGCGCTGGCCCAATGGCTGGCCCAGGCACGCAGCAACGCCCGCGCCGCCCCGGTGGAGGCGCGCCTGACGCGCAGCGCTGCCCCTGCAGGCTCCGCGCCCAACGCCCCTGCACCGGTCAAACTGGGCAACGCGGCCACGGCGATGCCACGTTGGGACGGCACCCTGGTGCTGGCCCTGCCGCCTGCCCAGCCCTGAATCAGCCCCCGCACAGACACTCTCTCCCGTGGCCACCTCCTCACGACACCGAAAACCCGTACCCCGCACTCCCCGCAGCGCATGGGGCTGGGCGCTGGTCGGCGCTGTGGCGGGCGTAGTGCCTGCCGTGGTGGCGTTTGCACCCGCGCACTGGCTGGCACAAAGCGTCGCCAGCGCAACGGGCGGACAGGTACAGTTGCTGCAGGCACGCGGTACGGTCTGGACAGGTTCGGCCCAACTGGTTCTGACGGGGGGCTCGGCCAGCCAGGACAGCGCCGCCCTGCCCAGCCGCCTGGACTGGCGCATCCGCCCCGGCTGGGGTGGCTTGCACGCGCAACTGAATGCCAGCTGCTGCACCCCTACACCCCTGCGACTGCAGGCGAGTGCCGGCTGGTCCGGTACGCGCCTGACCATCATCGACGGCGAGAGCCTGTGGCCGGCCTCCGTGCTGACCGGGCTGGGCACGCCCTGGAACACGCTGCAGCCCCAGGGCCAGCTGGCGCTGCAGACCCGTGGCTTCACCATGCGCTGGAGTGCCGGACGCATGTCCCTGGCAGGCCAGGTGCAGCTGGATGCACGGGCCATGTCGTCCCGCCTGTCCACCCTGCGCCCCATGGGCAGCTACCGCCTCGCGGTGCAGGGCGGCGAGGCGCCCACGCTCACGCTGAGCACGCTGGACGGGCACCTGCAGCTCAACGGCACCGGCCAGTGGGTGGGCAACCGGCTGCGCTTTGCGGGCGAGGCCAGCGCCACCCCCGAGCGCGAAGCCGCCTTGTCGAATCTTCTGAACATCATTGGACGGCGCAACGGCGCGCGCTCCATCATCACCGTGGGTTGAACC
This sequence comes from Acidovorax sp. SRI_002, assembly GCF_057586455.1. Lineage (NCBI taxonomy): Bacteria > Pseudomonadati > Pseudomonadota > Betaproteobacteria > Burkholderiales > Comamonadaceae > Acidovorax > Acidovorax sp. SRI_002. The sequence continues at coordinate 489,073 of NZ_JBYCZW010000006.1, read as the reverse complement.
TATGAACTCCTTGTTGTCACCACGTCTGGGTTTTGCTCTTAAAGCAATAGCAGCTAGCGCACTACTGGCGTGCGCGAGCGGCCAAATTATTGCCCAAACCGCAATTGATACCGGCACCGGCAGCGTGCGCGCCGGCGAGCCCGTCACCCTGAACTTCGCCAACGCCGAGATCGAAGCCGTGGCCCGCACCATGGCCACCATCACGGGCCGCAACGTGGTGGTCGACCCGCGCGTGAAGGGCCAGCTCAACCTGGTCACCGAACGCGCCGTGTCGCCCGCCGCCGCCTTCCAGCAGTTCCTGGCCGCGCTGCGTCTGCAGGGCTTTACGGTGGTGGAGGCTGCAGGCCTGTACAAGGTGGTGCCCGAGGCCGACGCCAAGCTGCAAGGCGGCAGCGTGAGCGTGGTGCAGGGCAGCTCTGGGAGCGCGCCCGGTGGCGGTCAGATCGTCACCCAGATCTTCAAGCTCAACTTTGAAAACGCCGCCAATCTGGTGCCCGTGCTGCGCCCGCTGATCAGCCCCAACAACACCATCAACGTGAACCCCGGCAACAACTCGCTGGTGATCACCGATTACGCGGACAACCTGCAGCGCCTGGCGCGCATCGTGGCGGCCATGGATGTCTCCAACGCCAGCGATGTGGAAGTGATCCCGCTGCGCAACGCCGTCGCCACTGACCTTGCGCCGCTGGTGGCGCGCCTGATCGACGGGGGCAGCGGTGCCGCGCCGGTCGCCGCACAGGGGCAGGCGGACACCTCGTTCAAGACCACGCTGATTGCCGAGCCGCGCAGCAACGCGCTGATCCTGCGCGCCGCCAACCCGGCCCGTGTGGCCCAGGTGCGCGCCCTGGTGGCACAGCTGGACCAGGCGCCTGCGCCCGGCAGCAGTGCGTCCACCGGCAACATCCATGTGGTGTACCTGAAGAACGCCGACGCCACCAAGCTGGCCACCACGCTGCGTGCCGCCATGGCAGCCATGGGCGGCACCGGCAACACGGGCGGTGGCAGCGCTGGCGCAAGCGCCGCACCGGCCGCGCCCAGTGGAGGCCTGGGCGGTGGCGGCACCAGCGGCAACATGCTGTCCACAGGCAGCGGTCTATCAGGTGGCAGCAGTGGGGGACTGGGCTCGGGAAGCAGTGGCATGGGCACCAGCAGCACCAACAACAACCAGCCGTCCACGGGCGGCCAGATCCAGGCTGACCCCACCACCAACTCGCTCATCATCACGGCGCCCGAGCCCCTGTACCGCCAGTTGCGTGCAGTGATCGACAAGCTCGACGGACGCCGCGCACAGGTGCTGGTGGAAAGCCTGATCGTGGAAGTTGCCGCCAACAAGGTGGCGCAGTTCGGCATCCAGTGGCAGGGCATTCTGGGCAAACAAGGCGATGGCACGGTGGGCGTGATCGGCACCAACTCCGGTGCAGCAGGTGCCAACATCCTGGGGATCACGGCAGCGCTGGCTTCGGGCAGCACCAGCAGCATCGCCACAGCCGCGAGCGGCCTGGGCGGGGGCCTGAACCTGGCTCTGGCGCCACGCATCAACGGCCAGTATTACCTGGGCGCGCTTGCCAACTTCCTGCAGAACAGCGGCGATGCCAACGTGCTGTCCACCCCCAACCTGATGACGCTGGACAACGAGGAGGCACGCATCCTCATCGGCGACAACGTGCCCTTCGTCACGGGCTCGTATGCGAACACCGGCAACAGCGGCACCGTGAATCCGTTCAACACCGTCGAGCGCAAGGACGTGGGCCTGATGCTCAAGGTGCGCCCGCAGATCAGCGAGAACGGCACGGTGAAAATGGCGATCTACCAGGAGATCTCCAAGATCGACCGCTCCACCCTGTCCAATGCCACCGGCCCCACCACCAGCAAACGTGCGGTCGAATCCAACGTAGTGGTGGACGACGGCAGCATCATCGTCATCGGTGGCCTGCTGGAGGACACCTATTCGCAGGGCGAGGACAAAGTACCCCTGATGGGTGACCTGCCCGTGGTGGGCAACCTGTTCAAAAGCGAGAACCGCTCGCGCCGCAAGACCAACCTGATGATATTCCTGCGCCCCATCGTGGTGCGCGACAACGCCACCAGCGACGCACTGGTCGTGGACCGCTACGAAGCGATCCGCGCTCTGCAGCAGGCCACGCAGCCGGCCCCCAGCACTGTCATGAATTCGGTCTCTGGCGCCCCCATCCTTCCCGCGCTGCCCGAGCGGGCGCCTTCGGTCGCCAGCCCCATGCCTGTGCAGCCCGCCGCGCCGGTGCCCGTTCCCATGCAGCAGCTCACCCCTGTAGCGCCCCCTCTACCCACACCGGGTACTGCTCCCCAAAGCAGCGCGCCTGTGGAGCAGTCCAGCCCCACAGCCCAGGCGCAGGTCCCCGCGCCGCTGTACTACGTGAACGTGGGTGTGTTTGGCAAGGATGCGGAATCGCGCAGCGCCATGACCAAGCTGCGCAGCACGGCACTGCCCCTGTCCATCCAGGCGGTAGACACCAACCGGGGCACGCTCACCCGCGTGCGTGTGGGCCCCTACAACACCGAAGACGCTGCCAATGCCGCTGCCGCCACCGTGCGCAGTCTGGCACTCAACGCCACGGTCTCGCCCAAAGCGCTCTGACGGACCTACGCCCATGCGCCACCCCCTGCCCTACGCCTTTGCCCGCACCGCCCAGCTGCTGCTGGAGGACGACGGCCACCAGCTGGTGCTGTGGCATGGCCCCCACCCCGACGCCGGTGCGCTGTCCGAAGTGCTGCGCAAACACCCGGTGCAGCAGTTGCTGCCGCTGGACGCACCGGCCCTGGCCCAGCGCATCAGCGCCGTGTATTCGCACAGCGAATCGAGCGCCGCCACCGTGGTGAGCGAGGTCGAAAGCGACGCGGACCTCTCGCGCATGATGCAGGAGCTTCCCGCCGTCGAGGACTTGCTCGAATCCGCGGGCGACGCACCCATCATCCGCATGCTCAACGCCCTGCTCACGCAGGCCGCGCGCGATGGCGCGAGCGACATCCACATCGAGCCCTACGAGCGCCATTCCAGCGTGCGTTTTCGCGTGGACGGCACCCTGCGCGAGGTGGTGCAACCCAACCGCGCGCTGCACGCCGCGCTGATCTCGCGCCTGAAGATCATGGCCGACCTGGACATCTCTGAGAAACGCCTGCCGCAGGACGGCCGCATCAGCCTGCGCCTGGGCACCCGCGCCATTGACGTACGCGTTTCCACCCTGCCCAGCGCCCATGGTGAACGCGCGGTGCTGCGCCTGCTGGACAAGAGCGAAAGCAAACTGAGCCTGGAAGCCGTGGGCATGCAGGGTGAGACGCTGCGCCGCTTCGAGGGCCTGATCAGCCAGCCGCACGGGATCATTCTGGTGACGGGGCCCACGGGTTCGGGCAAGACCACCACGCTGTACGCGGCGCTGGGTCGGCTCGATGCCACGCGCAACAACATCATGACGGTGGAAGATCCCATCGAGTACGAGCTGCCCGGGGTGGGGCAAACGCAGGTCAACAGCAAGATCGAGCTGACCTTTGCCAAGGCCCTGCGCGCCATCCTGCGCCAGGACCCGGACATCATCATGATCGGCGAAATCCGCGACTTCGAAACCGCACAGATCGCCATCCAGGCCTCACTCACGGGCCACCTGGTGCTGGCCACGCTGCACACCAACGACGCAGCCAGCGCCGTCACGCGGCTGACCGACATGGGGGTGGAGCCGTTCCTGTTGTCGTCGTCCCTGCTCGGCGTGCTGGCCCAGCGGCTGGTGCGCAAATACTGCAGCCATTGCCACGGCAGCGGGTGCGAGCACTGCGGCCAGACGGGCTACACGGGCCGCACCGGTGTGTTCGAGTTGCTGGTGACCACCGACGCGATCCGCGCGCAAATCCACAACCAGGCGTCCGAAGCCGACATCCGCACCGCCGCGCTGGCCGACGGCATGGCGCTGATGCGCGAGGATGGGGAACGGCTGATTGCAGCAGGCATCACCAGCCGCGAGGAAGTGCTGCGGGTGACGCGGGACTAGCCAGCCGCAGAGGCCAGTTTGATATTATTTTGATAGCAACTAGCGCTTAATAGATAAGCGCTAGGGATCCTCTGCACGAATCGAGCGGCAAGTGTGCGCTGCGGATCGTGATGGGCTGCAAGGCGCAAAACGCAGCAATAGCCGTAGCTATTGCGAGGTTTTGCAACGCGGCAGACCGCCCGAGACCGCAGATGCACACGGCGCGGTGATTCGTGCAGAGGGTCCCTAGCGGTCAAAAATGCTCAAAATTAACGTATGCGCAGCGCAGGCCTGCGCTGCGCCTGGGCCACGGCTGGCGCAGCGGGCGCCGCTGCCGCGCTGAAGACTGAGGGTGCAGGAGCCCCGCCGTCCTGCAGCTTGAACTGGCTGACCGCACTGCTCAGGTGCAGCGCCTGTTCGCGCAGCGATTCAGAGGCAGCGGTGGACTCTTCCACCAGCGCGGCGTTCTGCTGCGTCATCTGGTCGAGCTGGCTCACGGACTGACTGATCTGGCCGATGTTGTCACTTTGCTCGGCCGACGAGGCTGTGATCTCGGCAATGATGTCAGACACCCGGCGCACGCTGCTGACAATCTCGGTCATGGTCTGCCCGGCCTGGCTGACCAGGCGCGATCCATCTTCGACGCGTTCCACCGACGAACCGATCAGACCCTTGATCTCCTTGGCCGCCTCGGCGCTGCGCTGCGCGAGGTTGCGCACCTCGCTGGCCACTACGGCAAAGCCCCGGCCCTGTTCACCGGCACGCGCGGCTTCCACGGCCGCGTTGAGCGCGAGGATGTTGGTCTGGAAGGCAATGGAGTCGATGACACCGGTGATGTCGGCAATCTTGCGCGAGCTGGTGGTGATCTGGTCCATGGTGGTCACCACCTGGGACACCACGGCACCACCGCGTGCGGCCACTTCGGCGGCCGACGAAGCGAAGTCGCTGGCCTGGCGGGAGGACTGGGCGCTTTGCTGCACGGTGCTGGTCAGCAGCTCCATGGACGAAGCGGTTTCCTCCAGATTGGCCGCGGTCTGCTCGGTGCGGTGGCTCAGGTCATGGTTGCCGCTGGCGATCTCGGAACTGGCGGTGGTGATGTTGCCTGCCGCGTCCTGCACCTGGCGCACCAGGCCCCGCAAGGCGTCCTGCATGCGGCCCATGGCCGACACCAGCTGGCCCACCTCGTCCTGGTTCATGGCCGCCACATCGCGAGAGAGGTCACCACTGGCAATGCGGTCGGCCAGTTCCTGCGCCTGCCCCAGCGACTTGGTGATGGAGCGCACGCTGAAGAAGGTGAGCGGAATGAGCACCGCCAACCCCAGCACCAGCCCGATGCCAATCAACGCCGACATGGTGGAAGTGCGCGATTCAACCCCCGCACGGGCCTCGTCCATCTGCGAGCGGGCCGCGCTGGCCAGGCTGGAGAACAGCTTGTCGGTGGCCTCCATGTGGACCTTCAGGCGGTCGGCGTAGGCACCGCCCCCCGCACCATCGAGCTGCGCCCCCTCGATCTTCTCGAAGATGGGGGCAATGCCGGTTTCGTACTGCTTGATCTCGTCCAGGGATTTGTCGATGGAGGCCACAAACTCTGCATCGCCCGACTGCACCTGGCGCACCTCGGCCAGGCTCTTGCGCAGGGCAGCCAGGGTCTTGGCCCAGGACTCGCGCAGGGCAGAGACCTCGACCGAGTTGTTGAAATTGATGATGATGTCTTTTTCGGTCCGGCGCAGGTCACCCAGGGTCGTGCGCAGGTCGGACATATCGGTCAGGGTTTGCACCCGCTGCGAAAACAGCTCTTGCAATGTGCCCCGGGTGCGGTCCAGGGCCACATAGCCCATGGCGCCAATGACGATCAGAAGAATCAGCGAAAAAACGGTTCCGAAGTAAAGACGTGTGCGGATAGAGAAGCGGCCGAGAGCATTCATGGCTCTTCCTTACATTTTTTAACAGGTAACTCAGCATAGCAAATTTAGTGCCACACGCCCTTCCTCCCGGTCTTCTGAACCGGGGGTGGGCGGGACTATATGCCGGGCGGGGCTATCCACCGCACAGGGTAAGCACGGCCCCGAGGCCCTGTTTCAGGGAATCCTCGGGGCCAGTAGCTGCGCTTATTGCACTGTTCTCAAACGGGCTTCAGGGGGATGTACAACTCGCCCCCGCTCTTCTGAAACTCTGCCGCCTTGGTCTGCATGCCCTGGGCCAGGGCTTCAGCCTCGGCCACACCCTTTTGCTTTGCAAAGTCACGCACTTCCTGCGTGATCTTCATCGAGCAGAACTTGGGGCCGCACATCGAGCAGAAATGCGCCACCTTGGCCGAGTCCTTGGGCAGGGTTTCGTCGTGGTACTCCTTCGCTGTTTCCGGATCCAGGCCCAGGTTGAACTGGTCTTGCCAGCGGAAGTCGAAGCGCGCCTGGCTCAGCGCATCGTCACGCGAGCGGGCACACGGGTGACCCTTGGCCACATCGGCCGCGTGGGCGGCGATCTTGTAGGCAATGATGCCCTGCTTCACGTCATCACGGTCGGGCAGGCCCAAGTGCTCCTTGGGCGTCACGTAGCACAGCATGGCCGTGCCCATCCAGCCGATCATGGCCGCGCCAATCGCGCTGGCAATGTGGTCGTAGCCGGGTGCAATGTCGATGGTCAACGGGCCCAGGGTGTAGAACGGCGCTTCGTGGCAGGTCTTGAGCTGCTCGGTCATGTTGGCCTGGATCATGTGCATGGGCACATGGCCGGGGCCTTCGATCATGGTCTGCACGTCGTGCTTCCAGGCCACTTGCGTGAGTTCGCCCAGCGTGTGCAGCTCGGCGAATTGCGCTTCGTCATTGGCGTCAGACGCGCAGCCGGGACGCAGGCCATCGCCCAGGCTGAACGACACGTCGTACGCCTTCATGATGTCGCAGATGTCCTCGAAGTGCTCGTACAAGAAGCTCTCGCGGTGGTGTGCCATGCACCACTTGGCCATGATGGAGCCGCCGCGCGAGACGATGCCCGTGCGCCGCTGCGCCGTGAGGTGGATGTAGGCCAGGCGCACGCCGGCATGGATGGTGAAGTAGTCCACACCCTGCTCGGCCTGCTCGATCAGCGTGTCGCGGAAGATTTCCCAGGTCAGGTCTTCGGCCACGCCGCCCACCTTTTCGAGCGCCTGGTAGATCGGCACCGTGCCAATCGGCACCGGCGAGTTGCGCACGATCCAGTCGCGTGTGGTGTGGATGTTCTTGCCGGTGGACAGATCCATCACGTTGTCGGCACCCCAGCGGATCGCCCACACGAGCTTTTCCACCTCTTCTTCAATGCTCGACGTGACGGCCGAGTTGCCGATGTTGGCGTTGATCTTGACCAGAAAATTGCGGCCGATTGCCATCGGCTCCACTTCGGGGTGGTTGATGTTGGCGGGGATGATGGCGCGGCCCCGGGCCACTTCGTCGCGCACGAATTCGGGGGTGATGATGCGCGGGATGCTGGCACCCATCGGGTTGCCCATCAGGCGCTGCTCGCGGCCTGCGTCAGCCATGTACTGCTCCATCCACTCGCGCTTGCCGTTTTCGCGGATGGCCACGTACTCCATCTCGGGCGTGATGATGCCTTTCTTGGCGTAGTGCATCTGCGTGACGTTGGCACCGGCCTTGGCGCGCAGGGGCTTGCGCTGCAGGGCGGCGGCCTCGGCGCGCAGCTGGGCCAGGCGCGTGGCGTCTTCGCTCTTTTGCCCATCGTCCAGCGCCACGGGAGCGCGGCCTTCGTAGTGCTCCACATCGCCACGGCCGGTGATCCAGCCCCCGCGCACGCTGGCCAGGCCCTTGCGCACGTCGATCACGGCTTCAGGGTCGGTGTAGGGGCCGGAGGTGTCGTACACGCTGACCAGCTCGCCGTTGGTCAACGCAATGTCGCGCACGGGCACGCGCAGGTCGGTGTGCAGTTGGCCGGGGATATAGGCTTTGCGCGATGCGGGGAAGGGCTCGCGCGTCAGCGCCAGCAATTCAGCAAACTTCTCGCGAGCGATGGGATCGGGGGCGTTCATGGGCAGGTCTCCTGGTTCCGGTGGCGGTGGGGTCTGCTCCGGAATGGACCTGTGCGCCCCCCAGGGGCGGCAGCACCTGGGGCATGACGTGCCCACAGGGACTGCGGGCACGGGGACAAGGAGGTCGGCTCTTCTTCCGCCGGTATGAACCGGATCAAGTTCGTCGGGTTCGCAAGCTGGCCTGAATTTCTTCAGGCCTCTTGCATCTCAGCGCATCAGCACACCCCGGAGCAGGCGCGAGTATAGGCCAGAGAAAAAACTGCGTTGCAGAGCCCGCGCATCACGCAAGTCGGCCAATGAGGATCACCGCAAAGAAAAAGACGGCGGCAATCACCGTCCACTTGAGGATGATGAGCCCCAGGCGCTTGTAGCGCGCCTGCCCCGTACCAGCATAAAACGCAAACGACACGGCAGCCGCCAGAAGCAGCAGCATGGCCAGCCAGCGAAAGATCAACATGTGCGTGCTACCAGGCGCGCGCAGGTTGCGCGAAGCCGGTGGGGGCCTGGCGCTCATCCTCGAAGGTGACCACCTCCCAGGCATCACGCTGGGCCAGCAGCTCGCGCAGCAAGAGGTTGTTCATGGCGTGACCCGAGCGGAAAGCGCTGTAAGCAGCCAGCAGGGGCTTGCCAATGAGGTAGAGGTCGCCCATCGCATCCAGGATCTTGTGCTTCACGAACTCGTCGTCGTAGCGCAGGCCGTCGCTGTTGAGCACCTTGTAGTCGTCCATCACGATGGCGTTATCGAGCCCGCCGCCCAGCGCCAGGCCGTTGGAGCGCATCATCTCCACATCGCGGGTGAAGCCGAAGGTGCGGGCGCGCGCAATGTCGCGGCTGTAGTTGCCTTGCCCCAGGTCAAACTCCACACGCTGGCCGGTGGAGTCCACGGCCGGGTGGTCAAAGTCGATCTCGAAACTGAGCTTGTAGCCGTGGTAAGGCGTCAAACGTGCCCATTTGGCATTGGCGCCCTCGCCCTCGCGGACCTCCACCGGCCGCAGGACGCGGATGAAGCGCTTGGGCGCGTTTTGCAGCTCGACCCCTGCGCTCTGGAGCAGGAAAACGAAAGATGCGGAAGATCCGTCGAGGATAGGCACCTCTTCGGCCGTGATGTCCACATAAAGGTTATCCAGCCCCAGCCCCGCACAGGCCGACATCAGGTGTTCCACCGTGTGCACCTTGGCATTGCCGACCGCGATGGTGGATGCCAGCCGGGTGTCCGTCACGGCCTCGGCGCGGATCGGGATGTCCACGGGCTGTGGCAGATCCACCCGCCGAAAGACAATCCCCGTGTCCGGCTGCGCTGGCCGCAGGGTCAACTCGACCCGCTGGCCGCTGTGCAGCCCGACGCCTACGGCGCGGGTCAGTGTCTTGAGGGTGCGTTGCTGGAGCATCCCGCCATTTTAGTTTCTGGCGCCCTGTCCCGCACGGGCTGAGGTCTTGCCTGCCTTGCAGACGCCATGCCCGGAGCGCTTGGGGCCCGTACGTAGAGCTACCGCCGCGTTTTCACCTACTGCGCAGGCCCCCGGGTTCGCCGCACAATTTGGGGCCAGAGGGCCTTGAAAAGATACAACATGAACACACCACAGATGCCCCCCAGGAGACTCCCATGAGCAAGCTCAGCTTCAAAATGAAAATCATGCTCATGATCGGCACTGCGCTTGTCGCGCTGCTGATCATGGCCGTCACCTCCCTCCTGCAGGAGCGACGACTCATCACCGAGTCCCGAAAAGAGCTGCTGACCACCGCCGTCCAGTCCGCCCACAGCATAGTGGCCGCCTACCAGGCCAAGGCCGCCAGCGGCGCCATGCCCCAGGAGGAGGCCCAAAAGGCCGCCAAGGACGCCCTGCGCATTGCGCGCTATGGCGGCCCGGAGGGCAAGACCGAGTATTTCTACATCTGGACCACCGAGGGCGTGGGGGTGATGCACCCCTTCAAACCCGAGTGGGATGGGCAGAACATGCTGGGCAAGGTCAAGGACGGCTCGGGGGTGGACATCATCGCCCTGCTGGTGAACGGCATGCGCAGCAGCAAGGATGGCAAAGCGTTTGTCCCCACCATGTTTGCCCGCCCCAACCAGACTACCCCGGTGCCCAAGCTCCAGTACATCGTCCGTGTAGACGGCTGGAACTGGATGGTGGGCTCGGGGCTGTATACCGATGACGTAGACATGCTGCTGCGCAAGGCCCTGCTGTCGAGCCTGGCCATGGTGGTGGTGGTGATTCTTGTGGTGGGGGCCATCGGCCTGTTCGTATCGCGCTCCGTGCTGCGCCAGATCGGGGGAGAGCCCACTGACGCCATCGCGATCATGTCGGAAGTGGCCGAAGGCAATCTCGATACACACATCCCCACGGCCCACCCAGGCTCGATGCTCGACGGGCTCGCCCACATGGTCACTTCGCTGCGCAAGCTGGTCACCGACGTGCGCGCCGCCACCGACAGCATCGCCACCGCGTCGAGCGAAATCGCGCAGGGCAACAACGACCTGGCCCACCGCACCGAAGACACCGCCAGCAACCTGCAAAGCACGGCCAGCAGCATGGAGGAGCTGACCAGCACCGTCAAGCAGACCTCGGACTCCGCGCAGACGGCCAACCAGATGGCCACATCAGCCGCTGCGGTCGCGGCACGTGGGGGTGAAGTGGTGTCCCGGGTAGTAGCCACCATGCAGGACATCAACGCCAGCAGCAACAAGATCAGCGACATCATCGGCGTGATCGATGGCATCGCCTTCCAGACCAATATCCTGGCCTTGAATGCCGCCGTCGAGGCGGCCCGCGCGGGCGAGCAAGGCCGGGGCTTTGCCGTGGTGGCCAGCGAGGTGCGCAGCCTGGCCGGACGCAGTGCCGAAGCCGCCAAGGAGATCAAGGCCCTGATTGGCGCATCGGTCGAAAAGGTGGAGTCGGGCACGCAGCTGGTGGGCAATGCGGGCGCCACCATGACCGAGATCGTGGAAAGCGTTCAGCGCGTGACCGACATCATTGGCGAAATCCGCTCGGCTACGTCCGAGCAGAGCCAGGGCATTGCCCAGGTCAACACGGCCATGAACCAGCTCGACCAGATGACGCAGCAGAACTCTGCCTTGGTGGAGCAATCCACTGCCGCCGCAGACAGTCTGCGCGAGCAGGCCATGAAGCTCACCCAGGTGGTCGCACTGTTCCGGGTCAATGGCAGCAATGCCCCAGCGCCGTCCCCGGCAAGCCGGCCCGCCCCTGCGGCCACACCCCGCCCCACACCCGCTCCCGTACGCGCTGCCGCACCGCGCCCCGCACTGGCCAAGGCCGCTGCACCCCGCCCTGCGTCGCCCGCCAAGGCCCCGGCAGCGGCGCTGCCGCCCAAGGCCAGCAGCCCCAAACCTGCAGCGGACAACAACAACGACGACTGGGAGTCCTTCTGACCCCAAGGACCTGAAGCAGCACAAGCACAGCGCAAGCAAACCTCGCTGCAAAAAAAGAAGCCCTGCCAGCTTGTGCTGGTAGGGCTTCTTGTCTTGCGGCCCATGGAAGAGCCTGTTGTCGATCAGTCGGCTTGCTTGCGCAGGAAGGCCGGGATCTCCAGGTCATCCATGCCACCCGAGGACAGCGCGTCCACGCGGGCTGCCGCCTGCGTGCGGTTGGTGCGCCACACGCTGGGCACCGACATGCTGCCGTAGTCGGCTTGCGCGCTGCCCGTGTGGCCGCCTTGCACACCCACAGCCCCCCCCAGCGTTCCCACACCGGCCATGGGCATCTGGTAGGCCATATTGTCCGTGCCCGTGCGCAGGCCACCTTGCACCACCGAGATGGGCTGGCGGCGTGCGTTGGCACGCGACAGGCCTGTGGCCACCACGGTCACGCGGATCTCGTCGCCCAGGGTTTCGTCGTAGGCAGCGCCGAAGATCACATGAGCGTCGGTCGATGCGTAGGCATTGATGGTGTTCATGGCCTGGCGCGATTCGGACAGCTTGAGGCTGCCCTTGCTCGCGGTGACCAGCACCAGCACGCCCTTGGCTCCCGACAGGTCGATGCCTTCGAGCAGCGGGCAGGCAATGGCCTGCTCGGCAGCGATGCGGGCGCGGTCGGGGCCGCTGGCAGTGGCCGTGCCCATCATGGCCTTGCCGGGCTCGCCCATCACGGTGCGCACGTCTTCGAAGTCCACGTTCACCTGGCCGTACTCGTTGATGATTTCAGCGATACCGCCCACGGCGTTCTTGAGCACATCGTTGGCGTGTGCAAAGGCTTCGTCCTGGGTGATGTCATCGCCCAGCACATCGAGCAGCTTTTCGTTGAGCACCACGATCAGCGAATCCACATTGGCTTCCAGCTCGGCCAGGCCTTCGTCGGCGTTCTTCATGCGGCGGCCACCTTCCCAGTCGAAAGGCTTGGTCACCACACCCACGGTCAGAATACCCATCTCCTTGGCGATGCGCGCGATCACCGGGGCAGCCCCCGTGCCCGTGCCGCCGCCCATGCCGGCCGTGATGAACAGCATGTGCGCGCCCTGGATGGCGTCGCGGATGTCTTCAACTGCCGCTTCGGCTGCATCGCGCGCCTTTTCAGGCTTGCCGCCTGCCCCCAGACCACTGCCACCCAGCTGGATGACACGGTGGGCCGAACTGCGCGTGAGCGCCTGCGCGTCGGTATTGGCGCTGACAAACTCCACGCCCTGCACGCTGCGGGAAATCATGTGCTCGACGGCATTGCTGCCGCCACCGCCCACACCGATCACCTTGATCTGGGTGCCCTGGTTGAATTCTTCGGCTTCGATCATTTCGATGGTCATCTTGGAGCTCCTGTTTCTAAATTCGTAGGCAATTGCCATATGGGGAAGGGGGTACTGGTGGCTGGAGAACGAGGCGGTCCTGTACATCGCCATCGCTCTCGCGCAGTGCCGTGCGGGCTACCACGGGCTAACCACAAGGCCCCCACGCTTGCCACTGCGTGTGCTGCGCTGCCCCCCAAGGGGGCCTTCGCGCCTTGAGGCGGCCCGGCGGCGCTCATTCCTGGGTATTTCATGGTCAGAAATTCCCCACAATGAAATCTTTGAAACGGCCGAACGCCGTCTTCATGGACCCGCTCTTTTGCGCCACCTTGAAGCCGCGCAAACGGGCCAGCCGGGCCTCTTCGAGAAGGCCCATGACGGTAGCAGCACGGGGCTGGGCCACCATGTCAGACAACGCGCTGGAATACTTGGGAATGCCTCGGCGCACGGGCTTGAGGAAGATGTCTTCGCCCAGCTCGATCATGCCGGGCATCACCGAGCTGCCGCCTGTGAGCACGATGCCCGACGACAGCACTTCTTCATAGCCCGACTCGCGCACCACCTGCTGCACGAGCGAGAAAATTTCTTCCACCCGCGGCTCGATCACACCGGCCAGCGCCTGCTTGCTCAGCATGCGCGGGCTGCGGTCGCCCAGGCCCGGCACTTCCACCTGCGCCTCGGGGTCGGCCAGCAATTGCTTGGCGTAGCCGCTTTCCACCTTGATGTCTTCAGCGTCCTTGGTGGGAGTGCGCAGCGCCATCGCGATGTCGCTGGTGATGAGGTCGCCCGCAATCGGAATCACTGCCGTGTGGCGGATCGCGCCGCCGGTGAAGATGGCCACATCGGTCGTGCCCGCGCCAATGTCCACCACCACCACACCCAGCTCGCGCTCATCGTCAGTCAGCACGGCCTGGCTGCTGGCCAGCGGGTTCAGCATGAGCTGCTCGACCTCCAGGCCGCAACGGCGTACGCACTTGATGATGTTTTCGGCCGCGCTCTGCGCACCGGTCACGATGTGGATCTTGGCCTCCAGGCGGATGCCGCTCATGCCGATGGGCTCTTTCACATCCTGCCCGTCGATCACAAACTCTTGCGGCTCCACCAGAAGCAGGCGCTGGTCGCTGCTGATGTTGATGGCCTTGGCCGTCTCGACCACGCGCGCCACGTCGGCCGAGGTGACTTCCTTGTCCTTCACGGCCACCATGCCGCTGGAGTTGAGCCCCCGGATATGGCTGCCGGTGATGCCGGTGTACACACGCTGGATCTTGCAGTCGGCCATCAGCTCGGCCTCTTTCAGGGCCTGCTGGATGCTTTGCACGGTAGCGTCGATGTTCACCACCACACCGCGCTTGAGGCCATTGCTCGGGGCCACGCCCAAGCCTGCAAGCTTGAGCTCGCCATTGGGCAGGACCTCGGCCACCACGGCCATGACCTTGGCGGTGCCGATATCCAGCCCCACCACAACGTCTTTGTATTCTCTTGCCATATCAGTCTCTGCCCTTCTCTGTTCTGTCCCGCCGCCCCACGGCCCCATTCACGAACCCACCTGCGTCCCGCTCCACATACCAGCGCTGTTGCTGTTGCTGCATGCCATTACCTCCTGCGCACGGCACTGGCCGAAGCAGCCGCCGCTGCGGTATCGGTCACCACCGTGGTCACACCGCGCATGCGCAGGGCGTAGCCCCCGGCATGCCGCAGGTCGGCGGACTCCAGGGCATCCACGCGCCGCCCGTACTGCGCAGCCACCTGTGTCAGGGTGCGCGTGAAGCGTTGCGTGCGCTGCACCACCTCCTGCGGTGTGCCGCCGCCCAGCTCCACCACGGCGTCGCTGTCCAGCGTGGCCCGCCAACCGCCCCGCCCCGTCAGCTCCAGCGTCTCGACCTCCAGCCCGAGCGGTTTGAACACCGGCTGCAGCAGGCCAAACATCTGCAGCACCTCGGGGGAGCTGCCCGCAGGTCCCAGCAGGCGCGGCAGTCCGTCCTGTTCCACATCACCCACGTTGGCCTCGAACACTTCGCCCTGGCTGTTGACCAGTGCAGAGCCGGTGTCCGGCCCCCAGTACGCCACGGCGTCATGCTCCTGCAGCTCTACGCGCAGGCTGCCGGGGTACACCCGCCGCACCTGGGCGCGGCGCACCCAGGGCACTTGCTCGAAGGCCTCGCGCGCGGCACGCAAATCCACCGTGAAGAAATTGCCCACCAGGTGCGGCGCGACATTGGCCCGCAAGGTCACCGCGTTGTTGTGCACCAGCTCGCCCTGCACCACGATGCGCGCAATCGCAAAGCCCGGGTAGCGCAGCACCCACCAGGCCCCCGCCGCCAGCACAAGCAGGACGCAGCCCACGAACAAGACCGATGCGGTCAGGTTCATGAGCTTGACGTCCAGCGGTGCGGGCAACGTTTGGGTCATCAGTCGGCCTTCGACCTTGTCGGTGTGTCCAAGGCGGCATCGGCCAGGATGCGCAGGCACAGCTCTTCGTAGCTGATGCCCGAAGCCCGTGCGGACATCGGCACCAGCGAATGCCCGGTCATGCCGGGGGACGTGTTCATCTCCAGCAGGAAGGGCTTGCGATCGCTGGCGCGGATCATCAGGTCGGCACGGCCCCAGCCCCGGCAGCCCAGGGTGCGGTAAGCCTCCAACACGATGCGCTGGATCTCGCGCTCCTCAGCCTCGGGCAGGCCGCTCGGGCACTGGTACTTCACGTCATCGGTGAAATACTTGTTCTGGTAGTCGTATGCGCCATCGGGCGCCACGATGCGGATCACTGGCAGCGCACGGGCACTGGCGCCCTGGCCCAGCACGGGGCAGGTCACTTCTTCGCCTTCGATGAACTCTTCGCACAACACATCGGGGTCGTACTGGGCAGACAGCTGCACGGCCTCCTGCATGTCCGAGTAGCCACGCACCTTGGTCACGCCGATGGACGAGCCCTCGCGGGGCGGCTTCACGATGAGGGGCAGGCCCAGTTCATCGGGCACGGTGCGCACCACCTCGCGCTGCTGGCGGTCGGGTGCCAGCCACACGTAGCGTGGTGTGGGCAGGCCCTCGGCCAGCCACACGCGCTTGGTCATGACCTTGTCCATGGCGATGGCCGAGGCCATCACGCCCGGACCGGTGTACGGGATGCGCAGCAGCTCCAGCGCGCCCTGCACCGTGCCGTCTTCACCATGGCGGCCGTGCAGCGCGATGAAACAGCGTGCATAGCCGTCGCGCTTCAGGTCACCCAGTGCGTTCTGCGCAGGGTCGAAGGCATGGGCATCCACCCCGCGCGAACGCAGCGCCTGCAGCACGCCGCTGCCAGACATCAGCGAGACCTCGCGCTCGGCCGAGTCACCGCCCATCAGTACGGCAACCTTGCCCAGGGATTTCACATCAAAATTGGAATCAAAAACGGTCATAGCGCGCTCCCTTCAAGCGCTGATAGCTCACTATTTTGTAGCATCTCCACCACCTTGCCAGGTACGGCGCCAATCGACCCTGCGCCCATGCACATCACCACGTCGCCGGCCTTCGCGTTGTCGGCAATGGCCTGGGGCAGGTCGGCCACGTTGTCGATGAACACCGGCTCCACGCGGCCCGCCACGCGCAGCGCACGGGCCAGCGATCGACCATCGGCGGCCACCACAGGCGACTCCCCAGCGGCATACACCTCGGTGAGCAGCACGGCATCGGCATTGCCAATGACCTTCACAAAATCCTCGAAGCAATCGCGCGTGCGGCTGTAGCGGTGCGGCTGGAAAGCAAGCACCAGGCGGCGCCCCGGGAAGGCACCCCGTGCGGCAGCCAAGGTGGCCGCCATCTCCACCGGGTGGTGGCCGTAGTCGTCGATCACGGTGAACTGGCCGCCGTCCTTGGCGGGCAGGTCGCCATAACGCTGGAAGCGCCGGCCCACGCCCTTGAAGCCCGCCAGCGCACGCTGTACGGCTTCGTCCGGAATGTTCAGCTCCACGGCCACGGCAATGGCCGACAGCGCGTTGAGCACGTTGTGCTCGCCCGCGAGGTTGAGCACGATCTCCATGTCGGGCAGCGTGACGCCGTTGCGCCGCTGCACGGTAAAGCGCATCTGGCCCGCCTCGGCGCGCACGTTGATGGCGCGCACCTGCGCGTCTTCCGAAAAGCCGTAGCTGGTGATGGGGCAGGTCACGCTTTGCAGGATGTCGCGCACGGCGGGGCTGTCCACACACAGGATCGCCGTGCCGTAGAACGGCATGCGGTGCAGAAAATCGACAAACGCGCCCTTGAGGCGGCCGAAGTCGTGGCCATAGGTCTCCATGTGGTCGGCGTCGATGTTGGTCACCACGGCCATCACTGGCAGCAGGTTCAAGAACGACGCGTCGGACTCGTCGGCCTCGACCACGATGTAGTCGCCGCTGCCCAGCTTGGCATTGGCGCCTGCGCTGTTGAGCTTGCCGCCGATCACAAAGGTCGGGTCCAGGCCCGCCTCGGCCAGCACGCTGGTCACCAGACTGGTGGTGGTGGTCTTGCCGTGGGTGCCTGCAATGGCGATGCCCTGCTTCAGGCGCATCAGCTCGGCGAGCATCAGCGCGCGGGGCACCACGGGAATTTTTTTCTCGCGCGCGGCCAGCACCTCGGGGTTGTCGGGCGTGACCGCCGTTGATGTGACCACGGCATCGGCACCGTCAATGTGCGCAGCCGCATGGCCCAGGCAGGTCTTGATGCCCAGCCCTTCCAGGCGGCGCAGCGTGGCGCTGTCGGCCAGGTCCGAGCCCGAGATGCGGTAGCCCAGGTTGAACAGCACCTCGGCGATGCCACTCATGCCCGCGCCGCCCAGGCCCACAAAATGGATATGGCGAATCGCGTGTTTCATGCCAACTCCTCGCAGGCAGTCACCACTTCGCGGGTGGCGTTGATTTTTTGCATGTTTTTGGCCTTCAGCGCAATATCTACAAGCGCAGGGCGCTCCAATTTCGATAGCATTTGCGACAGCCCTTCGGGCGTCAGGTCGCGCTGCTGCACCAGCCAGCCGCCACCGGCATCCACGAGGAACCTGGCATTGGTGGTCTGGTGGTCGTCCACCGCCGACGGGAAGGGCACAAACAAGGCAGCAGCGCCCACGGCAGCGATCTCGGTGACCGTGCTCGCGCCAGAGCGGCAGACGATGATGTCGGCCGCCGCAAACGCGCTGGCGGTGTCATCGATGAAGGGCGTGCACTCCGCCTCGACCCCTGCAGCCGCATAGTTGGCCCGCAGGGCGTCGATCTGCGTGGCGCCGCTCTGGTGAATCACCTGCGGGCGCTGGTCGGCAGGCATCAGGGCAATAGCCTTTGGCACGATCTCGTTGAGTGCGCGCGCCCCCAGGCTGCCACCCACCACCAGCAGGCGCAGCGGACCGGTGCGCCCCGCAAACCGCTCGGCCGGGCCAGGCTGCTGCGTGAACGGCGTGCGCAGGGGGTTGCCCACCCACTGGCCTTGTTTGAACACGTTGGGGAAGGCGGTGAACACCCGGTCGGCCACACCGGCCAGCACCTTGTTGGCCATGCCCGCCACCGAGTTCTGCTCGTGCAGCACCAGCGGCTTGCCTGCCAGCACCCCCATCATGCCGCCCGGAAAGGTGATGTAGCCGCCCAGGCCCACCACCACATCGGGCTTGACGCGGCGCACCACCTGCAGGGCTTGCCAGAAGGCACGCAGCAGGCGCAGCGGCAGCAGGGCCAGCGTCACGATGCCTTTGCCGCGCACGCCCGAGAAGTCGATCAGTTCGAGGGCGAAACCGTGCGTGGGCACGATGCGCGACTCCATGCTGCCGGGCGCGCCCAGCCAGTGCACACGCCAGCCACGCGTGCGCAGCTCTTCGGCCACCGCGAGGCCCGGAAAGATGTGGCCACCGGTGCCACCGGCCATGATCAGAGCAGTCTTCTGCGCGCTCATACGCGGCCCCCTCTCATGAGGAGCTTGTTCTCGTAGTCGACCCGCAATACCACCGCAAGCGCCACCAGGTTCATCAAAATCGCAGACCCCCCAAAGCTCATCAACGGCAGCGTGAGCCCCTTGGTGGGCAACGCGCCCAGGTTCACGCCCATGTTGATGAAGGCCTGAAAGCCGATCCAGATCGCCACGCCCTGCGCCACCAGCCCAGCGAATACGCGGTCCAGGGCAATCGCCTGGCGGCCGATGTGCATGATGCGGCGCGTCATCCACAAGAACAGCACGATGAGCGTGACCACGCCCACCAGGCCAAACTCCTCGCCGATCACGGCGAGCAAAAAGTCGGTGTGCGCTTCGGGCAGCCAGTGCAGCTTTTCCACGCTGCCGCCCAGGCCCACACCAAAAATCTCGCCGCGCCCGATGGCGATGAGCGAGTGCGAAAGCTGGTAGCCCTTGCCCAGAGCGTGCTCCTCGCTGAAGGGGTCGAGGTAGGCAAACACGCGTTCGCGGCGCCAAGGCGAGCTGGCGATCATCACGCCAAAAGCCGCCACCAGCACCCCGGCGATGAGAAAGAACATGCGGGCGTTGACGCCACCCAGGAACAGAATGCCCATGGCAATGACGGCCACGACCATGAACGCGCCCATGTCGGGTTCGGCCAGCAGCAGCACGCCCACAATGCCCACGGCAGCGCCCATGGGCAGCACGGCGCGGAAAAACCGCTCCTTCACTTCCATCTTGCGCACCATGTAGTCGGCCGCATAGATGAGCACGGCAAACTTGGCCACTTCAGAGGGCTGAAAGCCAATGGGTCCGATGGACAACCAGCGCCGCGCGCCGTTGACGACCTTGCCCACGCCGGGGATCAGCACCGCGATCAGCAGCAGCAATGCGACCACGAACAACCACGGCGCCGCACGCTCCCACAGCGCCATCGGCACCTGGAAGGCCAGCAAGGCCACCACAAACCCGATCACCAGATACATCGCGTGGCGGGTCAGAAAATGGGTGGAGGCATAGTTGGCAAAACGCGGGTTGTCCGGCATGGCAATCGAGGCCGAATACACCATCACCAGCCCCCAGGCCAGCAACGCGACCACCACCCACAGCAGGGCCTGGTCGAAGCCCAGCACGCTGGCCGGTGTGCTCGACGACTGGCGGTACTCGGTGCCACCCACGCGCACCGGCAATACGTCGGCCGCCTTGCCGGGCAGGCCGCCAAACCAGCCGGTCACCCGCTGCAGCAATGTGGAGTTGCGCACATCGGCCGTCATGCCATGCCCTCCAGGGATTGCCCGGCATCGTCTGCCAGCGTGCGCACCGCGTCGCAGAAGACTTGTGCGCGATGTTCGTAGTCCTTGAACATGTCAAAGCTGGCGCAGGCGGGCGACATCAGCACGGCATCGCCCGCATGGGCCCGCTGCGTGGCCAGAGCCACAGCCTGAGGCAACGTCTCGGCATCCAGCAGTACCACACCGCAGTCCTGCAGCGCAGCGCGGATCTGCGGCGCATCGCGCCCGATGAGCACCGCAGCGCGCGCATAGCGCGACACCGGCGCTGCGAGCGGCGAGAAGTCCTGCCCCTTGCCTTCGCCACCCAGGATGACCACGATGCGGCGCTCTGCGCCCAGGCCCGTAAGGGCCGCCACCGTGGCACCCACGTTGGTGCCCTTGCTGTCGTCAAAGTACTCAATGCCGTTGATGATGGCCACGGGCTCCACACGGTGCGGCTCACCCCGGTATTCGCGCAGCCCGTACAGCAGCGGGGCCAAGGTGCAGCCTGCGGCCGAGGCCAGGGCCAGCGCAGCCAGCGCGTTCACCGCGTTGTGGCGACCCCGGATGCGCAGCGCATCGGCGGGCATCAGGCGCTGGATGTGCAGGTCTTCCGCCACTTCGTTGCGGCCGCGCTTGCGGGTTTCATCCGCGTCCATCGCGCGTACCAGCCAGGGCATGCCGCTGACGACCTCGATGCCAAAGTCGCCGGGGCGCCGGGGCATGTCGGCGCCAAAGGTCAGGTGCTCACGCACCTGGGGCTTTTGCAGCTTGACCTTCACCGGAGGCGGCAGCATCTGCATCACGGCCATGTCTTCGCGGTTCAAAATCATGAGCCCCGTCTGGCCAAAGATGCGCGCCTTGGCCGCCGCGTAGGCCGCCATGTCACCGTGCCAGTCCAGGTGGTCCTGCGTGATGTTGAGCACGGTCGCCGCAGTGGGCTCAAAGTTGGTCACACCATCGAGCTGGAAGCTTGATAGCTCCAGCACCCACACCTCGGGCAACGTGCCGGCGTCGATGTGGCCCGCCAGGGTATCGAGCAACGTGGGGCCGATGTTGCCAGCCACGGCCACGCTCTTTCCCGAACGCTCCACGAGCTGGCCCGTGAGCGATGTGACCGTGGTTTTGCCGTTGGTACCGGTGATCGCCAGCACCGCCGGTGCGTAGCCATGGGATGCCCGCAGCGCGTTCAGCGCCATGGAATACAAACTTAGTTCGCCCCCAGCGCTTACTCCACAGGCACTAGCAGCTATCAAAACAGGAGCTATTGCCTCAGGACTCAAACCGGGAGAACGGTAGACCGCGTTCAGGCCTTGGCCTTCCACCAGGCTGGCATCAAAGGCACCGGCGACAAAACGCACCTGGGGCAGCTCCTGCTGCAGCAGGGGCAGCTGTGGCGGCGCAGCGCGGGTGTCGGCCACGGTGACCTCGGCCCCGCAGCGCACGCACCAGCGGGCCATGGCGAGGCCCGAGGCGCCCAGCCCCAGGATGAGGATGTTCTGACCCTGCAGCAGCTGGGCCATGGCTTCGCGCGGCGCGACCTGCGGCTCGGCCTCTGCCCCGGATGCCCCCGGGGCGTCAGCGTCTTCAACGTCGACACTGTGCTCGACGGGCGCGGCCTCGGGCGCCGATACATCGGCAAAGATCTGCGCCACGAAATCGGCGGCAGCCTTGGCAGCCGAGATGGCGGGCACGGCTTCAGGGTCCCAGGGATGGCCCTTGGCGGGTGCGTTCCCGGCCGCAGGGGTCACGTCCGGCGCGGCCATTTCAGGCGGCACTACGGCGACGGGTTCGCCAGCTTGGGACGACGGCTCAGCCGCAATACCCACGCTGGGCTGCTGCGCATCGGTGTTCAGCGCCTCGGTATCGGTATCGGTATCGGTATCGACAGTTTCCGTGGGGTCCGGTGCAAAAAAGTCGTCACCAGCGGGCGCGTTCACGTCGGCGTCCGCGCCCGGCCCTGCCAACGGCCGCGCGGCATCGGGCGCCCCGGGTTCGGCGGGCGTGGGACGGATGAGAGGCTCGTCAGCGTTCATCGCAGTTTCAAGGTGGACAGGCCGATGAGGCACAGCAGCATGGTGATGATCCAGAAGCGCACGACCACCTGCGTTTCCTTCCAGCCGCTCTTTTCAAAGTGGTGGTGCAGGGGCGCCATCTTGAGCAGGCGGCGGCCTTCTCCGTAGCGCTTCTTGGTGAACTTGAACCAGGTCACCTGCAGCATCACCGACAGTGCTTCAACCACGAAGATGCCGCCCATGATGGCCAGCACGATTTCCTGCCGCACGATGATGGCGATGGTGCCCAGCGCAGCACCCAGCGCCAGTGCGCCCACGTCGCCCATGAACACCTGGGCTGGATGCGCGTTGAACCACAGGAAGGCAAGGCCCGCCCCCGCCATGGCGGCGCAGAAGATCAAGAGTTCGCCCGCGCCCGGAATGTGCGGGAAAAACAGGTACTTGGAGTACACCGAGCTGCCCGTGACATAGGCAAACACGCCCAGGGCCGAACCCACCATCACCACCGGCATGATGGCCAGGCCGTCCAGGCCGTCTGTCAGGTTCACGGCATTGCTGGAGCCGACGATGACGAGGTAGGTGAGGATCACGAAGCCCAGCACGCCCAGCGGGTAGCTGATCTCCTTGAAGAACGGCAGCTGCAAGCCTGCCTTGGGAGGCAGGTCCAGCGAGAAGCCCGACTGCACCCAGCCCACGAACAGCTCCCACACCTTGGCGTTGGAGCTTTCGGAAATGCTGAACACCAGATACAGCGCAGCAATCAAGCCGATCACCGACTGCCAGAAATACTTCTCGCGTGAGCGCATGCCTTCGGGGTCCTTGTTGACCACCTTGCGCCAGTCGTCCACCCAGCCAATGGCGCCAAAACCCAGCGTGACGATGAGCACGATCCACACAAAGCGGTTGGACAGGTCGAACCACAACAGCGTGGAAATCGCAATCGACAACAGGATCAGCACGCCACCCATCGTGGGCGTCCCGCTCTTGGACAGGTGCGTCTGCATGGCATAGCCCCGGATGGGCTGGCCGATCTTGAGCGAGGTGAGCACACGGATCACCTTGGGGCCGGCAATCAGGCCGATGAGCAGCGCCGTCATGGCGGCCATCACCGCGCGGAACGTGAGGTACTGGAACACGCGGAAAAAGCCGAACTCGGGCGACAGACCCTGCAGCCATTGCGACAACATCAGCAGCATGTGGCCTCCCCCGCTTGCACGGCCTTGGGTGCCGCCACCACACGGGTGACTTCAGAGTGTTGCGCCATGGTGTCCCTCCAGTGCCCGGTTCTGCTTTTGTTGTTGTTCTTGCGGCTGCGCTGCGGCGGCTGCAGTGGCGGCAATCGCCTCCACCACCTGTTCCATCTTCATGAATCTCGATCCCTTGACCAGCACACTGCCCACGGTGGACAGGGCATCGCGCACTGCCACCAGCAGCGCACTCATATCGTTGAAATGCCGGGCACCTCCATAGGCCGTGGCGGCGTGCACCGACTGCGCGCCCAGCGCGAACAGCAGGGGGATGCCTGCCGCACGCGCATGGGCACCGGCCTCGGCGTGGAACTGCGGGCCCTGGTCGCCCACCTCGCCCATGTCGCCCAGCACCAGCAGTTGCGGGCCGGGCAGCTCGGCCAGCACGTCGATGGCGGCACGCATGGAGTCGGGGTTGGCGTTGTAGGTGTCGTCCACCACGGTGATGTCGCGGCCCGCGCAGTGCACGCTGAAAGCGCGCGAGCGGCCCTTGACTGGCACAAAGTCATTCAGCCCTTGGGCGATGGCGGCCAGGGGCGCCCCCGCCGCCAGCGTGCAGGCAGCGGCTGCCAGTGCGTTGGTCACGTTGTGGCGCCCCGCAATGTGCAGGTGGGTGGCCACTTCGCCTTGTGGCGTGGCCAGTGTGACGGCCCAAGCGCCCTGGCCCCACGCAGCCTGCGCGCAGGCCACATCGCCACCGTCGCCAAAAGTGACAACGCGGCGCCCTGCCGCCAACGAGCGCCAGAGGCCCGTGTAGGCATCCCCCGCAGGGAACACGGCCGCACCGTCGGAAGGCAGAATGGCGAACACCGAGCCGTTCTCGCGGGCCACGGCTTCCACCGTGTGCATGAACTCCAGGTGCTCACGCTGCGCGTTGTTGACCAGCGCCACCGTGGGCTGCGCCATGGCGGCCAGCGTGGCGATCTCGCCCGGGTGGTTCATGCCCATTTCGATCACGGCGGCGGCGTGGCTGGCCCGCAGGCGCAAAAGCATCAGCGGCACGCCGATGTCGTTGTTGAAATTGCCCTGCGTGGCAAAGGCAGCCTCACCCTTCCAGGCGCGCAGGATGGACGCAATCATCTGCGTCACCGTGGTTTTGCCGTTGCTGCCCGTCACGCCGACCAACGGAAGGCTGAACTGCGCCCGCCACGCTGCAGCCAGCGCGCCCAGCGCTGCCAGGCTGTCCGGCACCTCGATGCCGGGCAGGCCTGCGGCGGCAAGGCCGCCATGGGCGATGGCCGCGGCGGCGCCACCAGCGCGGGCGTCGGGCAAGAACGCATTGGCGTCAAACCGCTCGCCCTTGAGCGCCACAAACAGGTCCCCCGCCTGCAGCGTGCGCGTGTCGGTGTGCACGCGTGCGAGCGGCGTGGCGCCATCGCCCACCAGGCGGGCGGCGGGAATGCGCGGCTGAAGCAGCGCAAAAGCCTGCGCCAGGGTCATCATCACCCCAGGGGTGGCGGTCATGGACGGGCTCCTCGGGCCTGCAGCGCGGTCTGCGCATGGGCCATGTCGGAGAACGGCTGGCGCACACCGGCCGTCTCCTGGGTGTCTTCGTGGCCCTTGCCGGCGATCAGCACCACATCGGCGGGCGCTGCCTCGGCAATGGCCAGCGCAATGGCGGCGGCGCGGTCGGGCTCGGCGCGCACGGTGTTGCCAGCGATGGTGCCTTGCAGAATCTGGTGCAGGATGGCCGCAGGGTCTTCGCTGCGCGGGTTGTCGCTGGTCACCACCACCCGGTCAGCATGGTGCTGCGCCACTGCGCCCATCAACGGGCGCTTGCCTGCATCGCGGTCGCCGCCACAGCCAAAAACGCACCAGAGCTGGCCGCCGCGGTCCTGCGCGATCGGGCCAAGGGCTTGCAACGCCTTGTCCAGCGCATCGGGCGTATGGGCATAGTCCACGGCCACAAGGGGTTGGCCAGGGTGGTGGATCTGCTCCATGCGGCCCGGCACCGGGGAAAGCTGGGCGCAGGCATACAGCGCGTGCTGCAGCGGCACGCCCAGCGCGCGCAGCCCGGCCAGCACGCCCAGCAGGTTGGAGACGTTGTAATGCCCGATCACGCGGGTCTGCAGCACATGCGTGTGCACACCTTCGGCCACGGTGAAGCGCAGCCCGCCTTCGCCCATGCTGATGTCGCGCGCCGCCAGACGGGCGGGGCCGGTGATGGACACACTCCACAGGTCCAGCAGCCGGTCTGCCAACGTGGCATGCAGCTCGGCGCCGCGTGCATCGTCAATGTTGACCACCGCAGCCTGCAGGCCCGGCCAGTCAAAGAGCACGCTCTTGGCCTGCCAGTAGGCCGCCATGCCGGGGTGGTAGTCCAGATGGTCCTGCGTGAAGTTGGTGAACAAGGCAACACGGATGCGCGTGCCTGCCATGCGGTGCTCGGCCAGGCCGATGGAAGAGGCCTCAATGGCGCAGGCCGTGCGGCCCGCATCGGCGAACTGTTGGAACGCGCGCTGCAAGCGCACCGGGTCGGGGGTGGTCATGCCCGTGCTGGTGAGTGCCGGTGGCGTTCCCATGCCCAAAGTGCCTACCAGCGCGCATCCACCTTGCGCAGTAAGCTCATTTTTTGATAGCACATTGAGGGCTTCGGCCAGCCACCAGCTGGTGCTGGTCTTGCCGTTGGTGCCCGTCACGGCCAGCACGTCCAAGCGCTGAGTGGGCTGGTCGAACCAGTCGGCCGCAATCAGGCCGGTGGCGGCCTTCAGGCCATGGAGTGCCGCCAC
The DNA here is from genome assembly GCF_057586455.1 of Acidovorax sp. SRI_002. Lineage (NCBI taxonomy): Bacteria > Pseudomonadati > Pseudomonadota > Betaproteobacteria > Burkholderiales > Comamonadaceae > Acidovorax > Acidovorax sp. SRI_002. The sequence goes on along the minus strand of NZ_JBYCZW010000006.1, from coordinate 463,181 downwards.
GGGCAAACCTTGCAGCGCAAAGGCCTCGACACCCTCGTGCTCCACCAGGCAAGCCACAGCGCCGCGCGACAGCGCATCCCCGATGTGGGCGCGGCCGTCGGTAGCGGCACCAGGCCAGGCGATGAAACCATCGCCGGGACGGATCTGGCGGCTGTCGGTCTGCAGGGTGCCGGTCACCCGCTCGCGCAGCCAGGCCACAGCATCGTGCACCGATTGGAGCAAAGGCACCGTCGTCATAGCGATTCCTCCACCGCGTTGGCCACGATCTGTGGCTTGACCGCCATGTCGGGCTGCACGCCCATCATGCGCAGCGTCTGCTGCACGACTTCGCTGAACACCGGTGCAGCCACGGCACCGCCGTAGAACACGCCATTGCTGGGCTCGTCAATCATCACGGCCACGATGATGCGGGGCTTGTCGATGGGCGCCATGCCGGTGAACCACGCGCGGTACTTGCCCGAGGCGTAGTTCTTGCCCACCTGCTTGCGCGCCGTGCCCGACTTGCCGCCCACCGAGTAGCCCACGGTCTGGGCCTTCTGGCCGGTGCCACCAGGGCCTGCAGCCATCTGCAGCATCTTGCGCACCTGGTCGGCCGTGCGCTCGGAAAATACCGGCACGCCCACGGCGGGCTCGGCCGTCTTGAGCATGGTGGCGGGAATCACCCGGCCGCCGTTGGCAAACACCGTGTACGAGCGCGCCATCTGGAACAGGCTGGCCGACAGGCCGTAGCCATACGACATGGTGGCCTGCTCCACCGGGCGCCAGGTCTTGTACGGGCGCAGACGACCCGTCACCACACCGGGGAAATGCAGTTGCGGCTTCTGGCCAAAACCAGCGGCTGAGAAGGTCTCCCACATTTCGCGTGCAGGCATCTGCATGGCCAACTTGGTGGTGCCCACGTTGCTGGATTTCTGGATCACGCCTTCCACCGTCAGCACGCCGTAGTTGTGCGTGTCGGAGATGGTGGAGCCGGTAATGTTGATGCGCCCCGGTGTGGTGTCCACGATGGTTTCGGGACGCACGCGGCCCGTCTCCAGTGCCAGGCCGATGGTGAAGGGCTTCATGGTCGAACCGGGCTCGAACACGTCGGTCAGTGCGCGGTTGCGCAGCTGTTCGCCCGTGAGGTTCTGGCGCCTGTCGGGCACGTAGCTCGGGTAGTTGGCCAGCGCCAGCAGCTCGCCTGTGTGCGCATCGAGCACCACCACACTGCCCGCCTTGGCTTTGTGCGCGGCCACCTGGTCGCGCAGCTTCTGGTAGGCAAAGAACTGCACCTTGCTGTCGATGGACAGCTGCATGTCCTTGCCATCGACCGGCGGCACGGTTTCGCCCACGCTTTCGACCACGCGGCCCAGGCGGTCCTTGATCACGCGGCGCGAGCCAGGCTTGCCCGCGAGCTCCTTGTCGAACGCCAGTTCCATGCCTTCCTGGCCATGGTCTTCCACGTTGGTGAAGCCCACCACGTGCGCAGCGGCTTCACCCTCGGGGTACTGGCGTTTGTATTCCTTGCGCTGGTAGATGCCCTTGATGTCGAGCGCAGCAATCTGCTGGCCCACATCCCAGTCGAGCTGGCGCTTGATCCAGACAAAGGTCTTGTCTTCATCCGCCAGCTTTTTCTGCAGCTCGGCCTGCGGCATGTCGAGCAGTTTGGCCAGCTGCTTGAGCTTGGCGCGCACCTCGGGCTTGTCCTGGTCCACGTCTTCAGGGATGGCCCAGATGCTGGCCGCCGGCACGCTGGAGGCGAGGATCAATCCGTTGCGGTCCACAATCTTGCCGCGGTTGGCGGGCAGCTCCAGCGTGCGCGCAAAACGCACTTCGCCCTGGCGTTGAAAGAACGCGTTGCCAAACACCTGCACATAGGCAGCGCGCCCCGCCAGCCCCAGAAAACCCAGCGCAATCATCGCCACGATGAACTTGCTGCGCCAGACCGGTGTCTTGCTGGCCAGCAGCGGGCTGGAGGTGTAGAGCACGCTGCGGCTCATGGCTGCACCCCTGCCGGTTGCGATGCGGCCGCTGCAGCCGCCGCCGCAACACCCTGTGGGTCAGATACATACTGCGTGATGGCCGGCGTGGCCGTGCGCATGTTCAGCTGGGCACGCGCGATCTTCTCCACCCGCAGCGGCGTGGCCTGGGCGCGCTTTTCCACCTGCAGGCGCTGGTGCTCGGTTTCCAGACGACGGGCCTCGGCCACAGCGCGGTCCAGCTCGGTGAACAGGCGGCGCGATTCATACTGGGTGTGCACCAGATAGATCGCGCTGGCCAGCACCGCCAGCAACAGGACCACGTTGAGCCTCGTCATGTCAGACCACCGCCGTGCGCTCGGCCACGCGCATGATGGCGCTGCGTGAGCGGGGGTTGGCGGCCACTTCGGCAGCACTGGGCTTGATGCGGTCCAGCGCGATGAGCTTCATGGCCTGGGGTGCGGCAAACGGCGCACGGCGGTCGTACACCTCCTTGGAGTGTTTGGCGATAAACTGTTTGACGATGCGGTCTTCGAGCGAGTGAAAGCTGATGACTACCAGCCGCCCGCCCGGCTGCAGCACCGAGAGGCTGGCCTCTAGCGCCTGTTGCAGCTCTTCAAGCTCGGCGTTGATGAAAATCCGAAGAGCTTGAAATGTGCGCGTTGCAGGGTTCTGGCCCGCTTCGCGGGTTTTGACCGCGCCAGCCACGAGATCGGCAAGTTCTGCGGTGGTTGAAAGAGGACCCCGTTCTTCGCGCCGAGCAACAATCGCCTTTGCAATGGGGCCAGCAAACCGTTCTTCACCGTAGTCACGTATCACCTCCGCAATCTGACCGACTTCGGCCGTGGCCAACCAATCGGCCACGCTTTCGCCGCGCGTGGTATCCATGCGCATGTCCAGCGGGCCGTCAAAACGGAAACTGAAGCCCCGCTCGGGGCTGTCGATCTGGGGCGAGCTCACCCCCAGGTCCATCAGCACGCCCGCAGCACTGGCGGGCGGCAGATCGGCCAGATGGCGGAAACCCTCGTGCCGAATGGAAAAACGCGCATCGGTGATGCGCGTTGCTTCGGCGATGGCTTCGGGGTCCTTGTCGAAGGCCACAAGGCGCCCCTGCGGCCCCAGCCGAAGGAGGATGAGGCGAGAGTGCCCACCACGCCCAAAGGTCGCATCGACCCAGGTGCCCGCAGGCTCAGGGCCTGCGCCGCCCAGGAGAGAATCCACGGCCTCATTGAGCAGGACGGTGGTGTGTTGCAGGGGGGATGTCACAGCGCGCCTTAGAAGGAGAAGTCCTTGAAGACATCCGGCATCTCGCCCTGCATGGCCTTGGCCTCCTGCTCGTCGTAGGTGGCCTTGTCCCAAAGTTCGAAATGGTTGCCCATGCCCAGCAGCATGGTGTCTTTGGAGATACCGGCTGCTTCACGCAGCTCGGGCGAAACCAGCACGCGGCCCGTGGCGTCCATGTCCACATCCATGGCGTTGCCCAGAAAAATGCGCTTCCACCACTGGGCGGACATGGGTAGCTGGGCAATGCGCTCGCGGAACTTCTCCCACTCGGGGCGGGGGAACACCATCAGGCAGCCGTGCGGGTGTTTGGTGATGGTGAGCTGACCGGATGCCGTGGCCGCCAGGACGTCACGATGCCGGGTCGGCACAGACAGCCGACCCTTCGCATCGAGACTCAGCGACGAGGCACCTTGAAACACGGACAGATTTCCAATTCGGTTTTGCGCCTCGGGGGTCCGTGCAATGGACCTTGAGGGCACTTTTCACCACTTAATTGCACTTTTTTGCACTGTAGCAGGAAAAGCACACCGAACAAGAGGGTGCCCAACAAACTTTTGCAATGAAATCAACGACTTAGACGCGACTTTGCAGAGATTAAAAAGCCAAAAGTCGTTGAAAAATAAGCACTTAGAGAGGCCTATGAAAGTGACCTCTCAAGGCTTGACCGAGTGGTCACAGGATGTAGCGTGAAAGGTCCTCGTCCTGGCTCAGTGTCTGCAGACGGGCGTCCACATAGGCAGCGTCAATGGTGATGGTCTGACCCGATAGGTGGGTCGCATCAAAACTCACCTCGTCCAGCAAGCGCTCCATCACCGTGGACAGGCGGCGTGCACCGATGTTCTCCGTGCGCTCGTTCACCTCAAAGGCGATGTGCGCCAGGCGCGTGATGCCCTCGGGCGCAAATTCGAGCGTGACGCCTTCGGTGGCCAGCAGGGCCTGGTACTGCTTGACCAGGGACGCATGGGTCTGCGTGAGGATGGCCTCAAAGTCCTTGACCGACAGCGACTCCAGCTCGACCCGGATGGGGAAGCGCCCCTGCAGCTCCGGGATCAGGTCGCTGGGTTTGGACAGGTGGAACGCCCCGGATGCGATGAACAGAATGTGGTCCGTCTTGATCATGCCGTACTTGGTGGACACCGTGGTGCCCTCCACCAGCGGCAGCAGGTCGCGCTGTACACCCTGGCGCGACACGTCGGCACCACTGGTTTCCTGGCGCGCAGCCACCTTGTCGATCTCGTCGATGAAGACGATGCCGTTCTGCTCGGCATTGGCAACGGCGCGGGTCTTGATCTCTTCCTCGTTGACGAGCTTGCCCGCCTCTTCGTCGGTGATGAGCTTGAGGGCCTCGGCAATCTTGAGCTTGCGGGTCTTGCGCTTGTCCTGCCCCACCTGGCTGAACATGCCACGCAACTGCTCGGCCATTTCTTCCATGCCCTGGGGGCCCATGATTTCGAGTTGCGGGCGGCCTTCGGCGACATCGATCTCGATCTCCTTGTCGGCCAGCGCGCCTTCGCGCAGTTTCTTGCGAAAGACTTGGCGGGCCGTGTTGTCAGCCGCGGGCTCGGTGCCTGCGGCTGCACGGGCCGGGGGAATCAGCACGTCCAGGATGCGCTCCTCGGCAGCATCTTCGGCGCGGGCGCGCACCTTTTTCATCTCGGATTCGCGCGTCTGCTTGACGGCCATCTCCGCCAGGTCGCGGATGATGGAATCCACGTCCTTGCCCACGTAGCCGACCTCGGTGAACTTGGTGGCCTCGACCTTGATGAAGGGCGCATCGGCCAGCTTGGCGAGGCGGCGCGCAATCTCGGTCTTGCCCACGCCGGTCGGGCCGATCATGAGGATGTTCTTGGGTGTGATCTCCTGGCGCAGGCTGCCTTCGACCTGCTGGCGGCGCCAGCGGTTGCGCAGCGCAATGGCCACGGCACGCTTGGCGCTGGCCTGGCCCACGATATGGTGGTCCAGCTCGGAGACGATTTCCTGGGGGGTCATGGACGACATGGCGAAAATTCCAGTCAAATTGGGCTCTAGCGCTTATCTATCAAGCGCTAGCAGCTATCAAAAACGTATCAAATGCGGTCAAGACCGCCCTGCAAAAAACACCCGACCTACAAGGTCTCGATGGTGTGGTTCATGTTGGTGTAGATGCACAACTCGCCAGCAATCTCCAGCGACTTCTTGACGATGTCCTGCGCAGAGAGGTCGGTGTGGTTGAGCAACGCCTTGGCGGCCGAGTGCGCGTAGGCCCCGCCCGATCCAATGGCCACGATGCCCTGCTCGGGCTCCAGCACGTCGCCATTGCCGGTGATGATGAGCGAGGCCTCCAGATCGGCCACGGCGAGCATGGCTTCGAGGCGGCGCAGCACGCGGTCGGTGCGCCAGTCCTTGGTGAGTTCAATGGCTGCCCGCACCAGGTGGCCCTGGTGTTTTTCGAGCTTGGCTTCAAAGCGCTCAAACAGGGTGAAGGCATCGGCCGTGGCGCCCGCAAAACCGGCCAGCACCTTGCCGTGGTGCAGCTTGCGCACCTTGCGCGCCGTGCCCTTGACCACGATGTTGCCCAGGGTGACCTGGCCATCCCCGCCAATGGCCACTTGAACGCCCTGGGGCGTCTGGCGGCGTACGCTCAGGATGGTGGTGCCGTGGAACACCGGATGGTTGTCGTTTGATGAGTCCATAGCTGCGGCAGTTGAGGGCACGGGCGGCGCTTTCAAGGCGACGCCGAACGCTAACTGCCACGAGCAGCCACCGAATCTGTGGCCCTGCAGCCCACCCAAAAACTATGCAACGATCACGGCCCGCACCCAGCCGGCGCGCAAGGGTTGCTCCGCCGCACTGGTGGTGCGTCCCATGGAGGTATCAGTTCTTTCGGGGTACCACCCAAGCGTGCTCGTTGATACCGATCACGTTGAAGAAAATTGCCACCAGCCGCTGCAGGTTCTGGAACTGGATCACATGGCCGTGGCCCTGCTGCTCGGCCGCCCAGTTGAGCACCGAGCCCGCAGCCGCGAAGTCCACACGAATGAGCTTGTCGCAGACAATGGTCAGCGGCACACCCGGGCGCAGGAAGGCCTGGAAAGGCTCCAGCAATGGCGTGGCATCACCATCGATATAGCCGCTGAGCTGCGCCACGGGGCCCGCCTCCAGCGGAGCGGGGGCGGACAACTCACCCAGGTCGGAGGCCATGAAGTCACTGTCGGCCGCCAGAGGCGCCGAGCCCGAAGACACACCCTCGTTGTCCGAATACCCGCAGCGCGGCGACGCCCACGACGGCGGTGAGACTTCGTAGGTGACGCAGTAATCCAGCGCCACCAGCTCGAACTCATCTGGCTTGCCCATGAGCCGCAGCGCCGCCATGCGCAGGCTCCACCACTCAGGGCTGGTAGAGCGGTCACCGGACTGGGTTTTGGCATCCAGCAGGGCGTTGAGCTTTTCTACCCCGGAGAACACCAGTTGCACATCACGCTCGGCCCACTGGGTGAACTGGTCCACCAGCAAAGGCACGGCAGCGTCATCGATAGCGCCCAAGCGGGCCCAGGACAGGGTCCAGGGCGAGGCGGCGCGTGCCAGCGAGGCCTGGAGTGCGGCCACCGAAGACACAGCCAGCGTGGGCGGCGCGTTCCAGCTGAAATCGCGGCGCACCGCGCCTGCCGGTGCGGCTGCAGCCGTTCCAGGCGCAGCCGCTGCGGCGGGCGGTGCCATGCCCAATTGCTCGGGCATGGAAAACCACAGCGGAGCGGAGCGGCTGTACTGGGCGGCGAAGTCGATGGCCAGGGTGTCAAACCGGTCGTGCTGGCCCGTTGCACGGTACAGGTCGAACAGTGTCATCCAGATTTCGAGCTGGTCGTCGGGCGCATCCTGCTGGTGCTGGGCCAGCACATCGAGCAGGCCGGACTCAGCCCCAGCGTGGTCGCCATTGGCAAACCGGATGGCAGCTTCTTCTAAATCGGGTTCGTGCACGAATTCCTCCGGTTCGGATGCGGGCGCTGGCGTTACCGCAGTAGCTGCCGCAAGGCTGAAGGACGCTTCGCCAGGACCTGCACCCGCGAGCATTTGCGCATCGGTGCCGCCAAACCGGCCAATGGCCATGCTGTCATCGGCAAACAGCGGCTGGACACCGGCCTTGTTTTCGAGGGGCGCTGGCAGGCTGCCGGGTGCCGTGGGCGCATACGCCCTTGCGTGGGCGGAATCAGAGGACGCAGCTGCGTCGGCAGCAACAGGCATGGCGCCGGGTTGCGTGGGAGCCTCTGCACCTTGCTTGCTCTTCCACCACTGCTGCGACATCTGCGCTTCGATCTCGTCGATCTTCTTGAGCGTGACGGCCCGCTCGTCGGGCGATGCCATGCTGCTCTGAAAGAACGAGGGGCGCCCTGCGGCGTCTTCCACACGCTGGCCTTGCAGCACCTCGCGCTGACGCAGCTTGCGCAGCTGATCGAACTCGCGGCGCCGCACGAAGTCGTTGCGGCGCTTGCGCTCGATCATCTCCTTGAGCATCTGCTTGCTGTACTGGCTCTCCCGGTCGTCCTGGATGGAGTCCAGCTCGGTCCAGTTCACCGTCGGGTTCTTCACGAACCGAACCACCTTCGACAGCAGGCCTCCGGGGGTGGTTTCTTCCTTGCTCATGGCTCAGGGTGCGCTTGGGGTTGATCAGGCCAGACGGCCCGGTCAATCACCAAACATCTTCTGCTTGAGTTCGCGGCGTTGTTGTGCTTCGAGGGACAACGTGGCAGTGGGACGGGCAATCAGGCGGCCCACACCAATGGGTTCGCCGGTTTCGTCGCAGTAGCCATAGTCACCTGCGTCGATGCGGGCAATGGACTGCTCGATCTTCTTGAGCAGCTTGCGCTCGCGGTCGCGGGTGCGCAGCTCCAGGGCATGTTCCTCTTCGATCGTGGCGCGGTCGGCCGGATCGGGCACCACCACGGTGTCTTCACGAAGGTGTTCGGTGGTTTCACCAGCGCTGTTGTGGATCTCCTGCTTGAGCTGCACCAGCTTCAGGCGGAAGAAGGCCATCTGCTTGTCGTTCATGTACTCGTCGTCAGGCATGGCCATGACTTCGGCATCGGTCAACTCAGCGGCGGACTTGGTTTTCCAGTTGTTCGCCAGCTTGGGGTCTTTTTTGGCAGCCGTATACGTAGGCTGTGCTTGCGCGGTCGTGGGCATGGTATGTAGATAACTGGCTTTGGCAGCGGTCGAAGCCACTGTCTGTGCCATGGATGGTACGGTCAATTGGGCCAATCGTGAAGAAGGCCGGGTTGTGCGCACGGGTACCTGCGAGCCTGCTTGCAGCACGGGTGCCGGAGCAGGAGCCGCCACGGCGGGGGGTGCGGCCACCTTGGGCGCCGCAGCAGCCTTGGCAGTGGCCTTCGCAGCAACTTTGGGTGCCGCTGGGGCGGCGGCGCTTTTCGCCGCGGCAGGGGTTGCCTTGGTGGTCCCCTTGGATTTGCTGGTGTCGGCTTTCACTTCCTGGTCTCCTCGCAGTACGGGCGGGCCCTAGCTGCATTCGCAGCCAAGGGCGGGTGGCAAGCCTTCCGGGGTTTTACCGGGGCGCGATTGTATCGACCTGGGCTGACGCAAACGAAAACGTTGCAGATACAACACAAACACGCCGTTCTCCCCTGGGCGGCACAGGCCCCGGTGAGGGTCAGACCAGGCTTTGTTCCAGCCCCTGCAGGAAGATGTCCTTGGGCAGGTCAATGCCAATAAAGACCATCTTGCTCGTGCGCGTCTCACCCTCGGCCCATTGGGGTCCCAGATCGCTTCCCATGAGCTGGTGCACCCCCTGGAAGATCACCTTGCGTTCAGTGCCCTTCATATTAAGCACACCTTTGTAGCGCAGCATGCGCGGGCCGTAAATATTCACGATGGCCCCCAGGAAGTCCTCCAGCTTGGCCGGGTCGAATGGCCGGTCGGAGCGGTAAACGAAGCTCTTCACATCATCGTCGTGGTGATGGTGGTGACCATGGCCATGCTGGTGCGAGGGGTGGCTGCAGTGCTCGCCATGTTCGTGGTCATGGTCGTGGTGGTCATGCCCATCCCCTTCTTCCTTGAGGAAGTCTGGGTCGATGTCCAGCTTGGCATTGAGGTTGAAGCCGCGCAGGTCCAACACCTCCTTGAGCGGCACTTCGCCAAAATGCACGGCCTTGATGGGCGCGCGCGGGTTCATGTGCTTGAGGCGATGGATCAGCGCCTCGGTCTCGTCCTTGGACACCAGGTCGGTCTTGGACAAGAAGATCTGGTCCGCAAAACCCACCTGGCGGCGCGCTTCCTGGCGGTCATTGAGCTGCTGGGGTGCGTGCTTGGCGTCCACCAGGGTGATGATGGAGTCGATGAGGTAGGTCTCGGCGATTTCTTCGTCCATGAAGAAGGTCTGCGCCACCGGGCCGGGGTCGGCCACGCCGGTGGTCTCGATCACGATGCGGTCGAACTCGAGCAGGTTCTTGCGCTTCTTGGCGGCCAGTAGCTGCAGCGTCTCGCGCAGGTCTTCGCGGATGGTGCAGCAGATGCAGCCGTTGCTCATCTGCACGATCTGCTCCTTGGACTCGGTCACGAGGATGTCGTTGTCGATGTTTTCTTCGCCGAATTCGTTCTCGATCACGGCGATCTTCTGGCCATGGGCTTCGGAGAGCAGGCGCTTGAGCAGCGTGGTTTTGCCCGAGCCCAGGAAGCCGGTGAGGATAGTGACGGGGATCAGTGCCATAAATCTGTCTTTCAAGGGAATCAAATACATGCACTGCAGCCCGATGCTGCGGGCTGCAGGGCCCCGCACAGGGGGCGTTTTTTCAGTGTACCGAGGCTGTCAAGCCCCTGCCGGACGCCGCCGGGCTCACCCTTTGCGCATCACGACCAAGCCCTTGAGGTATTCCCCTTCCGGAAACTCCAGCGTCATGGGGTGGTCGGGCGCGCCGCCCAGGCGCTCCAGGATGTAGCCGTCCACGCCCGCATCCGCGCCCGCCGACGCCACGATCTTGTGGAACAGGTCGGCGCTGATGCCGCCCGAACACGAGAAGGTGAACAGTACCCCGCCCGGGGTCAGCAGTTGCAGCGCCAGCCGGTTGATGTCCTTGTAGGCCCGCGCGGCCCGCTCGGCGTGCGCAGCAGTGGGTGCGAACTTGGGCGGGTCGAGGATGATGGCGTCAAAACGCTGGCCCTCCTTGAGGAACTGGCGCAGTGAAGCGTTCACGTCGGCATCCATAAAGCTCGCGCGGTTCGGGTCGAAGCCGTTGAGCGCCACGTGCGCACGGACCCGCTCCAAGGCGGGACCGGACGAGTCGATGGACGTCACATGCCCATCGGCCACGGTGCCTGCTGCACGCATGCCCGCCAGTGCCGCCACGCTGAAGCCGCCGGTGTAGCAAAAGCAGTTGAGCACATGCTTGAAACCCAGGCGCTGGGTGTAGTCAGCAAACCGCTGGCGGCTGTCGCGCTGGTCCAGGTAGAAGCCGGTCTTGTGGCCCTCAGCGATGTTGAGCGTCAGACGCCACTGGTGTTCACGGATCGTGAGTTCGAGCGGCGGCCCCTCGCCATCACCTGCCGCACCCGAGGGCCCGCCGCGCAGCCAGCCGGTGGCGGGCTCCAGGCCCTCCAGCGAACGCACGCTGGCATCCGAGCGCTCGTAGAGCTTGGTCAGCCCCGTTTCGCGCAGCAGCGCATCGGCAATCACGCCCTTCCAGCGCTCGGTGCCTGCGCTGGTGAACTGCGCCACCAGCGTATCGCCATAGCGGTCCACGATGAGCCCCGGCAGACCGTCGGATTCGCCGTGCACCAGACGCACGCCATCACTTTGCACATCAAATCGGGCTCTGGCGATTATGGATCGGGCGCAAGAAGCTATAAAAAAAGGAGCATCAATGCGCTGTGCTTCGTCAAAGCTCCACACCCGTGCGCGGATGCGCGAGGTCGGACTGAAGGCGGCCCAAGCCAGGAACTGGCCTTCGTGCGACTCCACACGCACGGTCTCGCCGCTGTCGCCGCCGCCCTTGGCGATGGCCGATTCGAAGATCCAGGGGTGGCGACGCAGGAGCGAGCGCTCTTTGCCAGGGCGAAGGCGAAGGGTTTTCATGCCCCGGATTGTGCGGGCTCACCGCTGCCGTCCAACCATCATCCCTTGAAAAACAGCATGCGCGGCCCCCCGCAGCAAGCCCGCCCATTTGCACAGAAGAACGCACGACAGCGCTGGTGATGGAAGCATATTTATCATTTTGAAAATCATTTATTTGACAAATGTGATTCAATCTTCTTAGAATTCGCACAACTATCATTTTTATCAAAAAGACATGCCAGCGAATCTTCACACCCTATCCAGCCTGGGTTCTATCCCTGATGCAGCCCCAACGGTCTTGACCGATCTTCGCGAGTTCCTTGCATTCAAGATCGGCAACGAGGAGTACGGCGTAGACATCCTGCGGGTGCAGGAGATCCGTTCGTACGAAAAGCCCACCACCATCGCCAATGCCGCCGCCGACCTGAAGGGCGTGGTCAACCTGCGCGGCGTGATCGTGCCCATCATCGACCTGCGCCTGAAGCTGGGCTTGCCAGAGGCTCGCTATGACCATCTGACCGTTGTGATCGTGCTCAACATTGGTCAGCGCGTCGTGGGCGTTGTGGTGGATGGCGTGTCTGATGTGCTCACGCTGGAGAGAGAGCAATTGCGCCCTGTCCCTGCACTCGACATGGACGTGGATCGGGACCACCTGCTGGCCATCGGATCGGTCGATGACCGGATGCTCATCCTGCTCGACATCGAAAAGCTCTTGGCACCCTCGTTGCCATCGCCCCTCACCGTGCAATGACACGCTGTCGCATTGCCACGAAACACAAACACACCTACACGGAATCCCTATGAACTTCTTCAGAGCATTCGGCATTGCGAAACGCCTGCACCTGCTGTCCTTCGCACTCATCAGTGGCCTGACCCTGGTCGCGCTTCTCGCATGGTTCAACCTCTCCGAGGTCACCGCCCAAACCCGAAAGGTCGCCACAGAGTCCGTTCCCCACCAGTTGCGACTGGCAGCCATGGAGCTCAACGTCACACGATCATCTCTCCAGTTGCGCCATGCGCTGCTGGTCAGGACACCCAGCGACCTGAAGGCCACCTTGGCGGACGTTGCGGAGAAAAAGAAACTGATCGACACCGACCAGTTGGCACTGGAAAAAACTGCTGTCACCACCACCGAAAAGACTGAATACGCTGCACTCGTTCAGGCGCTGGGCACGTTCTGGCAGATCGCAGGGCAAAACATCCAGTTGATTGAGCAAGGTAACAAGGAAGAAGGCTTCGACTTTCTGGTCGCCAAGACGATTCCTGCCCGCAACGTGGTGCTGGAGATGCTGAGCAAGCAAAAGCAACACCAAAACAGTTTGCTGAGCGAAAGCCTTCAAGAAATCGAAGTCGACGCCTAACAGACCCTTTACAGCCTTGTGGCAGCCGTCGCGGCGATTGCAGCCGGTTTGATGGTGTTTTCCTGGTATGTCGGCAGCGTCCTTCAGCGCCGGGTGTCAGAAGCGCAAGTGATCGCAGCCCGCGTGCGCGATGGCGACCTGACCGGAGAGGTCATTGACAACGCCAACGATGAATTCAGCCCGCTGCTGCAAGCGCTCTCCGACATGCAGACATCGCTGACACAGGTTGTCTCGCAGGTACGCCAAGGCTCCGACAGCGTGGCCACTGCCAGCGCGGAGATATCGGCGGGCAACAGCGATCTCTCGGCACGCACCGAAAACCAGGCCAGTGCACTGGAAGAAACCGCAGCATCGATGGAGGAGCTGAATTCGACGGTTCGCCAGAACGCCGAGAACGCCCGCCAAGCCAATCAGCTCGCGCAGAACGCGTCGAACGTGGCAAGCCAAGGCGGCGAAGTTGTCGCAGACGTGGTCCGCACGATGAAAGACATCAACGACAGCTCCCGAAAGATCTCGGACATCATCGGCGTCATTGACGGCATCGCCTTCCAGACGAACATCCTGGCCCTGAACGCCGCCGTGGAGGCCGCCCGTGCGGGTGAACAAGGCCGGGGCTTTGCGGTGGTTGCGAGCGAGGTTCGTAGCCTGGCAAGCCGATCCGCAGACGCCGCGCGCGAAATCAAAGTGCTGATCGGTGCCAGTGTGGAACGGGTAGAAGCCGGCTCCGCCCTCGTGGACCGGGCAGGCCAGACCATGAGCGACGTGGTTTCGGCAATTGGCCGCGTTACCGACATCATGGCGGAGATCAGCGCAGCCAGTTCCGAGCAGAGCCAGGGCGTGGACCAGGTGAACGAAGCCGTCACCCAGATGGACCAGGCCACCCAGCAGAACGCAGCACTGGTGGAGGAAATGGCAGCAGCAGCCAGCAGCCTCAACACCCAGGCAGCGGAGCTGGTCAACGTGGTTTCCTCCTTCAAGATTTCGCCCTTGGCTTTGGAAGAGCGCCCTGCGGTGGTGTCCCCACAAGGAGCGCTCAGCACGTCCACCACATATGCTTCACGGCCGCCGATGGCCCGGAAAGCCCCAAACCAGCGATCAGCAACTTCCGCCATCAAGGCGGCTGTCCGAAGTGTCGCAATGGCGAAATCGGGCGTGGCGCATCTGCCTTCGGCAAAACTCGTGACTGCCGCTCCACATGCAGAGAAAGAATGGGAAAACTTCTAGGAACCCGCCGGACTTGGAAAACGTCGGCTGCAAGTTGCCCCCCCAGGGGCAACTTTCGCTATCGGCACTCCAAGCCCGACAGCCTCAAGGCCAGACGCCAGACGTCTGCTGTTGAAGTCCCCTTGGAATCACCACCTTCGGGTGGTTTTTCTATTGTTCAGAAGCTGTGAAATGATCCACGTACCGGCAATAGGCAGCCGTTTGCGAGATGCAAAGGATTCAATTTTCGCCTTGAACAGAAACCACACGCAGCACCTGCTGCCGCAACTGTCGCCATCCCTGTTGCATAAGGTCAGAATCGCCCCCTGCAGCCCACTCCTCGGTGCTTCGCGCACACTGGGCAGCTGGCGCCTCACCCAGCATCGTCAACACTGACTTGAGGTTGTGCGCCACGCGCCGCAGCGCCTGTGCATCTTGCGCCGCCACGGCCAGATCGCCTTCCATTACATCTTGAGGAAACCGGGCCAGGCATGCCTGTCGATAAGCTTCGTAAAGCGCTCGGTTGCCGCCGAAAAACTCGGCCACTGGATTGTGTTGAGCAACGGTGACGACGGCGGAATCGGCCTGAGCCCCCAAGTCGAGGCTGGCCAGAGTCTCAGAAACACACGCCATCAGCGCCCCCACGGAGGCGGGTTTGTGCAGAACGCGCCAGACGTTGAGCGACTCCAACCGGCGCTGCGTGGCTGGGTCAATCCCACCACTGAACACCACGGTGCGGCAGGCCGCTCCCTGAGGCGAAAGATTTGTCTGCATCCAAACCAGTAGATCAAGGCCGGAGCCATCGGGCAGGGTCAGATCCGTGAGGACCAGGGGTGCCACTTCGGTGGTCAGCGCCTGCTTCGCCTCGGCGAGCGTGGCGCATGGCACCAGATTCACGCCGAGGGGATCGAGCGCCATCTGGACAAACCGGCGCACTGACGGATCGTCCTCAACCAACAGCACGCGCGGCTGCGTCACGACGGCGCTCAGGCCTTCTCGGCCACAGGACGTAGGAACCCCGCCAACAACGCAGGCAGCTCCTGCACCAAGCGGGGCTTGTGCACCACAGGCAACCCGGCCAGCGCAAAGGCGTAGGGACTGCGCTGCTCTTCGTCGAGCGAGGTCACAACGATCAGACGGCTGCGCTGGAACTGGGGATGCGAGCGCAGACGCGCAATCAGCGTTGCGCCATCAATGCCAGGAAGAAGGATGTCCACAATCAGCACATCCGGCTGCAGTTCGCCCGCCATCGCCAAGCCAACGATGCCGTCGTCTGCCACATGCAGTTCCACTTGCGGGAAATCGTGCGCCATCAACAGCTTCACCAGGGTCTGGAAATGTGCGGAATCCTCGATCAGCAACACCCGCTGGCCGTGTGTACCCGCTGGTTCGCGAGAAGCGCCGACCTGCTCGGCGCGCCTGGG
The DNA here is from genome assembly GCF_057586455.1 of Acidovorax sp. SRI_002. Classification (NCBI taxonomy): domain Bacteria; kingdom Pseudomonadati; phylum Pseudomonadota; class Betaproteobacteria; order Burkholderiales; family Comamonadaceae; genus Acidovorax; species Acidovorax sp. SRI_002. The sequence goes on along the minus strand of NZ_JBYCZW010000006.1, from coordinate 447,916 downwards.
AGCAGCTTTGACCACCCCATCGTCTGGCGCGACCACCACACCAGACACGGCAACTTCGGCAACCGGTACAACGGGCTGGCCCTGACCCTGCCGCTGGGCCAGCCAGCGCTCGACCGATGCCTTCGCGATGCGCCGATGACCTCCTGGTGTTTTCCAGGCCTCCAGCTCACCCCGGTCCACCATCAGCTGGACAGAACGAACCGCCATACCCAGCACCCGCGCCACATCACGGGTACTGCAATCCACCGGCAGCGAAGAGAGAAGACTGAGTTCCATAGTGGCGAATTTTATCACTTCGAGAAATCACTTTTGTGATAAAATTGATAAAATAGTTACAGCAAGTGCCCAACCATGAACAAACGCATTCTGATCATCGAAGACCATGCGGATATCCGCCGACTGATCCGCATGACCCTGGAGTTCGAAGACCACGACATCCATGAAGCCGTCAACGCCGACGAGGGCCTGGAGGCCGTGCGAACGCTGCGCCCCCAGTTACTGTTGCTGGACATCATGATGCCCGGAAGCATGGACGGACTCGATCTGTGCCGCCTTGTCAAAAGCGACCCATCGCTGGGCAAACCCTGGGTGGTGCTGCTGACGGCTCGCGGGCAAAGCCAGGATATCGAGGCGGGGATGATGGCCGGGGCCGACGCCTATCTGCTCAAGCCCTTCAGCCCCCTCAAACTGATCGAAACCATCAACCACCTGGGCACAACCCCCGGCGAGGCGCCATGAACATGGTTGCAGCTGCACGCGAAAATACCCAGTTCAGCCCTGCGGCGGCCGACCAGATGGAGAAGATCGTCTTCGATCTGGGGCGCATGTACCAGGAACGCAACGAGGCGTTGCAGGAAGTGGCCCGCGCCCACCATGAGGCACTGTTTCTGCTGTCCATGGCGGCGGAATACAAAGACGATGACACAGGCATCCACATCGTGCGCATCGGATTCCTGGCCGAGGCCCTGGCACTTTTTCTGGGCGAGTCCAAGGACTACGCCCTGATGCTGCGCAAGGCGGCCCCCATGCATGACATTGGCAAGATCGGCATTCCTGACGACGTGCTGAAGAAACCTGGTGCCTTCACGCCTCAGGAGCGCATGATCATGAACCGGCACCCTGCCATCGGGGCAGACATCCTGGGAAAATCGCGCATCGCGCTGTTCCAGGTGGCCGCCGAAATTGCGCTTGCACACCATGAACGCTGGGATGGCAAGGGTTACCCGAACCAGTTGGCAGGCCAAGCCATCCCCCTGTCGGGGCGCATTGTGACCATTGTGGACTTCTACGACGCCCTGACCATGGACCGCGTCTACCGCCCGGCCTTCAGCCACGAAAAAGCGCTGGAGATGCTCCTGGCAGAACGAGGCAAAGCCTTCGACCCGGATATCGTGGACTGCTTCCTGCGCAACAGCGCCGCCATTTCGGCCTTGCGTGAGCAAGTCACGGTCGGACGCATGACCTTCGCCGACCTGATCAACCGCAAGCAGGAGGCACCATGATCTTCCGTACATACCGAGTGCAGGCTGCGGTGCTCATGCTCCTGGCTACCGCTCTGGCCTCCTGGGGCGCCACAGCAGGTGAGGTTCAGGACCGCGTTCAGGCCCGGGGTGAAGTCAGGGTCTGTATCTGGCCCGCGTACCAGCGCATCTCGTTTCGGGACCCGCGCTCCGGCCAGCTCAGCGGCCTGGACATCGATCTGGCTACGGCACTGGCGTCTGATCTGCGCGTCAAGCTGCGATTCGTGGACTCCTCCTTTGTCACCTTGGTGCAGGACCTGCAGGCAGGCACATGCGATGTAGCGATGTTCGGCATCGCCATGCTGCCGCAGCGCATGGAGCAACTCCAGTTCTCCACGCCCTATTTGCAAAGCGATATCTATGCCGTAACCACACGCACCAGCCGCATCGTGCGGCAGTGGAGTGACATCGACCAACCCGGCGTGCAGGTAGGCGTGCAGGCTGGAACGTTCATGGAGCCCGTCATGCGGCAACGCCTCAAGCATGCAGGTCTCGTCTCCATCCACCTGCCACAGACGCGCGAACGCGAGCTCATTGCGGGCCGCGTGGACGTCTTCATGACCGATTACCCCTACGGTCGCGCACTGATCGAAAGCACGGAATGGGCCGCACTGGTGCCCCCCCCCAAGCCGTTCTATACGCTCCCCTACGCCCATGCCAGCAAACCAGGCGACGTCGAATGGCGAGCCGTGCTCAACGCTTTTGTCGCCCGGATTCGGCATGACGGCCGCCTGGAAACGGCAGCACGGCGCCACGGACTCGAAAGCATCCTCCTGAACTGATGCCCCTGCCATGAAACGATCCATTCCCTTTGCCAAGCTCAGCTTGCTGGAAGTTGCCAGCAGCAGGGCGCTCTTCGGGGGCACACTTCTCATGCTGGCCGTAATCGTCGGCACCGCATCGCTGATGTGGCTGGAGTTCCGCCGCACAGAAGCTCAGGACCGCAAGCAGCTCGAATTACTGGCCAGCGTCATGGAGTCGCACGCCAGCCAGGTTTTCGACAACACCAAGCTCGCCCTCGACAGCCTTGCGAAAAACCTGACCACCGAGAACCACACTCCCGCGCAGCTCGAAGCACAGCAGTCTTACCGCTTGCAAGGCCTGCCTTTTCTGCGCAGCATCGCCATCGTCAGCTCCGAAGGGCTGGTGCTGGCCTCCACGACCGCCTCGGACCGGGGTGGCCGGGTGGATCTGCAGCGCCTGCCTCCTTCACCAATGACCGAGGAGCGGGTGGTCATTGGAGCCTGGGTGCATGGCCGCACACTCACCCAAGATATGCGCAATGCAGCCGTGCCAGCGGGCCTTGGCTACATTCCCATGGCGCGCCTGGTTCGCCTGCCATCGAACGCTGTGGTGACGTTGGTGGCACAGATCAATCCCGACGCCCTGGCCACCTACCAGCGGCAGTTGATGGAGGCAGGCCACCCTGGCACACAGGTCATGCTGGCATTGGATAACGGGACCTTGCTCACCCAGGTGGGCAACGACACCTTGAATCTTGGAAGCAGCCTGGGCACCCACCCTTTGTTCCAGGGTTTGCTGCCAGCGCACAAAGGAACTTACGGCCCGCTGCAAACCTTTCAGGCCCGTAGCCTGGGCGCCTGGCGCAGCTCCAATAGCCAGCCTCTGGTGGCTTTTGTAGAGCAACCCTATGAAGCCACGACCCAGCAGTGGCTGGACGCAATGCGAGGACCGCTGCTGTTCATGGGGGTGGCCTTGGCGCTGATAGGACTTCTCACGCATGCGTCCTGGCGCAATGCCCGCGCAAAAGAAGTTGCGCAACGTGAACGCGATGAGGCCCAGCAAGAAACCGCACGGCGCGAACAAGAGCTGTCGGTCCTGTTCCGAAGTGTTCAGGAGCTGATCTTCCGCACCGATGCCCAAGGGACCATCCGGTTCGTCAATCCCCGCTGGCATGCCATTACCAACCAGCCCGCTGAAATGGCCCGAGGCCAGCGTCTGCGGGACGTCGTCCACCCCGAGTGCCGCGATGGCGTGGATGCCCTGTTCGACGCCACCCAGCCCCCGGGCGTGCGCATGGCGCAGGTCCGCCTCACGGGACCCGCAGGAGAAACGCGCGCGCTGGACATCTCGGTGGTTCCGCTGCGTGACCGGTCGGGTCAGTTGCGCGGCTTTGCGGGCAGCGCGGTGGATGTGACAGCCCTGCTGGCCGCCCAGCAAAGCCTGCAAGAGCAGCTGGCCCTCACAAGCCAGGTGCTCGAATGCAACCCGTTGCCCATCTGCATGACCGACACTGAAGGACGTCTTCTCTCGGTCAATCAGGCCTGGGAAAGTTTCATGGGGCTGTCGCGCAAAAGCGTCCTGGGGATGCGCAACATCGACTTTCTGCCCACGCAGGAGGCGCAGGCGTACTGCGCACACCAAGAACAACTGTTGCGCGAGGGCGGTCGTGTCCGCTACGAAGAGCGCATGCGCCGGCCCGATGGCAGCTTCCGGGACGTGCAGGTCACCAAGGTGCTCGTCACCACCAATGGCAAGCAGCCCATCGGCATCCTGACCGCCAAGATGGACATCACGGAATTCCGGGCCGCACGCGATCTGGCCGAAGAGGCGTCGCGCTCCAAGTCGGAATTTGTGGCCAACATCAGCCACGAGTTGCGCACGCCCCTGCAATCCATCCTGGGCTTCTCCGAACTCGGACTGGCGCGGGGCCGCCATCAATCCAAGCTGGCGTCCATGTTCAGCGACATCCACGACGCGGGCCAGCGCATGCTGGTGCTGGTCAATGACCTGCTCGACATCGCAAAGATCGAGAGCACGGTTGGAGCCTTCCAATTCGAGCGCGCCGACGTGCGCGATCTCATCGAGGAAGTGGCGGCAGAGATGGAGTTGCTGCTGGACCGCAAACGCCTGGGCCTGGGCTTGCGACTGGGCCGCATGCCTTTGATCGCCAAAGTGGATCCATCGCGCTTTCAGCAAGTGGTGCGCAATGTACTGAGCAACGCCATCAAGTTCTCTCCCGAAGACAGCATCATCGACATCACCGCCGGAGTCTCGGACGACCACAGCATCCACATCCAGGTGCGCGACCAAGGCCCGGGCATTCCTCCCGCAGAGCTGGAGACCGTGTTCCAGGCCTTCGTGCAATCGAGCAAGACGCGCGATGGCTCCGGCGGAACGGGCCTGGGCCTGGCGATATGCCGCAAGATCGTCGAAGCACATGGGGGGCGCATCCATGCCACCAACGGACCCGACGGCGGTACCATCTTCCATATCATGCTGCTCACCGCAGGCTACACGGACACCATGCCAGCCCCGCTCACATGAACAGGAAGCACCCCACCTCCAACTGGCGCAGCAGCCCCGCGCTGAGGTACTTTGTGGTGGCCTGCGTTTTCAGCGCTGTAGTGCTGCTGGGTGCCTGGGCCACCATGGCCGCCATGCTGCGCTGGCAGTGGAAAGAAACCCTGGACGCCGAGATGCGCCAGAACACCAACACCGCCCTGGCACTGAAGGAGCACACGCTGCGCATCCTGGACACGGTGGACCAGGCCATGTGGCGTTTGCAGCATACCGCCGAAGACGGACCACTCAACGGCGAGGACCTGGCAACCATCGCCAATGAAACCGGCATGGTGCCGCACATCCTGACGCAGTTGTCCTTCGTGGGCCCCGATGGCCGCTTTCAGGGCAGCAACCTCGACCCCGACGGCTCGCGCAGCAACCATGTGAGCCTGATGGACCGCGACCATATCCGGGTGCACTTGCTGCCCGCCGAAGCGGCCCCGCCCAGCTCTGGCATGCTGCACAACGGCCTTTTCATCAGCAAGTCCCTGCTGGGCAAGGTGTCGGGGGTATCGACCATCCAGCTCTCACGCAAAGTCACGGCCGCGGATGGGCGCGTCCTGGGGGTGGTGGTGGCGTCACTCAATCCACGCCATTTCGCCGACGTGTACCGAGGCGTGCAACTGGGCAGCGACGGCGGTGTGGGACTTGCGGGGCTTGACGGAGTGATCCGTGTGCGCGTGTTGGGAGGTGTCAGCACAGAGGTTGGGATGCAACTGCCCGCGCCCCTCCTGCAAGCACTGCGCAGCCAGGACAGCGGGGCCATGTTGTCGCCATCGTCCGACGCCAGACTGCGCATTATTGGTTTCAGCCGTGTCGGAAGTTACCCGCTTGCCGTACTCAGCGGCACCTCAGAAGAACACTCTTTCGCCCGCTGGCGCACCACACGCGACACGATCCTGTGGTTGACGGCACTGTTGAGCCTGGCGGTTGTGGCCTTTGTCGCCGTATTTCTGGGAAGCATTCGCAGGCTGGCGGTCAGCCACGCGGCACTGACCCGCAGCGAGGCCGAAGCCCAGCGCGCCAACCAGGCCAAAAGCGAATTCCTGGCCGCCATGTCGCACGAGCTGCGTACTCCGCTGACGAGCATCCGCGGCTTTGCCGAACTTATGGAGCTGCGCAGCAACGATCCACAGACCCGGGAGCAATCGAGCCTTATCCGCCAGGGCGCAGAACACCTGAACGCTCTGCTGACGGAAATCCTCGACCTGGCGCGGATTGAAGCGGGTGCCATGCCAGCGCACCCCGAGCCCGTGGAACTGCCCGGTCTGCTGCACGATGTGATTGAGCTTTTCCGCGTCAGTGCCGTGGCCAAATCGCTGGCACTCACGGCGACCACGGCCGCCAATGTCCCGAACGCCCTGGTAACCGACCGCCTCAAGCTCAAGCAAATCCTGAACAATCTCTTGTCCAATGCCATCAAATTCACCCCATCGGGCACCGTGTGCCTGGCCGTGGATACCAGCGCAGACGGTCACCACGTGCAGTTCCATGTCACAGACACGGGCCCAGGTATCCCGGAAAACCTGCACGAGGTCATTTTCGAAAAGTTCAGCCAGGGCCACGCCCGCGTCAGCTACCAACACGGGGGCACCGGACTGGGGCTGTCGCTGTCTCGTGCGCTTGCCCAACTGCTGGGCGGCACGTTAACCGTCAGGTCCCGGGTGGGCGAGGGCTCCACATTTACGCTGTCGCTGCCGCTGCAAATTCCGCCGAAAGCCGCCCCGCCCTTCGCATAAGCCGCATTGCTTACCACTGCGGGGCCGATACACCGCAGTGGTTTATTGGTTATGCATCAGCGGCGACGGCGTGCAAAGGCCGTGGTGAAACAGCCCATCAGTATCGACAAAATGATCATCCCCCACTGGGACAGCGTAGGAATGGGTGATGCAAACCCGATCTGGCTTGCCGGCGAACACACTTCCAGGCCCGGCGTGGCCCCGGTAGCGGCCACTGGCGTCACACAGAAAAACAGGAAGTTGCCCACATCGCCTGCCACCGGGGTATACCCCATCGTTGTGGCGACATTCGTTCCTGCCGCCACGCTGTTGCTGGGGCTGCGCACCCAGCGGAAGGTGGATGCACCCTGCACGTCTGCATTGGCGTCCGTGTAGGTGTAGTTGCCTGTGGCGGGTTGCCCAATGGTCGGCACGCCCGCAACGGACACGGACAGGGCCACGGGGGGCACCTGCGCAACCACCGAGATTTGCACCGTCGCATCGTCACAAAGAGCCGCGTTCGGAGCAGGCAGGCACACCCGGTAGGTGAATGTGTCGGTCCCGCTGAAGCCAGCATTCGGCGTGTAGGTATAGGCACCCGTCGCGCTGTTCAGATTCAGGGTGCCGTTGGCGGTGCTCGCGAGCACCGCGTACGTGGAACCCACCGGGGCGGAATCATTGCCCGTCACCGAAGCATTGAACGGCACCCCTTGGGTGGCGGGGCCTGCATTGTCATCTACCGCATTCGGGCCGACGGTCACTGTGACCGTAGCGGGGACGCAGGTTGCCTGATCAGGTGCTGGCTTGCACTGTTGATAGGTGAACGTATCCTGGCCTGAAACACCAGGTTGCGGCGTGTAGGTGTAGGCCCCCGTGGATGGATCGAGCACCACAGAGCCGTTGGCGGGTGTCGCAACCACGGCAAAAGTGGAGCCAGCCACGGTCGTGTCGTTGGTGGCCACATTGCCCGGCACAGGGGTGTTGAACGGGGTGGTGGCCGTGTCGTCCACCGCGCCGATGGCTCCAGGCGGCAAGGTCACCGTCACGGTTCCAACATCCACCCAGGTGCCTGGCACCGTGGCTGCATCGGTCACGGCCAGGTTGTCCAGCTCGAAGCCCCCTCCTCCAGCGTGGCGGACAACAATGGTCCTGAAATTGACGCTGGCCCCCCGCAGCAACAGGTTGATGTAGCCATAGGGCTCTCCTGTATTGCGACCCGCAGGCGGATTGGGGTTGCCAAAGTAGTCCGCCTTGGCGTACGAATTGCCGTCGATCGCCGTGATGTTGCCGCCCCCACCCAGCAGCGTTGTCAGCGAGTTCGTCGTGAACTGCGCCAACAAGGTGTTGGTGTCGTCATAGAACTCGATGGTGTTGCCGGCATTCCCCGCCGACCACCAGAATCCAACGTACTTCCGGTCGCCAATCAGGGTGATGGTGACCTGGTTGCCGTTTCCTATTGCAAGGTAGTTCCCTGTCCCATCTGCGCCACCGTACTGGTCCGCCGCAGTGCGGTTGACACCCCCGGTGGCACCCGTCCAAGCCCCGATGGCAAAACTCCCCGTCGCACCAATTGCCCCCGCTGCATCCGAGAAGGCTTCAACAATGGCGCCCGATCGCGTCGTGTTCTGTTCGCCGGGCGGTGAAAGGTAGACGTCCAGAGTCTGAGCGCCAGCGTTGAAGCCACTCAGCAAAGAAGCCGCGCAAATCAGCACGGCAGACAAGGTCGGGGGACGCAGCAGAGAACCGGGGAAGCGCATAAATCGGGACAGGCTCAAAAGTGTGGCCGCGATCATAGGGGGAGGCGTTACGCAAAGCGACAATAGCCACCAAAATGCAACACTTGTTGACAATCTGCTACCTAAGGCGGCCGCAAGCTCCAGAGTTATTCCCTCTGAATGCGGGGTCAGCAGCCCCCGTCCCTCACGCCTCCAGCGAGCTCAACCCCATGCTTGCATGCGACCAATCAAGGCGAAAGTGAAGCGCTGCCCGAGTCGCGGACGTGGCCACAATGCCTCTCAGCGCCCACCGCACAACGCGGTTCAGCGCTCGCGCCGAATCAAAGCGCGTGACCGAAACGCCCCAGGCGCGGGGCCCAATTGGCAAGGATGTCGGCCGACACCAGCACCCGGCGCGCCTGGCCGATGAGCAGGTGGCGCGGCACAAACCCGATGTAGCGCGAGTCGGCGCTGTTGTCGCGGTTGTCGCCCAGCACCAGGTATTCGCCCTCGGGCACCGTCACCGGGCCGAAGCTGCGGTGCGCGGTCACGCCCTGCAGCCACTGCACACGGCGCTCGTGGCCCTGCAGGTGCTCCGTCCAGCGGGTGGCGGGCACCTGGGCGCCCCATTCCAGCAGGGTTTCGGTCACCGCCTCGGGCGCGTCATAGCGCGCCGCCTCGCCGTTGAGGTACAGCACCTCGTCGCGCATTTCCACAGTGTCGCCGGGCAACGCCGCAATGCGCTTGATGAGCCGCGTGCCATCGCGCGGCGACGAGAAGGTGACCACATCGCCCCGCTCGGGCTCGCCCAGGCGGGCGAGCACCACATCGGTCAGCGGCAGCTTCAGATCGTAGGCCAGGCGGTTGACAAAAACGACGTCGCCTTCGAGCAGCGTGGGGCGCATGGACCCCGAAGGGATGGGGTTCCAGTCGGCCACCGCCGTGCGGAAGATGCCGAAGCACAGCAGCAGCACGATGAACCCACGGTTCGATTTGATCCAGTTCAGCAGCATGACGACAACTCCAAGTAGCTTCAAAGCAAGCGCTCTGCTCGGATGCGCCCGGTTGCAACTTGGTTCCGTGAGACAGGCCATTGCGAATCTCCCACAGCACTTGCTGTGAGCGCAGCCAATTCCAGTGCACCCGTGGAACCGGCTTTGCCGGGCCACCAGGTGCGTCCCCCTTGGGGGAAGCGGCGAAGCCGCTCAGGGGGGCTTTTTTCTAGCTCGGGGATGCGCCGCGTCATACACCTTGGCCAGGTGCTGAAAATCGAGGCGCGTGTAGACCTGCGTGGTCGTGATGTTGGCGTGGCCCAGCAGCTCCTGCACAGCACGCAGGTCGCCGCTGCTTTGCAGCAGGTGGCTGGCAAATGAGTGGCGCAGCATGTGCGGGTGCACGGGCGTGGTCAGCCCCGCCTGCTGGCTGCGCTGGCGCAGGCGCAGCCAGATCGACTGCGCCGTGAGCCGCTTGCCGCGCTGGCCGACGAACAGTGCGGTGTCAAGCCGCGCCGATCCTTCACCGCCGAAGGGCGTGGCCCGCAGTAGCAGCCAAGCCTGCAGCGCTGCGGTGGCCGCGCGCCCCACGGGCACGCTGCGGCGCTTGCTGCCCTTGCCGAACACATGGGCCTCCCCGGCTTGCAGATCGACCCAGCCCCGGCCTTGGCGCTGGGTGTCGGCATTGGGGATGGCGTCGAGCCCCGCGAGTTCACCCACGCGCAGGCCGCAGCCGTAAAGCAGCTCGACCATCGCCGCATCGCGCGCCTCCAGCCAGGGGTCGGCGCCGGTGTTGTCGAATTCGGCCAGCCGGACGGCGTCATCGACGCCCAGCGCCTTGGGCAGTGGCTTGGGCGCCTTGGGGGCGCGCACGTCCTGCACCGGGTTGTGCGGAATCAGCCCCTGCCGCCCCGCCCAGATGAAAAAACCGCGCCAACCCGAGAGGATGAGCGCAATGCCGCGCCCGCTGCGCCCGCCGCTGTGCATCTGCGCGACAAAACGGCGGATGTGTGCGGTCTGCAGCTGCAGCAGCGGCACGCTGACCGCCGCCGCAAACTGCGCGAGCTTTTCAAGGTCCAGCGCGTAGAGCGTGAGCGTGCGCGCTGCCAGCCGCTTTTCGACGCGCACGTGCTCCAGGTAGCGCAGGACGTGGGGGTCGAGCGTGGTGGGCGCAGTGGGCGTGTCAGACATGGTGACCGAGGCTGAGCCGCCGCAGAGTGGCCGCTGGCCGTCTGGCTACTTCAGACGAAGCAATGCGGCGCTGGCGAGTTCTGCCATGCGCGACAGAAATTCGGTGCCCATCGTGGCATCAAAACGCTGCGGGTCTTGCGAGCCCAGCACCAGCAGGCCAAAGGCGGGCGTGGCGCTGTCGATGGCGCCTGCGCGCAGCGGCAGCAGGGCCAGCGACTGGGCGGGCTCGCCCGCCTCGTTGGCCAGCCAGGCGGCGGGCTCGAAACCCAGGTTGGGGCCGCAGAACGGCATGGTGAGCGACGAGGCGAACGCGCGGGCGTCTTCGCTGGCGCCCTGGGTGAAGTCGGCGTCGATGTACGGCGCGGCCACCTCCCACACACGGACCGCCGCCTGTGGCACGTCGAAAAGGGTGCGCACACCATCCACCACAGCCTGGGGCAGGTCGAACGGGTCGCGCACCTGCAGCAGGCTGCCGGTCCATTGGTGGACCTTGTTGGCAATGGCAGCGTTTTCGGTGCTGTTACGCACCATTTCCATGATGCGCTGCTCCAGGCCCTTGATCTTTTCACGCAGCATTTCGGCCTGTCGCTCCTGCAAGCTCACGGCGCGCGCGCCGTGGGGGCTGGTGATCTGCACGCTGGCCAGCACCTCGGCATGGCGTTCGAAAAAGCCCGGCGTGTTGGTGAGGAACTGGGCGATGTCGTCTTCGGTGATCGGTGGGATGTGGGACGTCATAGGAGGGTGTCAGGAATGTCGATCTGGCCTTCGAACACCGTGGTGGCGGGGCCTGTCATGAAAACGGAATCGGTGTCTGCACCGCTCCAGGCAATGGTGAGGCGTCCGCCGCGCGTGTCTACATGCACCTCGTTATCGAGCAGGCCGAGGCGGATGCCGGCCGACACGGCGGCGCAGGCGCCCGTGCCGCAGGCCAGGGTCTCACCAGCACCGCGCTCGAACACGCGCAGCCGCACATGGGTGCGGTCCACGATCTGCAAAAAGCCTGCATTCACGCGCTGCGGAAAACGCGCGTGGCGCTCGATCAAAGGGCCCGCTTCGGCGACGGGGGCGGTGTCCACGTTGTCCACCAGTTGTACGGCGTGGGGGTTGCCCATGGAGACCACCGCTATCAAAACAGTAGCTACTAGCGCTTTATCATCCAGCGCTAGAGGCCATTTTTGCCCTGATCCTTGCTCTACAGGGCTCAGGCCGCTGGCATCGAACGGTACCTGCGCGGGATCGAACTGCGGGCGGCCCATGTCCACGGTGACACGGCCATCGGGCGTGAGACGGGGGGCAATCACGCCGCTTTTGGTCTGCACCCGCAGGGTGTCTTTGCCCGACAGGCCTTTGTCGTGCACAAAGCGCGCAAAGCAGCGGGCGCCGTTGCCACACTGCTCCACCTCTCCGCCATCGGCGTTGTGGATCACGTATTCGAAGTCGATACCGTCAGCGGGCGAAGGACGCACGGTGAGGATCTGGTCGGCCCCCACGCCGAAGTGGCGGTCGGCCAGAAAACGGTATTGGGCGGTGCTGAGCCCCAGGCGGCCCTGGGTTTCGTCGAGCACCACGAAATCGTTGCCCGCGCCCTGCATTTTGGTGAAGCGAATCTGCATCCGCCAGATTATCGTCGGTGGGCCGCCAATAACCTCAGGCAGCGCCGGTTTCACGGCCCCATTAGGCTTGCGCTCTTTGGGCACCGCTCTGGCTGCCACCCGCCAAGGACTCTTTGATGCCCGATCTTTCCGCCTTCGCCGTCACCCACAAATGGCCCGCCCAGCACCCCGACCGCCTCCAGCTGTATTCGCTGCCCACGCCCAACGGCGTGAAGGTGTCGATTGCGCTCGAAGAGCTGGGCCTGCCGTATGAACCCCACCTGGTGAGCTTTGACACCAACGACCAGACTTCGCCCGAGTTCCTGTCGCTCAACCCCAACAACAAGATCCCCGCCATCCTCGACCCCAACGGCCCGGGCGGCCAGCCGCTGGCGCTGTTCGAATCCGGCGCCATCCTGTTGTACTTGGCCGAGAAAACCGGCCAGCTGATCCCGCAGGATGCCGCTGCGCGCTATGAAACCATCCAGTGGGTGATGTGGCAGATGGGCGGCCTGGGCCCCATGTTTGGCCAACTGGGGTTCTTCCACAAGTTTGCCGGCAAGGACTATGAAGACAAGCGCCCGCGCGACCGCTATGTGGCCGAATCCAAACGCCTGCTGGGCGTGCTGAACCAGCGCCTGGCAGGCCGCCAGTGGGTGATGGGCGACCAGTACACCATTGCCGACATCGCCATCCTGCCCTGGGTGCGCAACCTGATTGGTTTCTACGGCGCGGGCGACCTGGTGGAGTTTGGCCAGTTCACCGACGTGCAGCGCGTGCTGGACGTGTTTGTGGCACGCCCTGCGGTGGTCAGGGGTCTGGCAATTCCGGCACGCGGCTGAGCGAGGAGAGGGTGCGCGCTGGCGCTTTCTTTCTCGCCCGCCCTTGATATTGATCATGCCCGCCAGCCTGCCGCACGGCCGCCGCGCACCTACGATGGACCTCCTTAAAAAAACAGGGAGTACCTCATGGGATTAACCGTCAACGTTCTGGACGATCTGGGCGCGCACAACCTTCAGGCAGCTGCCCAGGCGGCACTGCAGGAGACCAACGCCATCGCGCTGATCGAGCTGCTGGAGATGCTGTGGAGCTGCGACGTGGAAGGCGCCAACGCCGTCATTGATGCGGTGCTGCTGCGCCTGCAGCAGCTGCGGGCGTTGCGCTGAGTGGTCAAACCCAGCACACCCGCCGTAGTACGGCCCATGGGCCGTACCGAAGTGGGACGTGTGCACACGGCGCGCCTCCCCTCGATAATGGCCCGATGCCCCGCACCAGCCAACAACTGCACCCCTACCGCGAACCTGTAGCCACCCGCCTGGCCGCCACTGTGCTGCTGCTGCGCGATGCACCCGGCAATGCGGAAGGCATCGAAGTCCTCATGACCCGGCGTTCCGACAAGGCCAGCTTTGCACCGGGTGCCTATGTGTTCCCGGGCGGGGGCATCGATGCGCTGGATGCGCAATCGCACTCCGCCGCCGACCGCCGCCCCACCCAAAGCGACCTGCACCTCACCCAGGCCATCGCCGCCATCCGTGAGAGTTTTGAAGAACTGGGTGTGCTGCTGGCCCGCCATGCCGACGGCCCCCGCAAGGGGTTGATGGCCGATGCGCAGGACATTGCCGCCATCGACCGCCACCAGCCCTTTGTGGCGCAATGCACCGCGCGCGGCCTGCGGCTGGCGGCCGACAGCGTTTTCATGCTGGCCCACTGGATCACCGACCGCGACCTGCCGCGCCGCTTCGACGTGCCATTTCTCGTCGCCCGCATGCCCGAGGGCCAGGAGCCTGTGGCTGACGAGGCCGAGCAGTTCGAGCCCGTCTGGGTGCGCCCGGCCGATGCGCTGGCACGGCATGAGGCGGGGCAGTTCTTCATGATCTTTCCGACCATCCGCACACTGCAGCGGCTGGCCACGTTTGCCACCACCCAGGCCGTGTTTGATGCACTGGCCCACGAGTTGCCCCTGTGGACCAGCTGCCCGCGCGCGGGCACGCTGGCGGGCAAGGAAGCGCGGTACATGGAAAGCGACATGCCCTACGGCGAGCTGGCCCTGGTGTGCCCCGACGGCCAGATCGTGCACCCGCTGGACTGGCAAACCGAGCGCCCCGTGCCGCTGCTGCGCAACGTACAGCGGTTGACCGCCCCCAACCCGGGCGTGATGACCGGCCCCGGCACCAACAGCTACCTGGTGGGCGACCCGGCCACGGGCTATATCGCCGTCGACCCCGGCCCGGCAGACCCCGAACACCTGGACAAGCTCTGGCGCGCCGCCGGGGGCGACATCCGCATGATCGTGTGCACCCACTCGCACCCCGACCACTCGCCCGGCGCCGCGCCGCTGCAGGCACTGTGTGTGCAGGCGGGCAAAGCCCGGCCCCCCATCCTGGGCCTGCCCTCGGCGCCCACCGCGCGCACGGCCAGCACATTCACACCCGACAGATCGCTACAAAATAATGAGCTACTCGCGCTTGATGGACAAGCGCCAGAGGGCAATATTACCCATACTTTGCAGGTCATCCACACCCCGGGCCACGCCGCCAACCACCTGTGCCTGCTGCTGGTGGAAGACGCCCTGCTGTTCAGCGGTGACCACATCCTGAACGGCAGCACCACGGTGGTGGACCCACCCGACGGCAACATGGCCGACTACCTCGATTCGCTGGACAAGCTCGACGCCGTGTGCGCCGAGCATGGCGTGGAGTTCATCCTGCCTGCGCACGGTTATGTTCTGGGCGATGCCCGCGGCGCCATCGCCAAGCTCAAGGCCCACCGCCTGGCGCGCGAGGCCAAGGTGCTGGCCGCCATGCAGGCGCTGCCCCAGGGCAGCATGGAAGACTGGGTGCGGCACGCCTACGCCGACGTGCCGCCGCGCATGTGGCCCGTTGCGCAGCGCTCGCTCCTGGCGCATGTGGAGCGCATTCGAGCACAACAGCCCGGGAACAATTGATGCCCCCTGAGTCGCTACGCGCCTTCCCCCTCAGGGGGACGCCACCAGTGGCCCGGCAAAGCCGGTTCCACCAAGGCACTGGCATGCGGCAGCACCCGTATTGAAGGCACCGCCGACAATCACGCATTTGTCCCTTCGATTCCCATAGGCGAATGCCTACCTTCCTCACCCCATGACCGACAAGAACCCCGACCCCTCCCACATACGCCTGGCCAAGCGTGTGGCCGACCAACTGAACTGCTCGCGCAGCACGGCCGAGCAGTTCGTCGAAGGCGGCTTTGTGAGTGTGGACGGCCAGGTGGTGGAAGCCCCCGGCGCACGCGTGCGCCCCGACCAGGCCGTGACGGTGGCGCCAGACGCCAGCCTGCTGGAGTTGACCCCGGTGACCTTGCTGCTACACAAGCCAGTGGGGTTTGAAGCGGGCCTGGGTCTGCCCGCCGGGCAGGCGGCCCATGCCAGCCGCAGCCAGGGCGCCACTGCGGCCACCACCCTGCTGGGCCCGGCATCCCACCTGCCTGAGGACGCCTCAGGCATCCGTGTGCTGCAGCGCCACTTCAAGCAGCTGGAATGTTTCACCCCGCTGCCCACCGAGGCCAGTGGCTTGGTGGTCTACACGCAGGACAAGCGCATCGCGCGCAAGCTGGCGGAAGACATCGAGTCGCTGGAGCAGGAGTGCATCGTGGAGGTAAAAGGCGACATTGCACCGAACGGGCTGCAGCGCCTGTGCCACGGCCTCTCGTTCAACGGCCGCCCGCTGCCGCCCATCAAGGTGAGCTGGCAAAACGAGACCAAGCTGCGCTTTGCCCTCAAGGGCATCCGCCCCGGCCAGATCCCGGCCATGTGCGAGGCCGTGGGCCTGGCCGTGGTGGCCTTGAAGCGCATCCGCATCGGCCGCGTGCCGCTGGCGAAGGTGCCTGAAGGGCAGTGGCGGTATTTGCAGCCTTGGGAAAGATTTTGAATCCCCCCTGAGTCGCCTTCGGCGCCGTCCCCCCCGGGGGGACGCCACCGGTGGCCTGGCAAAGCCAGTTCCACGGTGGCACTGGTCTGGCCGCGCGCCCCGTGGCTACGTCGGTGCGACCGTCCGCTTGGCGACCCTGCCGACGGGTTCGGTATCAGACCAACCCAAACCGTTCACGCTGAGCTTGTCGAAGCACGGTGCCAAGCTTGGACATGCTCGGCCCGAACGGTAAGCCCCAGCTTCCAAGCGACAAGTTCGCAGCTATCAAACTCATAGCTGCCAGCGCTTGTTGGAAAAGCGCCAGATGCCAATTTGGCATAAATTTTTCTTCCACTGACCGCTGCTACACTGCGCGGCAAACAGGAGGGAGTTCATGAGCCAAGTTTCATCAGACAGAGACAGCGCTGCGGGGCCGATGTCTACGTTCATGCCGCAGAACATCGATGCACACCCGATGGAGTTCACGGGCAGCGGGGGCGAATACTTCCGGGTGTGGATCGTCAACGTGCTGCTGTCCATCGTCACGCTGGGCATCTACACCCCCTGGGCCCGGCGCCGCACGGCGCAGTACTTCTACAGCCACACGCTGGTGGCGGGCAGCCCGCTCGAATTCACTGCGCAGCAGCGCAAGATGGTGATGGGCTTCGTGCTGCTGATGCTCATCACCCTGGCCTACAACATCGCGGCCAACACGGGGCAGGATGCTGCCGTGGGCGTCTTGCTGCTGACGGGCGCCGTGCTCTCGCCGCTGATCTGGGGCAGTGCCATGCGCTTTCGGCTGGGCGCCACGCGCTGGCGCGGCCTGCGCCTGCAGTTCACCGCCCACTGGAAAGAGGTGTACCTCGCGAGCTGGCCTCTGTTTGCGCTGGCATTGGTTTGGTTTGGCGTGTTTTTTGGCATGCAGATCCTGTCACCCGAACTGGCCGACGTCTTGCAGGAGGTGGAGGACGAAGCCGCCAACCCCAAGATGCCTTCGTTCACCCCGGCCATGGGCGCCCTGCTGCTGCTGGGCCTGGTGCTGACCGTGCTGTGCTTCATCCGCCTGGAATACAACTACAAGAGCCTGCTGGTGCTCAAGGCCCAGGTAGGCGCCGAAAAAGGCCGCTGGAAGCCGGTGTACATGGATTTCGTCAAGGTGTGGCTGGCCACGGTGGCCGTTTTCGTGCTGACCGTGGTGGGGTTCTCGGTGCTGATTGGCGTGCTGGCGGGCAGCTCCATCGCCCTGTTCGCCGGTCAGAGCAGCCGCATGGGCCTGTGGATGATTCTGGTGATTATCGTGTCCATCATCGCGGGCATCTTCATGCTGATCCTGGCGTCGGCCCCCGCCCGCGCCTACCGCGAGGCGCGCATGTTCCAGCTCATGTGGAACAACATCGGCGTGAGCCATGTGGCACGGTTCAAGTGCCACCTCAAGAGCGGCAGCTACGTGGGGCTGCGCATCAAGAACATGCTGCTCACCCTGCTCACACTCGGCCTCTACCGCCCGTTTGCGCGGGTGAGTGAATACCGCATGAAATGCGAATCCGTCACCCTGCACGTCAAGGGCGGCGTGGAACAGGTGGCGGGCGCCATGGTGCGCCAGCAGCAAAACGGCCTGGGCGATGCGCTGGCCGATGCGGCAGGCCTGGACCTCATCGGTTGAGCATGCCCGCCCCCGTGAACACAGACCTGCTCCAAGGACGCTGGTTCGACGGCCAGAGCAGCAGAGCCCGCCCCGTGATGGTGAGCCTGCGGCCCACGCCGCAGGGCCCGTCGCTGGTGCTGCACCCGCTCTCACAGCCGGGCGCCGAGCCGGTCTTGTTCGCCTGGAAGGACGTGGGCTGGCCGGAGGCCTGGAACGAGCGCAAGCCCCAGCCCCGGGTGGTCGTGGACCTGCGGGACCACGGCAGCCTGGAGATCGATGCCGTGAGCGACTGGCGTGCCGCCCTCGCAGCCGCTGGCGAGCGCCCCGGCCTGGCCCAGCGCATGCAGACCCGCTGGCCCGTACTGCTGGGTGTCACGGCTGCCGCCGTCATCGGCCTCACGCTGTTCTACCGCTATGGCACGCCCTGGGCCGCCACACAGCTCACCCGCTTTGTGCCCCTGGGCTGGGAAACCAGCGTGGCCGAGAACGTGCTCAAGCAGATGGACGACGGCACCTTGAAGCCCAGCAAGCTCCCCAAGGAGCGGCAGGAGCAGCTCAAGGCCCGCTTTGACGCCCTGGTGCAGCAGACGCCCACAACCATGCACCGCTACCCCGACTACCGTCCGCCGCTGTCGCTGGAGTTCCGATCAGGCATGGGCGCCAATGCGTTTGCCCTGCCCGGCGGCAAGATCGTGATGACCGACGGCATCGTGAAAACCGCCACCGACCAGGGCCTGCCCGACGACGCCCTGGTGGGCGTGCTGGCCCACGAGATCGGCCATGTGGTGTACCGCCACACCACGCGCATGGTGGTGGAACAAGGCGTGCTCAACATGGGCCTGGGCCTGGCGCTCGGGGACGTGTCGACGGTGGTGTCCACAGGCGCATCGGTGCTCACCGGCCTGGCCTACAGCCGCAGCCACGAACGCGAAGCTGACTGCTACGCCATCGCCCTCATGAACCACACGGCCCTGCCCACGGCGCCCATGGGCAAGCTGCTGCTGGCCATTGCCCACGACGAAGAGGAAGAAGAAGAAAACAAGAAGAAAGAACAAGAGAAAGCAGGCCAGGACAAGACGGCTGCACCCAAGGCAGACCCCGGCGCCAGCAGCCCCGAACGCTCGCGCCAGCGCAAGACGGCAGAAGAGATGGCCTCGCATCCCGTGTGGTCGCTGCTCAGCAGCCACCCCGACACCGTGGCGCGAGCCAGCGAGCTGGAAAAGGGGCATGCGCCTCATTGCACGAAAAACTGAGCCAGCCCCCGCCCCTTGCTGGGCAAGGCCGGCTTATTCCCGCCATCGGCAGAGCTTGAGGCGCGAAGGGCCTGGGAACCGCGGTGGGGAAACCGGGGATGGGAAATAAAGTGTGAAGCGCGCCGATAAGCCGGATTCTGTGCACCACGGTTGCCCGCAGTGTGACCGCCATTAATCTGGGCCGGGTGTCGCCACCACGGCTCGGTGCTACCTACCCGCCAACTCTGCGGAACCACATCAACGTTGGCCTACTTGGTATTGCTGCGCGTAGAGATTGCCCGTTTCACCCCCGGTGGTTTGCCTTGCGGCACTCCCCCGGGACTCGTCTCTGTTGCTCTGATCCTCACCTCACGGTGGGCAGCCGTTAGCTGCTACGCTGTCCTGTGCAGTCCGGACGTTCCTCCAGTGCCTGGTTTCCCAGATTGCACCAGCGGCGGTCTGGCGCGCTTCACGCTGGCGATTATCGCATCGCCACTGGCCATGGCGCACTGCGCACTGCGATGCGCCATCCGCAAGCTGCACCTGTCTCAAAAATCCACTTAGTGCGCCTCGGTAGGCGGGTGGCCACTTGTCGACTTGCCTGAGTCGCTTTCCGGCTTTGCATGCATAAACGGTAAGCAGCCATTGAAAACGGGGCCTAGATCGTGACAGGCCGCGCAATGACTACTTACAGGATGAAACCAGAAACACTGTCTCACTGGTAATCACACATATGGCGCCACGGGTTCTCAATGGGCACACTGGCCCCGCACCGTTTACCACAGCAACATCAGGAGGAATGCCGATGAACGTGACTGCAACGACCCATGCGGGAGGAGTTCCGGGTGGCCACGGGGTCAATGAAGATTTGATCATCAAGGACGGCTTTATCGTCGACCCACGCGTAGTCGATAAGCGCGTTGCGGCACTGGAACACGGCGCTATGACCAGGGTCGATGCCATCGTGCTGCACCAAACCGACAGCAGCACCATGAATCTAGAACACGCCAAGACCGACGGGATCGGCGCGCACTTCTACATCGAAAAAGACGGCACCATTTACCAAACTGCGCGACTGGACCAGAGCGTCTACAGCGTCGGAAAAATCCGCTCCCGATGCGATGACAGCCGAACCTGCAGCAAAGAAGAGAAAACGGCGATCGACACGCTCATGAACTCGTCTGCAAGCTACGGCGCCAAAGTCAAAGCGCTCAACACCCGGGAGCAGGCCAAGGCCTACCCCGATCGATATCCAACCAACGGTGACTCCGTGGCCATTGAAGTGGTAGCCAAGTTCGACCCGAAGACAAAACTGTTCGAACGTCCCACGGCAGAGCAGACGGAATCGCTGAAATGGCTGACGCAGGCATTGGGTAGCCACTACGGGCTGGACTTGCAAACGGACGTTTACCGTCACTCCGACATCTCTTACAAACAGGCCGATGAGGCCAAGAGCCTGGTGTTCCAATGAGGGTGGCGCTGATCACCCTCTTGTCTTGTTGGGCCTGCGCGTCCGCAGTGGCACAGCCATCCAACCTTCATTGGGTACAGAGTTTCGCCGTCAAAGAAGGCACACGTAACCGCTGCGAAGCACCGCGCTTCAGTGAAGCCGAATTAAGGACGTACTTTCTGCACGAAGCCAAGCGCGTCCCGGAAGAAGGGTTCGCGCAACGTGACTGGTCTGGCTGCTACGCGGAAGGGTTCGCAGTAAACGCTCAGGGCGAACGCCAACTTCACTGGCAGCTCGACCTGCTGGGAACAGGAATCATCACCTGGACAGATGGCCAGACTCACCATTTCGCGCGCGAGCAGTGAGACGTTTCCCGCATCACCGCCCTGCTGCGCGGCTGGGCGCTGCCCCGCCAGCCATCGTAGGGAGGCCGCCGAGGCTTGCGCTGCAAACACCGCGCGGGACCACGCGCTGTGTCTAATGGCGTCGTCCCAACCATGACGGGAACGACGCCGAAGTCAACCGCTCCCAGTCCAGCCCAAACCGCGCCAGGTACTTGCGCAGCCGGTCCGCATCATTGACCACCGTGCGCTGCGTGCGCGAGGCTTGGAACAGCAGGCGCCCTGCGTCCGACAGGGTGCGGGCCTGGCGGCAGACCTGCAGCACGGCAGCGAGTTGCAGCTGGTCGAAGAGATCCATGGACTCCACGGCATCCTTGCCGAGCAGATCCGAGAGATCGTCACGGCCCAGCGTACCGGGCGTGGACGCCAAACCGTTGCGCGCATCGCTGGCGGGTTGCCACAGCCAGCGCAGGCGGGCCATTTCGGCCTCGACCAGGGACAGGCCAATGCGGCCGCTGTCGGCCAGCGTGGCCAGGCGCGTCACGCTGGCCGAAAGGTCGCGGAAGTTGCCGGTCCACAGGGCCTCCGGCGACTGGGCGTAGCGCAGGTAGGCCGCGCGCGCCTCGTTGGAAAAGCGCACGCTGCGGCCCAGCTCGGTGCCTGCGCGGGCCAGCTGGTGGTCCACATTAGGTTCGATGTCTTCAGGCCGCTGCGCCAGGCCCGGCAGCACATAGCTCCAGAGGTTGATGCGCGCATACAGGTCTTCGCGAAAGCGCCCGGCCGCCACCTCGGTGCGCAGGTCGCGGTTGGTGCCGGCGATCAGCTCGAAGTCGCTGGCCACCTCGCGGTCGCTGCCCATGGGGTAGAAGCGCTTTTCCTCCACCGCCTTGAGCAGCATGGCCTGCTCGTCCAGGCCCAGTTCGCCAATCTCGTCGAGGAACAGCACGCCCTTGTGTGCCATGCGCAGCAAACCCGCACGGTCGGCTGCCGCACCCGTGAAAGCGCCCTTTTTGTGGCCGAACAGCGTGGATGCCGCGCCGTCGCCATGCAGCGTGGCGCAGTTCACCTCCACAAATTCGCCCTCGACCTGGTGGCGCGCCTTCTTCAGCTCGTACATGCGCCGCGCCAGGTGCGACTTGCCCGCGCCCGTGGGCCCGGTGAACAGGATGGGCGCGCGCGAGCGCACCGCCACGCGCTCCACCTCGTCGATCAGCGCGTTGAAGCGCGCGTTGCGCGTGGCAATACCGCTTTTGAGGAACTGCACCGCGTCCTGCTGCTCGGCGCCAAAGCGCTGCGCGATCACGTCGTAGCGCGAGAGGTCCAGGTCGATCAGCGTGTAGCTGCCCGGGTCGCCCATCTGCTGGCGTTTGGGCGGCGAGGTCTGCGCCAGTACGCCCGGAATGCGGCGCGACTCCACCAGCAGGAACAGGCAGATCTGCGCCACGTGGGTGCCAGTGGTGATGTGGGTCCAGTATTCCTCGCGCTCGGTGTCAAAGCGGTAGGCCTGGGTCCAGTCAAACAGCTTGGCGTACACCTCGCCAAAGTCCCACGGGTCGGCAATGGGCAGGGGTACCAGGTTCACCGTGGTTTCGGGGGACGCCACGGCCATGTCTGCGCGCACTTGGTGCGCCAGGTCCTGGTGCGGGGGCGTGTAGAGCAGCTCCAGCCGCTCGATCACCACGTCCTCATGCTGCACCAGCGATACGGTGGGGCGCCACTTCTCCCACCGGCCCGCGCCCCGGCCGGAGTCGAGCTGGGTGCCAAGGAAACCGATCACGACTTTGTTTTTGCGCATGCTGTTTATCTATTTAGCTAGATTTAATTCTATTAATTTCAAATTCATCTAAGAAGCAAAAAATCTTACGGATGAATTTCCCTATACAAATCAACGACTTGAAGAAATTCAACCGACAAAAATCAGGCTGGCACACATCTGGCAATAGATAAGACATCCAGCGCAGGCGGTGACCGCTCACAGGCCGGGGTTAGGACCAACGTTCGCCCCGCCGGTGCAGGGAATCCGGGCTCTCAAGGCCCTGTCGATTCCCCGCATGCCGCACACCGTGAGCGCTGGGTAACGGCACGGCAGTGGTAGCCATCCCGAAAGGGGTGCCGGGTTCGACTCCCGGCTTGCCTCCATTGGTAGCTCATTGGTAGAGCACCCTCGCAAGAGGGCTGTAGCAGGTTCGACTCCTGCCCATTCATCCGACCGAAGGGTTGGAACTGAGAAACGGTCGAAAGACCACCCGCCGAACGCGGGGAGTTGTCCCAGGGTTGCGCCTCTTTTGGACGCAACCGCAAGGCAAGACCCCGTCAGCCGGTGGCGGTTTGTGCCAGCACCCGGCACAGCCCGCGCCCGCAGCCAGCCACGCTGCCGCCCTGCTTGCAGGGCAGCAACCACGGCGCACTGCAGGGCCCTGGCTGTGCCCCCTGGCACCCCGCCATTGCTGTAACGGCACCCTGATTGCAACGACAACGAAGAAGTAACGACAACGACAGAACAAGGAGAAGAAAAATGATGAAGCTGATCGAACGAGTGACCGTGAAGAAAAACGAACGCGCCCTGCTGCTGCGCAACGGCAGCTTTGACCGCGTGCTCCAAAGCGGCACCTACTGGCTGTTTGCCGGCATGGACCAGTTGCGGGTAGAGACCTTCGCCCTCGAACAACCTGCGTTCACCCACGGCCTGGCCGACTACCTGATGGCGCAGGAGCCTGCCGTGGTGGCTGCCGAATTCGTGCAAGTGAACCTGTCGGAGCAGCAAGTGGGCCTGCGCAGCGAAAACGGCGTGCTGGTCGAGGTGCTGCCCCCTGGCACCCGCCGCCTTTATTGGAAAGGCTTGGTGGAGGTGAACGTGCAGGTGATCGACCTCGACGCTGGCCCCGAGCTGCCCGCCGCCCTGGTGGCGCGCCTCACGCACACACAACTGCGCCAGCGCAGCGTGACCGGATTGACCGGCGTGCTGCAGGTGCAGGTGCCCGAGGGCCAGTGCGCGCTGCTCACCATCGACGGCAAAGTGGATCGGCTGCTGCCTGCAGGCGCCTATGCGTTCTGGAAGTACGGCCGCACCATCGCCGTGGAGCTGGTGGACCTGCGCCTGCAAGCCGTGGAGGTATCGGGCCAGGACATCATGACCCGCGACAAGGTGAGCCTGCGGCTGAATCTGTCTGCCACCTTTCGCTACACCGATGTGCTGCGTGCCTTTGCCCAGTTGCAAAAGCCTGCCGACCACCTGTATCGCGAACTGCAGTTTGCGCTGCGCGCCGCCGTGGGCACCCGCACGCTCGATGAGCTGCTGGAGAACAAGACGGTGATCGACGACGTGGTGACTGCGCACATGGCTACCAAGCTCATGCCTTTTGGCATGGTGATGGAAAGCGTTGGCGTGAAGGACATCGTGCTGCCCGGCGAGATGAAAGCCATCCTGACCCAGGTGGTGCAGGCAGAAAAACAGGCCCAGGCCAACGTGATCCGCCGCCGCGAAGAGACCGCCGCTACGCGCTCGCTGCTCAACACGGCGAAGGTGATGGAGGACAACCCCGTCGCCCTGCGCATGAAGGAGCTGGAGACGCTGGAACGTGTGGCGGAGCGCATCGACAAGATATCGGTGTTTGGTGGACTGGACCAGGTGCTGAACGGCCTGGTGAAGATGCGCTGAAAGAGAACCATGAAAAAGAAACCAACGACTGCTGCAATGCCTCTGGAAGCCGCCACACAGGCGGTCTACCAGACCTTTGCGAAATACCAGGCACCGCATGGGCTGCTGGATGTCTGCACCGGCTGCTGCATGGATGCCGAACTGGAGCGCGAGATGCGATGCCTGCCGCTGCGCCAACTGACGCGGGAACACTTTTATCAATACAACGACTCTGCCAAGAGCCAGGTACAGCCCGCGGACGAGATCAAGTACTACCTGCCTCGCATGCTGGAATTGCTGGCGCAAGGAGCCCGATTGCACCACTCCACCGAGATCTATCTCGACCGGCTGGGGCGTTGCCTTGCCGATGCCTACTCATCTGACGAGAGGGCTGCCGTGCTGGGTTATGCACGGGCATTCTTCGCCGAGGGTCTGGCGCAGTGGGAGCCGGACAGCGAAGGCCTTTTCCAGGGAGAGCACGCATTCAGCATCCTGCTGATGTGGGACTACGCCGGAGTATCCATACAGCCCTTGCTGGGCGACTGGTTGGCAGACGACCGCGAAGCGGCGACGCTGAACTTTGTAGATTCCTATTACTGGGAATACTGGACGAATGGCGGAGCGATCTCCAACGCGTTTGCCGAGGCGCCCTTTCATGCCGCCATGCAGGCATGGCTGAATGATCCGCAAGTCAAAGCCGCGTGGGCACACAAGCTATTGAAGCTGACAGAGGACGGGACACCCGCCGACTGGCGCCCGGCATGCGCCAAATGCGGCCAGATCCACTACCCGCTGACCGAACGCATTGCAGCTGTCTTTGATGCAATGGCCAGCTGAAGATGAACAACAGAACAGGAAAAAACATGAACAACTACGAACAACATGAAGTCCCCAACGGCGTGCCCGTGAAGATGTGGACCAACGGCGTGCCCGTGGAAGAAGAAGCCCGCAACCAGCTGCGCAACATCGCGCGCCTGCCCATCGTTTTCAAGCATGTGGCGGTGATGCCCGATGTGCACCTCGGGATTGGCGCCACCATCGGCTCGGTGGTACCCACCCTCAAGGCCATCATCCCCGCTGCGGTGGGGGTGGATCTGGGGTGCGGAATGATGGCGTGCAAGACCACGCTGACGGCCAGCGACCTGCCCGACAACCTGTCCGGCGTGCGCGCCGCCATCGAACGCGCGGTGCCGGCGGGGATGACGCCCAAACGCATGGGCCGCGATAAAGGCAGCTGGGACACCCCGCCCGCCGAGACCGACCTCGCCTGGGCCGGGCTGGTGGATGAGTTCGAGGAAATTTGCGAGGCGCACCCGCGCATCAAGAACACCAACAACTACAAGCACCTGGGGACGCTGGGAACGGGTAACCACTTCATCGAGATCTGCCTGGACGAACACCAGTCCGTGTGGGTGATGCTGCACTCCGGCTCACGCGGGGTGGGGAACGCCATCGGCACCCACTTCATCGAGCTGGCCAAGAAGGACGCCGAGATGAACCAACGCAACCTGCCGGACAAAGACCTGGCCTACTTCGAGGAAGGCGCACAGTATTTCGGTGACTACGTAAAGGCCGTGGGGTGGGCACAAAAGTTTGCCGCCGCCAACCGCGAAGTGATGATGGGCCGCGTGATTGCCGCGCTGCGCACGGTGATCACCAAGCCGTTCGAAACGCACGTGGAAGCCGTGAACTGCCACCACAACTACGTGCAGCGCGAGACGCACTTCGGGCAAGACGTTTTCGTGACCCGCAAGGGCGCGGTGAGTGCCGAGCAGGGCAAGCTGGGGATCATCCCGGGGAGCATGGGGGCCAAAAGTTTCATCGTGCGCGGAAAAGGCAACCCCGAGAGCTTCAACAGCTGCAGCCACGGCGCAGGCCGCACCATGAGCCGTACCAAGGCCAAGAAGATGTTCACGGTCGCGGACCAGATCAAGGCGACCGAAGGCGTGGAATGCCGCAAGGATGCCGACGTGATCGATGAGATTCCGATGGCCTACAAGAACATTGACGCGGTGATGGCGGCGCAGCAGGATCTGGTGGAGGTGGTTTACACACTCAAGCAGGTCGTCTGCGTAAAAGGGTAACCCTCCTGAGCCGCTGCGCGGCTTCCCTCCAGGGGGACGACGCCCTCGCTGCGGGGCGGCCCTTGCTTGGCGTCTCTCGCCTGGGCCGCGACAGTTGCGAATGATTTCGACATTACTACATTTTTAATAGCTGCTAGCGCTTATCCAATAAGCGCTACAGCCAATTCTCATGCATAAATCAGAACAAAAACAAGAACTCCTGCGTTCCGCCCACCCGGTGGAGCCCCACATGCGCGCGCAAGTGCTTGAGGCCTTGCAGCGCATCGAAGCCACGCACAACGTAACGGTGCTCTTCGCGTGCGAGTCCGGCAGCCGCGGCTGGGGCTTTGCCTCGCCCGACAGCGACTACGACGTGCGCTTCATCTACGTGAACCGGCTGCCGTGGTACCTCACGGTGGCGCCCGGGCGCGACGTGATCGAGCTGCCGATCAGCGGCGACCTGGATGTGAACGGCTGGGACCTGCGCAAGGCACTGGGCTTGATGCGTGAATCGAACCCCACGCTGCTCGAATGGCTGGGCTCACCCATCGTGTACCGCGAAGAGGCGGACACCATGGCGCAGTTCCGCGCGCTGGCGGCGCAAGTGTTCTCCAACGCCAAGGGCTGGCACCACTACGCCTCCATGGCCAAGAAGAACTTTCGTGAGCATTTGCAGGCCGATGAGGTGCGCTACAAGAAGTACCTCTACGTGCTGCGCCCGCTGCTGGCTGCACGCTGGATACGCACGCAGCCCGGCGTGCCGCCCATGCGCTTTGCCGAGCTGGCCCAGCACACGCTGCACCCCGTGCACGATGCGGCGCTGGTCGATGAGATCAATGCACTGCTAGAGGTGAAGATGCGCGCGGGCGAAGCCGCCACCAGCCCACGCTGGCCCCGCATCCATGCGTTCATCGAAGCCGAACTGGCGCGCAACGCGGCCGAGCCTGTGCAAGCCTTGCCGGTACCGGGCCATGCCGCGCTGGACGCGTTGCTGTACGACACGGTGTTGCACTACGACGCCCGGAACGCGGGTGCAGCGGAGACATCGCCATGACGGAATTGACCTTGTCCCCCCTCACCCTCGACGGCTCCACCGGCGAAGGCGGCGGCCAGATCCTCCGCACCGGCCTGGCCCTTGCCATGGTCACCGGCCGGCCGCTGCACATCACACGCATCCGCGCCGGGCGGCCCAAGCCGGGGCTGATGCGCCAGCACCTGGCCTGCGTGCAGGCGGCCATGGCCGTGTGCGGTGGGCAGGCCGACGGGGCCGAGCTGGGGTCGCAAACGCTGTTGTTCACGCCCAGCGCTGTGCGCGCAGGCGACTACCGCTTTCAGATCGCGACGGCGGGCAGTTGCCTGCTGGTGCTGCAGACGGTGTTGCCCGCGTTGATGCTGGCCGATGGAGAAAGCCGCGTGCAACTCTCGGGCGGCACGCACAACCCGATGGCGCCGCCGTTTGACTTTCTGGAGCGGGCGTTTGCACCGCTGGTGCGGCGGCTGGGCGTGGGCCTGGATCTGCAACTGCAGCGGCGCGGCTTCTACCCCGCCGGGGGTGGCGAGCTGCTGGCGCACATCACGCCCGCAGCGCTGCCGTTGACGCCCGTGGATGTGCTGGAGCGCGGCCCGCTGCAAGACGCCTGGGGCGAGGCACTGGTGCCGGGCCTGGCGCGCAACATTGCCACGCGGGAGCTGGACGCGCTGGGCCAGCGCATGGGCTGGACCTTTGAATCCGGCCGACTGCGCCAGCCCCCTACGCGCCAGAACGAAGGCCCGGGCAACGCGTTGATCGCCACGCTGGAGTACGAGCACATCACCGAGGTGTTCTGCCAGCTGGGCGAGCGCAGCCTGTCGGCCGAGCAGGTTGCCAAGCGGCTGGTGGATGAGGTGCGCGCCTACCAGCGCAGCGCGGGTACCCTGGGTCCGCACCTGGCCGATCAGTGGATGCTGCCGCTGGCCCTGGCGGTGTGGCGCAGCGGGCAGGCCGCGCGCTACACCTGCACGGAGGTGACGCAGCACACGGCGACCAACGCACAGACGATTGCGCGGGGGCTGCCGGTGCGGGTGCAAATCACGCCGGTGGACAAAGCCATGCTGGTGGAGATCAGCCCGCAGCTGTAAGCCGGGTTGCAGAGACTGGGGTGGATGCCTTGGCTATATCCATATCACCAAGGCTGTAGAACAACTGGTTCAGAATGCGCGTGGTGCCGCAATGCCAGCCCGGGAACTCGTTCGCTTGAGTTTGTGGAAGAGTTCGCCATCGCGCCCCGCTTCGACAGACTCAGCCCGAACGGATTTGTTCTGAAGGGCTGGATTGGATCAACCCCCTTCTTTGCCACTCACAGGAGACGCCATGAAAGTTGACAATATTCTGCAAACCATCGGCAACACGCCCCACGTGCGCATCAACCGCCTGTTTGGCCCGGCGGCCAACGTGTGGGTGAAGTCCGAGCGCAGCAACCCTGGCGGCTCCATCAAGGACCGCATCGCACTGTCGATGGTGGAAGACGCTGAAAAGTCCGGCGCCCTGCAGCCCGGCGGCACCATCATCGAGCCCACCAGCGGCAACACCGGCATCGGCCTGGCACTGGTCGCGGCCGTCAAGGGCTACAAGCTGATTCTGGTGATGCCCGACAGCATGAGCATCGAGCGCCGCCGCCTGATGCTGGCCTATGGCGCGCAGTTTGACCTGACCCCGCGCGAAAAGGGCATGAAGGGCGCGATTGCCCGCGCACAAGAACTGCAGGCGCAGACACCCGGCGCGTGGGTTCCCCAGCAGTTCGAGAACCCCGCCAACATCGATGTGCATGTGCGCACCACGGCGCAGGAGATCCTGGCGGACTTCCCCGATGGCATCGACGTGCTGATCACCGGCGTGGGCACGGGCGGCCACATCACCGGCGTGGCACGGGTGCTCAAGGCAAAGTTTCCGAATCTCAAGGTGTTTGCGGTGGAGCCCACGGCCTCGCCCGTAATCTCGGGGGGCGCACCGTCGCCCCACCCCATCCAGGGCATTGGCGCGGGGTTCATCCCCAAGAACCTCGACACCAGCCTGCTCGACGGTGTGATCCAGGTCGATGCCGAACCGGCCCGTGAATACGCACGCCGCTCTGCGCGCGAAGAGGGCATTCTGGTGGGCATCTCGTCGGGCGCCACGCTGGCCGCCATTGCACAAAAGCTGCCCGAGCTGCCTGCGGGCGCCAAGGTGCTGGGCTTCAACTACGACACGGGCGAGCGCTACCTGTCGGTCGAAGGGTTCCTGCCGGCGTAAGCGCCGCTGCCGCCAGAGCAGCACTTTGCAGAACGAAATGGGGCTATCAGGCCCCATTTTTTTCGTCCCCAGCAGCACAAAACCACGGCCAGCCGTCCTACAGCGGCAAGGCAGTGCAGCCCAAACAATCAAGCCATCCCTCGGCCTGCCCCTAGTGGCCATTGCGCACACCGCGGCGGCTTCGCGGGGGACCCACTCCAAAGATTGTTTGACTGCCCATGGCCACCACCGCCGCTACCGATCCCCAGCCCATCGCGTTCAAGGTGCTCACCGTGAACGTGCACAAGGGCTTTACCACCTTCAACCGGCGTTTCATGCTGTATGAGCTGCGGGATGCCGTGCGGGATGTGGCAGCCGATCTGGTGTTTCTGCAGGAGGTGCTGGGCACGCACCACCGCCATGCCAGCCGGTTCTCCAACTTTCCGCAAGTGCCGCACTACGAGTTTCTGGCGGACACGATCTGGTCGCAATACGCCTACGGGCGCAACGCGGTGTATGACAACGGCGACCACGGCAATGCGCTGTTGTCCAAGTTTCCGATCACGCACTACGAGAACCACGATATCTCCATCAGCGGGCCCGAGCGGCGCGGCATGCTGCATTGCGTGTTGCAGCCACCGGGCCACCACGTGCCGGTGCATGCGGTCTGTGTGCACCTGGGCCTGCAGGAATCCCATCGACAGCGGCAGTTGCTGCGTGTGTGCGATCTGCTGCGCAGCTTCCCAGCCAACGAGCCCGTGGTGCTGGCGGGGGATTTCAACGACTGGCGCAACCGTGCGCACGACATCCTGCACCGCGAAGCGGGCCTGCAAGAGGTGTTTGTGCAGGCCTTTGGCCGTGCGGTGCGCACGTTTCCAGCCTCTATGCCGCTGCTGGCGCTGGATCGCATCTACGTGCGCAACGCCGCTGTGCATGCGCCGCTGTCACTGCCCAAAAAACCCTGGGACAAGCTCTCGGACCATGCGCCTTTGGCGGCGGAGATCCTGCTATGAAACGCCCTGCTTTCCGCCTGCCCCGCTCATCCCGCTGGGTTCCGGGCAATCACTTCGAGTTGCTGGAAAACGGCGAGGAGTTCTTCCCGCGTGTGTTCAACGCCATTGCCCAGGCCCGGCGCGAGGTGATGCTGGAAACCTTCATCCTGTTCGAGGACAAGATCGGGCAGGAACTGCATGCAGCCCTGCTGGCCGCAGCGCAGCGCGGGGTAGAGGTGCATGTGCTGGTGGACGGGTTTGGCTCGCCCGATCTGTCGGACCAGTTTGTGGGCAGCCTGGTGGATGTAGGTGTGCGCTTTCGCGTTTTTGACCCGGGCCGTCGCTTCCTCGGGCAGCGGCTGAACGTGCTGCGCCGCATGCACCGCAAGATCGTGGTGGTGGACGGCCAGCTGGGTTTCATCGGCGGCATCAACTATTCAGCCGACCACATGGCCGACTTCGGCCCCGAGGCCAAGCAGGACTATGCCGTGCAGGTGCGCGGCCCGGTCGTGGCGCAGATGCACCGCTTCACGCGCGAAGCGGTGCTGGACCGCAGCGCGCACCAACGCCCCCACGCCACAGACATTACCGGCCGCCCCCACGCAGGCACAGCCAACGCCATGTTTGTGACGCGCGACAACCAGCAGCACACCAACGACATCGAGCGCCAGTACCGCGTGGCCCTGCGTGCCGCGCGCAGCCGGGTGGTGATTGCCAACGCCTACTTCTTCCCGGGCTACCGGTTCATCCGCGAGATGCGGCGTGCCGCCAAGCGGGGCGTCGATGTGCGGCTGATCCTGCAAGGCCAGCCCGACATGCCCATCGTGAAGACGGCAGCCAGCCTGCTGTACGACCACCTGCAACGCGCGGGCGTGCGGGTGTACGAATACTGCGACCGCCCGCTGCACGGCAAGGTGGCGCTGGTGGATGAGGACTGGTCCACCGTGGGCTCCAGCAACCTCGACCCGTTGAGCCTGTCGCTGAACCTGGAGGCCAACGTGATCATCCAGGACCGCGACTTCAACGCCCACCTGCACCGCCGCCTGTCGCACCTGATGGACACCAGTTGCAAGCAGATCGAAGCTGCAGCGCCCAGCCATTGGAATGGACTGCGTCTGCTGCGCAGCTATGCGGTGTACCACCTGATGCGCTGGTTCCCGGCGTGGGCGGGCTGGCTGCCCCACCATGAGCCCACGATCACGCTGACCAGCCCGGGCACGTCGTCGGCCGAGCCCGCCAGCAGCGCGGCCACCTGACGGCGCCCCGGAGCCCCCGCCATGTCCACCTCCACACTGCCCGCAAACACCCAGACGGGCACCGCCGACGCCATGGCATCACCTGCCACCAGCAGCAGCACCAGTAGCAGCAGCCCACGCGGCTGGCGCCACTGGCCGCAGCAGGCCTGGTGGCCGTGGGCCACCCGGGGGTTCGCAGCCGCTTTTTTTGCGGTGGTGGCCGGGCTGATCTTTCGGCAGGCGCGCACCGTGGACTGGCCCGCCGTGCTGCAGGCGCTTCGCGACCTGCCCACCACCGCATTGGCCGTGGGCGGTGCGCTGGCGCTGCTGAGCCACTTCACCTACGGCAGCTTTGACTGGGTGGGCCGCCATTGCAGCGGCCACCGGTTACCGCGCGCCACCACGCTGGCCATCGCCATGACGAGCTACCCGTTCACGCTCAACCTGGGCTCGCTGATTGGCGGCGTGGGCGTGCGCTACCGACTGTACGACCGGCGTGGCGTGGACCCCGGCACGATCGGTCAGGTGGTGGGCACCAGCATCGTGACGAACTGGGTGGGTTACCTGTTGCTGGCGGGCGTGCTGGCGTGGACGTGGCAGCCGCCTGCGGTGGCCGGGTGGGCTGTAGAGTCCTGGCAGTGGCGTCTTGGCGGCACCGTGTTGGGATTGCTGCCACTGGCCTATGTGGCGCTGTGTGCCCTGCGCAGTGGCCGCGCCCTCACGCTGAGAGGCCACGCGTTCCCGCTGCCCGGCTGGCCCGTGGCGCTGTGGCAGGTGGCCGTGTCGGCCGCTAACTGGATGCTGATGGGCGCCGCGCTGTGGACGGTGCTGCAACACCAGGTGAGCTACCCCGCCGCGCTGGCCACCGTGTTGCTGGGGGCGGTGGCCGGGCTGGTGCTGCGCGTGCCTGCGGGCCTGGGTGTGCTGGAGGCCGTGGGCGTGGCGCTGCTGGCCACCCAGGCGCTGGGGCAGGAAGAAGTGCTGGCGGCCCTGCTGGCCTACCGGGCGCTGTATTATTTTGGGCCACTGGTGCTGGCGGCCATAGCCTTTGGTGTGGCAGAGCTGCGCTGGCGCCAACAGTCGGGCAGCGATGATGAAGTTCCAAAAGCTCGAAAAATATGATTCAAAAGTGCCTCTATCGCTTATCCATCAAGCGCGAGCAGCTATTGATTTGATAGTTTTTTAGGCACACGGCTCCACGCCCCCTGCACGCCAGGGCTTCCGTGGGTGGCGAGCACCCCGTATCATCGCGGCCCCACGCCATTGCAACCCGCCCGATCGACACGGGCCCGCAAGAACATGATCCGACTCTCCGAAATCCGGCTGCCCTTCACCGTGGCCGAAGCCCCCGAGGCGCCCCTGCGCGCCGCTGCCTCGCAAATCCTGGGCATCGCCGATGCCGACATCGCCCACCTGCACGTCTTCAAGCGCAGCTTTGATGCGCGCAAGGCCGACCTGCTGGCGGTCTACATCGTGGACATCACCCTCGCGCAGCCCGCGCGCGAAGCCGCCCTCCTGGCCCAGTTTGCGGGCAACCCGCACATCCAGCCCACGCCCGACATGGCCTGGCACCCTGTGGGCCAGGCCCCGGCAGACCTGCCCCTGCGCCCCGTGGTGGTGGGCTTTGGCCCCTGCGGCATCTTTGCGGCCCTGGTGCTGGCGCAGATGGGCTTCAAGCCCATCGTGCTGGAGCGCGGCAAGACCGTGCGCGAGCGCACCAAAGACACCTGGGGCCTGTGGCGCAAGCGCGAGCTGCATGCCGAAAGCAACGTGCAATTTGGCGAAGGCGGCGCCGGCACTTTCAGCGACGGCAAGCTCTACAGCCAGATCAAGGACCCGCGCCACCTGGGCCGCAAGGTGATGAACGAGTTCGTCAAAGCCGGTGCGCCCGAAGAGATTTTGTACGTCGCCCACCCGCACATCGGCACCTTCAAGCTGGTGAAGGTGGTGGAGAACCTGCGCGAGCAGATCATTGCGCTGGGCGGCGAGATCCGCTTTGAGCAGCGCGTGACGGACGTGATCATCGAAGGCACCGGTGAAGCCCGCCACCTGCGCGGCCTGAAGGTGCTGAACCAGGCCACGGGCGAGACCACCGAGCTGCGTGCCGACCACGTGGTGATGGCGCTGGGCCACAGCTCGCGCGACACCTTTGCCATGCTGTACCAGCGCGGCGTGGCCATGGAGGCCAAGCCGTTTTCCATCGGTTTCCGCATTGAGCACCCGCAGGGCGTGATCGACCGCGCCCGATGGGGCCGTCACGCGGGCCACCCGCTGCTGGGCGCGGCCGACTACAAGCTGGTGCACCACGCCGCCAACGGGCGCGCGGTGTACAGCTTCTGCATGTGCCCCGGTGGCACCGTGGTGGCCGCTACCAGCGAGCCCAACCGCGTGGTGACCAACGGAATGAGCCAGTATTCGCGCAACGAGCGCAATGCCAACGCGGGCATGGTGGTGGGCATCGACCCACGCGACTATCCGCAGGACGCGCAGGCGTTTGAGACCCACCTGGGCCAGACCTACGGTGTGGAAGCCTTGCCCGCCGGTCAGTTCCACCCCCTGTCGGGCAGCGTGCTGCAGCGCCAGCTCGAATCGAATGCGTTTGTGCTGGGCGGCCGCGACTACAGCGCACCGGGCCAGCTGGTGGGCGAGTTCATTGCGGGCAAGCCTTCGACCCAGCTGGGCAGCGTGGAGCCCTCGTACAAGCCGGGCGTGGCCCTGGGCGACCTGCACGCCGCCCTGCCCGGCTACGCCATCGAGGCGCTGCGCGAGGCACTGCCCGTGTTCGGCCGCAAGATCAAGGGCTTTGACATGCACGACGCGGTGCTGACGGGCGTGGAGACGCGCACCTCATCGCCCCTGAAGATCGGGCGTGGCGAGAACCTGCAAAGCCTGAACACGCCGGGCCTGTACCCGGCGGGCGAAGGTGCCAGCTACGCGGGCGGCATTCTGTCGGCGGGCGTGGATGGCATCAAGGTGGGTGAGGCGGTGGCGCGCAGCCTGCTGGGCATTGCCGCGTGATGTGGTCCTCCAAACGGCCGCCATTCGCAGCGGCCACGCTGGTCATGGCCGCCGTGGTGCTGGCGTCCAACATCCTTGTGCAGTTCCCCATCAACAACTGGCTCACCTGGGGTGCCATCACTTACCCGGTGGCCTTTCTGGTGAGCGAGCTGGTCAACCGCGCCCGCGGCCCGCAGCAGGCGCGGCGGGTGGCGTGGGTGGGGTTTGCGGTGGCCGTTGCGGCTTCGCTGGTGCTGGCGCCGGTGCGCATTGCCATCGCGTCGGGCTCGGCGTTTTTGCTCTCGCAGTGGCTGGACATTGCCGTGTTCCACCGCCTACGCCATGGCACCTGGTGGCGCGCGCCGCTGGTAGCCACGCTGCTCGCAGCGGTGCTGGACACCGCCGTGTTCTGGAGCATTGCGTTTGGGGGCACCAGCGACCCATGGATCACCTGGGCACTGGGTGACCTCGCGGTGAAGCTGGGGCTGGGCGTGGCGCTGCTGCTGCCATTTCGCCTGCTCATCGGCAGCCGACTGGCTTCGCCCCGCCGCACGGCCTGAGCCGCGCGGCGCCCCTCTTCTTTTCGCTTCTTACTTGCGCTGCAGGAAGTCCACGGCCAGTGCGGCCAGGCTGCGTGCGCCGGTCGGCAGCTGGTCTTCGTCGATGTCGAACAGCGCGGAGTGGTTGGGCGGAGCCTTGGCAAATTCCTTGCCCTTGGGTGGCGCGCCCAGGAAGTAGAAGAAGCCGGGCACGACCTTCTGGAACTCCGAGAAGTCCTCCGAGCCCGCCACCTTGGGGATCACCATGGTCTTGCCGCCCATGGCCAGGTTCAGTGCGGGCAGCGACGCCTGCGTGAGTTGCGCAGGGTTGGTGGTCACGGGGTAGGCCACGGGGCCAAAACGCACGCTGGCCTTGGCGCCGCTGGCGGCAGCGATTGACTCGGCAGTCGTGGTGATGCGCTTGAGTGCTTCCTGGCGCATGTCTTCGTCAAACGTGCGCAGCGTGCCCATCATCTCCACCTTGTCGGGGATGATGTTGTAGCGGGTGCCGCCCTGGATCTGGCCGATGGTGACCACGGCCGGTTCCTGGCTGATGTTGAGCTGGCGGCTCACCACGGTCTGCAGGCCCATCACCACCTGGCTGGCGGCCACGATGGGGTCGATGGTGGCCCAGGGTGAGGAGCCATGACCACCGCGCCCTTCCACATGAATGGTGATGTTGTCCGACCCGGCCATCAGCGGGCCGCTGCGGTAGCCCACCACGCCGCCCGGCAGGTTGGAGGTGATGTGCAGGCCGTAGATGGCCTGCACATCCTTGAGCGCACCTGCTTCGATCATGGCCTTGGCGCCGAAGCTGGGCACCTTGCCATTGGCGTCGGGCTCCACCGGCGCGCCCTCTTCTGCGGGCTGGAAGATGAACTTCACCGTGCCGGGTAGCTGGGCCTTCATGCCCGCCAGCACCTCGGCCGCGCCCATCAGCATGGCGGTGTGGGCGTCGTGGCCGCAGGCGTGCATCACGGGCACTTCCTTGCCCAGGTAGTTGGCCTTGGCCTTGCTGGCAAAGGGCAGGCCAGTGTTCTCCAGCACGGGCAGTGCGTCCATGTCGGCGCGCAGGGCCACCACCTTGCCGGGCAGGCCGCCCTTGAGCGTGCCCACCACGCCGGTGCCGCCCACGCCGGTCTGCACCTCCATGCCCAGCTTCTTCAGGTGCTCGGCCACGAGCTTGGCGGTGCGCACTTCCTGGCCCGAGAGTTCGGGGTGGGCATGGATGTCGCGGCGCCAGCTGACCATCTTGGGCGCCACGGCGTTCACGGCGGCGTCGATGGTCTGCAGGCCCGCGGCATCCAGCGCCTGGGCCTGGGCCGAAGAGACGAAAGTCAGCCCGCTGGCGACGAGGCCGGCGGCAAGTGCGATGGCAGAGAGGGGTTTGTGCATGGGCAGATCCGTAGGGAGTGAACAGCCACGAGGGCCTGGGTGGGGAAGCGAAAAGCACGTTCATGCTAAAAGCGCACGCTGCCTTCACGACAAGCGAAAATCGCCATACACAGAGCCAATATCGCCATGCCACCGTCACCTTCGTCCTTGCCTTCGGCGCCGCCCAAGCCCCCGGTGTTCCGCGTGGACATCCCGCTGCTGCCCGAATCGGCCGCAGGCAGTGCCCTGCAGCTCATCGACCTGCTGCGCGGCGCCAACCTGCTGGCCAGCCAGCGGATGGGTGCACAAGCACCCCGCCTGGCATGGCGCCTACTGGACGCCGAGGGCCTGCCCCTGGCACCCTTGCCGAGCCCCCTGGCAGCCTACACGGCGCCAGATGACAAGGATGCGGCGCTGGCCCCCACCCGGGCGCTGTTCATCCCTTCGTTCCACGCGCCAGACATCCCGGCCATCCGTGCCGTGGCAGCCCGCCACCAGGCGCTGTCACGCCAGTTGGGCATTGCGCTGGACGCAGGGCAAAAGCTGCTCACCATGGGCAATGGCGCCTGGCTGGCGGCGCAAAGCGGGCGGCTGAATGGGCGCCAGGCCTGCCTGCCCTGGTTCTACATCGCGGGGTTTGAACGGGACTTCCCGAGCATCGGCCACAGCCTGGGCCAGGACCTGTCGGACGACGGCCCCTGGATGAGCTGCGCGCTGCCCAGCAACGTGAACCTGCTGGCCATCGCCCTGGTGCACCAGGCGCTGGGGCCGGAGCTGGCCGCCGCCTGCGAGACCGTGATGACCCCCGACCACCAGCGCGCCCGCGCGGCGCTGCAGGCCAACGCACAGCAGCACATCCCCGCCACCCGCGACAGCACACTCGCCCGCGCCATTGCCTGGATGGAGGCGCACCTGGACCAGCCTTACTCGCTGGACCGGCTGGCCGAGGCCGCATCGGTGAGCACACGCACCCTGCTGCGGCATTTTCAGCAAGAGCTGTCGCAGTCGCCGCTGGACCACCTGCACGGCCTGCGCTGCGCGCGTGCCCGGGTGATGCTGGAGGTGACGCTGGAAAGCGTGCCCAGCATTGCCGTGGCCTGCGGCTACGCCGACCCGGCTGCGTTCCGGCGCATCTTTGTGCGCTACACCGGCATGGCCCCGTCCGAGTACCGCAAGCGCCATGCGCTGCGTGCGCCGCGCCGTCGCTGGCGGGTGGAGGTGAAGTAGAGCGGTACGCCCCTGCTCTCCGCCCAGCCCAGCCCAGCTCAGCGCAGCGCGTTGCCTGCGGGCAGCCGGAAGGCCTCCACCAGCTCGGCCAGTTGCTGCGCCTGCACGCGCAGGCCCTGGGCTGCGGCGGAGGATTCCTCCACCAGCGCAGCGTTCTGCTGCGTCATCTGGTCGAGCTGCGAGACCGCCTCGCCCACCTGGCTCAGGCCCGTGGTCTGCTCACGCGCAGCCGTGCTGATCTCACCAATGATGGTGGCCACCTGCTGCACCGAGTTCACGATCTCGCCCATGGTGCCGCCCGCTGCATGGACCAGCTTGGTGCCTTCGTCCACCTGCCGCACGCTGTCGCTGATGAGGCCCCCAATCTCCTTGGCCGCCGTTGCCGAGCGCTGGGCCAGGCTGCGCACCTCGCTGGCCACCACCGCAAAGCCCCGCCCCTGCTCACCGGCACGGGCCGCTTCCACGGCCGCGTTCAGCGCCAGGATATTGGTCTGGAACGCAATGCCATCGATTACGCTGGTGATGTCGGCAATGCGGCGCGACGACAGCGCGATGCCATCCATGGTGCCCACCACGCGGTCCACGGCCTCGCGCCCGCGCTGGGCAACGCTGCTGGCACCGGTGGCCAGCGTGCTGGCCTGCGCTGCGGCGTCGGCGCTGTGGCGCACGGTGGCCAGCAGTTCTTCCATGCTGGCGGCGATTTCTTCCAGATTGGAAGCTGTGTGCTCGGTGCGGGCCGACAGGTCGCTGTTGCCCGCCGCGATCTCGCTGCTGGCACCGGCCACCGAGGTGCTGGCCTGGCGCATGCCCACCACCAGTTCCGCCAGCCGCGCCTGCATACCCCCCAGGCGCGCCAGCAGGGCCTGCAGTTCGTCGCGGCTGCCCGCCTGCGGCGCGGGCACGGGAGAGGTGAGGTCGCCCTCGGCAATGCGGTCGGTCACCTCGGACGCATGGGCCAGCGGCTGCAGGATGGACCGCGACAGCAGCCAGGCGCAGGCCAGGCTCAGCAGAAGCCCCACCAGCGAGCCTGCGGCCAGCAGCGTGATGCCCTGGCTCTCGCTGCGGGCGGCAGCCTCGCGGGCCTCGGCCACACGCTGGCGCTGGTACTCGGCCAGCTTGTTCACCGAGGCGGCATAGGCATCGGCCGCAGGCCGCAGCTGGTTGGCAATGGCGTCGGGGGGCAGGGCCTCGCCCGCCTTGCGGCGCTTGACAAGGTCGTCCCGCACCGTGCGAAAACCGTTGCCTGCCTTGTCGATGGCATCGAACAAGGCCTGGGATTCCGGGTCTGCCGCCAGCTCGTCCAGGCGCTTGCGCACTTCGGACGAACGGGCCGACGTGGTTTTGCGGTCCGCGTCGATGCGCGCCGCGTAGGCGGGGTTGTCGATCTCCAGCAGCGTTTCGGCACGTGCGGAACTCAGCACCACGATGGCGTGCAGCTCACGCGCCAGCAGCGCGCGCTCGGACGATGCGCCGCCCAGCTCGTCGGCAATGTCCTGCAGCCCCGCCAGCCGCCAGATACCGACGGCGGCCGAGAGCGACATGACCAGACAGACAACGCCAAAGGCCAGGGCCAGGCGGACCGCAACACGTGCGTGGGAGATGGACATAAGGTGTTCTCGTGGGAATAAGGATCGGCAACCCGCTGCTGCCCGCACGGCATGCGGGATTGGGTTTCCACTGGTTATCGACAAAAGGTTACAAACCCTTGAGCCGCCCCACAAGGCCGACAACCCACCCAGAAACAAAAAGGCCGCCGCAGGGGCAACCCCTGCAGCGGCCTTCAAGGGCCAGGTTGAACCGGATCAGCCTTGCTGCTGCGCGTTCTGCAGCGCAGCAATGCGCTCTTCGATGGGCGGGTGGGTGCTGAACAGCTTGCCAATGCCACCGGCAATGCCCATGGCGGCCATGCTCTTGGGCAGCTCGGCCGGGTGCATGCCACCCAGGCGGGCCAGGGCATTGATCATGGGCTGGCGGCGGCCCATCAGTTGCGCCGCGCCTGCATCGGCACGGAACTCGCGCTGGCGGCTGAACCAAGCCACGATCATCGCGGCCACAAAGCCCAGCAGGATGTCGAGCACGATGGTGGTCACGTAGTAGCCGATGCCGGGGCCCGAGCTGCTCTCGTCGTTCTTGCGCAGAAAGCTGTCGACCGCATAGCCGATCACCCGCGACAGGAACACCACAAAGGTGTTCATCACGCCCTGGATCAGCGTCATGGTGACCATGTCACCGTTGGCGATGTGGGCCACCTCGTGGCCGATCACGGCCTCGACCTCTTCACGCGTCATGCCTTGCAGCAGGCCAGTGGACACCGCCACCAGGGCCGAGTTCTTGAACGCGCCCGTGGCAAACGCATTGGGGTCGCCTTCGAAGATGCCGACTTCAGGCATGCCGATCTTGGCTTCGGTGGCGAACTTGCGCACGGTCTCGACGATCCAGCGCTCGTCGGGCGAGCCAGAGCCGTCGATCACGCGCACGCCCGAGGTCCACTTGGCCATGGGCTTGCTGATGAGCAGCGAGATGATGGCGCCGCCAAAGCCCATGACGAGCGCAAAGCCCAGCAGCGCGCCCAGGTTGAGCCCGTTGGCCGTGAGGTAGCGGTTGACGCCCAGCAGGCTGGCCACGACCCCCAGCACGACAACGACGGCCAGGTTGGTCATCACAAACAAAAGGATCCGCTTCATGGAATGGTTTCTCCGTGGGGTAAACAACAACAAGTGTTTGCTGGCTCAGATGGGGGCCGGGTGCTGCGCTTCAAGCACCAAACACCCGCTGCTGGGGCCACTGCACGCCCCTGGCAGCCCCATGGCCGCGATTTCATCGCGCTATGGTAGGTGCAAACCCGCGCACAGGCTTTATCACACAAGCGTTGACGGGAATTAGAGCGGCTAACACAACTCAGCGAAGCGGTTCTGGCTAGGCGCTGCGTCGTAGGCAGTACGAGTAGTACGACAAGACGCGGCAACGACGCCAGAAGAGTTTTGTTAGCCGCTCTTAGCCCCGGACACAGCCCGGGGCGGGCGGAACACCTGGGTGTCGGCATAAAAGTCCGGCGTCTCGTTGGCGGGCCACCAGCCGGGTACGCCCAGCACGGGCAGCGGGGTGAAGGGCTTGGCAGACCACGGCTGCGGCTGAATTTCCTGCGCCAGCCAAGCATCCAAAATTGCTATTGATTCAATAGCTACTGGCGCCTGATACACATGCGCCACCATGGGTTTTCGAGGGATAACCAGCTTTTCAAGCAGCGCATGCCCGAACACCACCAGCCGGGCCTGCCCCCACAGCGGGCGCAGGTCGATGAACAGGCGCTGCCAGTCTCGCGCCCTGAGCGCGGCCCACAGCGCGGGCGGCGCTTGCAGTACGGCGCCGTTCTCGTCAAACACCGTGAGCGCATCGCGCAACGGCCCGCGCACAGCCTGCACACCATCAGCGGCGATGGCCCGGGCCTGCAGCTCGTTCAGGCGCCGCTTGGTGTGCGGAAACTGTTGCCAGACCAGGCCGTTGAAGAAGTCGTGCAGGTTGTCGCGCGTGGGCACCCGGCGGGTGTCCCAGATGTACTGCTCGTAGGCCGTGCCGTCCGGCAGCTCGTCTTGCGGCGCAAAGCCCACAGGCATTCCCGGCGGCGCCGCGGCCTGCAACGCCCGGTGCACTGACGGATCGTGCTGCAGTTGCTGCACCACAGCCTGTCCCAGGCCGCGCCAGGGCGCCAGCCAGGGGG
This sequence comes from Acidovorax sp. SRI_002, assembly GCF_057586455.1. Classification (NCBI taxonomy): domain Bacteria; kingdom Pseudomonadati; phylum Pseudomonadota; class Betaproteobacteria; order Burkholderiales; family Comamonadaceae; genus Acidovorax; species Acidovorax sp. SRI_002. The sequence continues at coordinate 406,304 of NZ_JBYCZW010000006.1, read as the reverse complement.
CGCTCCAGTCGATGGCGTCGAAGGCTTCGCTTACACCAGCCGCCACGGCAGCGCTTCACCGGCACGCAGGGGCTTGAGTTCGGCTTCGCCAAACGCAAAGCTGTCGGGCGGTGTCCACGACTCGCGGCGCAGGGTGACGCTGCCGGTGTTGCGCGGCAGGCTGTAGAAGTCGGGGCCGTGGAAGCTGGCGAAACCTTCGAGCTGGTCGAGCGCACCGGCGTTGTCGAACGCCTCGGCATACATCTCGATGGCCGCGTGGGCGGTGTAGCAGCCCGCGCAGCCGGTGGCATGTTCCTTGAGGTGCGCAGGGTGCGGAGCGCTGTCGGTGCCCAGGAAGAACTTGTTGCTGCCGCTGGTGGCGGCCTGCACCAGGGCCACGCGGTGGGTTTCGCGCTTGAGCACGGGCAGGCAGTAATAGTGCGGGCGCACGCCACCGATGAAGATGGCGTTGCGGTTGTACAGCAGGTGGTGCGCGGTGATGGTGGCGGCGGTGAAGCGATCGGCACTTGCCACGTAGTCCGCCGCGTCCTTGGTGGTGATGTGCTCGAAGACGATCTTCAGCTCGGGGAAGTCGCGGCGCAGCGGGATGAGCTGCTGCTCGATGAACACGGCTTCGCGGTCGAACAGGTCGATGTCGCTGCTGGTCACCTCGCCGTGCACCAGCAGCAGCATGCCGGCTCTCTGCATGGCTTCAAGCGTCTTGTAGGTCTTGCGCAGGTCCGTCACGCCCGCGTCGCTGTTGGTGGTGGCACCGGCGGGGTAGAGCTTGCAGGCCACCACGCCTGCGGCCTTGGCACGCACGATTTCCTCGGGAGGGAGGTTGTCGGTCAGGTACAGCGTCATCAGCGGCTCAAAGCTCATGCCTGCGGGCACGGCGGCCAGGATGCGCTGCTTGTAGGCCATGGCCTGCTCGGCCGTGGTGACCGGAGGGCGCAGGTTGGGCATGATGATCGCGCGACCGAACTGGGCGGCGGTGTGGGGCACGACGGTGTGCAGGGGCTCGCCGTCGCGCACGTGCAGGTGCCAGTCGTCGGGGCGGGTGATGGTGAGGGTGGTGGGCGCGGTGGGGGTGTGGAGTGCGGCTGTCATGGGCAGCATTGTCCCATCGGGTTATCAACTATTGTTTTGATAGCTGCTAGCGCTTATCCAATAAGCGCTAGCAGCCAAAAACACTCAAAATTCAGAGCAACACCGCGTCATTCGGCAGTGATGCCTGCCTTGCGCACCACGTCGCCAAACTTCACCAGGCGCTCTGCCATCATCTTTTCGAACGCGGCGGGTGGCATCTCTTCGGGCACGATCACGCCGCGCTCCTTGAGGTTCGTCACCATGGCGGGCGATGTGGCAACCTGGCGCACGGCTTTGTACAGCGTCTGCACCACCGCTTCAGGCGTGCCCGCGGGCGCGGCCAAGCCCGTCCATGAGGTGAGGTTCAGCTCGGGGTGACCGACCTCGGCCATGGTGGGCACATCGGGCAGCTGGGGCAGGCGCTGGTCGGCCGCTACGGCCAGGGCGCGCACCTTGCCCGCCTGGATGTGCGGCAGCATGATGACCAGGTTGTCGAGGATGAACTGCACCTCGTTGCCCAGCACGCCCGTGATCAGCGGCGTGCCACCCCGGTAAGGAATGTGCGTGGTGAACACGCCCGTGGAGACCTTGAGCATTTCCACGTTGAGTTGGCCCATGCTGCCCACGCCACCGCTGCCATAGTTGAGCTTGCCGGGGTTCTTCTTGGCGTAGTCGATGAACTCCTTGAAGGTCTTGAAAGGCAGGCTGCTGTGCACCACCAGGGCGTTGGGCTGGCGGCCCAGGATGGCGATGTTTTCAAAATCCTTGACCGGGTCGTAGCCAATCTTGGGCTGGGTGAGCGGGTTGGCCAGGTGGCTGCTTTGCGACGACACCACCAGGGTGTAGCCGTCGGCCTTGGAGCGCGCCACATACTGCGCGCCCACCGAGCCCCCCGCGCCGGCGCGGTTTTCCACCACGATGGGCACGCCCAGCACGCGCGACAGCGGCTCGGAATACTGGCGCGCCATGATGTCCACCGACCCACCGGGCGGGAACGGCACCACCAGCGTGATCGGGCGCGAAGGGAACTTATCTTGTGCCATGGCGGGCAGCGCGGCCAGGCCGGCAAGGCCCAGTCCGGTGGTCAGAAGGTGGCGGCGGGAAGGTGTGGTGTTCATGGCGGTCAAAGAACTCAAGAAACAGGTTGAAAAGATACGGAAAGAATCAAGGGTGTGACAGCACGGCCAGCGCCACGGCCTGCGCGCGCGGCACAAAGGTGGACAGCTCGCAGTACTCGCGTTCGGTGTGTGCATGTCCGCCCACCGGGCCCGTGGCACACAGCGTGGGCACGCCCACCGATGCGGTCAGGCCGCTGTCGGCCGCGCCGCCGGTGAATTCGCCTTGCACCTCAAAGCCCAGCGCGCTTGCGCCTTGCTGGTACAGCGCCAGCAAGTCGTCCGGTGTGGGCTTCATGGGCATCGTGCGGCGCGTGGTGGTGATGCGGCCCTGGGTGCGGGGCACGGATTCTTCTTCGACGATGGCGCGCACGCGCTCCAGCAGCTCGTCGGGGTTGGTGTCGGCAGTAAAGCGCAGGTCCACCTCGGCGCGTGCGTGTGGGGCGACCATGTTGGGCACGATGCCGCCCTGCACCACGCCCACGTTGCAGGTGACGCCCGTGGCTGGGTCGGTCAGCGCATGCAGCGCCAAGGTCTTGCGGGCCAGGGCTTCGATGGCGCTGGCGCCAGCGGCGTGGTTGATGCCTGCATGCGCGGCCACGCCCTGAACCTCGAACTCCACCACCATCGAGCCCTTGCGGCTGGTGACCACGTTGCCGCTGACGCGGCCCGGCTCGGCGTTGAACACGGCACGCGCCCCCCGCACGCGCGCCATGATGAGGTCACGCGTGGCGGGCGAACCGATCTCTTCATCGCACGAGAAGAACAGGTGCAGCGGTGCCTGCAGGCCGCCGCAGCGAGCAAAGGCCTCGGCCACAAACACGTTGAGCACCAGGCCGGACTTCATATCGGCCACGCCCGGGCCGTAGGCGCGCCCCGCTTCTTCGCGGTAGGGGCGCTTGGCCACGGTGCCATCTGGAAACACCGTGTCCATGTGCCCCATGAGGATGATGGGTGCTCCACCGGCTGCAGCGCCCTCTGCCGGGTTGACCTGCGCATGCAGCAGCACGCCATAGCCGGGCACGGGCTCGAACTGCACGGGCACACCAGCCGCCTGCAGGCGCTCGGCCAGGGCATGGGCCACGGCCGTCACGCCCGCCTCATTGCGGCTGCCGCTCTCGATATTGACCACTTTTTGCAACAGGTCTTGCATGGCCTGCTGCTGCCTGGCCAGCCAGTCCAGGACCTGCGCACGCACCGGCAGCAGACCTTCGTTCAGGGTATTGAGCATCGTTGTCCTTGGGCAAGCCCCAGGTAGGGGCAAAATTTGGGTCGCAGTGTTGCACGCGACCCGGGGTTCTGCAACGTATTTTGCACGAATGAGAATTTTATGAAATCATCATTGCACGAATCCAGCGCCTTGCTGACCGAGCGGCTGGCCCGCCAGGACGCCGACCTGACAGCCAGCGAACGGGCGCTGGCCGAGGCCCTGGGGCGCGACTACCCCCACGCCCTGCTGGAGTCCGCCACCGCCCTCGCTGCGCGCACTGGCACCAGTGCATCGACCGTGGTGCGGCTGTTTGCCAAGCTGGGCTACGGCAGCTATGCCGAGGCCCAGCGCGAGGCACGGGCCGAGGTCACCGCCCTGCTGCAAACGGCCGGGCAGCGCGCACCCGTCACCATCGGCACCCGGCGCAGCCTGCAACAGTGCGTGGACGATGCGCTGCTGCACGACCAGCACAACCTCACCACCACGCGCGACGGGCTGGACATGGCGGCCTTCGAGGCCATGGTGGCGCGCATTGCACAGGGCAAGGGACGCATCTTTGTGCTGGCGCAGATCAACAGCGCCCCAGTGGCCGCCTGGCTGGCGCTGCACCTGAACATGTGCCGCCCGGGCGTGCACGAACTGGGGGCTGGCGCGGTGGACGCCACCGACCAGCTGCTGTGGATCCAGCCCGAAGATGCCTTGCTGGTCTTCAGCATCCGCCGCTACGCCAGCGGGCCGGTGAAAGTGGCGCAGCGCTTTCGCGACGCGGGGGCCCACGTGCTGGCGATCACCGACAGCGCCGCAGCGCCCTTGGCCGCGCTGTCCCACCACCGGCTGCAGGTGCGCACGTCCAACGCATCGCCGTTCGACTCGTACACCGCCGCGTTCTTCCTGTGCAACGCGCTGGTGTCGGCCGTGGCCCAGCTGCGGCACAAGGCGGTGTCCGAGGCACTGAAGCGGCGCGATGATCTGTGGACGGATTTCGAGTCGCAGCTCATCGTGGAAGGCCACCCGCCAGCCGGTCGGCGGGGCAAGCGTTAGCCTGCGCGCAGCAGTCGTTCAGCCTTGGGTGGCCCCATGAAAAAAGCGCTCCGGAGAGCGCTTTTTTGTAGCCCCAAACCCCTGCGGCACGGGCGTGCAAGCACCGTTCAGTGCTGCAGGATCTTGTTGAGGAAGTCCTTGGTACGCGGCTGGCGTGCGTCGGGGTTGTTGAAGAAGTCGTCCTTGGAGCAGTCTTCCAGGATCTTGCCGCCCACGTCCATGAAGATCACGCGGTTGCTCACCTTGCGGGCAAAGCCCATTTCGTGGGTCACGCACATCATGGTCATGCCTTCGTTGGCCAGGCCCACCATGACGTCCAGCACTTCACCGACCATTTCGGGGTCGAGCGCGGAGGTGGGCTCGTCGAACAGCATCACGATGGGGTCCATCGACAGCGCGCGCGCAATGGCCACACGCTGCTGCTGGCCGCCCGAGAGCTGGCCGGGGAACTTGTCCTTGTGCGCCATCAGGCCCACACGTTCGAGCATCTTCAGGCCGCGCTTCTTGGCGTCGTCCGCGCTGCGGCCCAGCACCTTGATCTGCGCAATGGTCAGGTTGTCCGTCACCGACAGGTGCGGGAACAACTCGAAATGCTGGAACACCATGCCTACGCGGCTGCGCAGCTTGGGCAGGTCGGTCTTGGGGTCGTGCAGTGCAATTCCGTCCACCGTGATCTCGCCCTTCTGGAAGGGTTCGAGCGCGTTGATGGTCTTGATCAGCGTGGACTTGCCTGAGCCCGAGGGGCCGCACACCACCACCACTTCACCCTTTTGGATGGTGGCCGTGCATTCGTTGAGCACCTGCACCGGGCCATACCACTTGGATACGTTTTTGAGTTCGATCATTTCTTTTTCCTCAATCCAATCTCTTTTGCACCAGCATCGATCAGCGGATGATCGCGATCTTCTGGTGCAGGCGCTTGACCGCCCAGGACAGCGCGTAGCACATGATGAAGTACAGAACCGCAGCGGCCAGGTATGCCTCGATCGGACGACCAAAGTTCTTGCCCGCCACTTCAAAGCCCTTGAGCATGTCGTAGGCACCGATGGCGTAGACCAGCGACGTGTCCTGGAACAGGATGATGGTCTGCGTGAGCAGCACCGGCAGCATGTTGCGGAACGCCTGGGGCAGCACCACCAGCTTCATGTTCTGGCCGTACGTCATGCCCAGCGCCTGGCCGGCATACACCTGGCCGCGTGGGATGGACTGGATGCCAGCGCGCATGATTTCGCTGAAGTAGGCCGCTTCAAAGGCGATGAAGGTAATGATCGCCGACACTTCCGCGCCAATGGGGCGGCCGATGATGGCTGGCACCAGCAGGAAGAACCACAGGATCACCATCACCAGCGGAATGGATCGCATGCCGTTGACGTAGATGGTCGCAGGAACATCCAGCCACTTCTTGCCCGACAGGCGCATGAGCGCCAGCACCGTGCCGAAGATCACGCCACCGATGGTGGCGATGAGCGTGAGCAGCAGGCTGAAATACAGCCCTTTGAGCACGAAGTTGGAGATCAGCTCCCAGTTGTAGAAGGAGAAATCGATATTCATATCAATGCCCCCCTCCGGCCGCGCCGCTCACGACCATGCCAGGGATGCGTGCGCGTTTTTCGATGAAGGCCATGATGCGGTTGATGGCAAATGCCGAGATGATGTACAGCGTCGTCACCGCCAGGTAGACCTCGATGCCGCGCGAGGTTTCTTCCTGCGCCTGCATGGCAAACATCGTGAGTTCAGCCACCGACACGGCAAACGCCACGGACGAGTTCTTGAAGATGTTCATCGTCTCGCTGGTCAGCGGCGGGATGATGATGCGAAACGCCATGGGCAGAAGCACATATCGGTAGGTCTGGAACGTGGTGAAGCCTACGGCCAGACCTGCGTACCGCTGACCGCGTGGCAACGCCTGGATGCCGGAGCGCACCTGCTCGGCAATACGTGCCGACGTGAAGAAGCCCAGTGCCAGCACCACCAGCGCAAAGCCAGGAACGCCCCTGAGCACCGGAAACAGGCTGGGTAGCACGTGGTACCACAGGAAAATCTGCACCAGCAACGGAATGTTGCGAAACAGCTCGACCCAGGCATTGCCCAAGCGCACGATCATGGGCCGGTCCTGCAAGGTACGCAGCGTCCCGATCAAGGAACCCAACACAAGCGCCAGCACCAAGGCCAGCACCGAAACAGACACCGTCCAACCCCAGGCCGACAGCATCCAGTCCAGGTAGGTGATATCGCCGCCCTTGCCAAAGCAGCTTTGCACGACTTCCCTGTCCATGGTGTCCTGGCAGAACACCTGCCAATCCCAACTCATAGGAGCACCCCTTAAATTCTTGGTATTGCGTTGGGCGCAACCCTTTGCGAGCCCAACAAAAAAGCCCCTTCAAACCGGTTGGCCGAAGGGGCACAAGCGTTCAGAAAATTACTTCTTTGCGTAGTCTTCCATGGGCTTGTCATTGGGCGATGCCCATGCTGCCTTGGTAGCGTCGGACATCGGCAGACCAATCTTGGTGTTGGTCGGTGGCACGGGTTGCATGAACCACTTGTCGTACAGCTTGGCCAGCGAACCGTCTGCAATCTGGCGCTTGATGGAGTCGTCCACGGCCTTCTTGAAGGCTGGATCGTCCTTGCGCAGCATGCAGGCGATAGGCTCCACGCTCAGAACTTCACCGACGATCTTGTAGTCGGCAGGGTTCTTGGACTTGGAGATGTTGGCAGCCAGGATAGAGCCGTCCATCACAAACGCATCGGCGCGGCCGGTTTCCAGCATCAGGAAGCTGTCAGCGTGGTCTTTGCCAAAGACTTCCTTGAAGTCGATGCCGCCAGCACGCTCATGCTTGCGCAGGGTTTGCACCGAAGTGGTGCCCGTGGTGGTGGCGATGGTCTTGCCGTTCAGGTCCTTGATGGACGTGATGCCCGAGTTGGCCTTAACAACGGTGCGCACTTCTTCCACGTAGGTGGTCACGGCAAAGGCAACGTCCTTTTGGCGGGCTGCGTTGTTGGTGGTGGAGCCACACTCCAGGTCCACAGTACCGTTGGTCACCAGGGGAATGCGGTTTTGCGAGGTGACGGGCTGGTACTTGACTTCCAGCTTGGGCAGGCCCAGTTGCTTCTGGATATCGGCCAGGACGATTTCGCCCATTTCGGTATGGAAGCCCACAAACTTGCCGTTACCCAGGGTGTAGGAAAGACCGGAAGATTCGCGAACGCCCAGCGTCACGCTACCCGAGGCCTTGATCTTGGCCAGGGTATCGGTGGCTTGAGCGAAAGCGCTACCTGCAGCCAGGGCGGTCACGGCAACCGCGAGCAAATGCTTCTTCATTGGTATCTCCTTGTGTGTGAAGCTAAAAACGGGGGGATTCTAGAGATTCGCCCACGCCGGCTGTGCCGGCAGGTCGCATTCTCCAAAAACAGAAACCTCGACCGGGATATTAGTCAGAACGGAACCTGGTCGGTGGGGTATTTCCAGAAGTCGCGCAACAAGTAGCTGACCGGGAGGTTCAGCACCGTGTTGTTGGGAGGGATGGGTTTGTTAAACCACTTGTCATAAATGGGGTAGATGTCCCGGCTGGTGATCAGGCGGCGCATCTCTTCATCAATCAGCTTTTTGAACTCGGGGTCGTTCTTGGGCAGCATGATGGCCAGTGGCTCGGTGGTCATGAAGCGGCCCACCACCTTGAGCGCCTTGGGGTCAGGCCGCCCGGCGGCCAGGCCATACAACAGCACGTCGTCCATCACAAAAGCATCGGCCTCGCCCTTCTCGACCATCTCGACCGCCTTGGCATGGTCCGGCGCCTCAACAATGGTGATCCCCATCAGGCGCTCGCGGTTGGCCTGATCGGCGGCCTTGAGCGGTGTCGTGCCCTTGGTGGACACCAGCTTCTTGCCATTGAGGTCTTCCACACGGTCGATGGGGCTGGAGGTCTTCACCAGCAGCCGCGCACCGGTGATGAAATGGGGGATGGTGAACGCAACCTTCTGGCGCCGCTCGGCGTTGTTGGTGGTAGAGCCACACTCCATGTCGGCTTTGCCCTGCTCGATCATGGCGATACGGTTGGCCGGCGTGACCGCTACAAGCTCTACCTCCATGTCCTTCTTGCCGGTTTTCTTGCGCACCACCTCGGCCAGGCGCAGGCACAGGTCCATGGCATAACCCACCGGCTTGCCGGACTGGGTGTCGATGTACGAAAAAGGCACCGACGATTCACGGTACGCAATCACCAGCTTGCCGCCGGCACCGATGCGCTCCAGCACCGAGGCCTGCGCAGAGGCCGCGAAAGCGCAGCTTGCAGCGGCAAGGCCCCAGGCAATTCCCCAATGCTGAACTTTCATACGGCGTCTCGGTGAGTGGATGGATCGGATTCGCAATGTTCGTGCCACCGTGGGGACTAAGAATCTGCTCTTAGACGGCACACGCTGCGGCAGCCGACCCAGCGATGGCGCCGACTGTACGTGTCGTTACCGTGAAATTCCAATGCCGTTTGCGCGCGCAACTATGCAAAGTGTTTATATCCGTATTTACCCTTAGCATGACCCGGCCTGCGCTTGAAGGTACATCCACAGCGCCTGTGCCGTGCCTTTGGGAGCCTCTTTGCCCGCTGGTTTTTCGCGGTAGGCGCGCACATCCATGGTCATCTGCAGGCCTTCGCTATCGACCGGTGCTGCACTGACCAGGCGGCGCGAACGCAATTCTTTCTTCACGGCGCTGTGCGGCAGAAAGGCCACGCCATGGCCTTCGAGCGCCATGGCCTTGAGGCCCTCGGCCATGTCGGTTTCGTACACGCGCTCCAGATGGATGGGCGTGCCGGATTCCTTCAGGATCAGTTCGGTCACGCGCCCCAGATAGGCGCCCGGGGCGTAGCCCAGGTAGGGCAGTGGTTGCCCGGCCCGGCCCGGCAGGCGGTGCACGGGTTGTCCGTCGGCGTCGGCCTTGCTGTAGGGGGAGATCACTTCCTGCCCCAGGCTCACCATCTCGTAACGGTCGGCATCCAGCTGGAAGGGCTGCGAAGGGTGGTGGTAGGCAATCAGCAGATCGCACCCGCCCTCCACCAGGCGCATCACGGCGTCGTGCACGTTCAACGCAATCAGCCGGCTTTTAAACGGCCCAAACTTGTCGTGCAAGCTCGACACCCAGGCCGGGAAAAACGTGAACGCCAGCGTGTGCGGCACGGCGAACTCGATCATGTCCTTGCCCGCGCTGGTGTGCGCCCGCAGCATGGCACGCGTGTTCTGCAGCGCCTGCAGCACTTCCAGAGACTGGTCGTACAGGGTCTTGCCAGCCGGAGTGAGTCGGGTGGGGTAAGAGCTGCGGTCCACCAGATCGGTGCCAGCCCAGGCTTCCAGCGCCTGGATGCGCCGCGAGAACGCGGGCTGCGTCACATGCCGCAGCTGCGCTGACCGGCTGAAGCTGCGGGTTTCCGCAAGACTGACGAAATCTTCAAGCCACTTGGTTTCCATCGGCGCATTATCCGCGCGGGCGCTGCAACGTGCTGGCACCGGGCATCAGGGTTTCCACAGGCCCGTGCGCCTGCGGCCCTCGGCTCCATGCGCGTCTCCCGGCTGCGCTGGCCCCCCCCCCCCGCACCAATGCTGTGCATGCATAGCGAGCGACGCATAATACCCAGCGCGTCTACCCCGCTTCTCCCTCGGTCAACGCCCCAGGTGCACAACGCCGCCGGGCAGCAAGATCGGCATTTGCCCCGTGTTCTTCTGACTCCCCGCGTTCATGTCCACCTCCACTCCCGATGGGCAGCCCTCTGCGCCCATAGTGCCTGCAGCGCCCGCTGCCGCTGACGAACCCCGCTCCCTGCGCCTGGAAGACTGGCTCATCGTCCTGACCATGGCCGCCCTGGCGCTCATCACCTTTGTGAACGTGGTGTTGCGCTATTTCACCGATGCGTCCTTCGCCTGGACCGAAGAAATATCGGTGTTCCTGATGATCGTGCTGGCCATGGTCGGCGGCTCCGCCGCCGTGGCGCGCCAGTTGCACATACGCATCGAGTTCTTTGCCGATGGCGGCTCCGAGCACCGGCGTCAGGTGCTGGCGCAGTTTGGTGCTCTCATGGTGGCGCTGTTGTTTGGGCTCATCACGGTGCTGAGCATCCGCGTGGTGTGGGACGACTACCGGTTTGAAGAGACATCGCCCGGCATCGGTGTGCCGCAGTGGTGGTACACCGTCTGGCTGCCTGTGCTGTGCGCGCTGACCACAGCCCGGGCACTGCAACTGTTTGCCCGCCTGCGGCGTGCATCGGCCGCATCGACCGCACCGAAGGCCCGCCCGTGATCGCTACCCTGCTGTTTGTCGCCTTCCTGGGCATGATGTTTCTGGGCGTTCCGATTGGTGCGGCCCTGGGTCTTGCGGGCGCCACGGCGATTGCCGTGGCCAATGCCGAGACCCCCTGGTTCGGCCTGCTGGCCGTGCCGCAGAACTTCTACGCAGGCCTGGGCAAATACCCGCTGCTGGCCATCCCGATGTTTGTGCTGGTGGGCTCGATCTTCGACCGCTCAGGCGTGGCGCTGCGGCTGGTGAACTTTGCGGTGTCCATCGTGGGCCGAGGGCCCGGCATGCTGCCGCTGGTTGCGATTGCCGTGGCCATGTTCCTGGGCGGCATCTCCGGCTCGGGCCCTGCTACCGCAGCGGCGGTGGGTGGCGTCATGATCGCCGCCATGGCGCGCGCCGGGTATCCCGCTGCCTACTCGGCGAGTGTGGTGGCGGGCGCAGCAGCCACCGACATCCTCATCCCGCCCTCGGTGGCGTTCATCGTGTATTCGGTGCTGGTGCCGGGCGCCTCGGTGCCCGCCTTGTTTGCCGCAGGCATGTTCCCAGGCATCCTGGCGGGCATTGCGCTGATCGTGCCCGCCGTGTGGCTGGCACGGCACCACAAAATGGGTGGCGCTGAAGCCGACATGCCCCGCCCGCCGTTCTGGCGCAGCCTGCGCGAGGCGGCGTGGGGGCTGGCCGCGCCGGTGGTGATTCTGGGCGGCATGCGCGCCGGCTGGTTCACTCCCACCGAGGCTGCCGTGGTGGCCGTGTTCTACGGCCTGTTTGTGGGCATGTGCATTCACCGCACGGTCCGTGTGCGCGACCTGTTCACCATCCTGCGCGAAGCCGGTGAACTGTCGGCCGTGATCCTCGTGGTGGTATCGCTGGCTGGCATCTTTGCGTTCTCGCTGTCCACCCTGGGAGTGATCGACCCCATCACCCGCACCATCGTGCAGTCGGGGCTGAGCGAGCAGGGTGTGCTCGGCGTGCTGATCGTCATGCTGCTGATCGCAGGCATGTTCCTCGACGGCATCTCCATCTTCCTGATCTTTGTGCCCCTGCTCATGCCCATCATGCAGCACTACCAGTGGGACGTGGTGTGGTTCGGCGTGGTGCTGACCCTCACGGTGGCCATCGGCCAGTTCACCCCGCCCATGGCCGTGAACCTGATGGTGTCCAGCAAGATTGCCGGTGTACGCATGGAGCAGACCACCCGCTGGGTCGTCTGGCTGGTGCTGGCCATGACGCTGGCGATGCTGCTGGTCGTCGTGTTTCCGCAGATTGCGCTCTGGCTGCCCCAGCGGCTGGGCTACTGATTTTTCCTCACCCATTCACCATCCAACAAGGAGACAACCGATGAAACTGCGCACCTTCCTCACCTCTGCCGTGGCCGCTGCAGCCGCCCTGGCCTTCACCGCACCTGCCGCCATCGCACAAACTGCGTACAAGAGCGAATACCGCATGTCGCTGGTGCTGGGCCCCGCGTTCCCGTGGGGCAAGGGCGGCGAGCTGTGGGCCAACAAGGTCCGCGAGCGCACCAATGGCCGCATCAACATCAAGCTCTACCCCGGCGTGTCGCTGATCCAGGGCGACCAGACGCGTGAATTCAGCGCGCTGCGCCAGGGCGTGATCGACATGGCCGTGGGCTCCACCATCAACTGGTCGCCCCAGGTCAAGCAACTCAACCTGTTCTCGCTGCCCTTCCTTTTCCCCGACTACGCCGCCGTGGACGCTGTGACGCAGGGCGACGTGGGCAAGAGCATCTTCGCCACGCTGGACAAGGCCGGTGTGATGCCACTGGCCTGGGGCGAAAACGGCTACCGCGAAATTTCCAACTCCAAGAAGGCCATCAAGAGCCCCGAAGACCTCAAAGGCCTGAAGATCCGCGTGGTGGGCTCCCCGCTGTTCCTCGACACCTTCACCGCCCTGGGTGCCAACCCCACGCAGATGAGCTGGGCCGACGCACAGCCCGCCTTTGCCAGCGGTGCGGTGGACGGACAGGAAAACCCGTTGTCCATCTTCACCGCCGCGAAGCTGCATAGCGTGGCGCAAAAGCACATCACGCTGTGGGGCTATGTGAACGATCCGCTGATCTTTGTGGTGAACAAGGAGATCTGGAACAGCTGGACCCCAGCCGACCGCGAGATCGTCAAGCAAGCCGCCATCGACGCGGGCAAGGAAGAAATCGCTCTCGCCCGCAAGGGCGTGGTCGAAGCCGACAAACCTCTGCTCAAAGACATCGCCGCACTGGGCGTGACGGTGACCCAGCTGAGCCCCGCCGAACGAGCCGCCTTTGTGAAGGCCACACGCCCGGTATATGACAAGTGGAAGGGCCAGATTGGTGCCGACCTGGTCACCTCGGCCGAGAAGGCGATTGCGGCCCGCAAGCAATAAGCCAGACGCTGGTTCGCCAAAGCCCCCAACAAAAGCCCCGCTCGCGGGGCTTTTTGCTGTCGCTGTATCCTTGCAGGGCGGGAGCCGGTCGCTTCACTATTGATAGCTGTCGACGCTTACCAGTAAAGCGCCAGAGGCACTTTTCATCTAAATTTCACGACCACCCACGGCTGCACCACCAACGCGCGGCGCCGGGTGTTTGACGGCGTTCTTGCGCAGCTTGTTCTCCACCGCCTGCGTCAGGTCCACACCCGCATGGTCTGCCAGCTGCAGCAGGTACAGGAGCACATCGGCAACCTCATCGGCAATGGGCTCCGTGAGCGCCGGGTCATCACGTACCGCCAGCGACTGCTCGGGGGTCATCCACTGGAAAATCTCGGTCAGTTCCGCCGCTTCCACCATCAGCGCCATCGCCAGGTTCTTGGGGGTGTGAAACGGCTGCCACTGCCGCTCGGCGGCAAAGGCGCGCAGCCGCGCCTGCAAGGCATCGACATCCAGGGGCATTGCCAAAACTCCTTATTTGATAGCTGCTTGCGCTTATCCATAAAGCGCTAGAGCCATTTTTAATTCAAATTTCAGAGCGGAGACACCGGCGCCTCGCCTGCCAGATGGCGGCGAGCGTTTTCCAGGAAACGGTCCACCGAAGCCTGCACCGCCTCGGGCGACCAGCCCGCCACATGGGGTGTCAGCACCACGTTGTCCAGGTCCAGCAGTTCAGCCGGGGGCGCGGGCTCGCTCTCGTACACATCCAGGCCTGCTGCCGCAATGCGACCTTCGCGCAGCGCGGCGGCCAGGGCGGCAGTGTCGATCACGCTGCCGCGCGCGATGTTGACCACCACGCCGCGCGCGCCCAGGGCATTCAGCACGTCTGCGTTGACTAGGTGCTTGGTGCTCGCGCCACCGGGCGTGGCGACCACGAGGAAGTCCGACCATTCGGCCAGCGCCTTTACATCGCCAAAGTAGCGGTACGGCACATCGGCGCGCGCGCTGCGGTTGTGGTAGCCCACCTCGATCTCGAAGCCCAGCGCGCGCTGTGCGATCTTCTTGCCGATGGTGCCCAGGCCGACGATGCCCAGGCGCTTGTGCGACACGTTGGGCGGCAGCGGCAGGGCCGTGCGCCAGATGCCTGCGCGCGTGGCCTTGTCCAGCGGCAGGATGCGGCGCTGCGCGGCAATCAGCAGCCCCCAGGTGTGGTCGGCCACGCAGTCGTCATTGGTGCCCGCGCCCGTGGCCACCACAACGCCCCGCGCCTTGGCGTGGGCCACGGCGATGTTCTCGTAGCCTGCGCCCAGCGCGCAAATCAGCGTGAGCGCGGGCAATGCATCGATCTGCGCGGCTGAGAGGCCCGTGGCGCCGATGGTCAGGACCACGGTGATGCGCGCGCCATGCTCGGCAATGGCGGCTGCGGCCTGCGCAGCGTCGGGCGCGTAGACCAGCTCGAACGACTGCGCCATCTGGGCGCGATGTTCTTCGGACAGGAACATGAGGGCAAGCAGTACAGGCTTCATGGGATAGTGCAATCTCGAAAAAAGAAAACGGGACGCTACGCTTTGCATCGTGCGCTTCGCGCAGAGCGTACAAAACCGGCGCGGCCCAGGCGCGGGACGCCTAGCAAGGGCCGCCCCGCAGCGATGGCGTCGTCCCCCTCAGGGGGAAGGCGCCGCAGGCGACTCAGGGGGGGCCTCCTGCTGGAGAGACCACATGCTCGCGTAGCGGCCACCCTGGGCCAGCAGTTGCGCGTGCGTGCCGCGCTCGATGATGCGGCCCGCGTCCATGACCAGGATCTCGTGCGCATCCACCACTGTGGAGAGGCGGTGCGCAATCACCAGCGTGGTCTTGTTCTGCGCCACTCCCTGCAGCTCGGCCTGGATGGCGCGTTCGTTGGCGGAGTCCAGCGCGCTGGTGGCCTCGTCAAAGATCAGGATGGGCGGGTTCTTGAGCAAGGTGCGGGCAATCGCTACGCGCTGCTTTTCACCGCCCGAGAGCTTGAGCCCGCGCTCGCCCACCATGGTGGCGTAGCCCTTGGGCGTGCTGGCAATGAAGTCGTGGATGCGTGCGGCACGGGCGGCGGCTTCGATCTCATCCTGGCTGGCACCGGTGCGGCCATAGGCGATGTTGTAGGCCACCGTGTCGTTGAACAGCACCGTGTCCTGCGGGACGATGCCAATCGCCTGGCGCACGCTCGCCTGCGTCACGCTGCGGATCTCCTGCCCCGCAATGGTGATGCGCCCCTGCTGGATGTCGTAGAAGCGAAACAGCAGCCGGGCCAGTGTGGACTTGCCCGAACCCGAAGGCCCCACCACCGCCACCGTCTTGCCCGCCGGGATCTCGAAGCTGATGCCCTGCAGGATGGGTCGGCCGCTGCTGAGGTCGCTGCCTTGGCGCACGTCGTAGGAAAAGTGCACGTTCTCAAAACGCACGGTGGGCTGGCTCAGCCCCGCCAGCGGCTGGGCGCCGGGTGCGTCGGCCACTTCGCGCTCTTTGTCCATGAGCGTGAACATCTTGTCCAGGTCGGTGAGGCTCTGCTTGATCTCGCGGTAGATCACGCCCAGAAAGTTGAGCGGGATGTACAGCTGGATCATGAAGGCGTTGACCATGACGAGGTCGCCCAGCGTCATGCGGCCATCGACCACGCCCTGTGTGGCGCGCCACAGCATGGCCACCAGGCCCACGGCAATGATGAGCTGCTGACCGGTGTTGAGCATCGATAACGTGGTCTGGCTTTTGAGGCGGGCCAGGCGCAACCGCTCCAGGCTTTCGTCGTAGCGGCGGGCCTCAAAGCCTTCGTTGTTGAAGTACTTGACCGTCTCGTAGTTCAGCAGCGAATCCACGGCCTTGGAGTGTGCTGCCGAGTCGAACTCGTTGGCCTCGCGGCGGAACTTGGTGCGCCACTCGGTCACCAGCACCGTGTAGGCGATGTACAGCACCAGCGCGGCCAGCGTGATCCAGGCAAACCAGGCATCGAACTTGACGGCCAGCACACTCAACACCAGGATCACCTCGATCAAGGTGGCAAACACGTTGAACAGCGAAAACGAGATCAGTGACTCGATGCCGCGCACACCGCGTTCGATGTCGCGCGTCATGCCGCCGGTCTGGCGCTCCAAGTGAAAGCGCAAGCTCAGCGCGTGCAGGTGCTCGAACGTCTGCAGCGCAATGGAGCGCGCTGCACCCTGCGTAGCCTTGGCAAACACCAGCTCGCGCAGCTCGGTGAACAACGAGGTGGACAGGCGCAGCGCCCCGTACGCCACCAGCAAGCCCACCGGCACCACCAGCAGCGCGGCGGGGTCACCAGGCTTGAACGCCATCGCGTCCACCAGTGTCTTGAGCAGCAGCGGCACGCTGACGTTGGCCAGCTTGGCGCCCACCATGAACACAATGGCCGCCACCACGCGCCACTTGTATTGCCACAGGTAAGGGAGGAGCCGCCTCAGCGTGACCCAGTCGGACTTGGGGGGCGCGGGCGTGCCAGGGGTGGGGGGGGCGGTTTCGCCAAGGTGGCGCATGGGGGACAATTCCGGTTGTTGTTGTTTTTACCGACCCGGCTGATGCCAAGGTGGTTTTTTTGCGGGCCAGCCGCCTTGCAAAACCCCAGGTTCCGACAAGGATTGGCTCAGCCCCAACCGAGATTGTGCCCATGTCTGCCGTTTTCAGCCCACCACCCGCCGCATTGCCCACCGACAAGGAACTGGTGCTCAAGGTCATCCCCATGCCCGCCGACACCAATGGCAATGGCGACATTTTTGGCGGCTGGGTGATGGCGCAGGTGGACTTGGCGGGCTCTGTGCTGCCCGCGCGCTACATCCAGGGCCGCATGGCCACGGTGGCCGTCAACGAATTCATCTTCAAGCAGCCCGTGCGCGTGGGCGACATCCTGTCGTTCTTCTCGTCCATCACGCGGGTGGGCAACACCTCGGTCACCGTGGAGGTGGAGGTGTATGCCGAACGGTTTACCGACCAGGGCCGGTATGTGAAGGTGACGGAGGCGCGCCTGACCTATGTGGCCATCGACGACCAGGGCAGGCCGCGCCCAGTGCCCAAGCACAACGCGCCGGGGTAAAAGCACGGAAGGTCGGTTCGCGCAGACCACGCCTGGCGGTGCGCGGACGCCTTCATGGCCCGGTCAGGCGGCCAGTGCAGTGGCCGGTTCGGTGCGCAGAGGAGCTGCCGTGCGCTGCAGAGTGCTGCTGGATGACGAGGGCGAGAACCCGGCCTCGATCTCACCCGCCAGCTGACCGCCCTCTTCCACCACCAGTTTGCCGTAGCGGATCTTGCCGTTGACCTTGCCGGTGCTGTAGATCACCAGCTTCTGGCGCACGGTGAGTGTGCCGTTGAACTCGCCATGGATCTCGGCAATGTCGATCTCGGCAGAGCCCTTGAAGGCGCCATGCTCAGCAATCTGGATCACGCGCGAATCCATGGTGGCTTCCACCGTGCCTTCGACCACGAGGGTGTCGCAATCGGTAATTTCCACGCCCTTGAGCTTGATGTTCGGGCCCACCGTGAGCTTGCTGCCCGAGCTGTCGCTGCTGCTGGCGGCCTTGGGGACAGCAGGGCTGGGCACCGGCTGTGCAGCCGCAGCACTGCTCGCCGCTGAGCTCCCCAATACGGAGCCTGAAGTGGTGCTGTTGCGGGGTTGGAACGACTCGGGTTCACGCTTGCCAAAGAAGGGGTTTTGCACGGCCATCAGATCTCCTTGAAAAGAGAGTCATCGTAGGTATCGCGCCCCGTGAAAGATGCCCTGGTTACGCAAGAACGGTAACCAAACGGTTCTCTCGTAGCATGCGCTTGCAAGGCTTGCGGGATCACACATCCTGCGAATGGCAACGCCCCGTGGCGAGGCGGCTCAGGAGCGCGCCCCAATCAAGAGACGATGTAAGCCGCAGCTCCGGCCGACATGATCTGCCCATCCGGCCCCAGAAACTCCATGCGCGTGGTTGCGACACGCGAACCCAGGCGCAGCACCTGGGCGCGCAGCTCGAAGTGGCTGCCAATGCCGGGGCGCAGGTAGTCAATGCGCAGGTCGATGGTGCCCAGCTTGGCAAAGCGGTGCAGGCGCTGCTCGGGTGCTTCATCCAGGTGTTTGGCGCCAATCGCGGCCATCACGGCCAGCCCGCCCATGGCATCGAGCCCCGCGCTGATCACGCCGCCGTGGATGCGGTTGTAGGCATAGTGGCCCACCAGGTCCGGTTTCATGTCGATGCGACCCACCACACCATCGGGAGCCAGTGACGTGATCTTCAGGCCCAGCACCTGGTTGAACACGATTTTTTCTTCAAAGATGGATTTGAGCCCGGCAATGAACTCGGGCTCAAAGGCTTGCGGGGCTGGGGTGGCGGTGGATTTGCTCATGGGTCTCCTGGGGGTCACTGCGGGATGGTGCGTGCAATCGAAACCATCCAGATGCTCCTGATTTTGTAGCTTCTCACGCTTAATAGATAAGCGCTAGAGGCTATTTTTACTTAAAACTGGCCGTGACGCACTTGCCCTGCGGCAAACCGCGAGGCGCCGCGCAGTGCTTCGGCCAGGCATTCGCGGCCGCCCGCCTATTCCTGCAGCAAGGCTCGCCGTAACAGCAGCCCTTCGGCGGCGAAGCGTGCTGGTGCTGACTGTGCTGGCATCCACCGCGTTGCGCACATCGGGCCTGCGCCATGTCACCAGCGTGACACAACCTTCCGCTTCAACCTCTGCGGACATATGGCTCTCCTGTGGCCCGGCGTCAGAACCTGTTCACCCACCCGACGTTACTCCTATTGCGCAGGGTGCAGCACTGCGTCAATATCCGCCGCTACCCGCTCGCCCACCCCATCAGGGTTAGCCCCGAGTGCGGTATGCACAGCGCGCGTGCACCATTATTTATACAAAGCAATCGCTTTGTATAAATATTCTGCAGGACCTGCGCAAGCGACGATGCGGCCATCCCATGCCCACGAGGCATCCACCCCGCATTTACCCGCTTTGCGTATCACTTATTCTGGAGAGCCAGTGTGCAATTTGTGCAACTGTTGATCAGCGGTGTCTCGCAGGGGTGCATCTACGGGCTGATCGCGCTCGGGTTCGTGCTTATCTACAAAGCCACGGAGACCGTGAGCTTTGCCCAGGGCGAACTCATGATGCTCGGCGCTTTCTGCGGGCTGGCACTCATGACCCTGCTGGGCTTTCCCTTCTGGGTGGCGGTGCTCGCCAGCATCCTGGCCATGGGGCTGTTTGGCACGGTGCTGGAGCGCGCAGTGATCCGCCCCATCCTGGGCCAGCCCGCGTTCTCCATCGTCATGCTCACCATCGGCATCGGCTACGTGCTGCGCGGCCTTGTCACGATGATCCCCAACATCGGCACCGACACCCACACGCTGCCCGTGCCCTACAAGGACCAGTCCCTTCGCTTGGGCGAGCTGGTGGTCAGCGCCGAGCAGCTGGTGGTGATCGGCGCCACGGGCGTGCTGTGCGTGCTGCTGTTTGCCATGTTCCGCTACAGCAAGCTCGGCATTGCGATGCAGGCCGCGTCGCAGAACCAGCTGGCGGCCTACTACATGGGCATTCCCGTGCAGCGCCTTAACGGCCTGGCCTGGGGGCTTGCCGCGGCGGTGGCGGCGGTAGCCGGGCTGCTGTTGGCGCCCATCACCTTCGTGCACGCCAACATGGGGCTGATCGGGCTCAAGGCCTTCCCCGCCGCCGTGGTGGGCGGCTTTGGGAGCCTGCCCGGGGCCATCGTGGGCGGGCTGGTGATTGGCATTGTCGAATCGCTCTCGGGTTTCTATCTGCCCGATGGATTCAAGGACACAGCCGCGTACATCGTGGTGCTGATCATGCTGATGGTCAAACCCAACGGACTGTTCGGCGAGAAGCTGAGAAAGAAAGTCTGACCCATGCGCTTTCTCTTCAAGACCTCGTACGAGCAAGACATACGTCTGGCCAAACATGGCGGGCATGTGTTCTGGTACAGCCTGCTGTGCCTGGCCCTGGTCGCCGCACCCTGGGTGGCGCCTGAATACTGGTTGGCACAGCTGACCTTCGTGCTCATCTACGCCATCGTGGGCTTGGGGCTGATGCTGCTGGCGGGCTTCACCGGCTTGTTCTCGCTGGGGCATGCAGCGTTTCTGGGCGTGGGGGCATATACGCAGGCGGTGCTCACTGGCATGGGCTGGCCGTTTGCGCTGTCGCTGGCCTGCGCGGCGGGGCTGTCGGCGGCTGTGGGCGTGGTGGTGGGGCTGCCGGCACTCCGCGTCAAAGGCATCTACCTGGGCATGGCCACGCTGTCCTTCGGCTTCATCGTGGAAGAGGTGTTCGCGCGGTGGGAGTCGGTCACAGGCGGCAACTCCGGCAAGCACCTGGTGCCGCCACAAATCGCGGGCTACTCGTTCGAGACCACAGAGTCGTTCTACTTTCTGTGCCTTGTGATTGCGGTGGTCAGCACCCTCGCCATCCTGAACCTGCTGCGCTCGCCCACGGGCCGTGCGTTTGTCGCCATCCGTGATTCAGAGATCTCCGCACAGAGCATGGGCATCCACCTCGCGCGCTACAAGACGCTGTCGTTCTCCATATCGGCCGCACTGGCAGGCGTCGGCGGTGCGTTGTACGCGCACAAGCTGCAGTTCATCTCGCCCGACCAGTTCAACATCCTGCAGTCCATCGACCTGCTGCTGATGATCGTGATCGGCGGGCTGGGCTCGGTGCATGGAGCGTTCCTGGGCGCCATCTTCCTCATCACCATGCCGCAGATGATTTCGCTCAGCAAGGACTGGCTGCCCGCCGCCATCGGCCAGGCACCGGGCCTGCAGGCGGTGGTCTACGGCGCGGTGCTGATCGCCTTTGTGCTGTTCGAACCCATGGGCCTGTATGGCCGCTGGCTCAAGGTGCGCACCTGGCTGCAGATGTTCCCGTTCTACCGCAAGGGCTTGTTCAAGCGGCAGAAGTCGTTCCAGAAATCAGATCGCTTGAAATGAAGCACCCCCTGAGTCGCTTCGCGCCTTCCCCCTCTCTCGATTCGCTGCGCGATTCGGGAGGGGAACGCCCCCAGCGCGGCGGGGCGGCCCTTGCGCGGGGGCACTGGCCTCGGTCACGCCAGTCGCAAAGGCTGCGGACGGCATTCAGCACACTGGACCAGTGAAATGACCCAAATTGCTGTACCCATGACTGACGAAATCCTGCTCAGCGCCCAGAACCTCAGCGTGCGCTTTGGCGGCGTGCTGGCCGTCAACAACGTGAGCTTTGACGTGCGGCGCGGCGAGGTGTTCACCCTCATCGGCCCCAACGGCGCCGGCAAGACCACGGTGTTCAACCTCATCAGCCGCATCTACACGCCCACCACCGGCACCATTGCCTATGCGGGCCCCGGCGGCACCATGCTGCCGCTGACCGACCAGCCCCCCCACAAGGTGGCCAGCCTGGGCATTGCGCGCACCTTCCAGAACATCGAGCTGTTTGAACACGCGAGCGTTTTGCACAACCTGCTGATTGGCCGCCACACGCAGCAGCACAGCAGCCTGTGGGCCGAGATGTTCTTCACCCGCAAGGTGCGCGAAGGGGAAATCCTGGCGCGCGAAAAGGCCGAGCAGATCATCGACTTTCTCGACCTGCAGCACTACCGCGACACCATGGTGGCGGGCCTGCCCTACGGCGTGCGCAAGGTGGTGGAGCTGGCCCGTGCGCTGTGCACCGAGCCACAGTTGCTGCTGCTCGACGAGCCCTCATCGGGCCTGAACGTGGAAGAGACCGACGACATGGCTTTCTGGATCCAGGACATCCAGCACGAGCTGGGCATCACGGTGTTGATGGTGGAACATGACATGTCGCTGGTCTCCAAGGTGTCTGACCGCGTGCTGGCCATGAACCAGGGCGAGGTGGTGGCCATGGGCACGCCGCGGGAGGTGCAGTCGCACCCTGGCGTGATCGAGGCGTACCTGGGCACCATCGACGACGTGAGCAACCTGCGCCGCCCAGCGGGTTCACAAATGGGGGTTCGGGCATGAACGCCGTACTTGCCGCCGTCAACACATCCGCAGCAGCTGCTGCTGCAGCTGACCAGCCCCTGCTGCGCCTGCAGAACGTGGAGAGCGCCTACGGCCCCATCAAGGCCATCCGCGGCGTGAGCCTGCAGGTGCGGCGCGGCGAGATCGCCGCCGTGCTGGGAAGCAACGGCGCGGGCAAGACGACGATCCTCAAAACCATCAGCGGCATCATCGACCCGCGCAAGGGCTCCATCGAGTTCCAGGGCCAGGACATCACCGCCCGCGACCCGGCCGCCATCGTGCGCCGGGGCCTGATGCATGTGCCCGAGGGGCGCGAGGTGTTCCCCTTGCTCTCGGTGCGCGACAACCTGCTCATGGGTGCCTACACACGCGCCGACAAGGATGGCGTGGCGCGCGACATCGAAACCGTGTTCGGCTACTTCCCCATCCTGCGCGAGCGCGCTGCGCAGGACGCAGGTCTGCTCTCGGGCGGGCAGCAGCAGATGCTGGCGATCTCACGCGCGCTCATGGCTGCGCCAGAACTGATCCTGCTGGACGAGCCCAGCCTGGGCCTCAGCCCGAAGCTCACCAAGGAGATCTTCGAGATCGTGGTGCGCATCAACCGCGAGCGCGGCACCACCATCCTGCTGGTGGAGCAGAACGCCAACATGGCTCTCAACGCGTCGGACTACGGCTATGTACTGGAGAACGGCCGCATCGTGATGGAAGACAGCTGCGAGCGCCTGCGCGAGAAGGACGACATCAAGGAGTTCTACCTCGGCATGAAGGATGAAGGCGTGCGCGGTGAGCGGCGGTGGAAGAAAAAGAAGACCTGGAGATGATCGAACATGTCTAACCTCTGGGACCTCTCTCACATCCAACCCGCTGGCACCGACGTGCTGGCTGGCGATACCATCGCCGCCATGTTCTGGAACGCCGTGGCCGAGCGCGGCCCGCGCGTGTGGATGCGCCAGAAGGAGCTGGGCATCTGGAAGAGCTGGACCTGGGACCAGACGGCCGAGGCCGTGCGCGAGATTGCGGGCGGCCTCATGTCGATGGGCTTTGCGCCGGGAGAATGCGCGTCCATCCTGTCCAACACCAACATCGAATGGGTGCTGGCCGACCTGGCTGTGCTGAGCTGCGGCGGCGTGGCCAACGGCATCTACCCCACCGACGCGGCCGCCCAGGTGCACTACCTGAGCGAAGACTCGCGCACCACGGTGCTGTTTGTGGAGGACGACGAGCAGCTCGACAAGGCGCTGGAGGTGCGCGGCCAGTTGCCCCTGCTGCGCAAGATCGTTGTGTTCGACATGGAGGGCCTGCGCGGCCTGCACGACGCCGATGTGCTGAGCCTCACAGCCCTGCGCGAACTGGGCCGCGCGTGGAACGCCCAGCACCCCGACGCACTGATGCAGCGCGTCAAGGCCTGCCGACCCGAAGACTTGGCCATCCTGGTCTACACCTCGGGCACCACCGGCAAGCCCAAGGGTGCCATGCACACGCACGCCGCGCTCACCTACACCGTGCGCGGCTACAACACGCTGATCTCGCGCAGTGAGGCGGATGAGACCATGTGCTTCCTGCCGCTGTGCCACATTGCCGAGCGCATGGGCGGCGAGTACTTCTCGCTCTATACCGGCGCGCGCCTGAACTTTGTCGAGAACCCCGACACCGTGCCCGAGAACGTGCGAGAGATCGCGCCCACGGTGTTCACCGCCGTGCCGCGGGTATGGGAGAAGTTCTATTCGGGCGTGATGATCGCGCTCAAGGAATCCACGCGCATGCAGCAGGCGGCCTATGCCTGGTCGATTGGCGTGGGCACCCGCATCGCAGATCGGGTGCTGGCCGGACAGCCGGTGGGCGGTTTGCTGAAGGCGCAGTTCATGCTGGCACGTTTTCTGGCGCTCAACAATGTGCGCAAGCTCATCGGCATCCACCGTGCGCGCTTCCTCGTCACGGGCGCAGCGCCCATTTCGCCCGATCTGGTGAAGTGGTACCTGGCGCTGGGTGTGCCCATGCTGGAGGTGTGGGGCATGACCGAGACCTGCGGCGCCTCCACCGGTGTGCCGGCCAGCCGCATCAAACCGGGCTCCATCGGCCCGGCGGCCAGCTACAACGAGGTGCGCATCGACCCCGCCACGGGCGAAATCCTGGTGCGTGGCCCCAATGTGTTCAAGGGCTATCTCAACCAACCCGAGAAAACCGCTGAAACCATCGACCCCGAAGGCTGGCTGCACACGGGCGATGTGGGCCTGATCGACGCCGATGGCTACCTTCGCATCACCGACCGCATGAAGGACATCATCATCACAGCGGGCGGCAAGAACATCACCCCCAGCGAGCTGGAGAACGAACTCAAGTTCAGCCCGTACGTCACCGATGCGGTGGTCATTGGCGACAAGCTGCCCTACCTCACGGTGATCATCATGATCGACCAGGAGAACGTGGAGAAGTACGCACAGGACAACGACGTGCCGTTCTCCAACTACGCCAGCCTGACCCGCACGCGCGAGGTGCAGGAGCTGATCCAGGCCGAGATTGACCGCGTCAATGCCAAGTTCGCCCGCGTGGAGCAGATCAAGAAGTTCTTCCTGCTCGACACCCAGCTCACGGCCGAGGATGAAGAGCTGACACCCACCATGAAGCTCAAGCGCAAGCTGGTGCAGCAGAAGTACGCACCGCAGATTGAGGCGATGTACCGGTAGGTGCGCACGTCACGCAACCACAGGCCACGCCCATCAGGATAGGGAAAGTGCTGGTGCCCCACCCCGGGCATCGTTCTATAACGAGCAACCGAGTTCGATCCAACCAAAGGAGACGTGCCATGAAACTTCATCACATTGCCGCGCTGGCCATCGTGGCCATGGCCGGAGGTGCTGCACAGGCGCAGCCCAGCCAGGGCGTGAGCAAGGACACCATCACGCTGGGTTCCATCCAGGATCTGTCCGGCCCGCTGGCGGGCTTTGGCAAGCAGGTGCGGCTGGGCATGATGCTGCGCGTGGACGAGGCCAACGAGCAAGGCGGCGTCAATGGCCGCAAGCTGGACCTGAAGGTGGAGGACTCGGGCTACGACCCCAAGAAAGCCGTGCTGGCCGCGCAAAAGCTCGTGAACCAGGACAAGATCTTCATGATGGTGGCGCACATCGGCACGGCGCAAAACCTGGCCGCCATGCCGGTGCAGTTCAGCAAGAACGTGATCAACTTCTTCCCGGTGACGGCCGCGCGGGAAATGTACGAGCCCTTCCACAAGCTCAAGTATTCGTTTGCCGCCACTTACTACGACCAGATCCGCCTTGCCGCACCCAAGCTCATCAAGGAAAAGGGCGCCAAGAAGATCTGCACCATCTACCAGGACGATGAATTTGGCCTGGAGGTGATGCGCGGGGGCGAAGCGGCACTCAAGTCCATGGGCATGGACTTCACCGAGAAGACCTCGTACAAGCGCGGCGCCACCGACTTCTCTTCACAGGTCGCCAAGATGAAGTCGTCCGAATGCGACTTCGTGATCCTGGGCACCATCATCCGCGAGACCATCGGCACGATTGGCGAGGCGCGCAAAACGGGCTTCAACCCCACCTTCCTGGGCTCCAGCGCCGCCTACACCGACCTCATCCACAAGCTGGGCGGCAAGCCCATGGATGGACTGTACGCCACCATGACGGTGCAGCACCCCTACCTGGATGAAGCCAGCCAGCCCATCCGCTTCTGGGCCAACAAGTACAAGACCAAGTTCAACGAAGACCCCACCGTGTTCTCGGTCTACGGCTACAACGCCATCGACGCCTTCATCAAGGCGGCCCAGAAGGCAGGCCCCAACCTGAGCACCGACAGCTTCATCAAGGCCATGGACACCATGGTGATTCCGCCCGACATGTTCGGCAGCGCCGAGGGCACCTTTGGCCCACAAAAGCGCCTGGGCAGCGATCTTTCTCGCCTGTCGCAGATCACCGATGGCAAGTGGAAGGTGGTGTCCGACTACGTCAAGCCATGAGCGCCTGACCCACCTCCTTCAAGCCGCCTTCGGGCGGCTTTTGCGTTTCAGGGGGTGCATCCGGGCTCAGTCGGTGGCAGAATTTAACCAAGCAGTAACTTTGCATAAATAACCTGGTTGCCCCACCATGATCGAACGCACCCTCTTCCAGCCCGACCACCAGGCCTTTGCCGACAGCTTCCGCCGCTTTATCGAGAAAGAAGTGGCGCCCCACCACGCCGCCTGGGAAGACCAGGGCTATGTGGCGCGCGAGGTGTGGAGCCAGGCGGGCGCCAACGGCTTTCTGTGCATGAGCCTGCCCGAGGAGTACGGCGGCGCCGGGGCCGACAAGCTGTACTCGGTGGCGCAGATGGAAGAGCTGGCGCGCGCGGGCACCACGGGCATCGGCTTTGGCCTGCACAGCGAGATCGTGGCACCGTACATCCTGCATTACGGCACCGAGGCCCAAAAACAGAAGTACCTGCCGCAGATGGCCAGCGGCGCCGTGGTGGGCGCCATCGCCATGAGCGAGCCGGCTGCGGGCAGCGACCTGCAGGGCATCAAGACCACAGCCATCAAGAGCGCCGACGGCAGCCACTACGTCCTGAACGGCAGCAAGACCTTCATCACCAACGGCTGGCATGCCGACCTGGTGATCGTTGTCGCCAAGACCGACCCGGCCGCAGGCGCCAAGGGCACCAGCCTGTTATTGGTCGAACGCGGCATGCCCGGCTTTGAAAAGGGCCAGCGCCTCAAGAAGATGGGCATGAAGGCGCAAGACACCTCCGAGCTGTTCTTCAACGACGTAAAGGTGCCCGCCGAGAATCTGCTGGGCGGGCCCGCCATGGAAGGGCGTGGCTTCATCTGCCTGATGGAGCAGCTGCCCTGGGAGCGCCTGCAGATCGCCATCACCGCCGTGGCTGCGGCCCAGGCCGCGATTGACTGGACGCTGGACTACGTCAAAGAGCGCAAGGTCTTCGGCCAGCCCGTCGCATCGTTCCAGAACACCCGCTACACCCTGGCCGAACTGCAAACCGAGGTGCAGGTGGCCCGTGTGTTTGTGGACAAATGCTGCGAGCTGATCGTGAAAGACCAACTCGACACCCAGACCGCCAGCATGGCCAAGTACTGGACGACCGATCTGCAGTGCAAGGTGATGGACGAATGTGTGCAGCTATTCGGCGGCTACGGCTACATGTGGGAATACCCCATCACCCGCGCCTACGCCGACGCGCGCGTGCAGCGCATCTACGGCGGCACCAACGAGATCATGAAAGAAGTCATCTCACGCGGCATGGGCCTGCCAGCGCGTTGATGCTTCATTTTTTATAGCTATCAGCGCTTGATAGACGCGCGCAAACGGCCAATTTCATTCAAATCTGGAGACCACACCATGACCGAAGCCTATGTTTTCGACGCGCTGCGCACCCCGCGCGGCAAGGGCAAGAAGGACGGCACCCTGCACGAGGTCAAGCCCATCGACCTGCTGGCAGGCCTGCTGACCGAACTGCAAGCGCGCCACCGCTTTGACACCGCGGCGGTGGATGATGTGGTCATGGGCATCGTCTCGCCCGTGGGCGAACAGGGCTCGGTGCTACCCAAGGTGGCCGCGCTCAAGGCCGGGTGGGACTTTCGCTGTGCGGGCGTGCAGGTCAACCGCTTTTGCGCATCGGGCCTCGAAGCCGTGAACCTGGCCGCGCAGAAGGTGCGCAGCGGCTGGGAAGACCTGGTGGTGGCCGGTGGCGTGGAGAGCATGAGCCGCGTGCCCATCGGCTCCGACGGCGGCGCCTGGGCGCAAGACCCCGCCACCAACTCCGCCACGCTGTTCGTCCCCCAGGGCATCGGCGCAGACCTCATCGCCACGCTGGACGGCTACACCCGTGCCGACGTGGACGCCTTCGCACTCGAATCGCAGCGCCGCGCCACCGCCGCGCGTGCCGCGGGCTACTTTAAGAACTCTGTCGTGCCCGTGCGCGACTTCATCGGCCAGACCATCCTGGCGGAAGACGAATTCATCAAGCCCAAGACCACGCTCGAAGGCCTGGGCGCGCTCAAAGCCTCGTTCGAGCAACTGGGCGGCATGGGCTTTGATGCCGTGGCGCTGCAGCGCTACCCGCAGGTGGAGCGCATCCACCACGTGCACCACGCGGGCAACTCGTCGGGCATTGTGGACGGCGCTGCCGCTGTGCTCATCGGCAACGAGGCCGCCGCCAAGGCCCACGGCCTCACGCCCCGCGCACGCATCGTGGCCACGGCGCTCAGCGGGGCCGACCCCACCATCATGCTCACCGGCCCCGTGCCCGCTGCCAGAAAGGCGCTGGCCCGCGCGGGCATGACCATCGACCAGATCGACCTGTTTGAAGTGAACGAGGCCTTTGCCGCCGTGCCCATGCGCTTCATGCGCGAGCTGGGCGTGCCCCACGACAAGGTCAACGTGAACGGCGGTGCCATCGCCATGGGCCACCCGCTGGGCGCCACGGGCGCCATGATCCTCGGCACCCTGATCGACGAACTGCACCGCCGGGGCCAGCGCTATGGCCTGGCCACGCTGTGCGTGGGCGGCGGCATGGGCATTGCCACCATCGTCGAGCGAATCTGATTGACTCGGAAGGAGACAACAACATGCAAACCATCCGCTACGAACTCATCCCCGCCCAGGGCACCGAAGGCGAAGTTGCCGTCATCACCTTTGACGAAACCAACTCCCCCGTCAACACCATGTGCCGCCAGTGGCAGCAAGAGCTGGGCGAGGTCACCGCCCAAGTGCTGGGCGACCGCGAACGCCTGGGCGCCGCGCTCAAAGGCATCGTGCTCGCGTCGGCCAAGACCAGCTTCTTTGCCGGGGCCGACCTTAAGGCCACCATGCGCCTCACACCCGCCGATGCGCCCAACGCGTTTGGCGAGATCGAGCGCATGAAGAAGCACTTTCGCACGCTCGAAACCCTGGGCATCCCCGTGGTGGCCTGCCTCAACGGCGCCGCGCTGGGTGGCGGCTGGGAGGTGGCGCTGGTCGCCCACTACCGCATTGCCGTGGCTGACCCCAAGATCCAGTTCGGCCTGCCCGAGGTCACGCTGGGCCTGATGCCGGGCGCCACCGGCGTGACCAAGATGACGCGCCTGCTGGGCCTGATGGGCGCGCAGCCCTACATCCTGGAAGGCAAGCTCTTCAACCCCGCCGAGGCGCTGGAGCTGCAACTGGTGCATGAGCTGGTGGCTACGCGCGAGCAACTGCTGCCCGCCGCCCTGGCCCACATCGCCACCCACCCGCACGCGGTGCAGCCGTGGGACGACAAGAATTACAAAATGCCCGGCGGCACGCCCGCCAACCCCAAGATTGCAGGCGCCCTCACCGTGGCGCCCGCCATGCTCAAGAAGACCACGCGCGGCCGTTACCCCGCGCCCGAGGCGGCGCTCGCCGCCATGGTCGAAGGTGCGATGGTGGACTACGACACCGCCCTGCGCATCGAAAGCCGCTACCTCGCCCGCCTGATGACCGGCCCCGTGGCGCGCAACATGATCAACACGTTCTTCTTCGACATGAACGCGATCAAGAGCGGCAAGTCGCGCCCCGGCACGGCCCCACGCTACAAGCCACAAAAGGTCGGCATCCTGGGCGCGGGCATGATGGGCGCGGGCATCGCCTGGGCCCAGGCCAGCCGGGGCATCGCCACCGTGCTCAAGGACGTGAGCACCGAGAAGGCTGAAGCCGGCAAGGCCTACAGTGCCAAGCTCACCCAGGCCCGCGTGGACAAGGGCCGCATGACGGCCGAGGCGCAGCAGGCGCTGCTCTCGCGCATCACGCCCACCGCCAGCGCAGCCGACCTGGCGGGCTGCGACCTCATCATCGAAGCCGTTTTCGAAAGCCGCGACCTGAAAGCCAAGGTCACGCAAGAGGCCGAGCCGCAATTGACGCCCGGCGGCTTCTTTGCCAGCAACACCTCCACCCTGCCCATCAGCGGCCTGGCCACGGCCAGCAGCCGGCCCGAGAAGTTTGTCGGCATCCACTTCTTCAGCCCCGTGGACAAGATGAAGCTGGTGGAGATCATCCGCGGTAAACAGACGGACGACGAAACCGTGGCCCGCGCGTTCGACTACGTGCAGGCGCTGGGCAAGGTACCCATCGTGGTGAACGACTCACGCGGCTTCTACACCAGCCGCACCTTCGGCACCTTCGTGATGGAAGGCGCCGCCATGCTGGGCGAAGGCATCCCCGCCGCCGCCATTGAAAACGCCGCCATGCAAGCCGGCCTGCCCGTGGGCCCGCTGGCCGTGCTGGACGAAACCGCGCTGACCCTGAGCGTGCACGTGCTCGACCAGACCCGCGCCGACTACGCCGCCGAAGGCAAGACCTACACCGCCACGCCCGGCGAGTTGCTGGTGGAGCGCATGGTCAAAGAGCTGAAGCGCCCCGGCCGCGCCGGTGGCGGCGGGTTTTATGACTACCCCGCAGGCGCCAAGAAGCACCTGTGGCCGGAGTTGAAAACGCTGTTCGAGAAGCCCGACGTGGAGTGGAGCGTGCAGGAGATTCAGGACCGTCTGCTCTACCGCCAAGCTATTGAGACCGCGCGCTGCCTGGCCGAGGGCGTGCTGACCAGCGTGCATGACGCGAACATTGGGTCGATTTTTGGGATTGGGTTTCCGGCGTGGACGGGGGGGGCGATGCAGTTTATTTATGGGATGGGCGTGGAAGCGTTTTGGCGGCGATCCCGAGAACTTGCCACTAAACACGGCGCGGGCTTCATAGCTTCCGAGACAGTCAAGCAGGCAGTCGAACGACTTCAACCCTCCTACTAGTGAGATGCGGTAGTGTTGGTCGCTGGATATCTAAGTGCGCTAGAAATGCAATCGAGGTATCGAGAATGCACTAAGGATGTCCACCGCCCGGTTCACTAGTTACTCACGAGGGAAAAATGGGTCCCGTCGCACTCTTCGACAAATCGTTTTTACAGTCCCTGACGCTTGACGAATCGGTCTGGTTTGATCACTTCTTTCTGGCCGTCATATGCCCAGTTTTTTATGTGGAAACACTAGCAGATCTGGCAAAAACCAAGCGTTCAAACTCTTCAAGAACCCCTCAGGATGAAGTCCGAATACTTGCAGACAAATCTCCTGTGTTGTCTGGTGCTCCATGCGTACATCACATGGATATGTGTATCGCCAACCTCTTGGGTCACCAAGCACCAAGATTGGGCCAAGTCCCCCTCGCTGGCGGCCGCCCCATAAGAACCAAAGACAACAAGGCTGGGGTTGTGTTCAAGCCCTCCCCTGAAGCGGAATCGTTTGCTCGTTGGCAACGTCACGAATTTATGGAGGTCGAACGCGATGCTGCGTCCGCATGGCGGGCAATGCTCTCTAGCTTGAACTTGCCCGAGGTCGCTCAAAGAATGAGGGCACTCGGTGTCACACCAAAAAATTGCAAATCTGTCAAAGAGGCATGGGGACTAGCTCACGGACTCATGCACTCCCAAGCTGCTCCATTGGAGCAAATCGGTCTGCTCTTTGAATTTGTTCATGTACCGGTCCATCTTCAGGGGGAAATTCTCCATCGCTGGTCTTCTGCAGGCTTCCCTCCACTTGCCAACTACGCGCCCTATGCAGCGCACGTTCTGAAAGTTGAGATGTTTTTTCAGATAGCTCTGGCAGCCAACCTGATCTCTGCCGATCGAGCATCGAATCGGGCCGATATTGCGTATCTCTTCTATCTGCCGTTTTGCAACTTGTTTGTCTTGGGCGATAAATTGCACAAGCTATGCACCCCACCTTTCTTGGCCCCAGCCCAAGACTTCATATGGGGTCCTGATCTGAAAGCCTCGCTTTCAAGCATCAACTCTGAACTCTCCTCAATCCCTCAAGAGGAACGCGAGCAAGGTCTGCACAAAATCGCGCCGAGACCCCGTGGTAATGCCAGCAACGTAGTTGTATCAATGTGGGAAAAGCACTCCCCAAAAAGAGGAAAGCCCCTGCTTGAGGAGCCCATTGATCCGACAGCAGAGCGCAAGCTAGTGGAAGAACTTAAAAAATATTCGGAGGCGCCAACTGCGCCAAACGTAGCACAACTTCCCAGCGAAAAGTTGGACAACCTGGCGCTCGAGAAACTGGTTCCCGCCAGGAAAGGCTCTTGGTGGCTCCTGCCAAAAGCGGTGGTTGAACAAGAACAACGGGGGAAATAGCTTTCCAGCGTCAAGCTGCATGCTTATGAAGCGCGGAGTGCCGACCGACTCTACGGTCAGAGCGCAGATAGGGTTACCTTGCAAATTGATCACGAGACGATCAATTTGCAAGGATCTGAGGAGAGCACCGGAATGAGCTCCCTCATGTAGTACTCAGGCAATCGAAGAAGCTGCCACCCCCTTCAACCCCAACATCCCCCGCGCCTCCTGCGGCGAAGCCACCTCCCGCCCCGCATTGCACGCGTATTCCGCCAGCTTCTCGATCAACGGCCCGTTCGAATCCGCCTTGGTCCCATCCGGCAGATAGAACGTGTCCTCCAGCCCCGTGCGCAGGTGCCCGCCCAGTTCGGCCACGCGCTGGTGCACGGGCCAGATCTCGCTGCGGCCGATGACGGTGGCCTGCCAGGGGGCGTCCTTGATCTTGAGCTTGAGCAAGATGGGCAGCAGGTCCGGGTCCGCAGGCATACCGGACTCGACGCCCATCACAAAGTTGTATTCGGGCAGGCGTTCGGTGTACATGCCGGTCTGCACATACATCTCCACGCAGCGCACGATGCCCACGTCGAAGCACTCAAACTCGGGCAGCGTGCCGGTCTCCAGCATCACGTCAATGAAGTCCTTGACCTTGGCGGGCTGGTTATCGAACAGCATGGGCGGCCAGGCCCAGGTGCCGTTGCTGCGCACCTTCAGGTAGTTGAGCGAGCCGGCGTTGCACGCGGCCATCTCGGGGCGGGTGGCGCGCAGGCAATCCAGCGGGCCCTGGTAATTGGGGCCCACCACGCCGGTGGTCTGGTTGATGATCAAACCCGGGCAGGCCTCGCGCATGGCTTGCACGCAGTCGCGCGCCACCTGCGGGTCCCAGCTGGGCAGGTGGCCTTTGCCGGGCTCCTGGTTGCGAAAGTGCACGTGCACCACGGCGGCGCCTGCGTCGTAGGCGCGGTGGGCCTCTTTTGCCAGTTGCCCGGGCGTGACGGGCACATGGTGCTGGCCGGGGTCCGTCAGCACGCCGGTGATGGCGCAGGTGATGATGGCTTTGTTGCCGTGGTCGGTGCTGTGCATGGTGGCTGTCTCCTTCAAATGCCGAGCTGTTTTGCAGCCAGGTCTTTCATGATTTCTTCCGCACCGCCGCCGATCATCATGACCTTGACCTCGCGGTAGATGCGCTCGCTGACGGTGCCGCGCATGAAGCCCATGCCGCCTAGGATCTGCACGGCCTGGTCGGCGCAGAACTGCATGGTTTGGGTGGCGTGGTTCTTCAGCATGCAGATGTTGGCCACCCATTCCGGCCCGGTGCGGCCCGCGTCGGCCTGCGCAGCCACGGACTCGCACCATGCGGCGCTGGACTGGATGCGCATCTGCATGTCCACCAGCTTGTGGCGAATGACCTGGTGCTCCACCAGCGCGGCGCCAAAGGTCTTGCGCTGGCGCGCCCAGGCCAGGGCCTCGTCGTAGCAGGCCTCGGCAAAGCCCAGGGCCGACGCGGCGAGGCCAAAGCGCTCGCCGTTGAAGTTGGCCATGATGATGCGAAAGCCCGCGCCCTCTTCGCCCAGCAGGTAGCGGGCGGGCACGCGCACGTTGTCAAAGCGCAGGTGGGCGGTGTCGGAGCAGAGCCAGCCCATCTTGTCGAGCTTGCTGCGCGACAGGCCTGCGCTGTGGCCGGGGATGAGCAGCATGGAGATGCCTGCGCTGCCCTTGCTTCCGGCCTCCCCGGTCCTCACAGCCACTGTGATCCAGTCCGCGCGCATGCCGGAGGTGATGAATACCTTTTCGCCGTTGACGATGTACTCATCGCCCTCGCGCCGCGCTGTGGTCTTGAGTTGGGCCACGTCGGACCCGCCACCGGGTTCGGTGATCGCCAGCGCGGCAATCTGCTCGCCCGCCAGCACCGGTGGAATCACCTCGGCACGCACGGCATCGCTCCCATGCGCCAGCACCGGTGGCAGGCCGATGTTGTGCGACAGCAGGCTGGCCAGCACCCCACCGCTGGCACCATGGCGGCTGAGCGCGCGCCACAGCGGCAAGCGCAGCTGGTAGCTGGCGGGCGTGCCGCCGTACGGCTCGGGGTAGCCCAGGCCCAGCAAGCCCAGGTGGGCCGCGCGGCGATACAGGCTGCGAGGGAATTCACCGGCGGCATCCCAGGCGTCCACATGCGGCGCGATCTCGGTGCGGGCAAAGCGGGTGACGGTGTCGGTGAGTGCGGTGCTGTCTTCGTCGCTCACAGAACTTGCATCGGACGTGGCGGTCATGCGGGCGCTCCTTGCGTGGCGGGTGCAAAACGGGCCAGCACCTGCCCGGGCGACACCTGCTGGCCGGGGGCCACCAGCAGCTCGGCCACGGTGGCGGCGGCGGGGCTGGCCAGGCTGTGTTCGAGCTTCATGGATTCGATGATCACCACCGTATCGCCCGCCGCCAGCGCCTGGCCTGCTGCCACGGGCAGCGCGACGACCTTGCCGTTGAAGGGCGCGCGCAACTCCGTCGCACCGCCCGCCGCACCCGCGCGTGTGGCGGGCTCCCACGATGCGTCTTCCACCCAGCCGTCCACGCCGCCGGTTTGCCAGTGCCAGCGTCGGGAGCCCACCGCCACGCAGTGCACACCGCGCTGGGGCAGTTGCAAAGCCACAGGTTCTGCCCCGGCCTGCTCCACCAGCAGCCGCCCACCGCCCAACTCCCGCACGGCCACTGCATGCACCTGGCCCTCGTGGCGCAGGCGCATCGGGCGGGCGAGCGCACAGGGCAGATCGGACGACATTTTTGAAGAACAAATGGCCCCTACCGCGCATTGGATAAGCGCTTCAAGCTCTTTTTTTAATAGCAATTCTTGCAAATCTGCGGCATGTGCGGCCAGGAACGGCACCAGCGCCTGCCCGCTGGCAAACACCGGATGCTGCAGGCACGCCGCCAGAAACGCGCGGTTGGTGGGAAGACCCAGCACGCGGGTGCCCTGCAGCGCGCGCACCAGGGCGGCAACAGCCTCGGCCCGCGTGGGCGCGTGCACGATGAGCTTGCCCAGCATGGCGTCGTAGTGGGGCGAGACCTCGGCGCCCTCTTCCAGCGCATGGTCAAAGCGCAGCGCGCCCATGGCCGAGCGCTCAAACGCGGTGGCTGGAGGTGCGCTGAACTGCAGCACGCGGCCGGTGTGGGGGCGGAAGTGCGCGTCCTCGGCGCACAGGCGCACCTCGATGGCGTGACCTTGCAGATGCACATGGTCTTGCGTGAGCGGCAGCGCCTCGCCCCGCGCCACGCGGATTTGCCATTCCACCAGGTCCAGCCCGGTGAGCGCTTCGGTCACCGGATGCTCCACCTGCAGGCGGGTGTTCATCTCCATCAAGAAGAATTCAGCCCCGTCCAAAAGGAATTCCACCGTGCCCGCGCCCACATAGCCAGCGGCCTGCGCCAGCGCCACAGCGCAGGCACCCATGCGTTCGCGCAGCGCTGCGTCCACGGCGGGGCTGGGGGACTCTTCAATGATCTTCTGGTGGCGGCGCTGCACCGAGCAATCGCGCTCGCCCAGGTGGATGCACGCGCCGTGGGCGTCGGCAAAGATCTGCACCTCCACATGGCGAGGCTGCAACAGCGCGCGTTCGATGAGCAGGTCGCCACAGCCAAAGCCCGCCAGTGCTTCGGACCGGGCGCTGGCGAGCGCGGCGGGCAACTGCGACAGGTCGGTGACCAGGCGCATGCCGCGCCCTCCCCCACCCGCCACGGCCTTGACCATGAGGGGCGTGCCGATGCGTGCAGCCTCGGCGGCAAAGCGTTCGTCGCTCTGGTCGTCGCCCGCATAGCCGGGCAGGCAGGGCACGTCCTGCGACTGGGCCAACGCCTTGGCCCCGGCCTTGCTGCCCAGCGCGCGGATGGCGCCGGGCGGCGGGCCGATCCAGGTCAGGCCCGCATCGACCACGGCCTGGGCGAAGTCAGCGTTCTCGCTGAGGAAGCCATAGCCGGGGTGCACGGCATCTGCGCCGGTGGCACGGGCGGCGGCCAGCAGCTTGTCGATGCGCAGGTAGGTGTCGGCGCTGGCCGCGCCACCCAACGCCACGGCCTGAGTGGCTTCGCGCACGTGCAGGGCGTTGGCATCGGGGTCGGAATAGACCGCGACGGTTTCGATGCCCATGCGGTGGGCGGTGTGGATGATGCGGCTGGCGATCTCTGATCGATTGGCAATGAGGATTTTCTTCATGAGTTCGCACTCCAGGGCGGCGCCTTGCGCGCAGCAAACGCCGCCAGCCCTTGCGGCGCCTCGGGCCCGCGCAGCGCTTTCGCAAAAGCCACGGCCGCGTCATCCAGCAGCGCGGGCAACGGCGTCTCAAATTGGGCCAGCAACAAACGTTTGGTGGCGGCCACGGCCTGCGGCGCTGCGGCGGCGTGGCGCGCAATGGCGGCCTGCACAGCAGCCTCCATGTCGCCAGCCACCACCTCATCGACCAGCCCCGCGCGCTGGGCCGTCGCAGCATCCCCGCGCTCGCCCGTCAGCAAACACCGCCGCGCCGCCGCATAGCCGAGGCGGCGCACCACAAACGGCGCGATCTGCGCAGGCACGATGCCCAGCGTTACCTCGGGCGTGGCGAACTGCGCGCTTGTGTGGGCCAGCACATGGTCGGCACAGCAAACGAGCCCAAAGCCGCCCCCCATCGCCGCGCCCTCCACCGCCACGATGAGCCACTGCGGCAGCGCACACAGGGCCTGCAGCAGCGCGCCAAAGCGGCGGTTCAGTGGCACCAGCGGGTCAGCCTCGCCCACAGCCAGGGGCTGGCCAATGGTCTTGGCAAAGCCGCCCAGGCTGCCACCCGCGCAGAAGTGGCCACCCGCGCCACGCAGCACCACGCCGCGCAGGTCGGCATCAGCCACAGCGCGCTCACACGCAGTCAGCAGGGCATCCACCATGGCCTCCGACAGCGCATTGCGGCTGGCCGGGTCGTTGAGCGTCCAGGTTTCCACACAGCCGCTGGCCAGCGGCGCGCGGTCGATCAACAGCAATTCAGCCATGTCAGTGCACGGGCCGCTTGGCGATGCCCATGAGCTTGGACAGGATGCCGAGCATTACCTCGTCGGCCCCGCCGCCGATGGACGCCAGCCGCCCGTCGCGGTACATGCGCGAGACCTTGTTCTCCAGCGTGAAGCCCATGCCGCCCCAGAACTGCAGACAGGTGTCGGGCACCTCGCGGTTCAGGCGGCCGGCCTTGAGCTTGGCCATGCTGGCCAGCTCCAGCACGTCCTGCCCGTTCACGTACAGGTCGCAGGCGCGGTAGGTGAGCGCGCGCAGCGCTTCCACTTCGGTCTTGAGTTCGGCCAGCTTGAACTGCACCCACTGCTGGTCGGCCAGAGTGCTGCCAAACAACTTGCGCTCCTGCGCGTAGTCGATAGTCCACTGGATGCAGTGGTTCAGCGATTCGAGCGTGCTGGCGGCGCACCACAGGCGCTCTTCCTGGAACTGCTGCATCTGGTAGATAAAGCCCTGCCCTTCGGCACCGATGCGGTAGCGCTGCGGCACGCGCACCTCGTCAAAGTAGATCAGGCCCGTGTCGCTGCTGTGCATGCCGATCTTGCGGATCTTTTGCGCCACCTCGATGCCCTTGGTGAGCTTGCCGCCCGGGCCATCGCGCATGGGCACCATCACCAGGCTCTTGTTCTTGTGCACGGGGCCCTCGCCCGTGTTGACCAGCATGCACATCCAGTCGGCCTGCAGGCTGTTGGTGATCCACATCTTCTGGCCGGTGATCACGTAGTCATCACCATCCTTGCGCGCCACACTCTTGATGCCGGACACATCGCTGCCCGCCGCAGGCTCGCTCACGCCGATGCAGCCCACCATGTCGCCCGCAATCGCAGGGGCCAGAAAGTTGCGCTTGAGTTCTTCGCTGCCGTAGCGCGCCAGCGCCGGGGTGCACATGTCGGTCTGTACGCCAATGGCCATGGGCACACCGCCGCAGTGGATGTGGCCCAGTGCCTCGGCCATGGCCAGACTGTACGAATAGTCCAGGCCCTGACCGCCGTAGTCCTCGGGCTTGCACAGGCCCAGCAGGCCCAGGTTGCCCATCTTCTTGAAGACCTCGTGCGCGGGGAAGATCTCGGCCGCCTCCCACTCGTCCACATGGGGGTTGATCTCTTCGTCGATGAAACGCTTGAGGGTTTTCTGGATCTCGCGGTGCTCGTGGGTGAACTGCATGGTGCTTGTCTCCTGCGGTTGTATTGGTATGGCTGCGAACCTCGATCACGAAAGCTGAAATTGCCCCAGCGGCTGCGGCCGCCCGTTAAGCACCAGCTCCACCTGGTGCGCGCCGGGGTAGTGGGTGCGTGTGGTCATCTGCTGCAGCGACAGCGTCTTGCCCACCGCTACGGTGGCGCCGGGAGGTATGTCCAGCGTCTGCAGCTTGAACACCTTGGGCGCCGCACCGCCGTGGGCCTTGACGTAGTGCACCTTCAGGTCCGCCAACACGCGCTGCGGCAGCGACGTGGGGTTGTGCAGCTCGGCCTCGATACGCACCTTGTCGCCGATGCGGGCGCGGGCGGGCAGCACGCGCGCGGCCCGCACATCCAGCGCCACGGCGTGGCCCACGCCCAAGGCATCGAGCGCGCCAGCGTCGCCGCGTTTGATGAGAAAACGCAGGCCGTGGCGCACCAGGGCTTCACGCGGTGCGGGTGCGCCCTGCAGCCAGGTGCGCGCGGTGCCCACGGCGAGGTCGGGGTGGTCCTTGGCGATGTCGCCCAGGTGGTTGGCGACCGAGCGACGCACGTACGACGATGGGTCGTCCTTGAGCGCATCGAGCAAAGGCAGGGCCAGTTGCGGGTTGTTCTGGAATGCAGGCAAACGCGGCGCCCAGGGCAGGCGGGGCCGCGTGCCTTCGCTCACCAGGCGGCGCACATGGGCGTTGTCATCCTGCGCCCAGTCACGCAGCCGCGCGAGCGTGGCGCCCTGGTGGTGCAGGAGGTAGGGGCGGATGCAGAACTCGGCCGTAAAGCGCTGGGTGAGTGCGTGCTGCGCGGCCATGGCCGCCTCGAAATGCGGCAGGCCGTGTGTGCCGATGTAGATGCTGTGCGGCAGGTACAAAAAGGCGCTATAGGGGCGGCCACCCGCATCGGGCTCACCGGCGGCATCGAGGCCCATCGGCGGGTCCATCGAATCGACCAGCACACCCAGCGCGCGCGGCACATCTTGCGGCAGGTGTGTCTGCAGGGCCTGCGCAATGCGCTGGCCGCGCGCCATCAGCTCCAGCGATTCGTAGCCGGGCTCTACTTGCCGCAGAAACGCAGTGGTATCGAACTTGCGCCACGCGCGCCGCACCATGGCCGCAATGCGCGGCGGCACGGTGTCGTTCAGCAGGTATTTGAGAGGCTCGGCCATCGGGGAGATTGCGTGCGAAGCGCTTACATCCGCGCCACGCCAAAGCTCAGGGGCCGCAACGTGCGGGCCTGTTCCTCGGCGCAGGTGTCCAGGCAAAACGCCAGCACGGCGCGCGTGTCGCGCGGGTCGATCACGCCGTCGTCCAGCAGCAGGCCGCTGGTGTAGAACGCATCGGCCTGGGCCTCGAACATGGCGACGATCTTGTCGAACTGGGCCTGCGATTCGGCCGGGTCGGGGGTGATGCCTTTGCGCGCCAGCGCTGCCTCGGTCACGATCTGCATGGTGCGCGCAGCCTGCTCGCCGCCCATCACCGCTGTCTTGGCGCCGGGCCAGCTGAACAGGAAGCGCGGCGCATAACCCCGCCCGCACATGCCGTAGTTGCCCGCACCAAAGCTGGCGCCGCACTGGATGGTGATCTGCGGCACGGTGGCGTTGGTCACGGCCTGGATCATCTTGCTGCCGTGCTTGATCATGCCGCCCTGCTCGCTGTCCTTGCCCACCATGTAGCCTGTGGTGTTCTGCAGGTAGATGATGGGGTGGCCCAGCTGGCACATCCACTGGATGAAGTGCGTGGCCTTGTTGGCGCCTGCCACGTCGATGGGACCGTTGTTGCTGATGAAGCCCACCGCATGGCCCTGGATGTGGCCCTGCGCGCACACGGTGGCCATGCCGTAGCGGGCCTTGAACTCGAGCAGCTCCGAGCCATCCACCAGCCGCGCCATCACCTCGCGCATGTCCACGGGTTGGCGCAGGTCGGCGGACATCAGGGACAGCAGGTCCTCGGCGGGCAAGGTGGGCCCGGGTGCGCTGGGTCGCGGCGCTACGCCCCACCCCAGCTGCGCCACCACATCGCGCGCCAGGCCGATGGCCTCACGGTCGTCCTGCGCCAGGTATTCACCCAGACCCGAGACGGCGGTGTGCATCTCGGCACCGCCCAGTTCCTCTTCCGTCGCAATCTCGCCCGTCGCAGCCATGAGCAGCGGCGGCCCGGCCAGAAAGGCGCGCGAGCGGCCCTGCACCATGATCACCACATCCGACAAGCCGGGCATGTAGGCGCCGCCTGCGGTGCCCGAACCGTGCTGCACGGTGATCACCGGAATGCCTGCCGCCGACAGCCGCGCAAGGTTGCGGAACAGCGTGCCACCGTGCACGAAGCCCTCCACCCGGTAGCGCATGAGGTTGGCGCCCGCGCTCTCCACCAGGTGGATGAACGGCAAGCGGTTTTGCAGCGCAATCTCCTGCACGCGCAAGATCTTTTCCAGGCCCATGGGCTGGATGGCACCCGCCTCGATGCCCGAGTCGCTGGCCACCACCATGCAGCGCACGCCACTGACAAAGCCGATGCCCGCGACCATGCCGCCACCGGGCACGGACTTCTCGGGGTCTTTCACATCCTGCAGGTAGCCCGCCAGGGTGCACAGCGGCAGCCAGGGCGCACCCGCATCCAGCAGCAGCGCCACCCGCTGGCGCGGCAGCAGCTGGCCGCGTTTTTCAAACTGGGGCAGCGACCGGGACGAGGCGGCGGCGGCGCGGTCTTCCAGCGCGCGCAGGGCGTCCAGGCGGGCCTGCAGCGCCGCGCGGCGTTGGGTGGCCTCGGCACTGCCTGGGTTGAATCGGGAAGTGAAGACGGCGGTCATGCGGCCTCGGTCTTGGGGGTACGGGAAGGGGCAAACACCTGCGACACCTGCGCGCGGTGAAAGCCGTCAAATGGCCGCACGGCCGGGTGTGCAGCGGCGGTGGCACCTGGCGGGCGCTGCGGCCAGCCCATGCGCACCTGGGGCCGCGCGCCGTCCACCCGCAACGTGGTGCCGCTGATGAAGCTGGCTGCCGGGCTGAGCAAAAAGGTGATGGCCGCCGATACCTCGGCCTCGTTGCCAAAGCGCCCGAGCGGCACCGTGCGCGGCATGGCACGCAGCATGTCTGCCGCCTCGGGCGGGTAGTTGTCCATGCCGCTAGAGGCGATGTAGCCCGGCGCCACGGCGTTCACGCGCACACCGCTGTGTGCCCATTCCAGCGCAGCGGTTTCGGTGAAGCTGACCATGCCCGCGCGCGCAGCCCCGCTGTGCCCCATGCCCGGCATGGAGCCCCACATGTCGGCCACGATGTTGACCACTGAGCCGCCGTGCTGCGCCATCCACTGCCGATAACACTCACGCGCCATCAAAAAGCCGCCGGTGAGGTTGGTGTGCAGCACCGCCTCCCAGCCCTTGGCGCTGATGGATTCGAGCGGCGACATGAACTGCCCGCCCGCGTTGTTGACCAGCGCATCGATGCGGCCCTGCGCAGCGATGATCTGCTGCACCAGCGCCACCACACCTTCCTCGGATCGGATATCGCACACCTCGCTGGACACGCGGCCGCCATCGGCGGTGATCTCTTCGGCCACGGCCAGCAGCTTTTCTGGCTTGCGCCCCACCAGCACCACATGCGCCCCCAGGTGTGCCAGTTCGTGTGCCGTGCACCGGCCAATGCCGGAGCCACCGCCGGTGACCACCACCACCTGGCCCAGGAACAGGCCCGGAGCAAACACTGACTGGTAGGCGTTGCGCGCGGTGGGGGCCATGGTGACTCTGCCTTGATGGGGTTGTTTGTTATGAACGGATGAACAAGGCCAACGCCTCGTCGGTGAGCGCGTCGAGCGACTTGCCCTTCTTGGGCGAGAACCATTGCACCGCCCAGTTAAGCGCCCCGAAGATGAACAGCCGCGCCACACCGGGCTCGGCCTGCAGCACACCCTGCTTTGCCAGCGCTTCCAGCACGGGCATCCAGGTGGCCTCGTAGCTGTCCTTGATGCGGGCAATGCCCTTGCGCTGCGCAGGCGTGAGCGAGCGCCATTCGTACAGCATCACCGGGATGAAGCTGCTGCGGGGGCCGAGCAGGATCTCGAAGTGGTGGCGAATGAGAGTGTGCAACTGCTCGCGCGGTGTGGCCACGGCGGGCAGCGCATCGAGTGCCTGCTGCTGGCTTTGCGCGGCCATGGTCATGCCCTCGCTCATCACGGCGTAGAGCAGCGCGCTTTTGCTTTCGAAGTGGTAGAAGGGCGAGCCACTGTGCATGCCCGCCGCCGCCGCAATGTCGCGCGTGCTGGTGGCGGCGAAGCCCTGGGTGCGGAACAGCTTGGCCGCGCCGTCCATGAGCTTGCGGCGGCGGTTGCCGTCGTCGAGTTCCTCGGCGGTCTTGCGAGGGCGGCCGCGGGGGCGGCGGGTGGGGGTTGCCTCTGCAGCGGCTGCGTTGGCGTCGGAGGAAGCTACAGCCTTGCTGCCAGTGCGGGCCGGTGGTTTCTTGGGAGCGGGGGCGATGGCGCTGGTGCGCGGCACGGGTGAATCCATGCAGGCACGATAGCAAAACTGTTTATTTTTAACAAGCAATTGCTTTGTAAAAATAGATGGCTTGTCTGATACTCATTGCGATGGGGTGCTGTTTGAGGTGCGGCGCTTGCGATTCATCCCTGATTTGTTATGTATTTGGAATCAAATGGAGTGCTTGTGCAAAGGACGGAGGCCGGGAGTCGCCCGGCATGCGAGTAACTTTCTTTCGCGTCGCCGAAAGAAAGTCACCAAAGAAAGGGCGACCCTACTGTCTGCGACCCCTTCGCTGCGCTACGGGGCAGCCTGGGGTGCTCGGTCACGGGGTGCACCGCAGAACTCGCTGCGCGCCTTTGGCGCTCCGCTCGGACAACTGCGGTGAGTCAGTTCACGAAGCATGCGCGCTCCGACGCGCATGCCACCCCGCGCCCTGCGCGCCCCAGGCGCATCCAGAAGGGAACCCGCGAGTCGGACATCTATCCGGGCCATCGCTTTGCTCGGCACCATCTCGCGGGCGCAAGCGCCACGCGCTGCGAAAGCTGGGCCGAGCGCAGCGATGGCCCGTGTGGCTGTTCGGCTGTTGGATGTTCGGTTGCCCACCCCTGCTGGCTGCGCCTGCGGCGGGGCGGTTGCGGGGTGAGCATGGGCGTCGAAGCGCCCATGCTTCGTGCTCTGACTCGCCGTGTTTGTCCGAGCGGCGCGCGCCAGCGCAAAGCGAGTTCCACGGCGCACCCCGCAACCGCCCCGACGCAGGTTGCCCCTTCGCACCGCGAAGGGGTCGCAGACTGGGGGTCGCCTTTTCTTTGGTGACTTTCTTTTGGCGAAGCAAAAGAAAGTTACTCGCCCGCCGGGGCGACAACCCGGCCGCCGCCCTGAACACATGCATGCTTTTCA
Source organism: Acidovorax sp. SRI_002 (assembly GCF_057586455.1). Taxonomy (NCBI): domain Bacteria; kingdom Pseudomonadati; phylum Pseudomonadota; class Betaproteobacteria; order Burkholderiales; family Comamonadaceae; genus Acidovorax; species Acidovorax sp. SRI_002. The sequence continues at coordinate 362,591 of NZ_JBYCZW010000006.1, read as the reverse complement.
AATCAACACGCCAAGGCTTCGACAAGCTCAGCCCGAACGGTTGAGAAAAGACTCAAAACTACAAAAACAATAGCTGCTAGCGCTTGCTAGATAAGCGCCAGCAGCCAAATTGACCAAAATCCGAGAACCCAGAGAGCTCCGGAATCCGGCCGGCGCTCTTAGCGGAAGATCTCCGGCCCGCTGCGCGGTCCTCGCCGCTCACGCGGCGTCCTGATTTCAGCTCTTGCTGAAATCAGGCTTTCTCTTTTCCATAAACGCCGAAAACGCTTCCCGCGCTGCCGGCTCGCGCAACATGCGCCCAAAGCTCTCACCCTCTTCCGCCATCACCTCCAGCACCTTTGCCTCCTGCCCACCCTTCATCAACCGCTTGGTTTCGATGAGCGACGACAACGGCTTGGCCGCCAGCTTCTTCGCCTGCGCCTGCGCCACCCCATTGCACTCGGTGGGCGGCACCACGCGGTTCACCAGCCCCACTTCCAACGCGGCCTCGGCCATGAAAGGCTCGCCCAACAGCAGCGCTTCCGCAGCGCGGTGGTACCCCAGCATCTGCGGCACCAGCAGGCTCGATGCGGCCTCGGGGCACAGGCCCAAATTCACGAACGGCATGGAGAACGCCGCGTTGTCGCCCGCATAGACCAGGTCGCAATGGAACAGCATGGTCGTGCCGATGCCCACGGCCGGGCCGCAGACCGAAGCGATCACGGGCTTGGGGAAAGTGGCGATGCCGCGCAGAAAACGGAACACGGGCGAGTCCTGCGTGGCAGGCGGCTGCTGCAGAAAGTCGCCAATGTCATTGCCCGCGCTGAAGATCGCCACGTCGCCCTGGAACACCACTACGCGCACGCTGGCATCGGCCTTGGCGGCATCGAGCGCATCGGCCATGGCGGCGTACATGTCGCGCGTGATGGAGTTCTTCTTGTCCACGCGGTTGAAGGTGATGGTGGTCACGCCTGCTTCGGTGTGGGCAAGGATGTCTTGGGTGGCTTCGGTCATGGTGGTAAGGGTTCCGGGGGCTGATGGATGGAGGAAAGAGTGCACGTGCAGAGCAACAGGCCGACTTCCTATTCCTTGTAGTAAACGATCTGATGGCTGGTGGCCAGCATGGTGCCAGCCTCGTTCCACAGCTGCACGGTCTGGTCAAAGAAACCGTTGCGGAACTCCTGCCCGCGCGCCTGGCCGAGCAAGAAGCCCGTGCCCGTGGCCTGCAATTGCTCTGCCGTGGCGTGGAAGTACACGGTGATCGACACCGTGCCCGCAGGCACCTGGCGCGCACGGCGCAGCCACACGCGGGGGAAGAACACATCAGCCAGTGCGGACAGCGCCACGAAGTCGAGCGGCCGGGGTGGTGTGTCGCGCATCCACAGCTGCGTCAGGCTGTGGTCGCCGCTGCCGTCCCAGGTGCGCGGGATGAAGCCAGCGATGGGGCGCATCTCGTAGCGGTTGAGCCACTCCACAGCACCCAAGGGGGCGACGATGGCCTTTTGCTCAGCGGGGGGTGGCACCTGCGGCATGGGCACATCGCCCACGCTCCAGGTCTCGCGGCGCACGGCCGTGACGGCGGTGGCCGTGGTGGTGACCACCTGCGCGCCGTCGGCACCGGCCTGCAGGATCGACAGCGTCCAGTGCTGGGTGGAGCGATTGGTGCGAACAGGAGTTGCCTGCACCGTGAACGCACCAGCGGTCAAAGCGCCCGCATAGTTGACAGTGAGCGACAGCGGATCGCCCAGCCGGTCGGGGTGCTTCAGGATGGCCTGTAGCAGCGTGGCAGCGGTGATGCCGCCAAACGGGCCGACCATGTTCCAGTAGCCGGGATGGGTCTGCCCTTCGTACTGGCCCGTCGCAGCAGACGAAGCCGTCAGTTGCAGCGCCTCGTCCAGCGGGTGTGTAGCGGAGGACGAAGACGCAGACGAAGAAGTGGATGAAGAGGAAGTCATGCTGCAAGTGTGCCGCGAAACGACCGCTCAGGCCGTCGTACCGGAGACTTCGCCATGGGGCATTCCGCCACCGCCCAGTGCGGCCAGCGCAGCCGCTGCGCGCGGCCACAGGCTTTGGCGGAACTGGTCGCGAAAGAAGCCAAAGTGCCCAATGCGCCGCACCTGCAGGTCGGCCGGTGTGATGCTCTCCACGCGGCGCTCGGTGTTGGCGTACAGGTTCACCAGGTTGTGCGTGCCGCGCAAGGTCATCAGCTCGTCGTCCGCCATCGACAGCGCCAGCACCGGGAACCGCACCGCGCCATAACTCTGCGCCACCGCAGGCCCCTCTGCCCCCACGCTGTAAGCAGGGTCCAGACACCAGCGCCGCCACTGCAGGATCACCCCAGCAGGCAGGTCGCCCACCTTCTTGAGCGTGCGCCCCGGAAAGTACCCGCACAGCCGCGTGGCCAGCGGCACCAGCACCCACCAGAAATACGGAACGATGCGCTTGAGCTGCGGCGCGTTGTCACGCCAGTAGCCGCTGCCTGCAGCCACGCTGAGCAGGCCCGCCACCTGTTCGGGCTTTTTCAGCAAGCCCGGCAACTGCGCGCCCAGGCTATGGCCCAGCAAATACAGCGGCTGCGACGGCAGCGCAGCCTTGGCGGCTGTGATCACCGCCTCGTAGTCCTGCGCCCAGTCAAACAGATCCGCCTTCACATCGCGCATCGCGCCCTGCAGAGAGTCGCCATGGCCCCGGTAGTCGAACGTGGTGACCCGAAACCCCTGCTGCGCCATCCACAGCGCAAAGGCCTCGTAGAACGACTGCCGCACCCCCATCGCGCCGCCGATGACAACGCTGGCGCGGGGAGCGCCCTGGGGTTCATAGACACGCAGTGCCAGCGACACTGCACCGTTGACCTGCAAGGTTTGCTTGTTCATGTCTGTCTCCTTGTGTCGAAACCGATCTGCGTCGGCTTGAAAAAGAAAACTATCGCTGAGGATGGGCCCCGGCTTCGACAGGCTCAGCCCGAACGGGTTGGTGGTCAGTGAGAGCAACCAACGTCTATCACCGCACTTCCCCCTGCCTTCATACCCCACCCTCAAGGGCGTAGCGAGCGGGATCAGCTGCTAGGCGGACGGAGCACAGGAACCGGAACGTACTTCCTGTACGTGAGGATTCCGAGCACCGCCCAACGACGCAGATGGCCCGCGCAGTAGCCAGCTAACTCACAAAGCTTCGATGATGCCGGCGGCGCCTTGGCCTGTGCCCACACACATCGTGACCATGCCGTACTTCAGCTTGTGGCGGCGCAGCGCATGCACCACCGTCGCCGCACGGATGGCTCCGGTAGCCCCCAGCGGGTGCCCCAATGCAATTGCGCCGCCCATGGGGTTCACGTTCGCAGGGTTCAGGCCCAGCGTATTGATCACGGCGAGCGACTGCGCCGCAAACGCTTCGTTCAGCTCATACCAGCCAATGTCATCGCTCTTGAGGCCCGCATAACGCAGGGCCGCCGGAATGGCTTCGATGGGGCCAATGCCCATGATCTCAGGCGGCACGCCGCGCGCTGCGTAGCTCACAAAGCGCGCCAGGGGCGTCAGTCCAAACTGCTTCACGGCCTTTTCGCTGGCCACGATCAGTGCACCCGCGCCATCGCTGGTCTGCGAGCTGTTGCCCGCCGTGACGCTGCCGCGCGCCGCAAACACGGGCTTGAGCTTGGCCAAGCCTTCCAGGGACGTATCAGGACGAGGGCCTTCGTCCAGGCTAACGGTGCGGCGCTTTTCCACCACGTCGCCGGTAGCGAGGTTGGGCGAACGCTCCACGATCTCGAACGGCGTGATTTCGTCGGTGAACTCGCCGGCCTTTTGTGCCTTGATGGCGCGCAGGTGGGATTCGAGGGCGAACGCATCCTGCATTTCGCGGCTCACCTTCCACTGCTGGGCGACCTTTTCGGCGGTCAGGCCCATGCCGTAGGCGATGCCCACGTTCTCGTCCTTGGCGAAAATCTCGGCGTTGAACGAGGGCTTGTTGCCGCCCATGGGCACCAGGCTCATGGACTCGGCGCCGCCGGCGATCAGCACGTCAGCCTCGCCCACGCGGATGCGGTCGGCCGCCATCTGCAGCGCGGTGATGCCCGACGCGCAAAAGCGGTTCACGGTCACGCCGCCCACGGGGTGGTCGAACGCCAGGCCCACGGCAATACGGGCCATGTTCATGCCCTGCTCGCCTTCAGGGAAGGAGCAGCCGATGATGGCGTCTTCAATCGCCTTGGGGTCCAGCGTGGGCACCTGCAGCATGGCGCTCTTGATGGCGGCGACCAGCAGGTCGTCAGGCCGAGTGTTCTTGAAATAACCGCGGCCCGAACGCCCGATGGGCGTGCGCGTGGCGGCGACGATGTAGGCGTCCTGGACTTGTTTTTGAGCCATGGTGAAACTCCTTCAATTCTTGGGGGGGCGGCTGGAAGGAACCCAGGCCCACGTAAATACACATTCGACCGGCTCCACACCGGCTTCGTCGGTCACGGTGACTTTCACCTGCACCTCGCCCTTGTCGCTGGCCAACATGGCGGCGCGCTGCTCGGCGGTGAGCGTGGCCACGGCTTTGAGGCCGCCCGTGGCGCGCTTCTTGAACGCCATGCTCAGCTCCTTGGCCAGCGGCAGGCAGTCGTCGCGCACGTTCATGCCCACAGCCATGCCGGTGGCCGTTTCGGCCAGCAGATTCATGGCCGAGGCGTGCACACCACCAATGTGGTTTTGCACACGGTGCTCGTTGGCAAGATGCACTTCGACCCGCTCAGGCGTGAGCGACACGAACTTCACCCCGGCCGTGCCGGTAAAGGGCACAGCCCGGCGCAGGATGATGTTCTGCACGAAGCCACGCAGGAAGGCAGGGGCCTCGTCCAGGCGCATCAGCGAGCGCTGCAATTTGTTGGGGGCGTGTTCGCTCATGTCGGTCTACCGGCTATCCATCGACGTCCGGATCAGTTGCGAACCGGCTTGCCGGTGGACAACATGCCCAGGATGCGCTCGTGCGTCTTGGGCTGGGCGATCAGGTGGCAGAACACCTTGCGCTCCAGCGTGAGCAGGTATTCCTCGCTCACCATCGAGCCAGCATCCACATCGCCGCCACAGACCACCTCGGCGATCATGGCGCCGATCTTGAAGTCGTAGGCGCTGATGAAGCCGCCGTCGCGCATGTTCACCAGCTGGGCCTTGATGGTGGCCAGGCCGCTGCGGCCCGCCACGGGGAACAGGCGCTTGTGCGGTGCACGCCAGCCGCTCGCGGCCATGGACTTGGCTTCGTTGATGGCCACGAACAGCAGCTCGTCCTTGTGGGGCACGATGATGTCGCTGTCCAGCAAAAAGCCCAGCTTGCGCGATTCGATGGCGCTGGTGCCCACCTTGGCCATGGCGGCGGCGGTGAAGCCTTCGGTCAGGAAAGGCAGGATGTCCTTGGATGTGGAAGCTGCCATGTTCTCGGCCGCGCGGCGGGCGATGTAGGTCAGGCCGCCGGCGCCGGGCACCAGGCCCACGCCCACTTCGACCAGGCCGATGTAGCTTTCCATGTGGGCCACACGCTTGGCCGAATACACGGCCAGCTCGCAACCACCGCCCAGCGCCATGCCATGGATGGCTGCGACGACAGGCACCTGCGCATAGCGGATGCGCATCATCAGGTTTTGCAGCTCCTGCTCGATGCTTTCCACCGCATCGGCGCCGCCGACCATGAAGGCGGGCATGGTGGCTTCCAGGTCCGCACCCACGCTGAAAGGCGCGTCGCCGGACCAGATCACCATGCCCTGGTATTCGGCCTCGGCCAGTTCCAGCGCTTCCATCAGCGCTTCCATAACTTCAGGGCTGATGGCGTGCATCTTGTTCTTGATGCTGGCGATGAGTACTTGGCCGTCCAGCGTCCAGGTGCGCAGGGCTTTCGATTCAGCAATGGTGGTGCCAGCGGTGCGCCAGTCGGGCAGGCTGGTTTCGCCCAGCAGGGCCTCGGGGAAGATCTGGCGCTCGTACACGGGCAGCTGGCGGCGGGGCACAAACTTGTTCTGCGATGCACTCCACGAACCTTGCGCGGTGTGCACGCCACCTGCGTCGGCCACGGGGCCCTTGAACACCCACTCGGGCAGCGGTGCCTTGCACAGTGCCTTGCCAGCGTCGATGTCCTCCTGGATCATCTTCGCGACTTCGAGCCAACCGGCTTCCTGCCACAGCTCGAAGGGGCCCTGCTTCATGCCAAAGCCCCAGCGCATGGCCTGGTCCACGTCGCGGGCGTTGTCGGCGATGGTGCCCAGGTGCACGGCGGCGTAGTGGAAGCTGTTGCGCAGGATGGCCCAGAGGAACTGGCCGGGCGCGCCTTCGGCGTTGCGCAGCAGGCGCAGGCGTTCGGCGGCAGGCTTCTTGAGCATGCGCGCGTACACCTCGTCGGCCTTCTGGCCGGCGGGCACGTACTCTTCGCTTTCCAGCTCAAAGCGCATCACGTCGCGGCCGACCTTCTTGAAGAAACCGGCCTTGGTCTTCTGGCCCAGGTTGCCCAGCTCCAGCAGCTTCTTCAGCACGGCAGGCGTGCCAAAGCTTTCGTAGAACGGATCGGTCTTGATGCTCAGGTTGTCCTGCAGCGTCTTGATCACGTGGGCCATGGTGTCCAGGCCCACCACGTCAGCGGTGCGGAAGGTGCCGCTCGATGCGCGGCCGAGCTTCTTGCCCGTGAGGTCGTCCACGACGTCGTAGGTCAGGCCGAAGTTCTCGACTTCCTTCATCGTGGCCAGCATGCCCGCGATGCCCACGCGGTTGGCCACAAAGTTGGGCGTGTCGTGCGCACGCACCACACCCTTGCCCAGTCCGCTGGTGACGAAGGCTTCGAGCTGGTCCAGCACTTCTGGCTGGGTGGTGGGCGTGTTGATCAGCTCCACCAGCGTCATGTAGCGCGGGGGATTGAAGAAGTGGATGCCGCAGAAACGCGGCTTGATGCTCTCAGGCAGCACTTCGGACAGTTTGGTGATCGACAGGCCCGAGGTGTTGGACGCCAGGATGGCGTGCTTGGCCACGTGGGGAGCGATCTTGGTGTACAGGTCGAGCTTCCAGTCCATGCGCTCGGCAATGGCCTCGATCACGAGGTCGCATTCCTTGAGCAGGTGCATGTGCTCTTCGTAGTTGGCCTGCTGGATCAGCGCCGCGTCGTCGGCCACGCCCAGGGGCGAAGGCTTGAGCTTTTTCAGGCCTTCAACGGCCTTGGTGACAATGCCGTTCTTCGGGCCTTCCTTGGCAGGCAGGTCGAACAGCACCACGGGCACCTTCACGTTGACGAGGTGGGCGGCAATCTGCGCGCCCATCACGCCTGCGCCGAGCACGGCGACTTTTTTCACTTGGAATCGGGACATGGGTTGGGTTCCTGGTTGGGGCGTTGCGCAACACCACTGGGGGTGCGCAACGCAACGGGAATGGGGTTTACTGGACGCGGATCCAGGTTTGCGTGCGGCCGAACGGGCCGATCGAGCCCCGCACTTCGAGCTTCTTGCCGCCCTCGATGGGGGTCATGCGCAGGGTGTAGTTGCGGCCGTTCTCGGGGTCGAGAATCTTGCCGCCTTCCCACACCTCTTTGCCGTCAGCCTTCTTGGCACCCCGGATGATCTCCAAGCCCAAGATGGGCTTGCCCTTGCGGTCATCCGAGCATTCGTCGCAGACCTCGTCGGGCTTGGCGTCTTTGGACAGGCGCTTTTCCAGCGCCCCGTTCAACACGCCGCCGCCGATGTCGCGGATGCGGATTTCGGCCTTGGCCTCGCCGGTCTTGTCGTCGATGTTGCGCCAAAGGCCTTCGGGCGTCGCCTGCGCCCAGACGGACGCCGCAGACGCTACAAAAACAATAGCTGCTACCGCTTTATACATAGGCGCTCCGTGCCAAAAAAGCTTGAAATCCGCAGGTCTACCGATCAGGCCAGGGCCAGATCCGTGTCCATGAGCACCTTGCTACCGGCACGGGCCGTGCGCATCAGCGTGGCGGTTTCGGGGAACAGCTTGGCAAAGTAGAAGCGCGCCGTCTGCAGCTTGGCGCCATAGAACGGGTCGGTGTTGCCAGCGGCGATCTCGCGCAGGGCGACCTGGGCCATGCGGGCGAACAGGTAGCCGAACACCAGGTGGCCGGCCACGCGCAAATAGTCCACGGCGGCGGCGCCCACTTCGTCCGGGTTCTGCATGCCCTTGAAGCCGATCTCGGTGGTGAACTTGGTCATCTGGTCACCCAGCATGGCCACCGGGTTGATGAACTCGGCCATCTTCTCGTTCACGCCTTCTTCTTCCACCAGCTTGCCGATCAGCTTGCCCAGCTTCTTGAGCGTGGCGCCGTTGTTGCCCAGGATCTTGCGGCCCAACAGGTCCAGCGACTGGATGGTGTTGGTGCCTTCGTAGATCATGTTGATGCGGTTGTCACGCACATACTGCTCCATACCCCATTCCTTGATGAAGCCATGGCCGCCGAAGACCTGCATGCAGGCGTTGGTGGAGATGTGACCGTTGTCGGTGATGAAGGCCTTCACGATGGGGGTGAGCAGGGCCACCATCTCTTCGGATTCGGCACGCACCTTTTCATCGGGGTGGCTGTGCACCTTGTCCAGCAGCAGCGTGCAGAAGATCTGCAGCGCGCGGCCACCTTCGGCGTAGGCCTTGGCGGTGAGCAGCATCTTGCGCACATCAGGATGCACGATGATGGGGTCGGCATCCTTGTCCTTGGCCTTCACGCCCGAGAGGCTGCGCATCTGGATGCGGTCCTTGGCGTAAGCCAGCGCATTTTGGTAAGCCACTTCGGTCAGGCCCAGCGACTGGTTGCCCACACCCAGACGGGCGGCATTCATCATCACGAACATGGCGGCCAGGCCCTTGTTGGGCTGGCCCACCATGGTGCCGATGGCGCCGTCGATGGCGATCTGCGCGGTGGCATTGCCGTGGATGCCCATCTTGTGCTCCAGGCCCGTGCAGAAGATGGGGTTGCGTTCGCCCAGTGAGCCGTCGGCCTTGATGTTGAACTTGGGCACGACAAACAGGCTGATGCCCTTGCTGCCCTTGGGCGCATCGGGCAGGCGGGCCAGCACCAGGTGCACGATGTTGGCGGTCATGTCGTGCTCGCCGGCGCTGATGAAGATCTTGTTGCCGGTGATCTTGTAGGTGCCGTCGGCCTGCGGCTCGGCCTTGGTGCGCAGCAGGCCCAGGTCGGTGCCGCAGTGGGGTTCGGTCAGGCACATGGTGCCGGTCCACTCGCCGCTGGTCAGCTTGGGCAGGTACAGGGCCTTTTGCTCTTCGGTGCCGTGGGCGTGCAGGGCTTCGTACGCGCCGTGCGACAGGCCGGGGTACATGGTCCAGGCCTGGTTGGCCGAGTTCATCATCTCGTACAGGCACTGGTTCAGCACGAAGGGCAGGCCCTGGCCGCCGTAGGCAGGGTCGCACGACAGTGCCGCCCAACCACCTTCGACGTACTTGGCATAGGCGTCCTTGAAGCCCGTGGGGGTCTTCACTTCGTGGGTGGCCTTGTTGAGCACGCAGCCTTCGGTGTCACCGCTGATGTTCAACGGGAAGGTCACTTCGGCAGTGAACTTGCCGGCTTCTTCGAGCACCGCATTGATGGTGTCCACATCCACCTCGGCGTGGGGCGGCATGGCCTTGAATTCATCGCTGACCTTGAGCACTTCGTGCATGACGAATTGCATATCGCGCAGGGGCGGCGTGTACATAGGCATGGGGTTTACTCCTTGGAGGTGGTGGTTTGGTTGGAAACTTTGCGGCGCTTGGCAGCAGCAGCGGGGGCGGCTTCTGCGGTGGCGCCAGGTTTTGCGGCGCTGTAACGCGCCAGGATGTTGTGAAAGCCCTGCACCGCCCGGGCCATGGAGCCGGGGGTCTGCAGGAACCGCGCTTCGTAGTGCAGCGCGAGGATGAGGCCGTGGATCTCGAACAGCATCTGCTCGGCATTGGTGTCCCCGCGCAGCTCGCCCAGGCCCTTGCACTGCTCGATGGCGCGGCGCATGGCGGCGTGCCAGGTCAGCACCGAGCTGGCCAGCGCGTCACGCACGGGGCCGGTGCGGTCATCAAATTCGACCGCACCGCTGATGTAGATGCAGCCCGAATCGATTTCGATGGAGGTGCGCTTCATCCAGTTGTCGAACATGGCGCTGAGCCGGGCCAGGCCACGCGGCGCGGACATGGCGGGGTAGAACACTTCCTGCTCGAAACGCGTGTGGTATTCACGAACCACGGAGATCTGCAGCTCTTCGCGAGAGCCAAAATGGGCAAACACGCCCGACTTGCTCATGCCCGTGACGTCGGCCAACGCCCCAATGGACAGGCCTTCCAGCCCGATGTGCGTGGCCAGGCCCAGCGCTGCCTCGACGATGGCCGCCTTGGTTTGCTGGCCTTTTTGCAGGGCGCGGCCGGTACCGCTGCGAGCGCGCGGGATGCGGGTGACCTGGCTGGATGAAGAGGTGGCGGACATGCGGGCAAATAAAAACGAACGTTCGTTCTATTCTGCAGCAAATTCTCCGCCCGACCAAAACCCCCGGAAAAAATAGGGAGGCCCACCCAAACCATTCGTTGCGGCGGTGCCACCCTCTGCCCCACCCCATCGCTTCCGCCCCCGCCACAGGGCCGCCCACGGCAGGCGGCACCCAGGCGGTGGTATCAGAGAATCAGCGCCAGGCTGGCTTCCAGATGTTCCGACGGCAGGCGCTTGAAACCCGAGCGCGCGTAGCGTTGCAGGCGCCCCACGGCAAACGCCGTGAGCACGCTGGCCGCGACCTGGGCATCCACAGTGGGTGTGGCCGAGCCCGCTACCGCCGGGCGCAGGCACTGGCGCAGGGTGGATTCAATGCGGTCAAAAAACTGGTTCATGCGCTGCTGCAGGCGCTCGTGCTCAAACACCAGGGCATCGCCCACCATCACGCGCACCATGCCGGGGTTGCGCTCGCCAAACTGTAGCAGCAACGCCACGATGCGCGCAGCCTGGCGCGTGCCCACTTCGGCAGACTGGTCCGGATCGGGTACATCGCGGCCGGTAATCTGCTGGACCAGGGTGAACACGGTCTGCTCGATGAAGTCGATCAACCCTTCGAACATCTGCGCCTTGCTGGCGAAGTGGCGGTACAACGCGGCCTCGCTGACAGAAAGACGCGCCGCCAACGCGGCGGTGGTGATGCGCTCTGCCCCGGGTTGCTCGAGCATGGCCGCCAGCGCTTGCAGGATCTGTACGCGCCGCTCACCCGGCTTGGGCCGTTTGCGCGCAGCCGGAGTTTCGCCCCCGTCGTCGGTACTGGCTGGCTCGGGGAGGGGCGAAAGTTCAGACATGCAGGAACAAGGGCTGGGGTAAGGCCATGCGGCCAAGGGCACCCTGCGCCGGGTTCACATGCCAGGTGGGCATGCACCGGCCTGCGGCAGGGCGTAAATCATGTGTGGAAATGATTCTCGCACAGGCCCTGGGGCGGCCCCATGGGCACGGGCGAGAGCAGCTGCCACTACGCCGATTTACAGCGGAAACACCACAGTCACCAGCAGGCCGTGCCCCAGCGGGCCGGTGCCCAGCGTGAGGGCAGCGCGGTGCACGCGCGCAATTTCGTCGGCAATGGCAAGCCCAAGCCCCGTGCCCTCGCCCACCGTACCGGGCACCCGGTAAAAACGCTGCATGACGCGCCCTCGCTCGGCATCGGGCACGCCAGGCCCATCGTCTTCCACCTCGATGAACACACGTGGCGGCCCTGCGCGCCCTTGGCGCATGCCACAGCGTATGGTCACAATGCCGCCCGCCGGGGTGTACTTGATGGCGTTGTCCACCAGGTTGGACAACAACTCGCGCAGCAGCCAGCCATGGCCGGTGACATGCACGGGCTGGACTTCCAGCCCCAGGTCCAGCCCCTTGCCGGTGGCTGGGTCGAGAAAGGTCTCCAGCAGGGTTTCGCACAGGTCCTTGAGGTCTACACGCTGGGGCGGCTGCGCGTCCAGGCTGCGCGCATCGGCGCGCGACAGTGCCAGCAGCTGGTGGGCAAGCTGCGAAGTGCGGCGCGTGGCATTGCGCAGCTTCTCGATCTGGTCAACTCCTAAAACAATAGCACCTTTCGCCTGCCCATCGTGCGCTAGCGGCAATTTTCCCTCAAGATTTGACAAGGACACCCGGGGTGGTGCCGCGGCCTTGGCCATCATGGCCCAGGCTTCGACCTGTGCCTGCAGGCCCGCCAGCGGGGTGCGCAGCTGGTGCGCCGCATCGGCCACAAAGCGGCGCTGCCCTTCCGCCTGCGCATTGACCAGTGCAAACAGGCGGTTGAGCGAGTGCACGAGCGGGCGCACCTCGGCGGGCGACGAGGCTTCGTCGATAGGGCTCAGGTCACGCGGCGAACGGTGCTCCACCGCTTCGGCCAAGTCCACCAGCGGTTTGAAGGCCCGGCCCACAGCCCAGTGGATGGCCAGCGCGGCGGCGGCCACCAGCACCAGGTTGGGCAGCAGCACCCGCAGCAGGAGCTGCTGCGCCCATTGCTGGCGCGGGTCAGACCCGTCGGCCAGCGCCACCACCAGTTCGCCAGCCCCGGTGCGACCACGCTGCACCGCCACCCTATAGGTCACCCCGCCAAACTCAACGCTGTGGAATTCGGGCGCATGGGTGGTGGGCACGGCACTGTGCACCCAGTCGTCGCCCAGCAGCAGGCGTCCAGAGATGTCGCGCACGCTGTAACCCGCAAACCCGGTGTTCTGGCGCAGAAAGTCTTCGACCGGAGGCGCCAGCAGCAGCAAGGGCGGCTCGTGGTCACGGATGGAGGGGGCCAGCACCGAATCTGCCAGAGCGGGCAACAGCCGCAGCAGGCGCTGGTCGTGCCGCCCGGCGGCCTCGTCGGCCGAGCGGTAGTCGAGCCACACGCCCACCAGAGCCAGCGCGCACAAAGGCAGCACCAGCAAGATCAGCAGCCGATTGCGCAGGTCGGAGGTCATGGCACGCAGGCCGGGCCGTGGGGAAGGGATGGCTCGGTCCGGCGGCGTCATCATGATCCTTACCGACGGCTTCAGCCAGGCCGGTTCCGCTCAGGCGGCCTGGAGTTCAAGCCGATAGCCGAACCCGCGGATCGAACGCAGCGCCACGCCATGCGGCTCCAGTTTGCCGCGCAGCCGGGAGACGTAGACCTCCACCGCGTTGGGCGTGATCTCCTTGTCCCAGCCCGTCAGAGCCTGCAGAAGCTTGTCCTTGCTGGCAGGCTTGGGGGCATTGATGAGCAGGTACTCCAGCACAGTCCATTCGCGCGGACCGAGCTCAATGACCTGCTCCCCGTCCCCGGTACGGATGCTGGCGCGGCGGCCAGCCGTGTCCAACTCCAGCGGACCAAAACTCAACACCGCTGTGGTCGCGGCCTGCGAGCGGCGCAGCAGGGCGCGCAGGCGTGCCAGCAGTTCAGGCAACTCGAAGGGCTTGACCATGTAGTCGTCGGCCCCGAGGTCCAGCCCCTGCACGCGGTCGTGCAGTGCATCGCGCGCAGTGAGGATCAGCACCGGCAGGGCGGGGCTTGCCATATCAGGGCGGCGCAGGCGGCGGGTGAGTTCCAGCCCATCCATGGCCGGCAGGCCGATATCGATGATGGCCGCGTCGAACGACTCGGTGCGCAGCACCTCTTCGGCGCGCTCACCGCTTCCGACCCAATCCACGGCGTACCCCGCGTCGGTCAACCCCAGCTTGATGCCGCTGGCAACCATCACATCGTCTTCGACTAGCAAGAGTCGCATATCAACCCACTTGTTCGCTGTGCATAGCAGCATGCCCGATAGGCTGGCGCAGCCTCATCCGGCGGCCGCCGTGCAAGGGCAGCCAATACCCTGTGCTGGCGCTGGCGACGTCACCCACCCCGCGAAGCGAGAGAAGGGAGAAGGCGAGAAGCGACCCAGAGGGATAGACCATTTCAATGGCTACGAATCATGGTCCCGTAGGCCTGGTCGGTCAGGATTTCGAGCAGCATGGCGTGCGGCACACGCCCATCAATGATGTGCACTGCGTTCACGCCGGCCTTGGCAGCATCCAGCGCTCCCGCAATCTTCGGCAGCATGCCGCCAGAGATGGTGCCGTCGGCAAACAGCGCGTCGATCTCGCGGGCCGTCAGGTCTGTGAGCAGATTGCCCGCCTTGTCCAGCACGCCGGGCGTGTTGGTCAACAGCATCAGTTTTTCAGCTTGCAGCACCGTGGCCAGCTTGCTGGCGACCACGTCGGCGTTGATGTTGTAGCTCTCGTTGTTCTCACCAAAGCCGATGGGGCTGATGACGGGGATGAAGGCGTCGTCCTGCAGCGCCTTGACCACACTCGGATCGATGGAGACGATGTCTCCCACCTGCCCCACATCGTGCTCGATGGACGGGTTCTTGTTGTCCACCATCTTGAGCTTCTGCGCACGGATCATGCCGCCGTCGCGCCCCGTCAGGCCCACGGCCTTGCCGCCGGCCTGGTTGATCAGGCCCACGATATCCTGCTGCACCTCGCCGGCCAGCACCCACTCGACCACTTCCATGGTCTCAGCATCGGTCACGCGCATGCCCTGGATGAACTCGCCCTTCTTGCCCAGGCGGTTCAGCGCCGTCTCAATCTGAGGCCCGCCGCCGTGCACGACCACGGGATTCATGCCCACGAGCTTGAGCAGCACCACGTCCTCGGCAAAGTCGGCCTGCAGCGCGGGGTCGGTCATGGCGTTGCCGCCATATTTGATGACCATGGTCTTGCCATGGAACTTGCGGATGTAAGGCAGCGCCTGGGCCAGGATTTCAGCCTTGTCGCGCGGGGCAATCGAAAGAAGGTCGGTCATGGAGGCGGGCCATCCAGAGAAAACGGTGAGGCGCAAATTGTGCCGCATTCGCGCGGCGCGCTGGGTTTGCCAGCACACCCGCCGTCAGTGGCGCAACCAGTTGGGTACCTTGAAACGCACAATGGCCAGGTAGGCCATCACATAGCTGATGACGAACAGGCCGCAAAACGCCATCAGCAGTGGGGTATTGCTCCAGAACAGTACCGCAGGCACCACCGTCAGCAAGGTGAAGCCCCACAGGTAGGGGGATGTGCGGTTATTGCGCATCAACACCCTGCGCGATTCATCGTCATGGAAGACACCCCGAACAATGCGACGGTAAATCAATTGGTGAAAGTGCAGCGCATCGGCCACGCCGGGGGAAACGCCCCGCACGGTCTTGCGGTAAATCGAGAAGATCGTTTCCCAGACGGGGTAGATCAACAAAAGCATGGGGAACCAGGGCGAAACATCGGCGTTGCGCTGCACCAGGGAAATGCTGGCCAGGGCAATCACGCCGCCCCACACGTAGGCACCGCCATCTCCCGCGAACAGCATGCCGCGCGGGTAGTTCCAGACCAGAAACCCGCCCGTCGCCGCCGCCGTGGACACCAACAGCGCCGCCAACGCACGGTCCCCCACCTGCAGGGCCACATGGGCCAGCGCCAGACAGACGATCAGAGCCACCATGCCCGCCAGGCCGTTGTAGCCATCAATGATGTTGAACGCATGGGGAAGTCCCGCAACCGCCAGAACTACCACCGCAACGCCCAGCCAGGGAGCAGCGGCCAGCAAAGAATCCAGCCAAGGCCACCCCATGCGCGGCAAGGTCAGATCCAGCAGGATCACCGCCAGAGCGCCGGATGCACCGGTCAGGCTCAACCGGTAACGCACGGACAGGCGCTGGGTCATGTCCTCCGCAATGCCGCCCAGCGCGGCGGGCAGCAAGGCCACCAGCCAGCCCCCCACCCAAGCTCCGAGCTTCAGCGAGCCGGGATCACCCCAATGGGTAGATTGAAGAACACCAAGGCCCCAACTGCACCCAATGCCCAGAAGCAGTGCGGCGCCCCCCAAGCGGGGAACGTCCCCCAGATGAAAGCGTTGGGGCATGCCGTTGCCGTACACGGAAGCGTGGCTGTGCATCCACCGCACGATGAACCCTGCCGCCAACGCTGCAACGATGAATGCCACCACAGATAACCAGATCATGAGCGGCCGATGGTACCCGCACTCGGTCCCAGCACCTGTAAGAAAGCGCTATCCACGCAGCCCCACCCCAGCGGACTGGGGCTGTTGGCATGCTGCAAGGACGCCATGTGGGCAGCCCCTGGCAAGACTCCACCACGAAGGTCCGAGCCTGAATCAGGCCGTCCCCCCGACAACCCCGAGGGGGCCATGGAGAGGTTCATGCGGTCAGAACCCCGGGGCCACTACCGAAGCAAGCCACGGTAAAAACGCATCACCTTTTCCACGTACTGCTGCGTTTCGGGATACGGAGGGATGCGCCGACCATACTTGATCACGGCACCTTCCCCTGCGTTGTACGCCGCCAGCGCCAGTTCCTTGTCGCCATCGAACATGCGCAGCAGATCGGCCAGGTAGCGGGTGCCAATCTGCGCATTCACTTTGGGTTCCATCGCGGCATGCTCTCCGTCTGACGAAGGGCGCGCTGCAACCCCATAACGCTCAGCCGTTGCCGGCATGACCTGCATCAGCCCCAACGCACCTTTGCGCGAAACGGCTTTCACATTGAAGGCCGACTCTGCTGCCGCGACGGCAATCACAAATGCGGGGTCCAGCGACTGCGCCACCGCCGCCGCTTCCAGGTGCTGCTTGACGTCGTCATAGCCCGGAAACTGCAGTGCAGAGGGGCTGCGATCCTTGCCCTTCACCACCGAGGCGGGAGGCACACGGCTGAGCCAGATCACACCCCGCGTAGCCGCCGAAGGAGGCACATTGCCGATGTGGGTTACGCCCTCCCCATCCACAAACTCCCACACCTGGTTCGCCCAGGAGGACGGCAACCATCCCCCAACCAGAAAAACCAAGAGCATGACACCACGCATGACCGTCCCAAGCGATGGGAGATCGCGCTCGTCAGACTCCTTCCAAAACAGACTCATGGTTCTCATTTGACCTCGCGCCCTTCGCGAAAGAAACTTTTCAGCCCAGCACCGACCCGTTGAAACCAGGAGGCCGCTGCCTCGGGCTCAGGCTCCGGCCATGCCTCCCCCCGCCTTGAACGGATCAGCCGGGCGGGCATACCTGCAGCCACCATGCCCGCCGGCACATCCTGTCGTACCAGCGCCCCGGCTGCCACGACCGCGCCACGGCCAATCGTCACGCCCTCTAGAACAATCGCGCCCGCACCGATCCAGGCGCCGTCTTCCACAACGATTCTTGCCCGGGTGATTCGGTTGCGCGCAATCACCACATCCCCCCCATCGATGGCATGGCCGGCAGACAGCAGCTTGGCATGGGGGCCAATCAGGACATCCTCACCAATCTCCAGGCCACCTTCACCCGACAGGTAGCCTCCCACATTGACGATAGTACGGGCTCCGATGCGGATACCCACGCAGGGATCTGCTACCACATCGCCCAGCACCAGCCGTGTCTGGGCATAGATACTGACCCCGTCGGCCAGGCACAAGACATCGGAGCGCTGGCCGAAACGCATGACCGAGACGGACGGGTCGATCCGACATTCGGCGCCCATGCGATCCACACCTGCGTGTGACGCCGTGAAAGCAGGAATTCCCAGCAGCATGTCCGTCATGTTCACCGGCTGTGATGCGAGCCCATGAGCCTGCGCCAACGGCTGCGCCATGCGCGATCGTTCAGTTCCGCCGTCCTGGCCTGCAACGCTATTAGCGTGGTCGCAAGCTCAGACTCCACCAGTGTCTTTTCGGATCGCAGCGAACCCACCTCTGTGCGCAACTCATTGATCTCTTGCTGGAGTTTCCCAATGAGGTCCTTGGCTTCCGCAAAGGCCTTCTGGTGCTCCAGCAACGAAGCTCGTTCGCGCTGGTGCAGCACCGTCAGTGCTTGCAACTCGTCGCGCAAGCTTTCCGCCATGCCCCGAGCCTCTTTCAGCTCCCACGTTGGGGCATCCACAGAAGGCGTGACCACCACCATCCACTGGTAGACGTCAAAGTCCTGCCACCCAGCCAACAACGCCTGGCGCTGGTCGCCCGACAGGGCGCTCCAGTAGCCGGCGAATTCGCTGCATTCAACGGGTACCCTATTGGCTTCCCAGACCCGGGGAGCCCATCCGCAGTCCAGCAACATCTTCTCCATGCTGCGTTTGGTAAAGAAACGGACATGGGTCCTGTCCAGTTGGCCCTTGTCGGAATAGTCAAAGATGCCGCTTCGCATAGAAGCCAGAACCCCGGCATAGGCGATGTTCGGAACGGAAATCAGTAGACAGCCCATGGGAGCGACCAACTCACTCAACCGCTGCAGCACATCCTCGGGCTTTCTGAGGTGTTCCAGCACATCACACGCCATCACCGTATCAAACTGCCGACCCTTGAGCGCATCCAGCCAGTCGGTGTTGTCCAGATTTCCAGGGATGACCTCCACGTCCAGTGTCTTGAGCACTTCCAGCGCCTCGGGGTCGTTTTCCACCACCGTGACGCGATAGCCCCGAGCCAGGAGAACACGGGTCATGGCGCCAGGGCCCGGCCCAAGCTCCAGAACCGAGCCGCCACCTGGTGGCACGCGGCGCAGCAACCGAGCAGCCCACTCCTCACCATTCGGGTCGAATGCGTAGTCGTATCGCTCAATATTGGTCATGCATTTCCCTCCGCCTTTGGCGCCGGTTCGGGCTGCCACATCTGATCCCACAATCCCCACTGCCACCATGCCCAAGGCCGGGCCAGAACATCCTGCTCCAGCCGCTGGATGACTCTATCGATCGCCTGCCTGGGATTTTCCGGCAATGGCTCGACGACAACCTCCAGATGGTCAGGGCGTCGGGAATAAGTCACAGCATGCAGCAGCGGAACGCCCGTGGATTGCGCCAGACGCTCAATACCTGTGGGCAGACTCAGGTTTCCGCCCAGAAATGGGTTACCACGCAAACGGCCAAACTCGGGTCGCCATGCATCAGCCAGAATCACCCACGCTTGCCCCGCCCGCAGGCTTTCATGCACCGGGCGCAGCCCTTCACTCGTGGTGTGCCATTTTCCACCGGTCACCTCGGTATAGCCTTGAATTTTTCGCAGCAAAAAACGGCGCTGCGCAGCCTCAAGCTCCGGGTTGTCCAAGACCGGCATGGTCAGAACATTGGTGGCGACACCCTCCCTCGCCAAAGCAACCGGGGCCGTCAGAAGCCGGTCATAGTGATTGAGAACCAGTATGAAGCCCTTGCCTTGGCGAGCCAGGCCTTTGGCAAACTCGGCACCTTGCAGATCAATGGTCGGCCCTCCGGAACGGCCCAGGCGGCTGAAGGCCATGGCATCCACCATCTCCTGCGCTAACATGTCCAAGTGGGCACGAGCCCATTGCGCATGCTGCCCCCCCGTGGCTTGCGGGAAGACCCGGACAAACAAGCTTTCGAGCCAGCGCAGCAGGTGCTCGCGCTCCGCAGCTGATTCCCGCCCTATCCGCCCGGCCAGCCGCCAGGGCAGGGTCGTAGGCAGCCGGGCAATGAAAGGGAATAGCAGGTCCAGAGACCAGGCTCGCGTCATTCCACCAGCACCCATTCGTGTTCCAGCCAGGCAACACCAAACTCCCGGTGCTTCTGGTTCAGCACGGTAAAGGGCTGGATAAGTTCCGCCATGTCCAGCACCTGGATACCTGAATCATCCAGGACATAGACGCTCCAGAGGTATTCACCCGACAGGAGCGGTAAGCGTGGGAACCTGGCGCGAATGCGGTGGCTGCCAGTGCCCTGCAGCGGCTTACCCTCGGCACGAAACTGCGTGCTCGTGCCAAAAACGTTGTCCTTGTCCGGGCGAACAATTGCAAACAACACATGAAACGGCGCGTCAGCATAGGACTCGATCTCGATCTCTACCGACAGATCCTGAAACGAATCCACCTGCGCAGGGTTGATGCCGTCCCCCGTTTCGATCGTCAGGCCTGCGATTTTTACCAGCGGTGCTCCCGACGAAGACGCCGCTGCGGGCTGCGCCGCTTCATCCTTTTT
This sequence comes from Acidovorax sp. SRI_002, assembly GCF_057586455.1. NCBI lineage: Bacteria > Pseudomonadati > Pseudomonadota > Betaproteobacteria > Burkholderiales > Comamonadaceae > Acidovorax > Acidovorax sp. SRI_002. The sequence goes on along the minus strand of NZ_JBYCZW010000006.1, from coordinate 342,741 downwards.
TGCAGCCTCATGGGCTTCGACGCGCAGGTGGGCATACCTGCGTCGCTCATGGGATTCGTAGGCGGTCACCACGTCCTCGGTCGCTCCGATCGCTTGCACGCGACCACCGTGTATCCATGCCGCCCGCTGACAGAGGCTTCGTACCTGATACAGGTTGTGGGAACAGAAAAGCACCGTGGCGCCTCGCTCACGAAGCTCCAGAATACGATTGAGACTCTTCTTCTGGAAATGCAGGTCGCCCACGGAGAGCGCCTCGTCCACGATCAATACATCCGGATCGATGGCCGTCGCAGCGGCAAAAGCCAGCCGCATGAACATGCCCGATGAGTAGGTCTTCACCGGCCGCTCCAGCGTCTCCTTGGTCAACTCCGAGAACGCAGTGGCACGGACAATGAAGTCCTCCATGGCGGTGCCCTCCAGCCCATGCAACGCGGCCATGAAGCGGATGTTGTCGTAGCCGGACTCCTCCGGGTGAAACCCCGCGCCAAGCTCCAGCAACGCGGCAACGCGGCCTTCTTGAAACACCTGCCCACGGGTGGGACGGATGGTGCCTGCCGCGATTTTCAGCAAGGTGCTTTTGCCCGCACCGTTTTCACCGATGAGGCCAAACGTTTCGCCGGCCTGCACCTCAAAATCCACCCCGGTCAAAGCGACATGTATACGGTGGCGCTGCTTACGCGTCACCCACTCCCAAAGCCGGTCCTGCGGACGGCTGTAGACCATATAGGTCTTTTCAATGCCTTCAAAGCGGATCGTCATGGCTTTACAAGGCCTCGCCCAGTGCAGACTTCATTGAGCGGAAGAACCACCACCCCCCTCCACCCAGCAACAACACCCATACGGCCAAGGCCACGGGGGTTCCCGGCGGTACCGGCATATGCAATACAGTGCTCTGCACCATCAGGACCAGGCACGCTACGGGGTTGAAAAGGAACCAGCTGTGGAATTTCTCCGGCACCTGGGACAGGGGGTATACGACAGGTGTCAGGTAGAACCAGAGCTGTAGCGCGAAGGCCACCATGGAGCCCACATCACGCCACAGAAAGTGGGCCATGCTCAGCAGCAACGTAAGACCAAAGGTCAGCGCAATCTGGGCCAGCACCAGAATCGGTAGCCAAGCCAGTGACGCGTAAGGCCCCACACCCTGCACCACCGACAAGACAATCAACAGCGCATAGCCAATACCCAGAACGAGCAGGCTGCCGCCAACGGACACTGCGGGCAGTATCTCCGCAGGCATAGGCTGCTTGCGCAGAAAATCCTCGTACGCCGCCAAAGACCCAACCCCCCGGCCAATGGCATCGGTAAAGGGCAGCCAGACTGCAAGCCCTGCCAGAAGGTGCAGCAGATACCCATTGTTCACGTCCAGCCCGGGCACCCGCACTGCCAGCACCAAGCCAAAAAGAACATAGAAGATGGCCAGCGTGGCGACGGGCTGAACAAAAGCCCAGGCAAAACCCAATACCGAACCGGCATAGCGGGTCTTGAACTCGCGCACCATCCAGTACCGCCAAAGCACCCACAGCTGGCGCGCATTGCGCGGCGCTGCCGATGAGACCCCAGTGGAATGGGAAACAGGGCGCGTCATGCTACCGTCCGCAACCATTCGACCGATTTGGCCACCCCGTCCTCGAAAGCCATCGTCGGCTTCCAGAACAGCTCGTTCTGGGCACGCTGAATGTCCAACACATTGACCGGTGGGTCAAAAGCACGCGCAGGGAATACACGCCGTTCTACGGCATGCCCCAACAACTGCTCCAGTGTGTGCACAATATCGTTGACGCTGTGCCCTGCACCACCGCCAATGTTGAATATCCGGGTCTCCCCCTCATGGCGCGCCGCTGCTGCGAACGCATATCCCACATCCGCAGCGTAAACAAAATCGCGCACCACGGACCCGTCCCCCCACACATCCAGCGGTTGCGCATTGAGCGCACGGTGTGCAAAAACGGCAATCACACCTTGGACCCCATGGGGTTGCTGCCACTCACCGTAGGGATTGCTCAAACGCAGAATCCGGCATGGCAGGCCATGCTGTGCCTCTTCGATGCGCAAGTGGTGCTCAATCGCCAGTTTGGTGGCGCCGTAGGCCCCCATGGGCATGGTGGGGTGGGCCTCACACAAAGGCACATACTGCGGCCGCCCGTACACCGCCCCACCGGATGACGCAAACAGCAACTTGGGGCGCGCGGCCTTTTTGCGCAATTCCTGAAGAAGGCGCAAGGTTCCCACCAGATTGGTCTGGACATCCTGGATGGGGTCCTCACTGGCCGTGGCCGGCACCGTGGAGGAAGCGAGGTGAACAATCACGTCTGCCCCCCCCACCACATCCCACCAGGAGGGCAGGTCAAAACAATCTGCCTGCACCTCTCCCGCCAGCCAGGGAGCACTACCCGCAGCCGACAATGACCGGTCTACCGACCACACCTCTGCGCCTTCCGACGCCATGGCACGCCCAATATGGCGCCCCAGAAACCCAGCACCTCCCAGAATCGCGCAACGCATCAGGAAGCCTCCACTTGCTGCTGGGTGCGCGCGTGCAGCAGGGCTGCTTCAAAGTCCTTCGCAACCATGTCCCAAGTCTGCGCCCGCGCAAACTTTTCGGCCCGCGCGCTCAAGGCATGGCGCCGTTCATCGTTTTGCAATAAGTCACAGACTGCATCCGCCAACCCCTCGGGCGAAGACTCCGCCAAAGCGGCCACGTCTTCATTGAGGAGCCATTCCACATTGGGCCCCCGATTCGAAACCACAGCACAACCCGAAGCCATCAACTCCAGGGGCAACAGCGATGCATTCGTGAGCGACAGAACCAGCGCCACATCGCACTGGCTGTAGAGATCCGGCAGATCATCGAGCGCCACGGTTCCACACCCCAGGTGTGGAAACGGAATGTGATAGCCAGCCGTGTCCCAGCCTGCCAGTACGAACTGGACGTCGGGCATTCGCTCCCACACTGCATTCAGCACCAGAAGTCCTAACTCAAACGCCCTGCGGGGCGTGGGGGGACGCGCGTAGAAGAAAACCCGGCGAATTTCCGGCTCCCTGCGCGGCAAGCGCCGGTAACGCTCTAGTTCCACTCCAAAACCTACCGGGTGGGTGGTCATGCCATATTCGTTCGCCAACTTGCTGGCCAGCCAGCCGCCCGCCGTGATCCCGAAAAATCCAAAGCTGTAAGTATTCTGTGCCAGGACCGACTCCGACCCGACGGGGTAAAAATGCGGCTCGTAGTCCTGTACAAAGTAGAGCTTGTGCTTCGCGCCCGTAAAGGCGCGTACGGTGTAGGCAGTGTCCCATCCCGTAGCAACGGAGAATTCGCACGGCGGCAGATCTTCAAGACCCAACAACACCTGCGCCTGAAGCGGAAAGAAGTGCTTCCGAATGGCCTCGCGGGCCTCCTGCGCATCGTGGTGCATGACGGGCTTGCCGATCACGATACTGGAGGTGTAGCCCATCTGCTCCAGATGCCAGATGGTGCGGAAGATGTTCAGATGGCCACCGGACCCGACATTGAAGTCAGGAATGAACCACAGCAAGGTGCCCGGCTTGGCCTCACCCGACTGGGCAGGCAAGACATAAGGCAGGGCAAAGTCGTAGTGGCGAAAGACATCCACATACCTCCCTGGGCCTTGGCGCAGGCGACGCACCACAGCACGCAGGGCGGCAAAAACGCCTTCCTTGCGCGCCATTTCTTTCACACGCCAAATCTTCTTGGACAGATTCAACGCCATGGTCAGACAGCTCCCGCACGCTGCAATTGCTCATCGCGCGACACCGAGCGCAGCAGCCAAGCGGGCAAACGGTCATGGTGCGTGCCCAGGTATTGTCCCGAAACCCTCGCCATTTCAATGAAGCCCATGTAAATCGCATTTTTACAAAGGCGCCAGCCCTGCAGCCCCCCGCTGCGCAACCAGCCAAGATCCCGCTTAGCCAAGTACAGACCAGACTTCAAAGCCTGCGCCAAGCTGTCCTGAATGCGATAGCCAAAGTAGAGATGGAATGAGCGTGCTTCGTCAAAATTGCGCTGCAACGTCTCCCACACACCGAAATCGTGCGAATGGTAGACCACCGCATCTGGCACAAAGGCCTTCGCGTGCCCCGCCTCAATGGCGCGCAGCGCCCATGTCTGGTCCTCTGCAAATGCCACTTCTGGCAAAGGCAATTGCTCCCACACCGAGCGGCGAATGCATGAATTGTTGCTGGAGAAAAAGTGCAGCCACTGGCGATAGCCAGGATCTCTGGCAAACCGGGCGGGGTCTTCAAGGCGAACCACAGATAGCTTGTCACCAAAGCCGGCAAAATGCTGACTCAGTTCGCAGTGCGTAATATGCCGCGCTTGGGGATGGGCTCGATGAGGACCAAAAGCCCCCGCGACGCCTGGCTCAGCATCGCAGCCCTGCACCATGTTGTACAGCCATTTGGGGCCCGCAGGTCGCGCGTCTTGCGTGATAAATACCAGAAACTGCCCCCTTGCCATGGAAGCCAGTAGATTGCGGGTACGGCCGTGGCCGAACTCTGCAGCAGGAATGGTCTCTACACGAACACCACGCTGCCGGGCACATTCCACAGAATTATCGGATGAACCGGAATCCACAACGATAACCTCGAATGGCCAAGGTACTTGCTGCGAGAGCACAGCATCCAGCACTTCACCCAGCAAGGGCCCTCCGTTCTTGACGGGGATCAACACGGAGGCGCGTATTTCAGTCATTGTCTAGGTGCAGCAAGGTCTCGCTCAGGATACGGCGTCATATGCCCTGCGCCTGACAGCGATTCAGGGCGACAGGCCTAGCGATCCGCAAAACCTGCCATTGTACTGTGCACCCTTTGTAATCAGCCCTGCCCGCCAACCCCCAAGGCTCCGGACGCCCGCTAATTTGCTGCAGACTGTTTCGAGAACAAGGCCCTGATCGCCGCACCATCCAAATCCACCCCGTACTTCTTGAAAAGATCCTCCCGGACTTTCTTGCTTCCCTCTTGGCGGCAGTAAGTGACTGCGCGGGTGGGCACGGAAACCGCCACATCGCCCCAGGCCAGCTGGCGGCCTTCACGTTTTTCGTCTACTTTGAAGAGATAGGCAAAATCACCCTCCCGAATCGGACCTACCATTTCACCTTGCTTGGTAGTGGCCAGCACACGCAGGACGCTAGCGTCTTCTTCAAAAAGGGTAACCCAACCCAGATCGCCCTGGGCATCAAGCTTGTACACGGATTCCGCCTGCTTGGCCAAATCGTCAAACGATTTCGCACCGGAGGCCACTGCCTGGGCTTGCTTCATCAACCATGCCGCTGCGGGCTCACCCTCAAGGGACTCAGAAGCCGGGAGAATCACGCGACTCAACCGCGCCATGGGAGGCACCCTGAAAGCCTGGGGATGATCCTGGAAGAACTGGCGAGCGGCAGTTTCGTCCGCCGGAGGCTTGCAGGCTGGCGCGAGCTTGGTATACACAGCCTGGGCATAAACATCATCAAAACGCTGCGCCTCCTTGCCCTCTTCTCGGGGCTGGCCCATTGCAGCACCTTCCAGCGCTAATGCCCGGACCAAGGCCATTTCCCGCAAGGTGGTTTGCACACCCCAGACGTTCCGGCTGGTGGAGCGCAAATCCACTCGACGATCCAAATACACGGACAAATCAGCCTTGGTAATGGTTTCACCATTGGCAAAGCGCACCAGCGCCTCCGCTGCCCCAGCCGTAGAGACTGCGACTGTCAGAGCAACAGCAACAAAAGCGCGGGGCCAATTCAAGTTCTGCGAAAAATGACTCATAGCAATATTTAAGAAGAACACACACTCAAAGGCGCTCAGCCGCACGGTCCCACAGCGGGCCGTAAATTACATCCACCACGGTATCCACCGAGTTGAGCACTACCAGATCACGTTCACCATCACCATCCAGGTCAATCAGCTGCAAGCCGGTAGAGAACCCACTGGTCTTCAACCACCGTGTTTCAAGCACCTTGGCGTCGGCATCAAGACGCTGCAGATAAAGCTTTGCATCTTCACCCCAAACCACAAGATCGTCGGACAACGGCGCTACCGAAACACTGCCGGTCAGAGGGGACTGGATCCATTGGAGTTCCCCGCTTTGCATGTTGATGCGGGCGTTGCGCGAACCCGTCTCTAACGACACATACAGCCAATGGCCTGACGGTGACGGCCGGGCCTGGCGTGCGATGGCAGCAAAGCTTGCGAGAACACGCGGTGTTGCCAGCAAATCCGCATCAGACACAACCACTACCTTGCGATCATCCAAACACGCCACCGCAATACCCCCCCCTTGTGTGCCAGGAAGTTTGCTCACGCGCACTGGATGCCACGGAGCCTCGCACCAGCGGGTTTTTTTTGACGTAGCGGCCTGGCGATTGTCCTCATGCCAGTCGATCCACGACACTTCCTTACCACTGTAAGGCGTCGCCAGGAATTTGTACTGCCCTTGCGAGGCGTTGACCAGAATCACATCTCGCGGCGCAAAACCCACGACCGCCTGGTGGACACGCACCATGCGCTCACCCTCAATGCGGAAGATATCCAAACTACCCGTGGTCTCCACCGCCGCTGCAACCAAGCTGTCTGACAACCAGATCGCAGAGTCTGGGTGATACGCCACCGTTTGGCGATCCAACAACCTCGAGGCTCTGCCATCAATTTTGTGCAACGCCACCTTCCCTTCCTCATGCTCAATCAGCACGAGGCGGCAACCCATGGCAGTGGAACAACGCGCTTCCCCCCCCCACACCATGGGGGCTTCGATCTTGATACGGTCGCCCCCACCTTGGGGCGCCTGTACGGCCGGGGATGCTGCAGCCCCAGCCCCTGCGACTAGCTGCATCTGACAACCCGCAATCATCACCAGGCACGCCACCACACCGAACCAGCGAAAGTGAACAGAACGAGACAATTTCATGAAAACTCCACAAGCAAAAAAAATGGCGCCAGTTTGGCGCCATTTTTTTTGGCAACACCCCAAAGGGTATTGCCAAGTTTTATTTCCTTTGTTGCATGCAGCACCAAGGCGCTACATGCATCAAGAAATATTAGTTGTGCGAACCGAGAACCGATTGCACAGCACCGAAAGCAGGTGCGCTGATCAGGCTGTACGTGAACACGGAACCGCCCAGGGAGAACAGCGACTGACCAGAAGTACCTGGGTAGTCAGATGGCTCAGCAGCCACGGGAGCCCACTCGATGAAACCATCGGTGAAGTTGGCAGGACGGCCAGGGATGGTTTCTGGGTTGAAGAACGACAGTTCGGCTTCAGCCAGAGCGAAGTTCACCGACTTACGGTTTTGAGCCGCGTCGTACATGTTGACCGTGTGGGTACCACGCTGGTCACCAGTCGACCACACCACGATGCGGGTTTCCAGACCAGCATTCAGAGCGGCGTCAACTGCATAGCGCATGCTGAAGGCAGGCGTAGCCGAAGGACCAGCCGTCACAGCACGTGCACCAGCAACAGACAGCAGGTTCAATGGACCCAGGGTCGTCAGGTCAGAGCCAGTAGCCAGGGTCAGAGGACCGTCGATGACTGGAACGAATGCCACGTCTTGAGCAGTGGTGTTCACTTGGAAAGCATTGGCACCAATAGCGCCCGTGCCCATGCCAGCAGCAGCATTGCTAACAGCGCAAGCGCCAGCAGCGGTCGTGGAAGCAGTGTTAGCACCCACAGCGAACACCAGGTAACCACGGGTACCAGCCAGGCCGGTGCCGGATTGTTGCGACCAGATGAAGGGCTCGTAGTCCTTGTTGGTCAGAGGGAAGCAACCGTCGGTCACGTGGTTGGAGTTCGCGTCGAAGAACGTCCAGAACACAGGCACAACGTTACCGGTTTGGTTGATGATACCCACAGCGGTGGTATCGGTGTCGCCGTTGTGGATCACGTTAGGAACCACGAAACCATTGCTGAACGTACCCACGGTGTACGCCTGCGCCACACCAGCACTCAGCGCAGCGGCTGCAACGGCTGCCATTGCAAATTTTTTCATCTTCTCAGTCCTTAGATAATTGAAGGAAGCTTTCCCACCCTGTGCGGGATCTGCAACCCATCCGTACTCCGTTTGGGTTGATGCAATCTTATACTGATACCTTTGATTTTTTCAACCTATTTCCACGAGAAACCCACTGCATGCTCGTTTGTTGCACTCAAACAACGAAGTATCACTGGGCTGTTGGAAACATGACACTACGGCGCTGCACATGGTGCCACACGCCATCGATGCGGCGCCATTCGTCTTCGGCGACAGCCTCTTGCTTTTTCACGCGCAGCAATGGCAACGAGTAGCGCATCCACACATTGACCAGTGCGCGGTCGCCTTCAATGCTGCGTACGCCACGGACCTCTACGGCGTCAAAGGCAATGCCACCACGCTTGAGGTAGGCCTCGAGCGTTGCATTCGGGTCTTTGGACAGCTCCTCATAGGCCCAAGCGCCTACACGGTCATTTTTCTGAATGAGCCCCCAATACGCTTTTGCGCGCGTTAGAAGTGCTGCCTGGTCATCTTCAGCCGACACCACAGCACCACCAGTGGCGGCACAGCCCACCAGCACCGCCAAAACCGCAGGCGCTGCCAAGGTCGCGACGAGATGACGACGGGTAACAGGTTTTGCCATGTAAAGAATCTCCTGATTGACTATCTATATATGGGATACGCTACGCTGGCTAGGGCCATAGCAGCCAGGCGCAGTCACCGCGAAGGTTGCAACTGGGCATCTGGGGGGCGGAAACTCATGGGTTGGGCCTGCAAGGACAAGGAGCGCATGCGTTCGCGCATCTCCGCACTGGCCGAACGCAATTGGTCATCGTCCTCCAAGGCTCGGGGCGTCATTAGGACTAGCAGCTCCGTGCGGTTGCGGTCATTTTTCGTATTTGAAAACAAGGCTCCCAACAATGGGACGTCTGCAAGCCCCGGCAAACCGGCACGGCTGTTGGTATCATTTTCACGGATCAACCCACCCAGAACGATGGACTCGCCGGAACGCACTGCGACACGCGTTTGTATTTGCCGGGTCTGAAAGGACCTCTGACTTGTCACAACGTCCCTCTCACCCACATCTGTGACTTGCTGAGAGATATCCATAGAGATCAACCCCCCGGCATTGACAGATGGCGTTACGGAGAGCAGCACCCCTGTGTCTTTATATGTAATGGACTGAGTAATGAAATTACTGCCCGTAGCGGCCGCCGTTGAAGTCAGAATGGGTTGTTGCTGTCCGACCTGAATGTTGGCGGTGTGATTGTTCAAAACCAAGATCGATGGACTGGACAACAACCGCACCTGCGATTTTGTGGAAACGGCGTTCAGCGTGGCGCGAACCACATCCGCCTTGCTGATGGTGTACGAAAAACCAGGCACTTTGGGGCCTATCCCGCTAGTGTCGAGGTCCAAAAGCGCCCCACCTTGACGCCCCCTGCTAAGACCGTTTTGCAAGTACCACTCAACGCCATATTCCAGGTTGCCCGTGAGGCTCACCTCCACGATGCTGGCCTCAATCAACACCTGCATTGGAGCCCTATCCAGCTCGCGCAATGCCTGCTCGATGCGGCGGTATTCGGTGCGCGGCGCGCGAATCAGGAGTGCATTGCGCTTCTCGTCCGCAACCACACGCACGTTGCCATCCAGTTGACTCGTTGACGTAAGGGATGTGTTGTTCGAAGAAGTTCTGTTTCCGCCAGCACCCAGCGCTGCGTTCATAGGACTACTGCCAGTGCCAGTGCCGGAACTGCTGCTATTGCCATAGAGGCCGCTGGAACTGCCCGTATTGCCAGTGCTGCCCGTACCCAGACCGGAGCCCCCCGCCCCCCGTGAGAACTGCGTGGGCGCCGAGCCCGCCGCGACACCACCCGAGCCGGTTTGCCCGGACTGCCCGCCAAAAAGGCCATTGAGCATTTCCGCCAGCTGCAATGCCGACCCGTTTTGCACCGGATACACAAACAGGCTGGCCTCCAGCGTATCGGTGGGACGGTCCAGGCGACGGATCCAGGTTTCCACTTGGGCCAATAAATGACTGCGCGGCGTGACCACCACCAGGGCATTCAGGCGCTCAACGGGAAAGACGCGAATCAAGCCACCCAAAGGGGTCGCCATCTGGGCGCCGGCACCGCTGGCACCACCAGTTGCGGCCGCACCACCTGCAGCAGCACCCGACGTGCTAGGCGCCCCCCCCGCAGGTGCGGCACCAGCCCCCCCATAGGGATCGGAGGATTTGTCGGAGCCTAGCATCGCCTGCAGGGCATCCCGTACCACGTTGACGTTGGCGTTTTCCAACACGAACACACCCAGCGACATGCCAGAGAGAAAGTCCACGTCGAACGCTTCCACCATTTCCAGCCAACCACCCAACTGGGCCTTGCTGCCCTGCAGCACCAGCAGGTTGCGCAGGGAGTCCACGTAGACGATGGCCTCACGGGGTGCGATAGGCGCCAGAATCTTGGCCATCTCGGCCGCTGCAATGTGGTTCAAGGGAACGATAACCGTCCCGGCACCCGACAGATCCTTGAATTTGGACGCCCCCACCACCGGGCGCGCGCCCACGGTAACGGTACGCTTGGTCACATGGTAGACCCCCGCGTTGTCACGGACGATGGCCAAGTCGTGGGGCAACAACACCGCATCCAGCACATCCAGAACCTGACTGCGCAGCAGCGGCTGGCGCGTATGCAGACTCACCACCGTTTCGCCACCAGCGTCGATGGTGTAGTTGAGCTTGAGCAGGTCTCCTAGCAACGCTGTAGCCAAGTTGCTGACAGTGACATTCTCGAAATTGAGTGCCACCTTGTCGCCCTTGGCAAGCACGGGATCGATCGCAGGCGCCTTGTCGCGCTTGAAAAACTGGTCGTTGCCAGGATAAAGCTTGGTGCTGGAAGAAGCATTCTTTTGCGCCTGCTCCTTGGGCGCTGACGCTGCCGGTGCAGGGCCTGGCGCCACTGGCGCAGCCGCAGCTGCAACAGGCTGCGATGGCCCCGGTGCTCCGCCAACTGCGACCTTGGAGTCCGCAACTCCGGACGCCGCAGGACCTCCCTGCGTGCTGGCACAGCCTGCCGCCAGCAATGCGAGCAAGAGGATGGATGGCCGAATATTCATAGAGATAGCTCCAATATTGGGGTACGCCGCTAGGGCTTATTGATTTGTTGCAGGCCTGCGCAGGCGGTCACCGATCGGTCCGGCTTTCACGGCCGCCGCACTTCCCGCTTCCAGCGGGCGCTCTACACGTTGGTCATCAGCTGACACAAAGAGAGCCTTGCGGCCATCAAAGGACTCAACTCGCCAGGGTTTGGTTTCCCCGGTGATCTTGAGGGTGCTGCCATCGGGGCGCTGCAAGATGGCCACACGCTCCTTGCCAGACTCAAATACTGCAGTGAGGCGCGCCTGCAGCAACTCCGTGACCAAACTGGTCTTTTTTTCTTCCACCGCCACCGGGCGCCGCGATGCCCACAACAAGGGGCGCTCCACTGCCTGCTTTGCCCGGACCTTGATCACAGGGGGCATGGGCTCAACCTTTGGAAGATCGGGCCGGCGCGCTTGCGGCGGGTTCCAGCGCTCTTTTTCGGTATGCCACCAGTAAGCGCTCGCAGCCACAGCTACGGCACCCAGGACGGGGCCGACGTACCAAGGTTTGATCATGGCTTGGCCTTTTCTGGTGCCAAGGGGGCCTCCAGCTGCAAAGACAGGCGTGCATTTTGCGGACCCGCGCCAGAACTTGCCCCCTCACGCGTGATGTTGGCGGTGCGCACCCAGAAAGGAGGGCGGTGCGTCTGAAGACTTTCCATAAAACTCACCAACTTGACCCATTCACCATTCACGGTTGCCGTCAAGCGTATGCGCGCCAGCTTGCCATCCACCCCAGGTTCCAGTGCGACTTGGGACGAAACCAGCGTGCCGCCAGAAGCCATGATCATCTGGCGAAGCTTCTGCTGGATATCGTTTTGAGAAGTTTCGCCAGCAGGGTGCACCAGCGGGGCCACTGTACTGCTTGCAGCGCTGAGCAGGGTTTCGATTTCAGCGCCGGCGTTCACCACCCCTTCCAGGCGTTCGCTGCGGGGCTCCAGTTGTTGCAGGGCGTTGTTGTAACGCGCCCAGAGAGTGCTGTAAATCAGAGCGGCACAAGCCAAGGCGCCAACAAACAGCACCAGCAGCAAAACCACCGAATGACGGCGCCATACATTCATTTTCATGGTTTTGCTCCCTCGCCCCGCCAGCGCATTTCAAACGTGAAGCGCTCTTTATTCAGCGTGCCGTCGCGCACACTTGCCCCGGTGGCGCGCACATCCACCAAGCCAGGCTGGCGCCCTAGATGCCCAATAAGTTCGGTAGCGTTAGCCGTCAAGCCCGTGATCCGGATTTCGCTACCGTTGACTTCGATGCGATCCAGCCAGGTGTCGGCAGGAATAGCGGCGGAAAGCGCATCCACGACACTGGCGAGAGGCAGGTCCGTACTGATGTTCTTGCGAAGCTCTTCCGCCAAGTCTGCCTGGCGGCGCAGTTCATCCATCTTCTGGCGCAAGGGAGCCGCCTTGGGCTCCAGCATGTTGACGTGCTCCACAGCGCGGACCACCGCCTGGCGCTTCAAGACCAGAGGCATGAGTGCCGGCAATGACAGTGCGGCGAGCAGGACAAGCACCAGCCCCACCCCCAACCAATCCATCCAACGCTGGCGGTTGTACTGCTTTTGCCACGCCGCTGTACGGACGGGAAGCGCGCGTCCCTGGCGCATCAGATACACAGGGGCATTTTCGGCAAACCCGTGCTGCGTCAATTGCTCGGCCAGGGTGTTGCGTCGGCACATGCCCCACTCCACCATCCAACCACCTTGGGCTTGAGGTTCTGCCCACCATGCCGCCACAATCTGTTCCGGCGGCATGGGAGAGACCCGCCACAGGGCTTCTTCGACGCCGCCTGCCAACGAGCGCCGCGGCATATCCGGCAACTGCACGGTGCCCCAAAGACAGCCGGACTCCGGTACCAGCAGGCTGGAAGCCTTTCGGTTGTTGGCGCGCTTGCGGGCACGGGTTCCAGTGATGGTCCAACGCCCTCCGTCGGACGCAATGGCTGCACTCGCGACTGCAGGCCAGGCGCCATGCTCCATGAGAACGCGCTTGAGATCACCGAAACCCCATGCCATTCGGTCCAGTGTTTTTTGCGCACGAAGAGATAGCTGCCCCCAACCTGTCATGGCTTGAATTCCTGTTCCGACTTGTTTAAGCGGCGTGTCGGCTCCAAAGAGAGCGTTGTCCAGGGCGTCAGACCACCGGGACGCTCGCTGAGATCGATCCATGCCTCACGCTGCCACCAGCGATCACCTTCAGCCCGCACAAAAGCATTGAGGCGCACTGTCAGACCGCCTCCAGCGCGGGCAGGCGAGAAAAATTCGGCTGCAGCTCCTGTCAAAAGCACGCCAGCCCGCGTTTCCGGTGGGGAGTTGTGAATGCGCGCCCCCAAACCTGGCTGTCCCGTGAGGACGTCGATCAGGGCGGGAGGGGCTGAATCGATTTCGATGCGTTGCTGCCCATTGATACCCAAGTGGGGCGCGATTATCTCATAGAGCTCAGACGTCATTCCCAGGACTGATCTCAGTTCCGAAAGGTCATCCAGCGCGCCATTTCGAGGCAGGGAGGGCCAGCCAGCAGCGCGGTATTGGGCAGCCTCAGCCCCGCCCACCCCACCTGGCGTGTCGTCAGGGTCGATGAAGTCCCGCACACGTGAGGTCAAGATGGCAGCCTCCCCCGAGGAGAGCCCTCCAGCTCTTTGAAAGAGCGCCTGCAGCAAAGCTTCGCTGGCGACATTAACGTCTACCAGCCCTCCAGAGGGCGTGATCTCCACCCAGATGTCATTCGACCCCATTGGCAAACGTTGAATGCGGTACCAACTGTCTGCGGTCTTTTCGGTCATCATTCGCTGCGCAGTCAGTTGGATCGCGGCGTCCAGCACGGACTCAGCGCGCAAGCGTTCCAAATCCAGCCCTGCGCGCTGCGTTTGCTGGCGAATCCCCCGTGAACTCGCCATCACCACCAATGACAAGGACGCAACCAGCCACAGCACCAGAATCAGCGCTGCGCCCCGGCTGCCGTGTTTCGACCGCTTCATCACCTTGCCCTCGCGAGAGGGAACACCAGAGGAGGCCAGTCTCCGCGCGCATCGGCAATTTCCACCCGGATACGTGCGGGGTACTGCGCTTTGGCAGAGTCCCATTGCTGAGTCCACAGACCCGTCAGCCCGTCCTGGTAATGCCACTGAAGCGTTCGCACATCCGACAGAAGTGTTTCGCGCAAAGCCTTGCCCCAGTCCAGCGCCATCAGTGCTCCGTCATAAGGAACGGCTTCTACCGACAGATCGACGCGCCCATCGGCATGGCGCAGGGGGCTCATGCGAAATACATAGAGCCCCCCAGCATCCCCCCGCTCCGGCAATGGCGCCACCCAGATCGCACCCGCAGCATTTCCGCTAAAAAAATTCACAAAGATGTTTTCGTCGCGCCGACTCAACAAGCGCAGGGTGTCAAACTTGCGCCCAAGCCATTGGCTGACCACCAACATGCGTTCAGAGCGCTCAATGACGCGCTGGTTGCGCTCTTCCGAACGCCCGATGACTCCCACGCCCGCAAACATCAGAGCGACCACTGCGGACGTCACGGCCAATGCGACCAGCAACTCCAACAAGGTAAAACCATGGGAAGTTTTTCGAAAAGAGTGGGTCATGGTGCAGACCTGTAGGGCTTCCATGTGGTCCATGTGACAGCCGTCACTCCATCTTTACTGACCTCTACGGTCACCCTTGCCGCACGCACAGGTGGCCCGGCCACCGGGCGACCACTCTCGTCCATCATTTGGACCGGTTCGGGCGCCACCTGAATCCGCCAATTCCAATCGCCTGCCCGCCCGGAATCCTGTCGCATCAAATCCTCTGCAAAGGTTCCAGCAGCCACTGCCGACCTGGCCACGAGAGAGGCCTCCACCCGAGCCTCCACATCCACCACATTTTTGGAGCCTTGCCCCACGCTGCGGTAAAGACTTGCCAGCGCAATGGAAGCAATTGCCATGGCGACCAAGGCCTCCAGCAAACTGAACCCCCGTTGATTCCGTGGCGCTCGCCTGAATGACTTGAAAATAGGATCAATCAGGGGCAACAGACAGCACGTCACGGTCATGACTGGGCCGCGACCATGGATTGCTCCACCGTCCCAAGGAGCCAGTTCACGCGAAAGCTGACGCCCTGCCCACCTCTTAGCACTGCAAGCCGTCCGCCACGTGCGCCGCCGTCGGAATTGAACACAAAAATAGGTTCTCCCACGGCAGTTGCAGTTTTGCCAGTCCGCGAATTGCGTTCAATCGCTTCCCACTGGACCACCAGTGATGCAGGCACCTCCAGGGCCAGGCGCCCGTCAACCACCAGCCTGCGAATGTCTGACTGGTAGGTCACGGTCACCGAACGGCCTTCCTGGACGCTGAGCGCACGCGCTTTGTTCAATTGGCTGGAAACATCCCGTACCGTCTGGTTGTAGCGTGACCGCTCCATGTACGCCTGCCCGCCCGCCCCTACCACGGAGACAGTAATGGCAGCCAGCACCAGCACGACCAGCATCTCCAACAACGTGAAGCCACGGATGCGGAGGTCTGACGCCAACAAAGGGCGGCTCATGCGAAACAAGTCACCAGACGGCACTGGGGAGTGGAAAGCGCAACAGAGCGTCAGTTAAAAACGTCCGCGTTCTCACCGTCACCGCCCGGCTTGGCGTCGGACCCCAGAGAGAACACGTCGGGCCCGCCATTGCGTCCCGGGTTTTTGTACAAATAGGCGGCACCCCAAGGATCAGAAGGCAGGCCCTTCTTCAGGTAGGGACCATTCCATCCCTGGGCCGTTGCAGGCCGCTCTGCCAGGGCACGCAGCCCTTCCGCATCATTGGGATAACGGCCGACATCCAGCTTGAAAAGGTCCAGACTCTGCTCAATTTCCGAGATCTGAATGCGGGCCGTCTTGGACTTGGCACCGCCGAGTTGATCAAGCACCTTCGGGCCCACCAGCCCGGCAAGCAACGTCAGAATCACCAGAACCACCAGCAACTCAATCAGCGTGAACCCGGAGGAACGCTGCGCTCGCGCCATTGCTTTGTGTTCAAAATTCACTACATTCATTTCAAAATCTCTCAAATAATCCAGAATCAAATTGTGTCGTTGATCGACAAAACGCCACCCAGAATCGCAATAATAATGAAGGCAACCAAGGCCCCCAAAACAATAATAATCAAGGGCTCCATGGCTGCCAAAACACGCCCCATGGTACGCCGACCTTCATCCTCGTAACGATCTGCCAAACCCAGCAGAGTAATATCAAGCTGCCCTGTTTCCTCAGCAACCCGAATAAGCTGCGGGGTGCTGGATTTCCCGAAGTAAGGAGAGACAAACCCTGTGGAAAGTCGTTTGCCTGTTTTTACAATGCCCACCAGAGGTTCAATATCCTTGCGCAATGCGGTATTGGTCAGTGTGTCCACAGCAATGCGCAACGCATCCACCATGGGTACACCCCGCTGCAGCAAGATGCCGAAGGTGCGGAAATAAATAGCAAACTGCAGATTCCGCAACACCTTGCCGAACAGGGGGAGGTCCAACAGCACACTGTCAACGCGCAACCGCCCCGCAGGCGTCGCGCCCCAGCGGGAGCCCAGGAACAAGACCACCGTCAAGCCTAACAGGATTGCCATCCAGTGCGAGCGGATCAGATCACTGAGATCGACCACCAAGCGCGTGGAGTAAGGCAGTTTGTCGCCCATGGAATCAAAAATTTCCCGAAACTGGGGAACCACAAATGCCAGGAGCATCACGACGGACAGCACCGCAACAATCAGCAAGATGACGGGGTACGTCATGGAGGAAATGACGTAGTTGCGAAGCTTGTCTTCTGCCTCCAGTTGCACTGTGAGTTCTTTCAGAACCACATGCAGCGAACCAGAAGTTTCCCCCGCCCGAATCAGAACCAGATATTGGCGCCCAAGATCCCGCTCAAACGGCAGCAGCGACTGGTACAGAGACTTACCGCCACGCACCCCTTCCTCGACCTTGGCAATGAAGGCTTTCAGCCGCTCCGTGTTGGCCGTCTCCTTGAGCATTACCAGCGCCTTGTCCAGCGGCATGTTGGCCTGCTTGAGGTGGGCCATCTCGCGGCTGAACAAGAGGATCTCGCCACGTTTGAGCTTGCCCCCCCGGCTTTGCGGCTCATCTTGGGCAACTGCTGCCGACTCGTCTGCAATACGAACCGGCGTCACGCCCTGCCCAATGAGTCGCAGTCGCGCGGTCTCCACGTTCAGCGCGCGGATCGTCCCCTGGCAGGCCTTGCCATCGGACGTGATTCCATCGTATTGAAATTCAATCATTTTGACGCGCAACGCGCAGGACTTCTTCCGCAGTCGTCAGACCTTTGAAGACCTTGGTGGCGCCATCCTGCAACAAGTTCCCCCCGGCATAGGCGCCATCTCCGCCCCCCAACGAAGAACCTCTTTCGAGCACCACTTTTTTTACGTCTTCTGACATTACCAGCAATTCATGAACAGCCAACCGCCCTCGGTAGCCGGTCCCCCGGCATGCAGAACAACCGACGGACCGATAGATGACCTGGCCCTCCTCCATGGCCATGCCCAGGGAGGCTGCGGCCGCCTGCGCCTGGTCCGGCAGCAACGGCGCTTTGCATTCCTCACACAGCTTGCGCACCAGGCGCTGCGCCAGCACGCCAATGACGGACGCCGTGATCAGATAGGGCTCCACACCCATGTTGATGAGCCGCACGATGGCCCCGAGCGCGCTGTTGGTGTGCAGGGTGGACATGACCAAGTGGCCCGTCAATGCCGCCTGCACCGCAATTTCTGCGGTTTCGCCATCGCGCATTTCCCCGATCATGATCACATCAGGATCCTGACGGAGAAAGGATCGCAACACCTTCGCAAAGGTCAGCCCGATCTGGGGCTGGACCTGCACCTGGTTGAGCCATTGCAGCCGGTACTCCACCGGATCTTCCACCGTCAGAATCTTGAGGTTCTCGCCCTCCAGTTCCTGCATGGAGGCATACAGCGTGGTGGACTTCCCGGAGCCTGTGGGACCTGTCACCAGAAAGATCCCATGTGGCACGCTGAGCAGCTGACGCATGGTTTTCAAAGTGGGTGGCGTGAAGTGCAGGCTCTCCAACGAGAGCAGGTCGAAGTTCTTTTCCAGCAAGCGCATGACGACCGATTCGCCAAACATGGTGGGAATGGTGGACACGCGAGAGTCCATTTCCTTGCCATGCACGCGCAGCTTGGTGCGCCCGTCCTGCGGCATCCGGCGTTCCGCAATGTCCAGCTGCGAAAGGATCTTGATGCGGGACACCACAGCGGGGGCATCCTTGTTATCAATCTCGTCAATGGGGTACAGCTCGCCGTCCACCCGTATCCGGACCACCGATTTTTCTTCGTAGGTTTCGATGTGAATGTCGGAGGCCTGGGCCGCCACGGCCTGGGAGAGGATATGGCTCACGCGCTGGATGATGGGGGCCTCCGAGGCCATGTCCCTCAGGTGCTCGATGAATTCCGAAGCCTCAAACTGGTCCGCAACGGCTTCTCCTTCCGGCTCCGACTCCTGGACGTACCAGGCATTGAGCTGACTGGATATTTCAGACTCCAGGCCAAAAAAGACCCTGGGCACATCCCCAAAGACCAGGCGCAATGCATCGCGCAATGCCGCGCTCTTCGGATCCACCGATGCGAAATCCGGCGTTAACTCAGCGTCCTCTGCATTTCCCAAAGGAAGCAGGTTGTTGGCCAGCAAAAAGCTGGTGTTCAGCCGCGAAGTTTCCGGCTTTTCCTTCGGGAAAGCATCCTGGCGCACCAAAGGCAATCCGGCCTGCCGGGACAGTGCGGAGTAGACATCCACCTCAGACACCAGCCCCAGACTGATCAGCAGGCGCCCCAGGCGACCGCCCATGGAACGCTGGACCTCTAGCGCCCTCTCCAGGTCATTGCGCGACAACTTCTGGTCCGCAAGGAGCATCTCACCGAGCCTGGGCGCAGCGATATCGACGCTTTCCACTTCACCAATTTCAGCCGAGAGCTTCATTACCAACGCCTTTGAACATTCTTCCAACCACCCAATACCCGGGCCCGACTTGTCTCACTCGGGCGGAGTGAATCACTTGAACCACAGCAAACAGCGGCTTAATCGATCCAATTCGGGGCCCACATAATATTCGCGATACCCAAAAATTCTCGCCCTCAGAGGCCCATCCCTCCACGCAAGGTATTCTGACACGTAGCCTTCATCCAGCCCCAAGGCGCGCAATCGCAGCTGCAGCGCCTGCGCCTGCAGATAGGTAGCCCCACCCAGCACCCGGACACGCCGGACGATCCCCTGGCCATTCGTCAACAGCCGGAGCAAACGCGTCTTCAGGCTACGATCCTTGGCGCCTACCTGGTTGGCGCCATGCTGGCGATACAGGATCAGCGGGGTTGGCACAAAACGCCTATGGCCGCTTCCACTCACCAGGCCACACCACCAGTCGTGCATGATGGTGTCCTGCGGGAGGGGCAAGGCCATTCGCAACAGGGTGCGGTTCACCATCATCGTGCATCCCGTCACCTGGTTCACGCTGAGCAGCGAAAGTGGCGAGCACTGCAGAGGGTCCATACGTTGGTATGTGGCGAAGGACTCCGAAATCACGCCCAAGTGCTCATCCACCACCGTCAGGTCGGAGTGCACCAGACAAGGCAATTCCGCACCACCCTCTTGCTCCATTCGCACCATTTCTTGGAGACACAGCTCGATTTTCGGAGGGAGCCAGACATCGTCCTGGTCCGAGAAAGCAACCCAAGCAGCCACACCATCATGCAGGCTGGCCACCATGAGATTCTCAAAGTTTCGGACCAGCCCTTGCCCATGGTGGGGGTTGGGCACAAGTACCAAACGCTCTCCAAAGCGTACCCGGTAGCTCTCCAGGATTGCAAGCGTGTCATCCGAAGACCCGTCATCGCTGACGAGGAGGCGGAAATTCTGGTGGGTCTGGGCCAACAGCGAATCGAGCTGGGCACGGAGATACTTCGCACCGTTGTACGTAGCCAGCAGCACATCCACCAGCGGTGACTGCGACGGGGCAGCCCCGCCCGCCCCTCCGCGTGAGGCCAATCGATGAGTCGGCTCAGTCACACGGTCCCCGTGCTGGTTGTTGCAGCGCTGTGGGGCCGGCATTCTGAAAGCATCAGCGCCTCGTAGGCATCTGCGATGCCCTCCCAGGTGTAGTGCTCCGCCACGATATCGCGGGCGCGCTGGCTTCGCTGCGGCAGCATGGCGTCCGACTGGCCAACCACCAGGTCCAGGCTGCGAGCGAGTTGCTCGGGGGTGGCAAAGTAGTCGGCCGCATCGCGTGCCACTTCGCGGTTGAACGGGTTGTCATGCGCAATGACCCAGTTTCCGCAGGCCAGTGCCTCGAGCAGCGAAGGGTTCGTCCCCCCCACCGAGTGCCCGTGCAGGTAACAGGCCGCATGTACACGCAAGCTTGCAAGCTGCCCGGTGTCGTAGATGCCCCCCACGAAACGCACGCGGTCGCTGGCATGTTGCCTCAGCAGTTGCTGGTAGGCCGTGGCACCGGACACATCCCCTACGATGACCAACGGCCAGTCACCGCCGTGCATCTCATAGCCTTGAACGATTTCAAGGATATGGTTTTCCGGCTCCGGGCGCGCCACGACCAGCATGTAGCGGCGGGGCTTCAGCCCCCAGGCAGAAAGCACGGAAGGGTCCACGTCCCGGTCCTGCACCAGTTCGGCGCCGTAGGCTATGAAGCTCGACGGAGCCCCCTTGGGATAAGTCTCGCGGAACCGCTGTGCAATGGCCTCGGCATCGGCGATGAGGCGCGTGGCCACCCGGCTGGCCACCCACTCCATACAGCGCAGGTAGATGCGTGCAACCCTCCCCCATTTGCTGCGGGCCCACTCCAGTCCGTCCACATTGATCCAGACCGGAACCCCAAAAACCCGGGGCCACCAGCAGGCCCAGGCAGCGCCATACCCCAGCATGTAGACCAGGTCGTACCCCCGCCGGGCGTCCCACAGGCAGGCACAGTCGTAGGCCAGGACCGATGCAGCTCCCCACCGGGGCCGACGTTTGTGGCGCACGCGAACACCTTGGTAGAAGGTGTCTTCGACGGACGACTCGCTGGTCTCTGCATACACAGTGACCTCGTGGCCACGCTCCACCAGGCGTATCGAGAGTTGTTCGGCAAAGGTTTCGAACCCCCCATAGCTCGCGGGGATGCCCCTGGCTCCCAACAGAGCGATCCGCAGCTTGGCAGGGCGGTCCAGAGATCCGCCCGTTGCACGCCCCTGCGCCGTCGTCAAAGGTCTGCCTCAGCGAACCAGCGCCCCGCCTGATCCTTCGCCGAAAGCTGAATGGCGGCCTCCACGGCTGGCCAGGCGATGGCAAGCTGTGGATCGTCCCAGCGAATGCAGCGCTCATGCTCCGGGCTGTAGTAGTCGGTGGTCTTGTAAAGGAAGTCAGCCGATTCGGACAACACCAGAAAACCGTGAGCAAGCCCCGGCGGCACCCAAAGCTGCCGGTGGTTGTCTTCGGTCAACAGGGCCCCCACCCACTGGCCAAAGGTGGGTGACCCCTTGCGAATATCCACCGCCACATCAAACACAGCGCCACGCACCACGCGCACGAGCTTGCCCTGCGCCCTGGGGGGCAACTGGTAGTGCAGGCCCCGCAACACACCCTGGCTGCTGCGGCTGTGGTTGTCCTGCACAAAATCGCACTGGACACCCGTGGCCTCCCGGAAGGCCTGCTGGTTGAAGCTTTCGTAGAAAAAACCACGGCTATCGCCGAACACCTTGGGCTCAAGGAGGACAACGTCTGGGATGGATTGCCGGATGGAGTGCATGGGGGATCAATAGACTTTGTCGTTCAGCAAACGCTGGAGGTACTGGCCGTAGCCGTTCTTGGCAAGAGGTTGTGCCAGGCGCTGCAACTGGGCACTGTCGATCCAGCCGGCGCGCCAGGCAATTTCCTCGGGGCAGGCAATCTTGAGGCCCTGGCGATGCTCCAGCGTCGCAATGAACTGGCTGGCCTCCAGCAGGCTTTCATGGGTGCCAGTATCCAGCCAGGCATAGCCGCGGCCCATGATCTCGACATTGAGCTGCCCCTGCTCCAGGTACAGCCGGTTCAGGTCGGTGATTTCCAGTTCGCCGCGTGGCGATGGCTTCAAGCTCCTGGCCATCTGCGCAACCTGGTTGTCGTAGAAGTAGAGGCCTGTGACGGCATAGCTGCTCTTGGGCTGAGCAGGTTTTTCCTCCAACGACAACACCTTGCCCTGGGCATCGAACTCGGCCACACCGTAGCGCTCCGGGTCGTGCACATGGTAGGCAAACACGCTGGCACCCGCAGAGCGCTGTTGAGCGTTGCCCAGCAGTTCATGGAAATCGTGCCCGTAGAAGATGTTGTCTCCCAGCACCAGGGCGCTCGGAGCCCCATCCAGAAAAGACTCCCCGATCACAAACGCCTGCGCCAGGCCGTCCGGGCTGGGCTGCACCGCGTATTGCAGGTTCAAGCCCCATTGGCTTCCATCCCCCAGCAGCTGGGCAAAACGCGGCGTGTCCTGCGGGGTGCTGATAACCAGGATGTCCCGGATGCCCGCCAGCATCAGCGTGCTGAGCGGGTAATAGATCATGGGCTTGTCGTAAACGGGCAGCAGTTGTTTGCTGATGGCCAGCGTGGCCGGGTGCAGCCGGGTGCCGGAGCCTCCTGCGAGGATGATGCCTTTGCGTTGCGTCATGGTCTGGGGTCCGTTCAGAGAATTTCCGTGAGCATGCGCGCCACGCCCTGTTGCCAATGGGGCATCTGCAAACCGAAGGTGGACTGCAGCTTGTGGGTACTCAGGCGCGAGTTGTGGGGGCGCACGGCCGGTGTGGGAAATGCGCTTGTGGGCACAGGCGCGACCTCTTTTGCTATTATTTTTGTAGCTATCTGCGCTTTCTGGGCTTGCGCCAGCACGTATATTGCATACTGATTCCAGTTGGTCTCACCCGCAGCCACGCAGTGGTACAGGCCTGCATCCTGCGGGCGCTGCTGCAGGTGGCGCAGCGCGTGGGCGGTCACATCGGCCAGCAGGTCGGCACCGGTGGGCGCACCCCATTGGTCATCAATCACCGTCAGCCGCTCACGCTCTTGCGCCAGCCGCAGCATGGTCTTGGCGAAGTTGCCGCCGCGTGCTGCGTAGACCCAGCTGGTGCGCAGGATCAGGTGTTTGGCGCCCGCCTCTGCAATGAGCTGCTCGCCTTCGAGTTTGGTGCGGCCGTAAACGCTCAGCGGGGCGGGTGTATCGGTCTCCACCCAGGGGCGGCTGCCGCTGCCATCGAAAACATAGTCCGTGCTGTAGTGCACAAGCCAAGCACCCAGCTTCGCGGCCTCCTGCGCAAGGGCTCCGGGCGTGGTGGCATTGAGGGTGCGGGCAAACTCGGCTTCGCTCTCAGCTTTGTCCACGGCCGTGTGGGCGGCGGCATTGACGATGACATCGGGGCGCAGGGCGCGCACCGTATCAGCCACGCCGGCGGGGTTGGAAAAGTCACCGCAGTGCTCGGTGCTATCGAAGTCCAACGCCGTGACGGAGCCCAGCACCGACAGGCTGCGCTGCAGCTCCCAGCCGACCTGGCCACCCTTGCCAAACAGCAGGATGTTCATGCAGTGACGCCCGTCACAGCCGCAGCGGAGGCCTCCTGCGCATACTGGGTCTGCACCCAGTCGCGGTAGGCGCCGGTCTGCACGCTGGCCACCCAGTCCGCATGGTCCAGGTACCACTGCACGGTCTTGCGGATGCCGGTGTCGAAGGTCTCGGCGGGCTTCCAGCCCAGCTCGCGCTCGATCTTGCGGGCGTCGATGGCGTAGCGGCGGTCGTGGCCCGGACGGTCTTTCACATAGGTGATCTGGGTGCGGTAGCTTTGGCCGTCAGCACGGGGGCGCAGCTCGTCGAGCAGGTTGCAGACCATGTTCACGATCTCGATGTTGGGCTTCTCGTTCCAGCCCCCCACGTTGTAGGTCTCACCGGGCGCGCCGGCCTCCAGCACGCGGCGGATGGCGCTGCAGTGGTCCTTGACGTACAGCCAGTCGCGCACCTGCATGCCATCGCCATACACGGGCAGGCTCTTGCCAGCCAACGCGTTGACGATCATCAGCGGGATCAGCTTTTCGGGGAAGTGGTAGGGCCCGTAGTTGTTGCTGCAGTTGGTGGTGAGCACCGGCAGGCAGTAGGTGTGGTGCCAGGCGCGCACCAGGTGGTCGCTGGCGGCCTTGCTGGCGCTGTAAGGGCTGTTGGGCTCAAAGCCACGCGTCTCGGCGAAGGCCGGGTCGGTGGGGGCCAGCGATCCGTAGACCTCGTCGGTGGACACATGCAGGAAGCGGAAGGCGGCACGTTCGCCCTCGGGCAGCGCGCTCCAGTAAGCACGCACGGCCTCCAGCAGGCGGAACGAGCCCACGATGTTGGTCTGGATGAAATCCTCGGGACCATGGATGGAGCGGTCCACATGCGATTCGGCCGCGAAATTAACCACGGCGCGCGGCTTGTGCTCAGCCAATAGGCGGGCCACCAGGGCGGTGTCGCCGATGTCGCCCTGCACAAAGATGTGGCGCGCGTCGCCCTGCACGCTGTCCAGGTTGTGCAGGTTGCCCGCGTAGGTGAGCTTGTCGAGGTTGACCACGGGCTCGCTGGAGGCAGCAAGCCAGTCAAGAACGAAGTTGGCGCCGATGAAACCCGCGCCGCCAGTAACCAGAATCATAGGGAGGGCCGTGTGAAATGCCTGCTCGGCAGAACCCACGATTATCCCACCCCGCCCGGCCCCCGGGTAACAGAGTTCAACGCGGGTATTTCTGCCCGGGCCGGCGGGTCATCAGAAGTGGATGCCTCGCATCATCTGCTGCAGCGCCACGGCCTCGGCCGACAGCTGCGGCTTGGCGTCCTTGCTGCCCTTGGCGGCGGTGGAGTCCGGGAACATGCGAAAGCTCGTGTTCATGGTGATCTGCGCCACGCGTGGCACCAGCGCGTGCAGCAGCTGGCCGGTGATGCCCAGCCGCGTGGCGATGCGCACCGGCTTGAAGATGCAGGCCTGGGCGATCATGTCCGCCGCCTCCTCGGGGCTCAGCGTGGGCACGTTGTTGTAGATCTTGGTGGGCGCAATCATGGGCGTGCGCACCAGGGGCATGTTGATGGTGGTGAAGGTGATGCCCTGGTCGGCAAACTCGCTGGAGGCACAGCGCGTCCACGCGTCCAGTGCCGCCTTGCTGGCCACATAGGCCGAAAAGCGGGGCGCATTGGTCAGCACGCCGATGGAGCTGATGTTGACCACATGGCCCTTGCGCTTAGCCACCATGCCGGGCAGAAAGCCCATGGTCACGCGCAGGCAGCCGAAATAGTTGAGCTGCATGGTGCGCTCGTAGTCGTGGAAGCGGTCGTAGCTCGACTCGATGGCGCGGCGGATGGAGCGGCCCGCGTTGTTGATGAGGAAGTCCACACCGCCGTGGTTGTCGATGAGCAACTGCACAAAACGGTCGCAGTCGGTCATGTCGGCAATGTCCGCCGAGTAAGCGATGAATTGGTAGCCCTTGGCCTTGGCCTCCGAGCACGCCTCGTCGAGCTTGTCCTGGTCACGCCCGCAGATGATGGTGGTCGCACCCGCCTCAGCAAACTTGTGCGCTGCCGCCAGCCCAATGCCGGACGATCCGCCGGTGATCAGCACCACCTTGCCAGCCACCGTGCCCTTGAGCGTGCGATCGATGAACAGCTCGGGGTCCAAATTGCGCTCCCAGTAGTCCCACAGCCGCCAGGCGTAGTCCTTGAGATTGGGGCATGTGACGCCGGAGCCCTTGAGCGCGGCCAACGTTTCGCGGCAATCAAAGCGCGTGGGGTAGTTCACGAAGGTGAGCATGTCCTCGGGCAGGCCCAGGTCCTTCATCACCGCGTTGCGCACCCGGCGCACGGGCGCCAGCGCCATCAGGCTTTTCTTCACGCTCTTGGGAATGAAGCCCAGCAGCGCAGCGTTGACGAACAGGTTCATGCGCGGTGCATGGGCGGCGCGGCTGAAGATGTCGAGCACATCGCCCACGCGGTAGCCCACCGGGTCCACCAGGTGGTAGCACTTCTTGCCGATGTCCTTCTGGTGGCTGATGACGTTGAGCGCGTTCACCACAAAGTCCACGGGCACGATGTTCACGCGCCCGCCCTCCAGGCCCACCGTGGGCATCCAGGGCGGCAGCAGCTGGCGCAGGCGCTGGATGAGCTTGAAGAAGTAGTAGGGGCCGTCGATCTTGTCCATCTCGCCGGTCTGGCTGTCACCCACCACCATGGCCGGGCGGTACACCGTCCAGGGCACCTTGCAGTCTTGGCGCACGATCTTTTCGCTCTCGTGTTTGGTCTGGAAGTACGGGTGGTCCAGGCCCTCGGCTTCCTCGAACATGTCTTCGCGGAACACGCCTTCGTACAGACCTGCGGCCGCGATGGAGGAGACATGGTGGAAGTGCCCGGCATCAATCGCCTTGGCCAGGTCCACCGTGTTGCGCGTTCCCTCGATGTTCACGGCCACCTGGGTTTCCTCGTCCGCACCCAGGTCGTAGACGGCAGCGAGGTGGTAGAAGTGGTCGATCTGGCCCTTGAGCTTCTTGACGTCTTCCGCCGCCACGCCCAGCTTCTTGGCGGTAAGGTCGCCAAACACGGGAATCGCACGCGTGGGCCCTACGCCCCAGAAGCTGCGCAGGTCGGCCACCTTGTCCGCACTTTCCTTGCGGATCAGGAAATGCACCACCGCCCCCTTGCGCTCCAGCAGCTTCTTGACCAGCCGCTTGCCAATGAACCCCGTTGCCCCCGTCACGAAATACTGCATGGATAACTCCTCTGAGATAGCTTCATTCTTGCCCAAGGCCTGCGCGCACCGATTCAGCAGAAACCCGCGCCGATGCTAGGCGGCCAGCGAACGCCCCCGCTAGATGGCACGCTCTACATTTTTAGGAGCGCGCGCCTACACCTGTCGCGCCGTGCGGCGTACAGTGCGGCCATGCGTCGAAGGCAACCCGCCCCGGCAAACCCAACCAACCGCACCACGGAGGCCTTATGGTCAAGAAACTGCAGAAACTCAGCGCTGACAAGAAAAAGAGCAACGCCCAACTGTCCAGCACCGTCAAGGACTCCGCCCAGCAGATCTGGCTGGCAGGCCTGGGTGCCTTCTCCAAGGCGCAGGAAGAAGGCGGCAAGGTGTTTGAAGCCCTGGTCAAGGAAGGCCTGACCATCCAGCGCAAGACCCAGGCGGTGGCCGAAGAAAAGATCACCGAAGCCACCAGCCGCGTGACCACCATGGCCAGCGACATCGGCTCCAAGGCCCAGGGCCAGTGGGACAAGCTCGAAAACATCTTTGAAGACCGCGTGGCCAAGGCCCTCGCCAAGCTGGGAGTGCCCTCGGCCCGCGACCTGGAAGCCCTGAGCGCCCGTGTGGACGCCCTGGCCAAGGGCAGCAAGGCTGCACCCGCCAAAGCTGCTGCCAAGGCAGCCGCCAAACCCGCAGCCAAGGCTCCCGCCAAGAAGGCAGCGGCAAAGAAGGCGGCTCCTGCAAAGGCAGCCGCCAAGCCCGCTACCAAGGCCCCCGCCAAGAAGGCTGCGGCCAAAAAGACCGCGACACGTGCTGCTGCCGACGCAGCCACCAGCACGCCATCGGCCAGCTGATCACGGCTTGCTACCGGCAAGCACCCAGCCCGCTCCAAGCGGTCCACGCGCCAAGGCGTTTGGACCGCTTTTCTTTTTTTGGTGAAACCCATGAAGTGCGCTACAAGCAGCCTAGGTACTGCATACGCACCCCAAGTTCATGTCGCACTGCAGCATGACCGCGTGGGTTAGAGTAGCCATCAGAGACAACGCAACAACGACGCCAAACGACGCGAAGGGGCCCGCACACATGGTGAAGAAAGCGCCACGCCGCACCGCAGAACGCATTCTGGAAGTGACGCTGGACCTGTTCAACCGGTTCGGTGAGCCCAACGTCTCCACCACCCTGATCTCGGCCGAGCTGCGCATCAGCCCCGGCAACCTGTACTACCACTACCCGGCCAAGGACGAGCTGATCAACGCGCTGTTTGATCGCTACGAAACCTCGCTGACCGAACTGCTGGCCGCAGCAGATGGTGTGCGCAATGTGGAGGACGCCTGGTTCTTCATGCACTCGCTGTTCGAGCTGATCTGGCAGTACCGTTTCCTGTACCGCGATCTCAACGACCTGCTGTCCAAGAACCGGCGCCTGGAAACCCACTTCCAGGCCATCCTCAAGAACAAGACCCGCGCAGTGCGCGCCATGCTCGACGGTATGGGCCGCGCAGATGCACTGCACATCGACTCGCGCGAACTGGAGGCCACCGCCACCAGCATGGTCGTGGTGCTCACTTACTGGCTGAGCTTCGAATACGTGCGCGACCCACGCCGTGCACTGGAGCCCGAAAGCGCCCAGGCCGCGCTGCTGCGCGGAGCCCACCATGTGCTGAACCTGCTCATGCCCTACCTCGAAAGCGGCCAGCGCGCCCACCTGCTGCAGCTGGTCGGCGCCTACGCACCAGCGCCAGGCTGATACACGGCCCACCCGCCACAGACACCCACCAGCAAGAACTTCCGGAGACACACACCATGGCCAAATGGACCCCCTTCCCCCACGCCGGCGACTACCAATTTGACGCTGCGAGCGTCAAGAAGCATTGGGCACGACTGCATGGCGGTGATGCCGAACCCTGCCCCAAGGACGCTGCCGCGCTGGAAGCCTGGGCGCTGTTCCACAACGGTGATTTTGAGAAAGCTGCGGCAGCGGGCCTGGCTGCCGGTGGCGCGGGTCTCACTGCCGCCAACAAGGCCACCTCCATCTATGCCAACTACCTGGAGCCGAAGGAGAAGGCGCGCCTGGACCTGTTCATGCAGGTGGCCGAACGGGCGGAGGCCCAGGCCGCCAAGGAGCCCGACAACGCCAACGCCTGGTACTGGCATGCCTACGCACTGGGCCGCTACAGCCAGGGCATCAGCGTGGCCAAGGCGCTGGCGCAGGGCTTGGGTGGCAAGGTGAAGGACTCGCTGGAGAAGGCCATTGCCCTGTCGCCCAAACACGCCGATGCGCGCATTGCGCTGGGCGCCTTCCATGCCGAGGTGATCGACAAGGTGGGCTCGCTGATTGGCGGCATGACCTATGGCGCCAAGAAGGACACGGGCCTCAAGCTGTTTCAGGAAGCCCTCAAGCTCAACCCGGGATCGGCCATCGCGATGATCGAGTACGCCAATGCGCTCGTCATGCTGGAGGGCGACAAGAAAATGCAGGAAGCTACCGCGCTCTACGAAAAGGCCGCCGCCGCTGAACCCATGGATGCCATGGAGCGGCTGGATGTAGAGATGGCGCGGGCTGAACTGGAAGAAGAGTAAGAGGCATCCCCCTGAGCGGCTTTGCCGCTTCCCCCTTCTCTCGACTGGCTACGCCATTCGGGAAGGGGGACGACACCCTCGCTGCGGGACGGCCCTTGCTCGGTGTCTCTGGCTTGCGCAGCGCCAGTTTTGCACAGAGGTTTGCAGTAGATTGCCGTGTCGCGCTGCTATGGATGCGGAGCTCAAAAGCCCTCAGCCCCCAAACCGCTGCGCGGCAATCTCCAGCAGGCCGTCAAAAATCAGGTTGTCCACCAGCTCGAACGGCCGTGTCATGCTGGGCGCCATCTTCCAGCCTGCGCCGCCGGTCATGATGCAGGCGGGCTCCTGGCCACAGTGCTGCAGCAGGTGCTGGTACATCCGCTCCACAGCTCCAGCGATGGCGTAGGTGCCGCCGCTGGTCAGTGCATCGCTGGTGTTGGTGGGAAACGGGCGCACCTCACCCGTGGGCACATGCAGGCCGGCGGTGCCCGATTCGAGCGCGCGCAGCATGATGCCGTGGCCGGGCAGGATCAGGCCGCCCATGAAGCGGCCCTCGGTGTCGATGCACTCCACCGTCACCGCCGTGCCCACCATCACCACCACCAGCGGCCGCGCCGGGCCACGTGCCAACACATGGTGGCGCGCGCCGATCATGGCCACCCAGCGGTCCGAGCCCAGGCGCGAGGGATGGTCGTAGCCGTTGGTGAGCCCCGCCTCCTGCGCCGAGGACACCACCCACGAGGGGGTGACGTCCCAGATTTCCATCTGCTCTTGCACGCGGCGTTTGACGGCATCGCCCGCCACCACGCAGCCCAGCATGCGCTCCGGGTGGGGCAGCGACTCCCAGCTACCTTCAGCCAGGCGGTCGATGTGGTCGAGAAACTCGGCGCCATGCGCAATGAGCGCAGCCCCGGGGCGGGGAGCGTCGTACAACGCCCATTTGAGACGGGTGTTACCGACGTCGATGGCCAGAAAAGTCATGCGGCGGATTATCCCGAGTTTTGCGATGCCCCCCTGCCTGAGGGCGACAGCCCCGGGCTGCACCACCCCTGCCCGCCCACAAATTGTGAAAAATCGTGTCGCGCCCGTGTCCGACACGACGCAGCCGCCCATTGCCGCTACAGTGGTCCTTCCTGTTTCTGCAACATTAGGAGGTACGACATGGGTCTTTTCAGTTTCATCAAGGAAGCCGGCGAAAAGCTGTTCGGCGGCAAAGAAGCACAGGCCGCCACGGCAGCAGCCCCCACGCAAGATGAACTCAACGCCAAGGCATCCAAGGCCATCGAGACCTACATCGCGTCCCAGAACCTGGGCGCCAGCAATGTGCAGGTGGCCTTTGAAGGACCGGAAGGCAAAGTCACCGTGAAGGGCACAGCCCCTACGCAGGCGGCCAAGGAAAAAGTCACCCTGTGCTGCGGCAATGTGGCCAGCGTGACCAGCGTCGAGAACCTGATGGATGTGACCAACCCCGAGCCCGAAGCCCAGTACCACGACGTGGTGCGCGGCGACACTCTGAGCGCCATTGCCAAGAAGTTCTATGGCGACGCCAACAAGTACCCCGTGATCTTCGAGGCCAACAAGCCGATGCTGAGCCACCCCGACAAGATCTATCCCGGCCAGAAACTCCGAATCCCGCAGGCGAAGTAACCCCCTGAGTCGCCTGCGGCGCCTTCCCCCAAGGGAAACACACCCGGCGGCCCGGCAAAGCCGGTTCCACGGGTGCACTGGCCTGAGTCGGGGGTGTACCGACGCCCGAGACAAACGGAACGCCGGGGCAAGTCAAGCTTTAGAGCCAGCTGCCAGCGCTTATCTATAAAGCGCTGGCAGCTATTTTTTTGGGAGCATCAACCCTGCTTCCACGGCAGACCGTGAAAACGCCAGCCGCCCTTTTTGCCACGCTGGCCCTGCGCATCGGCGTCGCCCTCAAAACCTTCCAGGATGTTGTAGGCCGTGATGCCCAGCTCAGTAGCGCGGCGCGCGGCGGCGATGGAGCGCACGCCGCTGCGGCAAAGCAGCACAGCCCGGGCGCCCTCAGGCACGGCCGTGCGCATCTGCGCATCAAAATCCGCGTTCATGGCCATGCCCGGCCACTGCTTCCACGCCACGGCGATGGCGCCGGGCACCTGCCCCACCCATTCCCGCTCGGCGTCGCTGCGCACATCCACCAGCACCGCCTGGCCGGCCTGTACCCACTGCCAGGCCTGCTGGGGCGTCACGTCACCGGCATAGCCGTCGGCGGGAGAAACGGAGGAGAGCGTATTTGTCATGGTTTGGATCCTTTCTGGGCACTAGGCAAAACGTTTGAACTGGGCGCGACCAGTGCGAGGGACGCAAGCCAAGGGCCGCCCCGCAGCGAGGGCGTCGTCCCCCTAGGGGGAAGGCGCCGCAGGCGACTCAGGGGGATTCACCACAAAGGCGCGGGCTCATCCCGCAAGCGGTTGCGCAGCTGCGCATAGTCGGGCACCACGGTGGCCACGGTGTCCCAGAAGCGCGGACTGTGGTCCATCACGCGCAGGTGGGCCAGTTCGTGCGCCACCACGTAGTCGATGATAGCTGGGCGATAGTGCAGCAGGCGCCAGTTCAGGCGGATGGAGCCGTCGGCCTTGGCACTGCCCCAGCGGGTGTTGGCGCTCGACAGGCGCAGGCTGGCCCAGCGCACGCCCAAGAGCGGAGCAAAGTGATCCAGCCGCTCGGTGAAGTGGCGGCGCGCGTCGCGCATGAGCCAGGCCTGCACGGCGTCGCGGATCTGCGCGGGGCTGGCGCTGTGAGGCAGGCCGATGTGCAGGCTGTGTGGCACCACATCCGTGCCCGCCACCAGCGCACCGCCTTTGCCCGCAAAACCGTGGCTCGGGTCCAGCACCACGGTCAAAGGCTCGCCCAGATAGGGCAACACGGCGCCATCGGCCCAGACAATACGACCGCCTTCCATGCGCTGGTGGCGCTCGCGCGCCTCAGACAGCTTGCGCAGGATCCATTCGGACTTCTCGCGCAGCGCAGAATCCACGCCCGACAGGGTGACCCAGCTGGGCGCACGTACCGACAGTCCATCGGCCCCCACGGTAAAGCCGATGGTGCGGCGCCGCGCGCGCTGCAACGCATAGGCCACGACGGCATCGCCCAGCAGCACTTCGCGGCTGGCCTGCGGGTGGCGGAATTCGGCCGGAGACAGCAGAGATGGCAGCGGTACAGCAGGTGCAGCAGGCCGATTCACTACTGTTTTAGGAGCTACTGGCGCTTTCCCATCCAGCGCTGGGGGCAGTTTTGACTTGGAATCTGCAGCCTTCACCCCCGGCGCCGCAGCCGGTCCTGCCGGTGCGACCGGCGGGTCGAAAAAGTCGAGCGCCAACTGCACAAGCCGCTGCATCACGCTGTGGCCTACTTCTCACCCGCCTTGGCGTGCGGGGGGATGACCACGGCTGGGTACGCATCAGGATCCAGGCGGCGCATCTCGGCCTCGATCCATGCCTCCACTTCGCGCATCAGCTCGTCGGGCTTGCGGCCTACGCTGGAAATGGGCTTGCCGATGGACACATCCACCACGCCCGGGCGCTTGATGAACGCCTTGCGCGGCCAGACCTTGGCGGACGTCACAGCAATTGGCACCACTGGCGCGCCGGTGTCGATGGCCAGGCGGGTGCCGCCGGTCTTGTAGTTGCCCTTTTGCCCACGCTCAATGCGCGTGCCTTCGGGGAACATGATGATCCAGATGCCCTGGGCCAACAGGTCTTTGCCCTGCTGCACCACCTTGTGGAAGGCCTGGGTGCGCTGATCGCGGTCGATGTGGATCATGTCGAGGCGGCCGATGGCCCAGCCGAAGAACGGCACACGCAGCAGCTCCTTCTTGAACACATAGGCCAGGGGGCGCGGCATGATCGCGGGCATCAGAAAGGTCTCGTACGTGGACTGGTGCTTGACCAGCAGCACCGCCCCCGCGTTCTCGCCCTGCGGCAGGTTCTCCATGCCGATCACGTTGGCGCGGATGCCCAGGATCACGCGGGCACCGCTGATGCACAGTGACAGCCACGCGCGGGCGATGCGGTACAGCGGCTTGCCGCGCACGCCCAGCAGCGTGCCCAGCATGATGGTCAGCGCATAGGGCACCACAGTGATGCCCATCCAGAGAAGGTGAATGACGGAACGGATAAAGGCCATTTTGATGGTCATTTTGGCCGCCAGCGCTTATCTATCAAGCGCTAACAGCTATTAAAGTAATAGCATCAGACAGCGGCACCACCAGGCGCTGGCAGGGGTGTCGCCGCCAGGGGTGCCGCAGCGGGCTGCACAGCAGGCAAAAGCTGGTCCACAAAATCACCCAGGCTGGCATGCACGCGCGTGCCCGGCGGAACCCCCGCTGGCAAGGGGCCACCCGGGTGTACCTGCGCCGACTGCCCCGTGCACACCAGGTGCAGCTGTGCGCCCAGTGCGGCGCCTGCCTGCAGGTGCGCGGTGCAGCTGCCCACCACCTGCACATCCTCACGCTCCACCCCATAGCGGTCACTGATCTGCTCCAGCAGGCCGGGGGCGGGCTTGCGGCACGCACACTCCTCATCGGCCGCGTGGGGGCAGTAGAAAACGGCATCAATGCGCCCGCCCACCGCCGCCACCTGACGGTGCATCTTGGCGTGGATGGCGTTGAGCGCCACCACATCAAACAAGCCCCGGCCCAGGCCCGGCTGGTTGGTGGCCACCACCACATGCCAGCCCGCATGGTTGAGGCGCGCAATGGCTTCGAGTGCGCCCGGCACGGCGGTCCACTCGTCGGCAGCGGTGACGTAGTCGTCCGCCAGCGGATTGAGGGTGCCGTCGCGGTCGAGGATGGCGAGTTTCATAGGAGGGGTTTACCTTGTGAGAACCGCCAGCCTAGCAGCTTGTGCAAACCGGTCAAACCGCCAGGCGGGACAGGTCGGCCACGCGGTTCATCGCGTTGTGCAGCATCTTGAGCAGGCCCAGGCGATTCATCCGCACATCCAGTTGCTCGGCGTTGACCATCACATCGTCAAAGAACGCGTCCACCGGCGCACGCAGCACGGCCAGGGTCTGCAGGCTGGCGGTGTAGTCGCCAGCGTCGAACTGCGCATTGGCCTCGGGCACGAAGCGCTGCAGCGCAGCGTAGAGGTCCTGCTCGGCTTTTTCCTGCAGCAGCTCGGGGTTCACGTGCGCGTCCACCGGGCCTTCGACCTCGGCCTTCTTGAGGATGTTGCCCACGCGCTTGTTGGCGGCGGCAAGGGCGGGGCTTTCGGGCAAGGCGGCGAAGGCGCGCACTGCGGCGAGTTGTTTTTCGACCAAGGCCAGACGCTGCGGGCGCAGGGCTAGCACCGCGTCGACTTCCTGGGCGCTGTAGCCTTGCTCACGCAGGCTGCCGGCGAGGCGGTCGTAGATGAAGTCGGCCAGGGCCGCTGAAGCATCGGTGATCTTGTCGCCAAAGGCGGGCACTGCACCAGCCAGAAGCGCATTCATCTCCAGCGGCAGATCCTTCTCGACCAGCATGCGGATCACGCCAAGCGCGTGGCGGCGCAGCGCAAACGGATCGCGGTCGCCCGTGGGCAGGTTGCCGATGCCGAACATACCGACCAGGGTTTCGAGCTTGTCGGCCAGGGCCACCACGACGCCTGCGGTGTTGCGCGGCAGCGCGTCGCCCGCAAAACGCGGCTTGTAGTGGTCTTCGATCGCGTGCGCCACGGTCTCGCCCAGGCCGTCGTTCAGGGCGTAGTAGCCGCCCATGATGCCCTGCAGCTCGGGGAACTCGCCCACCATGTCGGTCACAAGGTCGGTCTTGGCCAGTTGCGCGGCCAGGTCGGCATCGGCCACCAGAGCAGCGTCGCCCAGTGGCGTGGCAATGGCCTTGGCAATGGCCCGCACGCGCTCCACGCGTTCACCCTGCGTGCCTAGCTTGTTGTGGTACACGACCTTACCCAGACCCTCGACGCGCGAGGCCAGAGTCTTCTTGCGGTCCTGATCAAAGAAAAACTTGGCATCGGCCAAACGGGGGCGCACCACACGCTCGTTGCCGCCGGTCACAAAGCTCGTGTCTTCGGGGCTGATGTTGCTGACCACCAGGAACTTGTTGGTGAGCTTGCCTGCGGCGTCCAGCAGCGGGAAGTACTTCTGGTTGGCCTTCATCGTGAGGATGAGGCACTCTTGTGGCACGCCCAGGAACTGCTCTTCAAACTGGCAGATGACCACGTTGGGCCGCTCGACCAGTGCGGTCACTTCGTCCAGCAGCGCCTCGTCTTCAATGGGGCGGGCGCCATTGCCCACCTTCGCAGCAGCAGCGGCCAGCTGGCGCGCGATCTCGGCCTTGCGCTCGGCAAAGCTGGCGATCACGGCGCCATCCTTCTTCAGCGTGGCGGCGTAGCTGTCGGCATCGGCCAGCACCACGGGCGACACGGCGGCTTCAAAACGGTGGCCGGTGGTGCTGTTGCCAGCGGTCAGACCCAGCGCCTTCACGGGCACCACCGTGCTGCCATGCAGCGCGACCAGGCCGTGTGCGGGGCGCACAAAGTTCACGCTGGTCCAGCCGGGCAGCTCGCAGTCGGTTTCAAGCTGGTAGCTCATCACCTTGGGGATGGGGAGCTTGGCGATGGCTTCATCCAGCGCCTTTTGCAGGCCCGCCGCCAACGTGGCACCGGCCACCACGCTGTCGTAAAACAGGGCTTCGGCCTTGCCGTCCTGCGCGCGCTTCAAGGCAGCCACAGCGGCTGCGGGGTTGGACACATCGGCGCCCAGCGCCTGCAGCTTTTTCAGCAGTGCGGGCGTGGCGTTGCCGTCAGCCTGAAGGCCCACAGTCACGGGCATCAGCTTTTGCTGTACGGCCTTGTCGGCGGCCTTGTCGGCCACGGCGGTCACATGCGCGGCCAGGCGGCGGGGCGAGGCGAACGGAGTGACCACCGACGCGGCGGACGCCAGGCCCAGGGCCTTGAGCTGATCGCCCAGTACCGATGCAAAGGCATCGCCCAGCTTCTGCAGCGCCTTGGGGGGCAGTTCTTCGACAAACAGTTCAACGAGGAGGTTTTGGGTCGTCATGTTCTTGTTCTTTCGCTCGTTCACGCTGCCTTTTTGACCATCTGTTCCACCCACTCGCGCGGCGCCATGGGGAAGCCCAGGCGCTCGCGGCTTTCGTAGTAGCTCTGCGCCACGGCGCGGGCCAGGTTGCGGATGCGGCCGATGTAGGCAGCGCGTTCCGTCACGCTGATGGCGCCACGGGCATCCAGCAGGTTGAAGCTGTGTGCGGCCTTGAGCACCTGCTCATACGCGGGCAACGCCAGCTGCTGCTCCATCAGGTACTTGGCCTGCTTTTCGTGCGCGTTGAAGGCGGTGAACAAAAAGTCCGCGTCGCTGTGCTCGAAGTTGTAGGTGGACTGCTCCACCTCGTTTTGCTTGTACACGTCGCCGTAGCTCAGGGTGTCGGTCCACTTGAGGTTGTAGACGTTGTCCACGCCCTGAAGGTACATGGCCAGGCGCTCCAGGCCATAGGTGATCTCACCCGTGGCAGGCTTGCAGTCGATGCCGCCCACCTGCTGGAAGTAGGTGAACTGCGTGACTTCCATGCCGTTGAGCCAGACCTCCCAGCCCAGGCCCCAGGCGCCGAGCGTGGGGTTCTCCCAGTCGTCTTCGACAAAGCGGATGTCGTTCTTTTTCAGGTCGAAGCCCAGGGCTTCGAGGCTGCCCAGGTACAGCTCCAGGATGTTGGCCGGTGCGGGCTTGAGCACCACCTGGTACTGGTAGTAGTGCTGCAGGCGGTTGGGGTTCTCGCCGTAGCGGCCGTCCTTGGGGCGGCGGCTGGGCTGCACGTAGGCGGCCTTCCAGGGCTCGGGGCCGATGGCTCGCAGGAAGGTGGCGGTGTGCGATGTGCCGGCGCCCACTTCCATGTCATAGGGTTGCAAAAGGGCGCAACCCTGCGCGTCCCAGTAGGACTGCAGCTTCAAAATGATTTGCTGGAATGTCAACATGGCGTCTTTGGCTGAGGCACTGGCAAGCCAGGGCCGAGCAAGTAAGGGGAAAAAGAAGAAAAGGCGGTGCGGATGCCAGCCCCGGCGCCTGCCACCCCAAAGGTAGCAAGGACGGGCCTCGCGCGCGCAAACCAGTGATTTTACGGCGCGCAGCCGCACGTGCTGCGGCAGCGCCAGCAACATCGGCCCGCGCCCATGAAAAAAGGCCGGAGCCCTTTTGGAGCACCAGCCTTCCCAACCAGTCACGCAGGCTATAGCCCGTTGCGTACCAGTGACCACCTTTGCGGGTAGCCCGTCGGCGCACGTGTTGTGCGCCAAGTCAAATCAACTATCCATCGCACTGGCCGGAGCGCCACCACAGGGCGCTGCCTGGGCGAGTGCCCCCGCGCAAGGGCCGCCCCGCCGCGCTGGGGGCGTCCCCCTTCAGGGGGGAGGCGCGCAGCGCCTCAGGGGGTGCTTCAATACTCCCAGAAGATGCGCTGCAGTTCCTTGCTGTCATTGGTCTTGGTGAGGGCCACCATGGCCAGGATGCGGGCCTTTTGGGGGCGCAGGTCGTGGGCCACCACCCAGTCGTACTTGTCGTCGGGCTGCTCGGCATTGCGCAGCACAAAACCGTCGGGCACGCGGGCCGAGCGAACAATCTGCACGCCCGCAGCACGCAGTGCCTTGAGCGAATCCACCGCCTGTGCGGCTACCGAGCCGTTGCCCGTGCCGGCGTGGATCAG
Organism: Acidovorax sp. SRI_002; assembly: GCF_057586455.1. Lineage (NCBI taxonomy): Bacteria > Pseudomonadati > Pseudomonadota > Betaproteobacteria > Burkholderiales > Comamonadaceae > Acidovorax > Acidovorax sp. SRI_002. The sequence goes on along the minus strand of NZ_JBYCZW010000006.1, from coordinate 304,665 downwards.
CGCCTTCACGCCCGCCTTGCCGTAGGCTTCAATGCCCGTGGTGTTCATGTTGCTGTAGCCATAGACGATGTCCACGGCGGGCAGGGCCTTGATGTCGTCGATATTGAACTCCGACTGCATGGTGTGGCGCTTGACCGGCGCGCGGAACCAGTAGTTCTTGCCTTCCACCACCATGCCCAGCGGGCCCCACTGGCTCTTGAAGGCCTCGGTCTTGATGTTGATGGTCTTGCTCACGTCGCGACCGCTCTGGATCTCGTCGTTCATCGTGACCAGCACGCCCTTGCCGGCAGCGTCCTTGCTGGCGGCCACGGTCACGGCGTCGTACAGGTTCAGCGCGCCGTCGGCCGACAGGGCCGTGCCGGGGCGCATGGAGCCCACCACCACGATGGGCTTGTTGGTGCGCACGGTGAGGTTCAGGAAGTACGCGGTTTCTTCCAGCGTGTCGGTGCCGTGGGTGATGACGATACCGTCCACATCGGCCTGCTTGGACAGGGCAGAGACGCGCTGGCCGAGGCGCAGCAGGTGCTCGTTGGTGAAGCTTTCAGACGCGATCTGGAACACCTGCTCACCGGACACCTTGGCCACATTGGCCAGCTCGGGCAGGCCTGCCAGCAGTTTATCGACCGGCACCTTGGCAGCAGCGTAGGTGGCGCTGTTGGCGGCCGAGGCGCCAGCACCTGCAATGGTGCCGCCGGTGGCCAGCACCACCACATTGGGCTTGGCAGCCTGGGCCATGGCCACAGCGGACGCGGCCGACAGCAGCAGGCCAGCAAGCCAGCGGCTGGCAGTGGGGGAGGAAGAAATGCGCATGAGGGTGTCTCCTGGTTTTTTTGGGGTTGGCGACGCGCGTTGCGCCGCTCTTTGCAAAACCCGCCCGTGAAGCGGTGCCGCATCCTATGAGAAAGCAGAACACAGTCATGCGGAATAATTGACCCACCCTTATGAATTTCACTCACACCCCCAACACCTCCACCCGATCCCAGTATTCGGGTCGCACAGGCACACACACCGGAGCAGCGCTGGAATGAACCTGCGGCAACTGGAAGTTTTTCAGGCCGTGCTGCAGACCGGCAACATGAGCGCAGCGGCGCGCCTGCTGTGCATCACGCCCTCGGCGGTCAGCAAGGCCATTGCGCACACCGAGCTGCAGCTGGGCTACCGGCTGTTCAACCGCACACCTTCGGGCTTGACCCCCACCCCCGAGGCCCAGGTGCTGGCGGCCGAATCCACTGGCATCTACCGGCAGCTCGACGCACTCAAGCGCACCGCGCGCAACCTGGCCACCAGCGATTCGGGCGATGTACGCCTGGGGGCGATCCCGTCGATCACCCACGAGTTTCTGCCGCGCCTGTTGCAACACCATGCCGAGCAGCATCCGCAGGTGGGCGTAGAGGTGCGCACCATCCACCAGGACCAGATGACGCAGGCGCTGCTCACGCGCAGCGTGGACTTTTGCCTGGGTTTCTACAAACACCCGCACCCGCAAATTGCGAGCGACCTGCTGGTCAGTGGTCGCCTGTACCTGGCGGTGGCGACCAGTGTGTGGGCACGTGCACCCCGTGCCGCCAGCCCCGGCGCGCGGCTGGCGCAGGTGCCGGTGATCCGCCTGGTGGGCGACGACCCCATGCGCCAGGCGATTGACGAACTCGCGCAACGGCTGGGCTCTCCCGCCGGGCCTGGCATCCAGGTGCAGACATCGCGCCTGGCGCTGGAACTGGTGCGCCGGGGCATGGGCTGGACGGTGGTGGACTTTCTCACCGCCAAGGGGCTCGACCCCATGCAGATAGTGGCGCAGGAGCTGCACGAACTGCCCCCCATGTCGCTGTACAGCTACCATGCAAGGGCGTGGCCACCAGGACTGCAGGCCACGCGCATGCTGGCCATGCTGCCCACCCTGCTGCACGAGGCCCTGCAGCCCAACCCCAAGCCTGCCAAGCGCTAGGAGGCTGCGCGGCAGAAGGAGCATCGGCTGCAACGCGCGATAAACCGGTCTCGCGCGGTACTACCTCCTGCGCCCAGGGACCCACCCTGGGCTTGTCGGTAGCTCCACGCGATCCTCGGTTTTCGCGCGTTTCGCTTCGATGCCTTCCGCCGCGCAGCCTCCTAGCCCATGAAAAACGGCCTGCATGTCCAAAGACAGGCAGGCCGTTGCAGTGGGCAGGCTGCGGTCAGTGGTTCCAGCGGCGCAGCACCAGGCTGGCGTTGGTGCCCCCAAAGCCGAAGCTGTTGGACAACACCGTGGTCAGCTGCGCATCGCGCGTTTGCGTAACCAGGGGCATGTCACCCAGTGCCGGGTCGGGCGTTTCCACGTTGGCAGAACCGGCGATGAAGCCCTTGTTGAGCATGATCACGCAGTAGATGGCCTCTTGCACACCCGTGGCGCCCAGCGAGTGGCCCGTGAGCGACTTGGTGGACGAAAACGGCGGCACCTTGTCGCCAAACAGGGCGCGCATGGCGCGCACTTCCTGCATGTCGCCCACCGGCGTGGAGGTGCCGTGGGTGTTGATGTAGTCGATGGGGGCGTCGAGCCCTTCCATGGACTGCTGCATGCAGGCAATGGCGCCATCGCCCGAGGGGGCCACCATGTCTTCGCCATCGCTGGTGGCGCCAAAGCCCACCACTTCGGCCAGGATGGTGGCGCCGCGCGCCTGGGCGTGTTCGAGGCTTTCCAGCACCACGGCTCCGCCGCCGCCGGCGATCACGAAGCCGTCGCGGTTCGCGTCGTAGGCGCGCGAGGCCTTCTCGGGCGTGGCGTTGTACTTGCTGGACATGGCTCCCATGCCATCAAACAGCAGCGACATGCCCCAGCTCAATTCCTCGCCACCACCCGCAAACATCACGTCCTGCATGCCCCAGGCAATCTGCTGCGCGGCTACACCGATGCAGTGGGCCGAGGTGGAGCAGGCCGAGGTGATGGAGTAGTTGATGCCCTTGACCTTGAAGTTGGTGGCCAGGCAGGCAGAGACGGTGGAGCTCATGCAGCGCGTGACCTGGTAGGGCCCGACGCGGCGGATACCCTTTTCGCGCAGCGTGTCGGCCGCCTCGATCTGGTTGGCAGGCGATCCGCCGCCCGAGCCCATGATGAGGCCGGTGCGCGGGTGGCTAACCTGCTCAGGCGTGAGACCCGCCTGGGCAATGGCATCTTCGAGCGCGATCTGCGCATACGCGGCCGCATCACCCATGAAGCGCAGCTGCTTGCGGTCGATACGCGCCTCGATGTCGATCTCGGGCGCACCACCCACCTGGCTGCGCAGGCCCAGCTCGGTGAATTTTTCGACGGCCTTGATGCCGCTTTTGCCTTCACGCAGGGAGGCTTCCACGGTGGCCAGGTCGTTGCCAATGCACGAGACGATGCCCGCGCCGGTGATGACTACGCGCTTCTTGGTGGTCATGCTGCGTCCTTGCCGTCTTCCTCGCGCTTGAACAAGCCCACGCGCAGGTCATTGGCTACATAGATTTCCTTGCCATCAGCCAGCAGGCGGGCATCGCCAATGGCCATGACCAGCTTGCGCTTGATGACGCGCTTGATGTCGATTTCGTAGGTGACGAGCTTCACGTCCGGGCCCACTTCGCCGGTGAACTTGACCTCGCCCGCACCCAGCGCACGGCCCCGGCCGGGCAGCTGCAGCCAGGTCAGGTAAAAACCGATGAGCTGCCACATGGCATCGAGACCCAGGCAGCCGGGCATGACCGGGTCGCCCTGAAAGTGGCAGGCAAAGAACCACAGGTCGGGTTTGACATCGAGCTCGGCGCGGATCTTTCCCAGCCCGTGCGCGCCACCATCGCTGTCGATGTGCGTGATGCGGTCAAACATCAGCATGGGCGGCAGCGGCAGGCGCCCGCTGTCGGCGCCGAACAGCCGGCCCTCGCCCGAGGCGATCAGTTGTTCGTAGGAAAAGGAATCTGCCATTTTCAGTCGTGCTCCAGAACAGCGGTTGGCCCGCCTCAAATCATCGTTGTATGCAATACAGCCCCGTCTTGCGGGGCTCTATTATCAAGGCATAGGGAGCTGCCTCTAAACAATGGCCTGCCAAGCCACCCGCCCCGCCCTGTCGGCGCCTGACCTGGATCAATGGCGGCGCGCCCCCATGTCCTTGTTTCTGGCCCACACGCCAAGCGCCAGCATCAGCGCCCCGAACATCCAGAGCGGCCACAGGCCCCAGCGCGACACCCACCAGGCGTAGGGCGTGATGGCCCAGCCACTTTGCGCATCCAGCCCCCGGCCTTGCACCTCGCCCTTGAGCACGCCGCGTGTAGTGCGCGCCAGCTGGTGCGTCACCACACCCCGGTGGTCGATGATGGCGGTGGCGCCGGTGTTGGTGGCGCGCACCATGGGGCGCTCGAACTCCAGGGCACGCATGCGGCTGATCTGCAGGTGCTGGTCAATGGCCACGGTGTCGCCAAACCAGCCGATATTGCTGAAGTTGACGAACACCGTGGGCGCCTGAGCCGGGTCGATGAAACGAGCCCCCAGCTCTTCGCCAAAAAGGTCTTCGTAACAGATGTTGGGCGCAATGCGCTGGCCCGCCCAGGCAAAGGAGGGCTGCCCCACCACACCCCGGTTGAAGTCCCCCAACGGAATGTTCATCATGGCCGTGAACCATTTAAAGAAGGGCGGGATGAATTCGCCAAACGGCACCAGGTGGTGTTTGTCGTAGCGGTAGGGCGTGGCCCCGGTGGCGGGGCTCATGCCAAGCACCGAATTGGTGTAGCCCTGCGCCTCATCGCCCAGCGGAATGCCCAGCAGCGCGGCCTGCGGACCCTGCGCGTAGCGCTGCTGGATGCCTTCCAGATAGCCCGGTATGAGCTGCTGGGGCAGCAGCGGGATGGCGGTTTCCGGCGCCACCACCAAGTCGGCCTTGGCGTCGCGCAGCGCTTCGGCATACCACTTCAGTGCCAGCGGCACGCCGCTGCCCGACTGGAATTTCTCGTCCTGCGGGATATTGCCTTGGAGGAGTTCCAGGGTCATCGCGGGCACCTTGCTGCGGACAGTTGAGCTGCATGCACAAAGTAGCTGCGGACTTAACCCAGCGGAGACCACCAGCAATACCAATACCCAGGTGCGCCAGCGACTAAGATCCGCGCCACGCAACTGCACCCCATACATTGCGAGTACAGCAGCCATGGCCCCGATGCCATAAACGCCGACGTAGCGCGCCAGCGCCGCCAGCGGCCCATCCACATGGGCATAACCGCCAGCGCCCCAGGGGAACCCCGTCCACAGGGTTCCGCGCGCCAGCTCAGCCACCAGCCAGAATGCTCCAAAAATGATAGCTGTTAGCGATTTACTGGTAAGCGCCAGGCGGCAAAAAATCCCCAACATCGCCGCGTAGTAGCTGGCGAGGAACGCCGCCAGCCCCAGCACCGCCGCCACGGCCAGCGGCGCTGCCAGCCCGCCGTAGGTGTGCATGGAGATGAAAAGCCACCAGAAGGTCCCGGTCAGCCAGGCCGTGGCAAACAGGCCACCGATGACCGCGCCCCGCTGCCAGGAGACAGACACGGTGGCATGTGGTCGCACCAGCCAGGCCAGCACCGCCATGGAGGCGATCTGCAGCCACCACTGTGGCTCACCGCTCCAGGGCCAGGCCAGCGAGGCCGCCTGCGCCACGCCGGCAGCCACGGCCAGCAGCGCCTGCAGGGCCAGCGGCAGCCCCGGCGTGGAGGTAGCTCGGGCCATCAGTCGCTGGCGCTGGCTTCTTCGACCCGCGACACCTTGAACCAGCGCACGGCGCCGCCCTTGGTGTGCAGCACGACGAAGTGCAGGCCGCTCAGCTGCAGGTGCTCGCCGCGCTTGGGCACATGGCCCATTTCATGGGCAATCAGGCCGCCGATGGTTTCGAAGGTTTCATGGGGGTCGCTGCCCTGAACCAGCACATCAAACGCCTCGCACACCCGCTCCACCGAGGTGTCGCCACTCACCCGGTAGGTGCGGTCGGCCAGGCCAAAGATGTCGCCGTCGTCTTCGGGGATGTCGAACTCGTCCTCGATCTCGCCCACGATCTGTTCGAGCACGTCTTCAATGGTGATGAGCCCGGCCATGCGGCCAAACTCGTCGATCACGATGGCCAGGTGGTTGCGGTTGCCGCGAAACTCGCGCAGCAGGTCATTCAGGCCCTTGCTTTCAGGCACAAAGGCGGCCGGGCGCAGCAGCGCTCGGATATTCAGCTCCGGCGCCCGCTGCAACTTGAGCAGGTCCTTGGCCATGAGGATACCGATGATGTTCTCGCGCTCGCCCTGGTACACCGGAAACCGCGAGTGCGCGGTGTTGATGACAAGGTGCAGCATCTCGTCAAACGGTGCGTCGATGTTGACGAGGTCCATGCGGGGGGCGGCCACCATCACGTCGCCCGCCGTCATGTCGGCCATGCGGATGACGCGCTCCAGCATCACGCGCGAATCGGCCCCAATGACCTGGTTGTCTTCGGCTTCGGCCAAGGTCTCAATGAGTTCTTCCGTGGAGTCTGGCCCCGGATGGATGAACTCGGCCACTTTCTGCAGGAAGGTGCGCTTGTCTTCCCTCTCGGGTGGTCGCCCGGGGTGCGCGGGATGCGGGTCAGACACTGGAGTGCACGACGTGCGGTAGTGAATCAGGCCCCTAGGATAGCGGATAGTTGTGACGGCCCGCTACGCAAACCCCGCAGGCCGCGCAGCGCGACCTTGGGATGGATGGACGGACTATTCAGCAGATTGGTGGCGCGCGTGCTGCACGCCACTGCGCACTTCCTGCACGCTGGCCAAAAAGTCCCAGAACTGCTTGGCCTGCTTCTTGATCTGGTAATCCACCTCGGCGAACTGCTGCTCGACCATCTCGGTCATGCGCGTGTCCAGGCTGGCCGGTTCGATCTGGAGGTAGGCTTCGGACTCCGAACCATCGCGGCGCACGGTGGCACCGGCCTTGCGGGCAATTTTCAGCATGGCGGTGTTTTCGGAGAGCGCATGGATAAAAACCATGTTCACACCTTCATTGCGCGCATGCATCACGGCCCGCTCGAACAGGCGTGCGCCGAAGCCCCGGCCACGCGCCTGCTTGAGCACCGACACGCCAAATTCGGCGCAATGTTTGTACTCTGGGTGCTCCGAGAAGGCCAGATGCGCCATGGCGATCAGTTCGAGGCGGCGGTTGTAGATGCCGAAGATCTCGTCGCGGTTGAAGTCGAGCTGCTCGGCATAGCGCCGGATCTGCTCGTCGTTGGCGGCGTAGCCAAAACGCAGGTAGCGGTCTGCGGGCTCCAGCTGGAGCAAATGTTGGGTGATCCGCTCCCGGTAGGAGGGACCCAGGGCACGAATGGGAACCATCACGGGGACCTCCTGCTTGACGCGAGTTTCATGGGCAGGCGATTCGCCCATCACCGGGCGCAGCATATCCCTGCCTGCATACCAGGATGCCTTGAGCCAGTCTTTGGTTGCGATCATGGCTGCAAATATAAGGGTTTTCCCTCATTATTTCCAGCAAAAATGCTGCGCTGCAACAAATTAGTGAGGTAGCTCAAACCTGTTCCAAACAGCACTCCTGCCCCACTTGGCAAGCTGGGCGCCTCCGCCAACGGCTTCCCGCAAGGGTATAGCGGCATGGGGCGCGGGGCAACATGGGGTGTCACGCTCGCGGCACCTTCAGCACCCGTTCAAAAGCCTATTTACACCGGCACGGCCGTGGTCGCCTTCACGCGGTCCAGCACAAAACTGGTCTTGCAGTCCTGCACGCTGGGGTGTTTGAGCAGCGTGTCCATGATGAACCGGCTGTAGTGCGCCATGTCGGCCACCACCACGCGCAGCAGGTAGTCCATCTCGCCCGTGAGCGACGCGCACTCCACCACTTCGGGCCAGGTCTGCACGCTGGCGCGGAACAGGTCCATGGGGTTGCGCTTGTGGCTTTCGGTGTGTTTTTCGAGGCGCACATTGAGGTAGGCCGTCAGTCCCAGGCCCACGGCCTCGGGAGGCACCAATGCAACGTACCGGTCGATGACGCGGCTTTCCTCCAGGCGCTTGACGCGGCGCAACACTGCACTGGGCGACAGGCCCACCTGCTCACCGATGACGTCGTACGTCTCACGGCCATTTTCTTGCAGACGGCGCAGGATGGCCCTGTCCAGCTTGTCGAGTGCGTTTAAAGCTTGCATGGCGCAAGATTTTACGAAGTTTTGACTTTTCGCGCCTTCTGAATTGCAGGCTCGGGTATGTCCCGATAGTGACTCCACACGAAGAAAAGAAGAATAAACCTCGCAAAAACGAACGGTCGTTCTTTTTTGCGGATACAAAAAACATACCTATGGAGACAACTGCATGACCGGATTCCTCAGCCGCTTTTTGCGGCGATTTGTTCTGGCCGCGACCGCCGCATTGCTGCTCGTCGGCGCCAGCGCGCAAGCCCAGACGGGCACCACCCAGACCCGCTACCCCATCGTGCTTGTGCACGGACTTTTCGGGTTTGATTCGGCCCTGGGTGTCGACTACTTCTACGGCATCCCTGACGCCCTGCGCCAGGGCGGCGCCAAGGTCTACGTGGCCCAGGTGTCGGCCGCCAACAGCACCGAGGTCCGGGGTGAGCAGCTGCTCGCACAGGTGAACACCATCCTGGCCATCACCGGCGCGGCCAAGGTGAACCTGGTGGGGCATTCGCACGGCGGGCCTACGGCACGCTACGTGGCCGGGGTGGCGCCGGGCAAGGTTGCCTCGGTGACCTCGGTCGGTGGGGTCAACCGGGGATCGCGGGTGGCGGACATCATGCGTGGCGTGGCACCCGCGGGTTCGGTCTCCGAAACCATCGCCAACGGGGCGACGTCGGCGCTGGTCGCGCTGATCAACCTGACTTCGGGCGGCTCGGGCCTGCCGCAGATGCCTACCGCCGCGCTGGACTCGCTCACCACCGCCGGTTCCGCCGCCTTCAACCGACGCTTTCCGCAAGGCGTCCCCACCTCTGGCTGCGGTAGCGGCGCGGAACTCGTCAACGGCGTGCGCTACTACTCCTGGACGGGCACCAAGACCCTGACCAACGTGCTGGATGCCAGCGATGCCCTGCTGGGCGTGCTGGGCCTGGTCTTCGGCGAAGCCAACGACGGCCTGGTGTCGGCCTGCTCCTCGCGTCTGGGCAAACACCTGGGCGACTACCGGCAGAACCACCTCGACGAAGTGAACCAGCTGCTGGGCCTGCGCGACTGGTTCTCCACAGACCCAGTGACGCTGTACCGCCAGCACGCCAACCGCCTCAAGGCACAGGGCCTGTAAGCCGTGAACCGCGCCCGCGCCTTCGCCGCAGGAGTGGCACTGGTCGCCGCCACGGCCACCGTGGTGTGGTGGCCGGGTTCGCAGCAAGGCCTGCCGGGCGCGGTGGACCCGCGTTCGGTGCCCGGCGCGGCGGCAGCGCCAACCGGCGGTGCAGGCCAGAGCCTGTCGGCGCGGCCCATGGAGAGCAGCTTCTTTGCCATCCGCCGCGCCACCGACCCCGACCGCGGTGAAGACCCCCTGCTGGTGCACGGCCTGCGCGACACGCTGGAGGCACTGCTCACAGAAGCCCTGGAGGACGGCGCGACAGACCCCGCCGCACTCAAACAACGCCTGGCCGCGCTGGTGGGCAAACACTTCCCCGCAGCCCTGGCCACACGCGCATTGGCACTGGCCGAGCGCTACGTGGACTACCGCGTGGCGCTCGGCCAGCTGCGCCCGCCCCAGGACCCCAACGACCCCGGTGCCCTGCGGGAGGCGCTGGAAGCCCGCCACAAAGTGCGCCAGCAGTTTTTTGACGGCCCCGAACACGACGCCCTGTTCGCCCGAGAGGCGGAGCTGGACCGCTACACCCTGGCACGCCTGGAGATTGCCCGCAACACCCAGCTCACCGCCGAACAACGCGCCCAGGCCCTGCGCGATGCAGAGAACGAATTGCCTGCAGTGCGCCGCGCCGAGCGCGCCGCCACCACCGAACACCTGAACGCCGCCGCCCAAACCGCCGCGTTCAACGCGCAAAACACCGACGAACGCACCCGCCACGCGGCCCGCAGTGCGCAATACGGCGAGGCCGCCGCCCACGCCATGGCCCAGCTCGACCGGGAAGAACAACACTGGCAGCAGCGGCTTGACCAGTACAACCAGACGCGCGGCCAACAAGGCGAAGGCCCCGCATTGCAGCAACTGCGCCAGCAGCTTTTCTCCGCCGAGGAGCAACAACGCATCGACGCCGCCCTGGCGCTGCGGCGCCTGCCACCTACTGCGTCAGGCTCCTGAGCTCCCCTGGCCCCACGCAAGAGACAGCCGCCACATACCGGGGTAGCGCCCTCGTCTTGCGCTGAAATTTGATCATTCACAACATTCCTGCAAATCGGAGGCCCACACCTCTTGATTTCGCCAGAAACATGAGGCAGGGCGCGCCTACAGTCCATGACATTCCTCAACGAATGCCGGAGACACCCCATGAACGCCGCCTTGCCGCAAGAAACCGCCGCCCAGCTCGAAGCCTGGGACAACCCCATGGGCCTGATGGGGTTCGAGTTCGTCGAATTCACCTCGCCCCAGCCCGGCGTGCTGGAGGCCGTGTTCGAAAAGCTGGGTTTCACCCTGGTCGCCAAGCACCGCTCCAAGGATGTGGTGCTGTACCGCCAGAACGGCATCAACTTCATCCTGAACCGCGAGCCCCACAGCCAGGCCGCCTACTTTGGTGCCGAGCATGGCCCCTCCGCCTGTGGCCTGGCCTTCCGTGTGAAGGATGCGCACAAGGCTTACAACCGCGCACTGGAGCTGGGCGCCCAGCCCATCGAGATCCCCACCGGCCCCATGGAACTGCGCCTGCCCGCCATCAAGGGCATTGGCGGCGCACCGCTGTATTTGATCGACCGGTTTGAAGACGGCAAGTCCATCTACGACATCGACTTCGAGTTCATCGAAGGCGTGGACCGCCGCCCCGTGGGCCATGGCCTGAACCTCATCGACCACCTTACGCACAACGTGTACCGCGGCCGCATGGGCTTCTGGGCCAATTTCTACGAGAAGCTATTCAACTTCCGTGAGATCCGCTACTTCGACATCCAGGGCGAATACACGGGCCTGACCAGCAAGGCCATGACGGCGCCCGACGGCAAGATCCGCATCCCGCTGAACGAAGAATCCAAGCAGGGCGGCGGCCAGATCGAAGAATTCTTGATGCAATTCAACGGTGAAGGCATCCAGCACATCGCGCTGATCTGCGACAACCTGCTGGACGTGGTGGACAAGCTGGGCATGGCCGGCGTGCAGCTGGCCACCGCGCCCAACGAGGTCTATTACGAAATGCTGGACACCCGCCTGCCCGGCCACGGCCAGCCTGTGCCCGAACTGCAGTCGCGCGGCATCTTGCTGGACGGCACCACGGCCGACGGCACGCCCCGCCTGCTGCTGCAGATTTTCTCCACCCCCATGCTGGGCCCGGTGTTCTTCGAATTCATCCAGCGCGAAGGCGACTACCGCGATGGTTTTGGCGAAGGTAACTTCAAGGCGCTGTTCGAGTCGCTGGAGCGCGACCAGATCCGCCGTGGCGTGCTGAACACCTAAGACATCAGACATCCAGGGTTAACCCTGAACAGGTGCCTATACTGCGCGCTCCCCGGAACTCATAAGGATCCCGATGTCGCTCCGTAGCACCCTGTTCAGTGTTGGCCTGACCTGTGTGGCCACCTTTGCCATGGCCCAAAGCCCCTCTGCCCCGCTCACCATCGTGGTTCCCTACCCCGCTGGTGGTCCGCTGGACACCTCGGCCCGCATCGTGGCCGAGGGTGCTGCAGCCCAGCTTGGCTCCATTACCGTGGAGAACAAACCGGGGGCGGGTGGTAGTACCGGTGCCGACCAGGTCGCCAAATCACCCAAGACCAGCAACCAGGTGCTGATGGGCGCCGTGGCCACCCACGCCGTCAATCCCTGGCTGTACAAGAACTTCCCTTACAACGCGCTCAAGGATTTCAAACCCATCGCGCTGGTAGCCCGCACGCCCAACGTGCTGGTGGTGAATGCGGAGCAGGCGGTCAAGCTGGGCATCAAGACCACGCCCGACCTCGTGCAGTACCTCAAGAAGAACCCGGACCAGGCCAAGTACGGATCGGGCGGCAACGGCAGCATCGGCCACATCTCGGCCGAGATGTTCAAGTCGCTCACCAACACCAAGATGGGCCACACGCCGTTCCAGGGCTCCAAGCCCGCGCTGGCGGCACTGGAATCCGGCCAGGTGCTGATGGTGTTTGACAACCTGGCCTCGGCGTTGCCGCAGATCCAGTCGGGCAAGCTGCTGGCGCTGGGTGTAACCACGTTGAGCCGCAACGAGGCGCTGCCGAACGTGCCCAGCATCAACGACAGCGTGCAGGGCTTCAACGTGTCGACCTGGTTCGGCCTGTTCGCGCCCGCCTCGCTGCCCGATGCCGACGCGCGCCGGTATGCCAATGCGTTCTCGGCAGCGATGCATTCGCCCGCTGGCAAGGAGAAGTTCAAGAAGATGGGCATCACGCCCGAAGAGCTGACGCTCGACGGGTTTGCGCAGTTTGTGCGCTCGGAAAACAGCAAGTACGAGTTCCTGATCCGGGCCGCAAAGATCAAGATCGATTAGCAGCCGCATGGGCTGGTGCGCACCTCCGTCGCGGTGCGCCGACCATGGCGGCAAAGGAGAAAAAATGGGACAAGCCCCTGTCGTCTATGGCCAATCCACCCGCCCCCCGCGTGGCGACTACTCGCGTGCCAACGCGGACTACACCTGCCCGCAGGACTACGCGAGCTACACCGCCGCCGACCACGACACCTACCGCCGTCTGTACGAGCGCCAGCGCGCCCTGCTGCCGGGCCTGGCCAGCCAGGCGTTCATCGACGCCCTGCCCTCACTGGGCGCGAGCGACCGCATTCCGCGTTTTGAAGAGGTGAACGAGCGCCTCTACAAAGCGACCGGCTGGGAGCTGGTGGGAGTGCCGGGTCTGATCCCCGAGGTGCCCTTTTTCACCTTGCTGGCCAACCGCAAGTTCCCGGTGACGGACTGGATCCGCAAGCCCGAGGAGTTCGAATACATCGTCGAGCCCGACATTTTTCACGACCTATTCGGCCACGTGCCGCTGCTGTTCAACCCGGTGTTTGCGGACTATGTGCAGCGCTACGGCCAGGGCGGTCTGAAGGCTCAAGGGTTGGGGTCGTGCGAGATGCTGAGCCGCTTGTACTGGTACACGATCGAGTTCGGGCTGATCCGCGAGGCGGGGGAGTTGCGAGCCTATGGCGCTGGCATCCTGAGTTCGTCGGGCGAACTGGCGTATTCGGTCCAGAGCCCGGAGCCGCAGCGGATTCCGCTGGCGCTGGAGAGGACGATGCGCACGAAGTACAAGATCGATACGTACCAGCAGACGTATTTTGTGATCGACAGTTTTGAGCAGTTGTTTGAGATGACGGCGGCGGACTTTGCGCCGATCTATGAGCGGCTGCGGGGGTTGCCGGAGTTTGCGGCGGATGAGCGGGAAGCTGTTGCGGCTTGACTTTTCGAATGAAATTGGCTGCTACCGCTTTTCTATAAAGCACCAATAGCTACTATTTTCATAGCATTCAGCGGCCGTACGGGCTGAACCTGTTGAAGCTTTGGCGTGCTAATTTGGAAGGCTTGCCTGTGTTTCAGGGCGGAGGCCGGGAGTCGCCCGGCATGCGAGTAACTTTCTTTCGCGTCGCCGAAAGAAAGTCACCAAAGAAAGGGCAGACCCTGCTGTCTGCGACCCCTTCGCTGCGCTACGGGGCAACCTGGGGTGCTCGGTCACGGGGTGCGCCGCAGAACTCAGTGCGCGCTGACGCGCTCCGTTCAAACAACTGCGGCGAGTCAGTTCACGAAGCGCGTGTGTCCTTCGGCACACGCGCCACCCCGCGCCCTGCGCGCCCCAGGCGCTTCCAGAAGGGAACCCGCGAATCGGACATCCACACGGGCCATCGCTGCACTCGGCCCAGCCTGCGCAGCGCGAGGCGCTTGCGCCCACGAGATGGGGCCGAGCGCAGCAAAGGCCCGTGCGGCTGCTTGGCTGTTCGGCTGTTGGATGTTCGACTGCCCAACCCCCTGCTGGCTGCGCCTGCGGCGGGGCGGTTGTGGGGTGGCACGCACGTCGGAGCGCGCGTGCTTCGTGAACTGAATCGCCGTGGTTGTCCGAGCGGCGCTGCGCAGCAGCAAAGCGAGTTCCACGGCGCACCCCGCAACCGCCCCGCCGCAGGTTTGCCCCTTCGCAACGCGAAGGGGTCGCAGACTGGGGGTCGCCTTTCGTTTGGGTACTTTTCATTGGCGAAGCAAAGAACAAGTACCTCGCCCGCCGGGGCGAGTCCCGGCTCCCGCCCGGAACACTGGCATGCAGTAGCCACCGAAAGCCCAGGCTTCAGCAAGCGAAGACCAAACGCTCCCGGCAAGACTCAATAGCTACAAAAACAATAGCTGCTAGCACTTGATAGAAAAGCACTAGCAGCCAAAATCATCCAAAAAAACTATCGCCCAATCTCCTCCAGACAGGCCCGCATAACCCCAGGGTCAAACGCCATCTCCACATGCGCAACCCCTTCCACCAACCGGTGTTCCGCCCCCACCAACGCCGCAGTAGTCGCCGGAAACACGATGTTGTCGCAGTTCGAATACCAGCAGGTAAACAACGCAGCCCGCCCCGCAGGCTCCGCCCGCTGCAAGGCCACCACCCAGTCCCCCGCCAAGCTCATCTGCCGCCCATTCACCGCCCGGCTGAAACGCCCCAACCACGTCCCCCCATGCGGCGTGCCCAGCGTCAACACACGGTGCACTCGGCCATCGGCCTGGTGCGCCCGCAGCCAAGCCCGCACCGCCAAGCCACCCATGCTGTGGCACAACAGCACCGGCGCCTGGCCCGTGGCCGCCGTCACTTGGCGCACAGCGTCTTCAATGATGTCCGCGTACTCGTCAATCGAGCCCATCACCGGCTCCAGATTGACCGCCACATAGGCATGCCCCCGCGCCTGCAAATGCGCAAACCACGACAGCCACAGGCCCCGGTTGCACATGAAGCCATGCACCAGCACAACGCCGCGCTTTCCGGTGGGCTGCGCAGGCAGCCAATCGGGCAATGACTGGTGGCGAAACGGCTGGCGCCAGCAAAACACCATCAACGCCACCCACACCTCGGCCCACCAGGCACCCACGACCTGCGACAGGCGGGCACGCGGCGCGGCGTCGGTGCGGTTGGTGAAATGCATCAGCACAAACTCCACCGCCATCACCACCAAGTACAGACACAGCGGTACCAAGGCCCCCAGCACGGCGCGCCAGGGTGAATGGGGCCATTGCCACACCAGCCAGGCTGCCATGGCCAGCAGGATGCACAGAAGAAGGATTCGTTGCCAGCGCGCGATCATCATGATGGTGGTGATGGGCAAATGTTGTAATCGACCAGCCGCATTGTGCGGTCTGACCACAGCCCGACACCGCACCCCGCAGAACGCTGAAAGGACCCCTCCCCATGGATGCCGCCCAGACCATCCGCGATGCCATTGCCGATGTGACCGCCCTGCGCCTGCACCGCACGGGCGACCCGGCGTTGGGGGCGGCGGTGGGCAGCGTCAAAAGCCTGCAGGCGCGGCGCTTTCGGGGCACCTATGCGGACCTGATGGGCTCGCCCTCGTTCGGACCCCCAGCGCAGTTCTTTCTGGAAGAGCTGTACAGCGACACCGACTACACCGACCGCGATCTGCAGTTCGGCCGCATCGCCGGCACGCTGCAGACCATGTTCCCCCAACCGGTCGTGAACACCGCTGTGGCCCTGGCGGTGCTGCATGCACAGACCGAGGGACTGGACCAGGACATGGGTCGTGCGTGGTTGCTGCACGAAGCCGAGGCGGCCAACGTTGCCGCCCGCTACACCGCCGCCTGGCGCACCGTAGGCCAGCGCCACGCCCGCCAGCAGCAGCTGCAGCGCGTGCTGGCCATGGGCAATGACCTGGCACGCCTCACCCGCACGCCCGGCCTGCGGATGATGCTGCGCATGATGCGCGGCCCGGCCAACGCTGCGGGCATGGGCGCGTTGCAGAAGTTTCTGGAGGCGGGGTTTGACACCTTCGGCCAGCTCGCGCGCCAGCGCGGCGGGGTGGAGCAGTTTCTGGCCACCATCGAGCAACGTGAGCGGGCGCTGATGGACCAATTGTTCGATGCCGACGCTGTCACCTGCGGGACCCAGCTCGCCCACACACTAGGACAAGCCCGATAGCCCGCAACGCGCCCGCCTTCCACAATCTGTGCCCACCTATCACTGGCATTTGGCACCGAAGGAATCAAGCGCATGGAAAAGATCTGGCTCAAGAGCTACCCCCCGGGCGTACCGCACGACGTGCAGCCCGAGCAATACCGCTCTGTGGCCCACCTGCTGGAAGAATCGTTCCGCAAACACGCATCGAGCCCGTTTTCGGTCTGCATGGACCAGTGGATGACCTATGGCGAGCTGGAGCGCCGCTCGGCCGCTTTGGGTGCCTATCTGCAAAGCCTGGGCCTGGAGCCCGGTGCGCGCGTGGCCATCATGCTGCCCAACATCCCGCAGTTTGGCGTGACCATGGCCGCCGTGCTGCGCGCGGGCTACACCTGCGTGAACGTGAACCCGCTGTACACCGCGCGGGAGCTGGAGCACCAGCTCAAGGACTCGGGCGCCACGGCCATCGTGATCCTGGAGAACTTTGCCCACACACTGGCCGATGTGATCGACCACACGGCCGTCAAACATGTGGTGATGGCGTCCATGGGCGACCTGCTGGGCTTCTGGTTTGGCAAATGGATCACCTTTGCCGTGCGCCACCTGGCCAAGATGGTGCCTGCGTATGACCTGCCGCTGTCCAACGGCCGCAAGGTCGTCACGTTCAAGAAGGCGCTGTCGCTGGGCGAGCACAAGTCGCTCGCGCCCAGCCAGGCCACGCTCGATTCCATCGCCTTCCTGCAGTACACGGGCGGCACCAC
Organism: Acidovorax sp. SRI_002; assembly: GCF_057586455.1. Lineage (NCBI taxonomy): Bacteria > Pseudomonadati > Pseudomonadota > Betaproteobacteria > Burkholderiales > Comamonadaceae > Acidovorax > Acidovorax sp. SRI_002. The sequence continues at coordinate 287,747 of NZ_JBYCZW010000006.1, read as the reverse complement.
AGGCCTGTCGAAGGGCGCGGTGCTCACCCACCGCAACATCGTGGCCGCCACGCTGCAGGCCGAGGCGTGGTTCACGCCCGCACTGTCCAAGGTGGGCGACCTCTCCAAGGCCAACTCCATTGCCGCGCTGCCGCTGTACCACATCTTCGCGCTCACGCTGTGCCTGCTGGCCATCCGCCAAGGCTCCAGCCTCACGCTGATCCCGAACCCGCGCGACATTCCGAAGTTCGTGGCCGAACTCAAGAAGCGCCCCTTCCACATGCTGCCTGCGGTGAACACGCTGTTCAACGCGCTGCTGCAAAACCCGCAGTTCAAGACCCTGGATTTTTCGCACCTGTGCGTGTCGCAGGCCGGAGGCATGGCAGCCAGCGAGGGCACGGCCAAGCAGTGGCAGAAAGTGACCGGCAGCACCATGATCGAAGGCTGGGGCATGAGCGAGACCTGCGCCATCGGCACCAACAACCCGGTGATCAGCACCACCTTCAGCGGCAACATCGGCCTGCCCTTGCCGGGCATCGACATCGCCATCAAGGACGACGAAGGCAACAGCCTGCCCCAGGGCGAGTCGGGCGAGATCTGCATCCGCGGCCCCAACGTGATGGTGGGCTACTACAACCAGCCCGAAGAAAACGCCAAGGCCTTCACGCCCGACGGCTTCATGCGCACGGGCGACATCGGCATCATGGACCCGCAGGGCTACACCCGCATCATCGACCGCAAGAAGGACATGATCCTGGTGAGCGGCTTCAACGTGTTCCCCAACGAGCTGGAGCAGGTCATCAGCCTGTGCCCCGGCGTGGTCGAATGCGCGGCCATTGGCGTTCCCGACGAGAAACAGGGCGAGGCCATCAAGGTGTTCATCATCAAGAACGACCCCGCCCTGACCGAGGACGAAGTGGCGAACTACTGCCACCAGAACCTTACGGGCTACAAGCGCCCCAAGTACATCGAGTTCCGCGACGAGCTGCCCAAGAGCAATGTGGGCAAGATCTTGCGCAGGGAATTGCGCAAGGCTTGACGCTGTTCACAAGGGCAGCGCGCCAAGCGCCGCCCCCTGCCACCTCCCCAAGGGCGCTTCGGCGCCCTTTTTCTTGGGTTCCGACCACGCAGGTCGGCCGCCTGCACTAGGTGCTCCAATGTCTGTATCTCCGGGTTTTTACTGACTAGCAAACGTTTGCGCAAACGTTTGCTTTCGTTATCATCCCAATCGCGACAAGGCACCGGGCATCCGTAGCCGCTCCTTTTTTGGGGCGCTGCCGGGGATTTCCCTCCACGCTGTCGGTCGCCTTAGGGCGACGCTGAATAAGCCTCCGCGATGCGGCGGGCCCTGGATCGGGATGGGCTGCAAGGCGCAAACCACAGTGATAGCCGTAGCTATCGCGAGGATTTGCAACGCTGCAGACCGTCCTGAGCCAGGGATGCGCCGGGCGCGAGAGGCTTGTTCAGCGTTGCCTTTGTCCACATTCCAACCTGGAGACAACACCCATGCAGTTCACCCGCCGTTCCGTTCAGACCGCCGCCGCCCTCGCCGTTGTGGGCAGCCTGCTGGCCAGCCCTGCGTTTGCGCAGGACAAGCCCAAGATCGCGCTCATCATGAAGTCGCTGGCCAACGAGTTCTTCCGCACCATGGAAGACGGCGCCAAGGCGCACCAGAAGGCCCATGCCAAGGAATACACGCTGGTGGCCAATGGCATCAAGAACGAGACCGACACGGCAGCCCAGATCAAGATGATCGAGCAGGCCGTAGCCCAGAAGGTCAGCGCCATCGTGCTGGCACCCGCCGACTCCAAGGCGCTGGTGCCCGTGGTCAAGACGGCCATCGACAAGGGCATCCTCGTGGTCAACATCGACAACCAGCTCGATGCCGATGCGCTGAAGGAAAAGAACATCACCGTGCCGTTTGTGGGCCCCGACAACCGCGCAGGCGCCAAGCTGGTGGGCGACCACCTGGCCAAGACGCTGAAGGCCGGCGACAAGGTCGGCATCATCGAAGGCGTGTCCACCACCTTCAATGCGCAGCAGCGCACCCTGGGCTACCAGGACGCCATGAAGGCCGCCAACATCACCGTGGTGGGTGTGCAGTCCGGCAACTGGGAGATTGAAAAGGGCAACACCGTGGCCGCCGGCATGATGCGCGAGCACCCTGACCTCGTGGCCCTGCTGGCTGGCAACGACAGCATGGCCCTGGGCGCCGTGGCCGCCGTGAAGGCCGCTGGCAAGACCGGCAAGGTGCAGGTGGTGGGCTACGACAACATCGGCGCCATCAAGCCCATGTTGGCCGACGGCCGCGTGCTGGCCACCGCCGACCAGTACGCCGCCAAGCAGGCCGTGTTCGGTATCGAACTGGCGCAGAAGGCCCTGGCCGCCAAGACGCCGCAGAACCAGCTGCCCGCCGCGGTGAAGACGGATGTGGTGCTGGTGACGAAAGACAGCAAGTAAATCCGAGAGCGGCGAACAAGGCCCTTCTGGCGTTGTTCGCCGCTCAACCGATAAACCCCGCCCTGCAGCCGCCCACTTCAAGCCCCCATGCCCAGTCGCTCGCCCGCTCCTCAGTCCCCGCCCTTGCTCGCCATCCAGGCCGTGGGCAAGGACTACACCGCCACCGTGCTCGACGGCGTGAACGTGGAGCTGTTTGCGGGCGAGGTGCTGGCGTTGACCGGGGAGAACGGCGCGGGCAAGAGCACGCTGTCCAAGATCCTCTGCGGGCTGGAGCAGCCCACGCGCGGCGGCATGCAGCTGGCGGGGCAGGCCTACGCCCCCACCTCGCGCCGCGATGCCGAGCGCCACGGCGTGCGCATGGTGATGCAGGAGCTGGGCCTGGTGCCCACGCTCACCGTGGCCGAGAACTTGTTGATGGGCCGCCTGCCGAACCGGCTGGGCTGGCTGCAGCGCGATGTGCTGCACGCCGCCGCCCGTGCGCAGCTGGCCAAGATCGGGCTCGACAACATCGACCCCGCCACCCCGGTCTCGCAGCTGGGCATCGGCCAGCAGCAGATGGTGGAGATTGCGCGCAACCTGCAGGACGACACGCGCATTCTGGTGCTCGATGAGCCCACGGCCATGCTCACGCCGCGCGAGACCAATTACCTGTTCGAGCAGATCGCGCACCTCACCGCACGCGGCGTGGCCATCATCTACGTGTCGCACCGGCTCGAAGAACTGCGCCGCATTGCCGACCGCGTGGCGGTGCTGCGCGATGGCCGCCTGGTGGACGTGCGCCCCATGACTGGCATGAGCGAGGACGACCTGGTGCAGCGCATGGTGGGCCGCGTGGTGAGCGACCTGGACCACCGCCCGCGCCGCCCTGTGGGCCCGGTGGTGATGAGCGCTGACAACCTGGGCCGGGGCACCGCCGTGCAGGACGTGAGCCTGGAGTTGCGTGCGGGCGAGATCTTCGGCATTGCCGGGCTGGTTGGATCGGGCCGCACCGAGCTGGTCCGCCTGCTGTTCGGCGCGGACCGGGCAGACCGCGGCAGCGTGACGCTGCACCCAGAGTATGAACAAAAACAGCCTCTAGCGCTTGATGCGCAAGCGCAACCAGCTATACAAAACATAGCAAACCAGAAACCTGCGGTTTTCCAGGTCGCACCCCGCACGATTCCCCGTGGTTTCGCCTCGCCTCTTCAGGCCATCGCCGCCGGTGTGGGCCTGGTCACCGAAGACCGCAAATCCCAGGGCCTGCTGCTGTCGCAACCCATCCGGATCAACGCCACACTGTCCGACCTGTCGGCCGTGTCGCGCGGCGGCTGGTTGCAGCGCGGGCTCGAAAGCCGCCTGGTGCAGGGCTTTGTGCGCACGCTGGGCATCCGCTGCCGCAGCGCCGAACAGCCCGTGGGGCAACTGTCCGGCGGCAACCAGCAAAAGGTGGTGTTTGCCCGCTGGCTGCACCGCGAAGGCCGCGTGCTGCTGCTCGACGAACCCACGCGCGGCGTGGACGTGGGCGCGCGCGCCGAGCTGTATGGCGAGCTGGACCGCATGGCCGCAGAAGGCCGCGCGCTGCTCATGGTGTCGTCCGACCTGCGCGAACTCATGGCCATGGCCGACCGCATCGGCGTGATGAGCGCAGGCCGCCTGGTGGCCGTGTTCGAGCGCGGCGAGTGGTCCGAGCAATCGCTGCTGGCGGCCGCGTTCTCCGAGCCCGGCGGGCGCACCAGCACCACCCCTTCAACCTCTTCTCCTGTGACCGCATGAACGCCCCCACCACATCTGCCGCGCCCGCTGCGGCGCCCTCCTCCGCCTCGGTCTGGCGCAGCCAGCTGGGCACCTACCTGGGCCTGCTGGCCGTTTTGGCGGGCATGGTGGCACTGTTCTCGTCGCTGTCCGAATACTTCTGGAGCGCCGAGACCTTCATCACCATCGCCAACGAAATCCCGGCCCTGGCCGTGATGGCCGTGGGCATGACCTTTGTACTCATCATCGCGGGCATCGATTTGTCGGTGGGCTCGGTGATGGCGCTGGCCGCCGCCACCTCGGCCGCCGCCATCCTGCAATGGGGCTGGACGGTGCCCGCCGCCGCCGCGCTGGCACTGGCCACGGGCCTGGTGTGCGGCACCATCACCGGCATGATTTCCGTCGCATGGCGGCTGCCCTCGTTCATCGTGTCGCTGGGCATGCTCGAAGCCGTGCGCGGCAGCGCCTATGTGGTCACCGATTCACGCACGCAGTACGTGGGCGATGCGATCTCGTGGCTGTCGGCACCCTTCTTTGGCGGCATCTCGTTCGCCTTCTTGCTGGCCGTGGTGCTGGTGGTGGTGGCGCAGCTGGTGCTATCGCGCACCGTGTTCGGCCGCTGCGTGGTGGGCATTGGCACCAATGAAGAAGCCATGCGCCTGGCCGGTGTGGACCCGCGCCCCATCCGTGTCATCGTGTTTGCCATGACGGGCCTGCTGGCGGGTCTGGCGGGCCTGATGCAGTCGGCCCGGCTGGAAGCCGCCGACCCCAACGCTGGAACCGGCATGGAGCTGCAGGTGATTGCGGCCGTGGTGATTGGCGGCACCAGCCTCATGGGCGGGCGCGGCTCGGTGATCAACACCGCGTTTGGCGTGCTCATCATCGCGGTGCTGGAGGCGGGTCTGGCCCAGGTGGGCGCCAGCGAGCCCAGCAAGCGCATCATCACGGGTTTTGTGATCGTGGCGGCTGTGATCGTGGACACGCTGCGCCAGCGCCGCGCCAAGGTCTGAGAGACTGACCCCGCATCCAGCCGCCCCACTACCCACGACCTCATTCTTCTTTTTGCATGGCTACTATCAAGGACGTTGCGCGCCACGCCGAGGTGTCGGTCACCACGGTATCGCACGTGGTCAACGGCACGCGCCGCGTGAGCCCCGAGGGGCGCGAGCGGGTCGAGGCCGCCATCCGCGCCCTGGGCTATGTGCCCAGCGCCATTGCGCGCAGCCTCAAGAGCAACAACACGCGCACGCTGGGCATGCTGATCCCCAACAGCTCCAACCCCTACTTTGCCGAGATCGTGCACAGCGTGGAAGACCGCTGCTTTGGCGCGGGCTACAACGTCATCCTGTGCAACACCAACGACGAGGCGCACCGCCAGGGCACCTACCTGCAGGTGCTGGCCGAGCGGCGCATCGACGGGCTCATCGTGGTCTCCACCGGGCATGACGCCACGCTGGCCACGCAGCTGGCGGGCCTGTCCATCCCCACCGTGCTGGTGGACCGCGAAATCGACATCGCCGGGCAGCAGCCCTGCGACCTGGTGGAAACCGCGCACATGCAGGGCGGCCTGCTGGCCACGCGCCACCTGTTGTCGCTGGGCCACCGCCGCATTGCCTGCATTGGCGGCCCCGAAGGCATTGCCCCCAGCGAGCAGCGCATTGCCGGCTGGCGCACGGCCCTGGCCGACGCGGGCTGCGGCACCGGCGAAGGCCTGCTGTGGCACGGCAACTTCACCAGCCAGGGCGGCTACGAAGCCATGCACGCCGTGCTGCGCGCTCCCGAGCCGCCCACTGCCGTCTTCGTGTGTAACGACCTCATGGCCATGGGCGCACTGTGTGCCGCGCACGAACGCGACCTGCGCGTGCCAGAGGCACTGTCCATCGTCGGCTTTGACGACATCGAACTCACCGCCTTCACCAGCCCACCGCTCACCACCGTGGCCCAGCCCAAGCAGCGCATCGGCGCGCTGGCGGTGGACATGCTGCTGGAACGCATCGACGGCAAGCGCCAGGACGCGCGCAAGGTGATGCTGCAGCCCGAGCTGCGCGTGCGCGCCTCCACGGCCCATGCGTCCGGAGGTGCGGCATGAGCAGCGCCCACACGCCGCGCATCGCCGTGGTTGGCAGCCTGAACATGGATCTGGTGCTGCAGGTGCAACACGCGCCGGGCCCTGGCGAGACCGTGCTGGCCGACGCCCTGCACCTGGTGCCCGGCGGCAAGGGTGGCAACCAGGCCGTGGCCTGCGCGCGCCAGGGTGCGCAGGTGGCGTTGTTTGGCCGCGTGGGCGATGACGGCTACGGCCACACGCTGCGCGCCGGGCTCGATGCCGACGGCATTGACCACAGCGGCGTGCAGAGCGATGTGCAAACCACCACCGGCGTCGCCGCCATCACGGTCGAAGCCACAGGGCAGAACCGCATCGTGGTGGTGCCCGGCGCCAATGGCCGGTTTGTGCTGGATGCCGGCGCCCTGAGCGCAGTCGTGCAAGGCGCAGGCGGCTTGGTGTTGCAGTTCGAAATCCCGATGCCTCAGGTGCTGGCCGCAGCCCACGCGGCCCATGCCGCAGGCTGCCCCGTGCTGCTCAACCCCTCGCCCATCCAGCCCCTGCCCGACGCGCTGTGGCCGCTGGTCGATGTCTTGGTGGTCAACGAGGTGGAAGCCGCCGCGCTGGCAGGCCAGCGTGTCGCCACCCCCGCAGACGCCGCGCAGGCCGCACAAGCCCTGCGTGCCAAGGGCCCTGCGCAGGTGGTGGTGACCCTGGGCGCTGCCGGTGCCGTGGCGGCCGATGCCGCAGGCTGCCGCTACCACCCCGGCCTCGTCGTGCAGGCGGTGGACACCACCGCTGCAGGCGACACCTTTTTGGGCGCGCTGGCCGTGGCGCTGGCACGCGATGAATCCCTGGACACCGCCGTGCGCGAAGGCATCCGCGCATCGGCGCTGTGCGTCACCCAGCCCGGCGCCCAGCCTTCCATCCCCACCCGCGCCGCCGTGGCGCAAAGCCCCCAACCGCCCGCCTGGAGCCCCCTGTGAAACGCACCGCCCTGCTGCACGCCGAACTCTCCCACGCCATCGCCACCCTGGGCCACGGCGACATGCTGGTGATTGGCGACGTGGGACTGCCCATCCCCAATGGCCCGCGCCGCATTGACCTGGCGCTGACGCCGGGCATCCCGGCCGTGGCCGATGTGCTGCGGGTGGTGCTGGACGAAATGCAGGTCGAAAAAGCGCTGATCGCCACCGAAGCCGTGGAGCGCAATAGAGGGCAGTTGCCCGCCTGGTGCCACTTGCCGGTGGATCCCCAGGCCGTATCGCACGATGAGTTCAAGCGCTTGACCCAGCAAGCCCGTGTGATGGTGCGCACGGGTGAGTGCACGCCCTATGCCAATGTGATTCTGGTGGCGGGCGTGACGTTCTGACCTCAGGACATTGAGCCACTTCAAGGGGGTCGGCAAGCCAGCACGGTAGACCCGAGCTGGAGCGGAGCTGGAGTTGCAGCAGCGGGAAAAGCGCGGCCCACGTCCCGCAACCATACGTTTCCCCGGTGACTGCAGAGGCACCTTTCCCACACCCGGCTCCTGCGACTTTGCACCAACGCTGGCCGTGGCCTGGGTAGTTCGTCGACGCGGCCCAGAACGCCGGGCCACGGGTCTGGCGTCTGGCGCTGCATTTGCAACAGGTTGAAACAAACACGTACTTCCATGCTCCCTACGCATAATCAACCAGCAGCGAAAAGGCCCGTCCTTGGCGCAGGCCCGCTTCAAGTTCATCAGGGAGGAACCACTTGTGAAACCCATGTCGCGACAGCATCGGCCTGCCCTCCCCTGGCTGGCAGGTTTGCTCAGCCTTTCCATCTTTGCCACGTCCTGCGGGGGCGGTAGCGGCAGTGGTCCGGACGCAGGCAACCCAGATACCCCAGTCCCCGAGCCCACACCTGCACTCAGTCTGCTGGCCGGGGCCACCCACCGGTCCGGTTACCTGGATGGCGCCGCCGCCGATGCGCTTTTTTCCGGGATACCAGCACTCTCGCTTTCGCCCACAGGTGACTTGCTGATGGCAGACACAGGCAACCATGCCATCCGGAAATGGGCAACCTCCGGTCTCGTCAGCACCTTCGCAGGCGGCCAAAGTCCGGCCCCTGCACCCTCAGTCACTGTCCACTACGCCGATGGCGTGGGGCCAGCTGCACGTTTTTTCTATCCAACAGCGGTCGCAGCAGACGCGTCAGGCAACACCTACGTGGCGGACACAGCCAACCACCTGGTGCGCAAGATTGACAGCACCGGTGCCGTCACCACCATCGCAGGTAAACCCGGCGTGTGTGGCAATGCCGACGGCCCCTCCCAGGGCTCAACGCTCTGCGCTCCTCGCGAAATAAGGCTGGACAGCGCCGGGAATCTCTATGTCGGCCAGGGTAGCTACGCCTACCCAAAGATTCGCCAGATCACCCCTGCGGGCGTCACGAGCACCCTGCCCATGGAACTGCCGGAGCCGGAGCGCTCCAAGTTCGTCGTAGATGCCTCCGGCACCGTCTACTTCACACACGGGAGTTCCATCAAGAAATCTACCCCCACCGGAGAAGTGACCCATGTCGCTGGCAACCAAGACTTTCAGGGTGCTGCCGATGGCGATGCCGTGACGGCCAAGTTCAGCATCCTCCACGATTTGGCACTGGATGCCTCCAACGAGCTTTATGCGCTGGATGGACATGACCCGGTCACCATTCGCCATATCGCCAAGAGCGGGGCCGTGTCCACCCTGACCCTCACAGTCCCTGCGGCTTCGGGGGGTAGAAGCCTGGTCGTTGATCGCAGCGGCAACTTCATCGTCAGCCTCGCCAATGTCCAATCCACGTGGATTCAAAAATACCATCGCGATGGCACCCGATCCACCCTTGTCGGGAAGCCCACGGCGGCGAATCCCGAGGCCGTCGCTGCAGACGGTCCGGGCACAGATGCGCGGTTCAAGGCTCCTCAGGCGATGGCTCTGGCGAAGTCAGGAGCGCTGTATGTGGGCGACTACGACGCTGGCAGGGTGCGCATCGTCCGCCCCGACGGCACCACAAGCGCACTCCCGCTCCAATGGCCTGCAGGCTTTGCGAACCCCTCCTGGCGGGCCATGGCGGTAGATGGGCAGGACAACATCTATACGGCCTCCACGGCACCGTTTCCTGGCGATCCCAATCTGGTTTTCAGGATCAGCCCCACCGGCCAAGCCTCGGTTCTGGCAGATGTGTCCACATGGGTTCCCCCATTCGTCCATGGTGGCAACACCTACAGATATGCTGCCGCCATCAATGGGGTTGCCGCCGACGCTGCAGGCAATGTCTATGCGGCGGGCGTCAATGGCGTCATCCTCAAAATCACCGCCGCAGGTGAGGTCACTTTGCTGGCCGGCAGTCCCGGCGCATTGGGCCACGTGGACGGACAGGGCAGCGCCGCGCGCTTCTCCATCCTGGGGAATATGACCCTTGATCAGGCGGGCAATCTGTATGTGGTGGATGGGCTCAATGACGCGTTCACCGGGATTGGCCCCACCATCCGCAAGATCACACCTGCCGGCATGGTCAGCACCGTCGCCGGCAGGGCCGATCTGCCTGCTGGTCTGGTGGATGGGCCGGCCAGCAGCGCGCGCTTTGCGGCAGCCAGTTACAGCAGCTACTCAGCTGGCGGGGTTTACATCGGGCAAGACTTTGGCTCTCTCAATGGAGAAAACGGCGGCACAGCCAGCCTCGCAATGGATGCCAAGGGCAATCTGTACGTCACGGATCCTGTCAACAGCGTGGTTCGCAAGATCTCCACAGAAGGCCAAGTCAGCACGCTGGTCGGTCGTGCCGGGCAGCGAGGCTTTCTGGGAGGGGATCTTCCGGGCATCATTCACACGCCTATCGGCATTGCCGTGCGGGATTCAAAGCTGTACCTCGCGACACGCAATGCAGTAACGCAGGTGAACCTTCCTAAGTAGCGAAAACCCAGCCGTTTGGCAAAGACAGCAGGCGAGCGACGCTACTACGCGCGAACCGCGCGTACGCCACACTGCGCTGCCATGGCGACTGGAAACCGCTTATGTTGGAGAGGCATTTTGTAGAACCAGAACCTTGGAACCGAACCAAGCAAAGCGGTCCCTTCGGTGCGTAATTGCCCCCCCGGCGACGACCAGCTCCCAGAGCTGACTTGCAACTGTTTGAAACATAAGACTCTCGGGGCCGTGCGCAAATCAATTGGCAGCCGGAGAGCCCGGTGTTGAAGAAATCCACGTCTACTTTCATGCGGAGCATTCATTTGTGAAAACCGAGTCACGACAAACCCCATCCGTCCGTTCCTGGCTTATGGTCACACTGAGCCTCTCCCTTCTGGCCGTGTCCTGCGGCGGCGGTAACGGCGAAGACACTACCCCACCACCTCCCGCCCCCAAAGGCGTGCTCAGCATGGTCGCGGGCGCCACGCAGGGCACCGGCTACCAGGATGGCGCAGCCACCGACGCACTGTTTGCAGCCCCTCCGGCACTCGCGTTGACACCTGCCGGCGACCTGATGTTGGCGGATTCAACCAACCAGGCGGTACGCAAATTGACCGCCTCGGGCACGGTCAGCACTGTTGCGGGCGGGCAGCCCCCGCGCCCGTTCTCCTTTGCCAGCCCCCCAAACTACGCCGATGGGCCGGGGCCGGCAGCACGCTTTGACAACCCATCGGCGGTGGTTGTCGATGCGACGGGCAACACGTACGTGGCGGACAACTACACCGTGCGCAAGATCGACAGCCAGGGAGTGGTCACTACGTTGGCCGGAAAACCCGGCGAATGCGGCATTGACGACGGCCCGCTGCAGGCAGCAACGCTCTGTGGTGTGGACGCACTCCGGCTGGATGGTGCGGGGAACCTCTATGTGTTGAGCAGTGGTGGCGACCGCCCCTTCCGCAAGATCACCCCGGCGGGCGTGGTCAGCACCCTGCCGCTGGAGCGCAAATGGAACCTGCCCTCCACATTTGTCGTGGATGCATCGGGTGCGCTGTTCATTGTCGCTGGCAGCACCATCCAGAAATACACACCACAAGGTGGCTTGGTTCACGTCGCCGGCTCGGCAGACGCCCGGGGAAACACGGACGGCGATGCCGCCACTGCCCGGTTTGGCACCTTGCTCGACTTGGCACTGGATGCATCTGGAAAACTGTACGCCCTCGACCAATACCCCCCGGCGTATGAGACGACCCAAGACCACTCGATCGCCGTGCGCCGCATTGGCGAGGACGGCACCGTCTCGACGGTGCTGCGCATTCCCGATGCGCAGACGGCCAAAAGCCTTGTCATCGATGCGAACGGCAGTTTCATCGTCAGTCTGGGCAACTCGCTGTCGGCGTGGATCCAGAAATTCCGCCTGGATGGAACGACTTCCGTTCTGGCGGGCAAGGCCACGCCGTACGATCCCAAGCCGGTGCCCGTCGATGGCCCAGGGTCGCAGGCCCGTTTCATCGCTCCTCTCGCCATGGCCTTTGCCAAAGCCGGGGCGTTGTATGTGGGGGACGCGAGCAGCATCACCACCCTGCGCAAAGTGGGATCGGATGGCAGCACCAGCACCTTGCCACTCACCTGGGACACCGTTCCGACCGAAGTGCAGAGCAGGCCGTCATGGCGGGCGATGGCCGTCGATGGCAATGACAACCTCTACACCGCCTCCCACGCTTGGGTGCCGAACCAGCCCAGCTACGTCTACAAGATCACGCCCCAGGGCGCCATCAGGGTGCTGGCGGACCTTTCCCCCTGGTTCCCGCCTTTTGAATACGCAGGGCGTTCGTACAAGTACGGCGGCCCCGTGAACGGATTGGTCGCGGACGCAGGGGGCAACGTCTATGCAGCGGGTGTCAACGGCACCATCGTGAAGATCAACCCGCAAGGCACCGCCAGCTTGCTGGCCGGCAATGCCGGTGTGCTCGGCCATCAGGATGGGCAGGGCAGCGCTGCACGCTTCTCCGTTCTGGGCAACATGACCCTGGATGCCGATGGCAACCTGTACGTGGTCGACGGACTGCATGACGCCTTCACAGGCATCGGGCCCACCATTCGCAAGATCACGCCGGCAGGCGTCGTGAGCACCGTGGCCGGTCGCGCCGACCTTCCCGCAGGCTATGTCGATGGCCCGGCCGCCAGCGCGCAGTTGACCGTGGCGGGTTACTCCACGTTGCTGATCGCCGCGACCATCCCCTGGGGAACGGATTTTGATGATTTCCGCACCACGTGGGGCGGCACGGCCAGCCTGGCCGCCGATGCCAAGGGCAACCTGTACTTGACGGACCCTCGCTACAGCGTGATTCGCAAGATTGCGAAAGACGGACAAGTCAGCACCGTGGTTGGCCAAGCCGGACGGAAGGGCTTCCTGGCCGGAGAGGCCCCTGGCATCATTCACACGCCGGTGGGCATTGCCGTGCGGGATTCCAAGCTGTTCTTCAGCACCCGCAACGCGGTGGTGCAAGTGACCTTGCCACAGTAGCCACGCGCAGCCAGATGCCGCTGTCCCGCCGAGCGGCATCGATGGCGCGGGCATGCGGGTTTTGGAGGACTGCAGGCACGCTGGACCTGCAGTACGCTGGACAGCAGACTGCGGCGCAGCGTTTGTATTGATACCCGCCGCAAAGCCTTCACTCTCGCCTTCATGCCCACTACTGCGCCACACAACCTGCTCCCCCCTGAAATCACCGTCCTGGAACGCGGCTGGCTCTCGGCCAACAACATCCTCTTCGTCGGCCACCACGACACGGCCATCGTGGACACCGGCTACTGCAGCCATGCCGAACAGACTGTGGACCTGGTGCGCGACGCGCTGCAGGGCCGCGCGCTGGACCGTGTGCTCAACACCCATCTGCACAGCGACCACTGCGGCGGCAATGCCGCGCTACAAAAGGCCTGGCCCGGCGTGCTCACGGCCATTCCACCCGGCCAGGCCGACCATGTGCGCCAGTGGGATGCCTATGCGCTCAGCTACACACCGACGGGCCAGGAATGCCCACCCTTTCGGGCCGACACGCTGCTCATGCCCGACTCGTGCGTACTGCTGGGCGACAAGCCCTGGCAGGTGCATGCCGCGCCGGGGCACGATCCGCATTCGGTGGTTTTGTTCGAGCCCCAGGGCCGTGTGCTGATCTCGGCCGATGCGCTGTGGGAAAACGGCTTTGGCGTGGTGTTTCCCGAGCTGGAAGGCGAAGACGCGTTCGCCCAAGTGGCCGCAACGCTGGATGTGATCGAGCAGCTATCACCCCAGGTCGTGATCCCCGGCCACGGGCCGGTGTTTGCCGATGCGCCCCGTGCCATCGATGGCGCACGCCGCCGCCTGGACGGTTTTGTGCGCAACCCGGGCAAACATGCGCTCTATGCGGCCAAGGTGCTGCTCAAGTACAAGCTTTTGGAATGGCAGCAGATCAGTCTCCAGGACCTGGCTGCCTGGGCGCAGGCCACGCCCTACTTCGGCATGCTCCGCGAGCGCCACTTTGCCGATCAGGCCGAGGTTGAATGGCTTGGCAGCCTGAGCGACGAACTGGTGCGGTCCGGTGCGGCCACCCGCCAAGGCGACATGCTGCACAACGCATAGATACAACGTCGGCCCGGACCTTGGCATCCCGGCTGACCGCAGCAATGCACCTCAGTCAGTACCGCCATGGCACGCCCTTGACCGAGCCGCTGCAGGCATCCCTCTTGGGGGACGGCACACAGCGCCTCGGCACGGCTTCAATGCTTGTGCTGCTTGTCGCACCCCGTCACATGGTTGTTGCTGCTGGACATGCACTGGTAGAACGCCTTCTTGTTGCCCGATGCGCCCTGGCAGTCCGATACGCTGTATTTGCCCTTGGCTTCACGGATCTTGGGTGCCGCCTTGTCAAAGTCCGCCTGGGCCATGTAACCGTCGCGCACGTTCTTCTGGCCCACTTCCAGCATGAGGTCGGCTTGGTAGTGGATGTTGTCCACGGCGGTGGCGCAGTTGAGCGGCACTTGCTTGCCGTCCACCGTGCCCAGGGCCTTCTTCAGCCCCTCGCCAAATTCCTGAACGTCTTTCGGAATCTTCTTGGTGCCGTCGGGGTTGAACTGGGTGGCACCCGCCGACTTGCCAGCAGAAGAGGCGCTGCCCTTGCTGCCTGCACCACCGCTGCCACTGGTGCCGTTGTTGTTCTGCAGCTTCATCGGCTCGGCATCCTGCGAGGTAGGCGGCGGCTGCGATCCGTAATGGGTTTTACCGTCGGCATCGACCCACTTGTACACCGGCTGCGCCTGCGCTGCTGCGCCCAGAACCATCGCCAGGGAGGCCATGGCCACCCAACCCAGTTTTCTCATGGCTTCCCCCTCAAAATATTGGAAAAAATAGGCCCTAGCGCTTATCCGATAAGCGCTAGCAGCTCTTCTATTTATAGCAACCACCGGCCCATCAGGGCAAATCCTTGTTCACCTCTGGCAACGCCGCATCGCGCGGGCCGATCGTGCCCAGGCGGCTCTTGAGCGACTGAGGCTGGCCTGTGAGCATGGCTGCGTAGTTGGTGGTGTTGGACAGCACTTTCTTCACATAGTCACGCGTCTCGGCAAACGGCACGTTCTCGGCCCAGATGGCGGCGTCCAGCACCGGGCCGTTGCGCCAGCTGCGCGGGCGGCCGGGGCCTGCGTTGTAGGCGGCCGCGGCCATGGGCATGGAGCCCGCAAAGTCGTCCAGCGCGAGCTTGAGGTAGGCGGTGCCGATGGTGATGTTGGTATCGCGGTCGTTGATCTGATCGGCCGTGAAACCGTTCAGACCGATCTTCTTGGCCGTCCAGCGCGCGGTGGCGGGCATCACCTGCATGAGGCCCGAGGCGCCCACGTGCGAGCGCGCATCCATGATGAAGCGGCTTTCCTGGCGGATCAGGCCGTACACGTAGGCCGGGTCCAGGCCGATGCCATTGGCACGCTCCACCACCGCGCTGCGGAAGGGGGTGGGAAAGCGCTGCGTAACGTCCACGACGCTCTTGGTGCGCTCGCTGGTGTTGATGCAGCGGTCCCACACCTCGCGCTGGCAGGCAAAGTCGGCAGCGGCCAGCAGTTCGCGGTCGGGCATGCCGCCGCTTTGGTGCAGGTTGGTGGTGTAGTTCCACTCGCGCACGCCTTCGCTGCGCAGGCCCAGCAGGATGGCGTACAGGGCGCGGTTGAGCCCCGGGTTGGCGCGAGCGGCGGCCTTTTCTTCGGCGGTGAGGGGCGCGGGCGCGGGCGGCGTGGTGATGCGCTGGCCCAGCTCTTCGAGCGCCAGCTGCTCATAGAAGCCGCGCGTTCCGGCAATGCCTTCGAGCAGTTGCCGTGCTTCGGCGCGTTCGGCATCGCTCACGCGGCCCGCCAGCAGCGAGCGCGCCTTCCAGTACACCCAGGTGCTGTCCTGGCGGCCTTCAGGGCCCATGGCGTCCACCGCCTTGCCCACGGCCTTCCACTGGCCAGCGCGCAGGGCGGCACGCACCTTCCAGCCCAGCAGGTCGTCGTTGAGGTCGCTGTCCTTGGTCACATTGGCAAAGTAGCCATGGGCGTTGCTGGCCAGCTTCTGCGCGGCGGTCTTGCCAATCACGCCCCAGGCCCAGTTGCGCTCTTCGGCAGAGAGGTGCACGCCCCATTTGTTCTCCAGCTGGTAGGCCGCGCTGTCCGGGTCGCTGGTGGCCAGCTTCAACAGGGCGAGCAGCACCAGTTCCTGCCGGGCCTTGCCAGCGGCAGTGGCGCGCGAGAGCAGGTATTTGCTGGGCGCATCGAGCACATCCTTGAGTTGCGGCAGCGATTCCGGCGAGACGATTTCGACCGCCGTGCGCACCACGCGGGGCCGGTTGGCCTCCACGCCCAGGCGGGCCTTGCGCCACACATCCAGGGCCGAGAGCTTCTTGTAGCCATACAGCTCGCGCGCGGCGTGGGTGCAGCCATCGTCGGCGTCGCGGATCGCATACCAGTTGCTGCGCACGTCCTCGGCCACGGTGGCTGGTGCCGTACCCTTGATCTGGTCGATCAGCAGGGCGTAGCAGCGCACTTCCTTGTCGTCCGACATGCGGTAGCTCGGGTGCTGCTCGGCAAACTGGCTCCAGTCGCGGCGCTGACCCAGCAGCAGCAGCCAGTCGTTGCGCAGGCGGTCTTCCTGGTAGGTGCCGGCGTAGCGCTGCATAAAGGACTGGATCTCCTGTGGCGAGGCCTCGCCAAGACGCACGCGCAGCTCCCAGTAGGCAGCCCAGGGCTCCAGCGCATGGCCGCGTGCCGCAGGCAGCAGCTGCGCGAGCTTGTTGCGGTCGCCCTTGCGGAACGCCTGCTGCATCTCCAGCAGGGTATCGTCACCACGGTTTTGCGCCATGACAAGGGGCGCGGTAGCAGCCAGCAGGGTGGCGGCCACAAGGGGTGTCAGAATCGCTCTGAGAAATTGCATGGGGGAATTATCTGATGGACAAAGCAGCCCTTCGGCGCGCATTGATAGAAGAACGCCTCAACCTGCCCGACCGCCTACAGCGGGCCGACCTGTTACAGCAGGTGATGCGCATCTGGCTGGTGAACCGGCCCGATACGGTGATTGGTGCCTACTGGCCCATCAAGGGCGAGTTTGACCCCCTGCCCGCCCTGCACCGCTGGAAGGAAGACGGCGAGTTGCTGGACGAGCCCCTGCGCCGCCGCATCGGCCTGCCCGTGGTCAACAAGCAGCACAAGACCCTCACCTTCCACGCCTGGTACCCCGGCTGTCCCATGGAAGAAGACGCCTACGGCATCCCCAAGCCCAAGGACACTGAGGTCATCGTGCCCACGCTGCTGTTTGTTCCGTGCGTGGGCTACGCGCCGGGTGGCTACCGGCTGGGCTATGGCGGTGGGTTTTACGACCGCACGCTGGCGACGCTGCAGCCCAAGCCGTTCACGGTGGGTCTGGGCTTCACCCATGGCTATCTGGATGATTTCGAGCCTGAGGAGTTCGACCTGCCGCTCGATGCCATCCTGAACGACAACGGGGTGGTCTGGCCTGTCTGAGCGGCCAGACCGGCTCCTCGGGGCCCGGTGATGCGCGCTGCGCATCATTCAGACCTTTTTTCGCATCGCTGGCGCATCGCGCAGCCGCTAGCATGGCGGACTGACCTTCATTTTTCAGGTGCCCCCATGCTCAAGCTCTACATCGGCAACAAGAACTACTCCTCCTGGTCCATGCGCCCCTGGGTGCTGCTCAAGCAGGCGGGCATTGCGTTTGAAGAAGTGCGCGTGCGCTTCGACAGCTTTGACGCCGATTCGGAGTTCAAGCGTGTGATGAACCCCGTGAGCCCCACGGGCAAGGTGCCTGCACTGGTCGATGGCGATCTGGTCGTCTGGGACACCCTGGCGATTGCCGAATACGTGGCCGAAACCCACCCCGACAAGAAGCTCTGGCCCGCGGACGCCAAGGCCCGCGCACGCGCACGCAGCGTCTGCGCCGAGATGCACAGCGGCTTCACCGCCCTGCGCGGCAACTGCCCCATGAACATTGAGGCGAATCTGGCCGATGCCGGCGCGCTGATCTGGCGCGACAAAGCCGGCGTGCGCACCGACGTCCAGCGCCTGGTGGAGATGTGGAGTGCACTGCTGCAGGAGCACGGCGGCCCCCTGCTGTTTGGCGACTTCACCGTGGCCGACGCCTACTTTGCCCCCGTGTGCATGCGCCTGCACTCTTATGCCCTGCCCGTACCCACCCCCATCAAGGCCTATGTAGACCGCGTGCGCGCACTGCCCGGCGTGAAAGCCTGGATCGACGAAGCCCTGGCCGAGAAGGACTTTCTGGACTTCGAAGAGCCGTACCGCCTGCGCCATACCGAGGGTTGAGCACCACCATGGCCGTCACCATCTACCTGCGCTACGTGCTCAACACCAGCAAGCTCAAGGAGTTCGAGCACTACGGAAAACTGTGGATTCCGCTGGTCGAGAAGTTCGGTGGCCAGCACCACGGCTACTTCATGCCCAGCGAGGGCGCCAACAACATCGCGCTGGCGCTGTTCACGTTCGAGAGCCTTGCGGCCTACGAGGTGTACCGCCAGCAGTCGATGCAGGACGCGGAGTGCCAGGCAGCGTTCCGCTACGCCGAGGAGACGGGGTGCATCGTGAGTTATGAGCGGAGTTTTTTCAGGCCGGTGTTCCGCTGAACAGGCGTGGGCGCACCCGCCCAACTACCGGAACTGCTTGCGCAAAAACGGCTTGTGCCGCGCAATGTGCGCTAACTGGGCGGGGGCAATGGTGCCGCCCAGGTCTTCCTCCTCCGCGTTCAGCACTTGGTTGGCATAGGCCAGCGCACGCGCTACCACCTCTTCGTCGCTCACACCCTGCTGCGCAGCCAGATCCAGCGCCACGCGCTTCATGGCGCGTTGTGACAGCATCCACATGGCGCCGAAGGCGTCCCACGCGGCCATCGCTTCCTTGAACTTGTCGCGGTCGGCCAGGATTTCATTGAGCGGCTTGGCCAGGATCTCTTGCAGGTCGTCCACCTTGGCCTTGAGGGCTTCGAACTGCGCCTCGCGCTGCAGGGCTTCGGCGGCGGCGTTGGCCGCTGCGTCGGGCGCCGTGGGCACGGGCACGCTGCCGTCGGGGTTGAGCTGGGCAATGGTGAGTTCGGACGATAGGGACATGGTGGGCTGGAATATACGGCCGAGTGCTCGTCCTAAACTACACCGATGCAAATCTACATGGTAGGCGGCGCGGTCCGCGACAAGCTGCTGGGCCGGCCGGTGAATGACCACGACTGGGTGGTGGTGGGCGCGACGCCTGACCAGATGCTGGCGCAAGGCTACCTGCCCGTGGGGCGCGACTTCCCCGTCTTTTTGCACCCCGAAACACGCGAGGAATACGCGCTCGCCCGCACCGAGCGCAAGAGCGGGCGCGGCTACCGGGGCTTTGTGGTGCAAAGCTCGCCCGATGTGACGCTGGAGGAAGACCTCTCGCGCCGCGACCTTACTATCAATTCGATAGCATCCAGCATAGATGAATCCGGCGCCACCCGCCTTTTTGACCCCTACCGCGGCGAAAAAGACCTCCGTGCGCGCGTGCTGCGCCATGTGACCGATGCCTTCCGCGAAGACCCGGTACGCATCCTGCGCGTGGCGCGGTTTGCTGCGCGCTTCACCGACTTCACGGTGGCGCCCGAGACGATGCAGCTGATGCGCGAGATGGTCGCGCATGGCGAGGTGGACCACCTGGTGGCAGAGCGCGTGTGGCAAGAGCTGGCGCGCGGGCTGATGGAAGCACAACCCTCGCGCATGTTCGAGGTGCTGCGCGAGTGCGGCGCGCTGCAGGTGCTGTTGCCCGAAGTGGCGCGCCTGTGGGGCGTGCCCCAGCGGGCCGAGTACCACCCCGAGGTGGACACGGGCGTACACCTGATGATGGTGCTGGACATGGCGGCCCGGCTGCAGGCGTCACTCCCCGTGCGGTTTGCCTGCCTGGTGCATGACCTGGGCAAGGGCACCACGGCCGCCGATATGCTGCCCCGCCACATCGGGCATGAGGAGCGCAGTGCGGAGCTGCTGAAAGACGTGGCCGAGCGCCTGCGCGTGCCCGTGGACTGCCGCGAGACGGCCGATGTGGTGGCCCGCGAGCACGGCCACATCCACCGCAGCGGCGACCTCTCGGCCGCCGCGCTGGTGCGCCTTCTGGAGCGCTGCGACGCCATCCGCAAGCCCGAGCGGTTCGCCGACATCCTGTTGGCCTGCGAATGCGATGCGCGCGGACGGCTGGGGTTTGAAGAATCCGCCTACCCGCAGCGCCAGCGGCTGGCGGCTATGCTGGCGGCCGTCCAATCGGTCATCACGCGCGACATTGCAGCACAGGCGGCGGCCAAGGGCGTGGCTGGGCCGCAGGTGGGTGCGTTGATCCACCAGGCGCGGGTGGAAGCGGTGGCGCAGTGGCTGCAGCCCCGCAGCGACGTTGCCTGACCCTGCACACCACCGCCCAAGACGCGGACAGCCCCTCCTACAATCCGCGTCCGCCTGTATTCCATCCGGGGTACAGCCTTGCAAGAACCTGGTGCAGTTTCGCGCCCCACAGCCATCCCAACGTCTCCATGACCACTGTTCACATCCGCCTTGCCACCCCGGCCGACGCTGACACCGTCGCGCCGCTGTTTGATGCCTACCGGCAGTTCTACGCGCAGGCGCCAGACCTGGCCGGAGCGAAGGCCTTCATCGCGGAGCGGTTAGAGCGTGAAGAGTCGGTGATCCTGCTGGCGCTGGATGCGTCGCAAACGGCGGTAGGCTTTTGCCAGCTCTACCCCACGTTCTGCTCGGTGGAGGCCGCCCCAATCTACACGCTGTACGACCTGTTCGTGGCCCCCGCCGCCCGCAAGACAGGCGCCGGGCGCAGCTTGCTGATGGCAGCAGAAGCCACGGCCCGCACCCATGGAAAGGTGCGCATGGACCTGACCACAGCACACACCAACACCACAGCGCAGTCCCTCTACGAATCGCTGGGCTGGACGCTGGACACGGTTTTCCGCGCCTACAACAAACGCGTCAGCGCCTGAACCACCAGGGCGCTTGGCACACTTGCCGCGCCCCCTCACCAACGCAGCAGGCGCGGCCCCAGCACCGCCCCCAGCGCAGTCGGGATGGCCATGCCCGCCACATACCAGACAGCCAGGAAGGGCGTGGCCATTTCGGGGCAATGCAGGGCGTACACCAAGGCGCCCAGCGCACCCGCCAGCAAACCAGCGCCCGCACCCGTCCACACCAGGCGCGTGGGGGCAGCGCCCTTGAGGGCCCAAAAGCCTGCAACAAATGCTGGCACCGACAGCGCCGCGATATTGAAAGGGCAGGTGCGCCAGGTGCTGCCCAGGATGAGCGGCATGCGCTCTGCGGCGGACACCTGCGACAACGCCCACAAGGCCATGGCCCACAGCACCAGCGGCGGCACGGCCAACCACAGGGCTGCGTGGCCCAGCGCCATGCCCGGGCGGGCCATGCGGCGCAGCAGAGCCAGCCCGGCAGCAGCGAGCGCGGCAGCAAACACCAGCTTGCCCCAGAACATGGGCAGCGCCATGGTGGCCAGCAGATCAGGGCGCAGACCGAACAGGGCCAGCATCAGCACCCCGGCGCCGGCAATGCCCGCCAGTGCGGCGACCACAAAGCGCTGCTCTATCGCGTTGCGCTGCACCGGCCGGTCATCGGTGGCCAGCAGGTGGATCAATTCATCGGTTTTCATGCCATTCCCCTGATCTTGGCGGCCAGGGCCTTGAGCCCCCGGTGCACGCCGACTTTGACAGCCGACTCCGACAGCCCCGTGAGGCGCGCCGTCTCGACCACCGACAAACCTTCCAATTTCACATACTCAATCGGCAGCCGTTGCTTGTCGGGCAGCGTGCGCAGCAACTGCCCCAGGTCCCGCCGGGCTTCGGCGGCCTCGCTGTCGCTGCTGGCAAACAACTCGTCGGCATCGTCCAGCGGGTCGTTGCGCCCCTCTTTGACGGCATGCGAGCGCAACCAGTCGATGAGCTTGTAGCGCGCAATCGCGTGCACCCAGGCCGTCACCGGCATCGCGGGCCGGTAGGTGTGGCGCTGGTTGTGCACCGCCAGCAGCGTCTCCTGCACCAGGTCTTCCACCTCATCGGGCCGCTGAACGAGGCGGCGGCGCAAAAAGGCGCGCAGGTGGGCGCTCAGCTCTTTCAAAAAGCGCTGGTAGGCGGCTGCGTCGGCATCCAGCCCCTGCATCAACAAGCCGCGCAGGCGTTCTTCCACACTCTCCATGGTGTCTCCCTGCAAGAAATTCGTATGCCGGAGCCATTGGGTTACAGGCATCGCAAAAAAATGTTTCGCCATGCCGCTCCGAAATTTTTCGTACAGCGCTGTAACCCGCAAGTTGCGCTGCGCGAATTACAACGCAGATCGGGCAGTTCAACGCGGCCTCTCGCTGCACCCCGATCGGATTCAACCCTGACCCAACCCTCGGAGAACCGTACCATGACCACTCGCACCCTCAGCCTCGGCGCCCTTGCCCTTGTAGCCCTGACCTCTGGCGCCGCCATGGCCCAAACCACCTCCGCCCCCATGGACGGCGCCAAACCCGCCATGGAGAAGTGCTACGGCGTCTCGATGGCTGGCAAGAACGACTGCGCTGCCGGCCCCGGCACCACCTGTGCGGGCTCCGCCAAGGTGGACTACCAGGGCAACGCCTGGAAGTTTGTGCCCGCAGGCACCTGCGCCACCATCAAGACGCCCAAGGGCATGGGCTCGCTCACCCCCATCAAGGCCTGAACGATGGCCCTGTGCCCTCTCACCGCTGGCCTGGGCCTCAAGCCCCAGCACTATGACGAGGCGCTGCACTGCACCGCCACGGGTCTGTGGTGGGAGGTGCACCCCGAAAACTATCTGGCCGAGGGTGGCCCCCGCCTGGCCTGGCTGGAGGCTATCCGCGCGCGACACCCCTTGGCGCTGCACGGCGTGTCGCTGTCGCTTGCTGCCGATGCTCCGCCCGACGCGGCACACCTGGCGCGACTGGCAGCCCTTGCAAGGCGGGTGGAGCCAGTCATCATCTCCGAGCACTTGGCATGGTCCACCTGGCGCGGGCAGTACCTGCCCGACCTGCTGCCGTTTCCACGCACGCACGCGGCCCTGCAGCGCATCGCAGACAACATCGCCCGAACGCAGGATGCGCTGCAGCGCCCCATCGCCATCGAGAACCCCACGCACTACCTGCACATCGACGGCCACGACTGGCTTGAGACCGAATTTCTGACCGAGCTGGTGCAGCGGACCGGCTGCGCCCTGCTGCTGGACGTGAACAACGTGTACGTCAGTGCCAACAACCTGGGCTTTGACGCGCAGACCTACCTCGACGCCTTTCCCCTGCACGCCGTGGCCGAAATCCACTTGGCGGGCCACCATGCCGACCCGGTGCATGGCGATGCCCTGCTGATCGACAGCCACGACGCGTCCATCGCCCCGGCGGTGTGGGCGCTGTACGAGCAGGTGATCGCGCGCACAGGCCCCGTGCCCACCCTCATCGAACGCGACGACAATCTGCCCGCCTTCAGCGAACTGATGGCCGAGCGCGACAAGGCCCACAACGCGCTCACAGCGGCGCAGCCCGAGGAGGCAGCATGCAGCTGAGCGCATTCCAGGACGGCTTCTCTGCCGCGTTGCTCGGCCATGCCGAGCACGCACCGTGGCTGTCTGCGCTGGAATCCCAGCCCGGCTTTGCCGTGTACCGCAACACCGTGCTCAAGGGCTGCATTGATGCCCTGCAGGCCAGCTACCCCACGGTGTGCCAGCTGGTGGGCGAAGAATGGTTTCGCGCCGCCGCCGCGGTGTATGCCCGCGCGCAGCCGCCGGCTGACGGACTGCTGATGGACTACGGCGCGGAGTTTGCTGACTTTCTGGCCGGTTTTGCACCAGCGGCCGAGCTGCCTTATCTGCCGGCCGTGGCGCGCCTGGACCGCGGCTGGACCGAATGCCATCTGGCGGCAGACGCCACCGCTGTGGGCCGCAACTGGCTGGCACAGCAGGCGCCCGATACATTGCCTCTGGTGCAACTGCGCCCCCACCCCGCCGCACGCTGGGCCTGGTGCGAGGAGCATCCCGCCTACGCGTTGTGGCAGACCCACCGCGAAGGTCTGCCCCCCACAGAGCCGCTGGACTGGACCGGCGATGGGGCCTTGCTCACCCGGCCCCACGCACCCGTGACGTGGCGCCCACTGTCGCGCGCCGGAGTGGCCTTTTTGGACGCCTGCGCCCAAGGCCAGACGCTGGAGGCCGCCGCCACTTCAGCCCTTGCGGCCGAGCCCACCGCAGACTTTGCGGCCCTGATGGGCACCTTGCTGGACGCAGGCGCATTGATACCCACCGACTCAAACCAATTCACCCCGAGGCCAAGGAGCCCCTGATGACCACCAGCACACCTTTCCCCACTGCACCCGCCAAAGGCCAGCGCAAGCTGTTGGCGCGCCTGGCCGATGCAGCCACCTCGCTCACCCCGCATAGCCTGCTGGCGCTGGTCAACCGCGTGGCAATTGCAGGCATCTTCTGGCTTTCAGCGCGCACCAAAGTCGAGGGGTGGTTCACCATCTCCGACAGCGCCTATGCGCTGTTCCGCGACGAGTACAAGCTGCCCCTGCTGCCACCCGAGCTGGCTGCGCAGATGGCCACCGTGGCAGAGCATCTGTTCCCTGTTCTTCTGGTGCTGGGCCTGCTCACGCGCCTGTCGGCCCTGGCCTTGCTGGGCATGACGCTGGTCATCCAGGTGTTCGTGTACCCCGATGCCTGGCCCACGCACCTGTCATGGGCGGGGCTGATGCTGTACCTGGTGGGGCGCGGCGCAGGCAACGTGTCACTGGACCGGGCACTCGGAATTCGTTGAGGCGCCTGTCTTTTTTAAACTGCCGCTGTTTGCACCCAGCGCACGATGTCCGCAGCCCCCAGCGCGCCCGAAACGCGCGCGACCTCGCGCCCCTGCTGGAACAAAATCATGGTCGGAATGCTGCGGATCGCATAGCGCGCCGCGATGGCCTGGTGGTCTTCGGTGTTGAGCTTGGCCAGGCGCACACGCGGCTCCAGCTCGCGGGCGGCCTGCACAAAGGCCGGGGCCATCTGGCGGCAAGGCCCGCACCAAGGCGCCCAGAAGTCCACCAGCACGGGGATGTGGCTGCGCACCACATGCTTGTCAAAACTGGTGGCATCCAGCTCCAGCGGCGCCCCCGCGAAAAGGCGCTGATGGCACTTTCCGCAATCGGGCGCGTTGCCCAGGTCGGCGCTCTGCACGCGGTTGGTGGTGTGGCAATGGGGGCAGACGATGTGCAGGGCTTCGGTCATGGTGCGGCAATCGGTGTGATCAAAAAGCGGGCGTCTTTAAACCTGTTCAAGCTCTTTTCGGGGATCGCAACAGGTTCTTACACATGGCGGCACAAGCCGGGCGTTTCAAGAGCGGGCTTGGCAGTCCTGGGGACTTGGTGTTGCACCCCGTCGCACACCTTGCGCGCGTTTACCAGCGCTGAAACACCCTTTCACCCGGGTCAGCTTCACCGCGTCTGATAAGGTTTCGCCCATGCAGCTGCTCCCCCTACTGACAACTGCCCATGCGCTTTTTCTGGACTTTGACGGCACGCTCACCGAGCTGGCGCCGCGCCCCGAGGCGGTGCGCATCGCTTCCGGGCTGGTCCCCACGCTGTCATCGCTGTACACCCATCTGGACGGCGCGCTGGCCATCGTGACCGGGCGGCCTGAGGCCGACATCGACGGATTTCTGGCCCCGCTGCACCTGCCGCTGGCCAGCGAGCATGGTGCCCAATACCGACTGACCGACACATCCCACCCTGCCGTTCTGCCGCCAGACCTGGAGAACGTTCTGCGGGCTGCGCACGACCTTGCGGCGCACTATCCAGGGTTGCTGGTAGAGCCCAAGCGCGCGAGCGTGGCCCTGCACTACCGCCAGGCCCCCCACCTGGAAGGGTTGTGCCACGACACCCTCGTGCGCGCCATGCAGCAGGTGGAGGGTGTGGAACTGCTGCGCGGTAAATGTGTCTTTGAAGTGAAGCCCCGGGGCGTCCACAAAGGCCAGGCCATTCTCGATTTCATGACACAGGCCCCCTTTGCCGGGCGTACCCCAGTCTTTGTGGGAGATGACGTCACCGATGAGGCTGGCTTTGCCGCCGTTCAGGCACTAGGCGGCTGGGGCATCAAGGTGGGCGAAGGGCCGACCATGGCACAACACCGCTGCATGACATCCGCCGCCTTGCGCGGCTGGCTGTCTTCTGCACGCACGACCTTGGAGCGCGAACGATGAACACGGCAGCCAACGATCCCCAAGCGGGCTCACTCAACCTCGGGATGATCGGCAACTGCGCCATCAGCGCACTGATCGACAACCACGCCCGCATGGTGTGGTGCTGCCTGCCCCGTTTTGATGGCGACCCGGTGTTCAACGCCCTGCTGCAGCCCGGCGACGAAGGCAGCCACTTCGCGATCGAACTGGAAGACCTGGCATCGGCCCACCAGTGGTACGAGCCGAACACCGCCATCCTGCGCACGCAGCTGTTTGACAAGGCGGGCCACGGCATCGAGATCACCGATTTTGCGCCGCGCTTTTACAGCCGCTCGCGCTACTTTCGCCCCATGACGCTGGTGCGCCGGGTGCGCCCCATCCAGGGTGCGCCGCGCATCCGTGTGGCGCTCAAGGTGCGCTACGACTGGGGCCAGACTACCCCCGAAATCACACGCGGCAGCAACCACATCCGCTACGTGGGCGAGAGCATGACGCTGCGCCTGTCCACCGATGCGCCGGTGTCGCATGTGCTGTCGGGCCAGGCATTTGTGCTCACACGCAAACACAACTTTCTGCTGGGGGCGGACGAGACGCTGGTGGAGGGCATCGCCGACACCGCGCGCCTGTTTGAGCAGGAGACCACCTCCTACTGGCGCAGCTGGACCCGCGCTCTGGCCGTGCCGCTGGAGTGGCAGGAGGCCGTGATCCGCGCGGCCATCACGCTCAAGCTTTCGCTGTACGAAGACACCGGCGCCATCGTGGCCGCCATGACCACGAGCATCCCCGAGTCCGCCCACAGCGGCCGCAATTGGGACTACCGCTACTGCTGGCTGCGCGATGCGTTCTTCGTGGTGCGCGCGCTCAACAGCATCTCCGAAGTGGGCACCATGGAGGACTACCTGCGCTGGCTCAGCAACGTGGTGGTGGAAGGCGGAGATGGCCACATCCAGCCGCTGTACGGTATTGGCCTGGAGCAAGAACTGCCCGAGAGCCTTGTGCCGCAGCTAGCGGGCTACCGGGGCATGGGCCCGGTGCGCGTGGGCAACCAGGCGGCCGAGCATTTTCAGCACGATGTGTACGGCAACATCGTGCTGGGCGCAGCCCAGGCGTTCCACGACCACCGCCTGCTGCACCGTGCGGGCCTGGCCGAGTTCACGCGGCTGGAACAGGTGGGCGAGAACGCGGTGCGTGTGTATGGCCAGCCCGACGCCGGCATGTGGGAGCTGCGCACGCGCGCCAGGGTGCACACCTCGTCCGCGCTGATGAGCTGGGCAGCCTGCGACCGGCTGGCCAAGATCGCCGCCACCCTGCAGCTGGCCGACCGTACCAGCCACTGGCAGCAGCATGCCGACCGCATGCGCGCCGAGATCCTCGACAAATCCTGGTGCGAAGCGCGCCAGGCGTTCGCCGAGAGTTTTGGCGGCCATGAACTCGACGCGAGCGTGCTGCTGATGGCCGAGGTGGGCCTGATCGACCCCAAGGACCCACGCTTTGTGAGCACCGTGGAGGCCATGGAAAAGAGCCTGTGCGATGGCCCCTACATGCGCCGCTACGAGGCGGCCGACGACTTCGGCAAGCCCGAGACGGCCTTCAACATCTGCACCTTCTGGCGCATCGACGCGCTGGCGCGCATTGGCCGCAAGGCCGAGGCCCGCGCCATCTTCGAGACCATGCTGGCCGCCCGCAATCCGCTGGGCCTGCTGTCCGAAGACACGCACCCCGAGACCCAGGAAATGTGGGGCAACTTTCCGCAGACCTACTCCATGGTGGGCGTCATCAACGCCGCCGTGCGCCTGTCGGCCCCCTGGGACAGCGTGATTTGAGGCACTGTCCGACAGCGGCCCGGGGCGATCCACAACGATGATGAACCCATGAGCCGTCTTGTTGTCATCTCCAACCGCCTTGCAGACCCCCGAAAACCCGCCGCCGGCGGCCTGGCCGTCGCCCTGGGCGAAGCCCTGAACCAGACCGGGGGCCTCTGGTTCGGCTGGAGCGGCACCGTGGTCGAAGGCGGCACACCCGGCGAGGGCGAACTGCACACCCGGCAGGCAGGTGCCGTCACCCTGGCCACCGTGGACCTGTGCCGCGAAGACCACGACAGCTACTACCACGGCTACAGCAACAGCGTGCTGTGGCCGGTGTTCCATTACCGCCTGGACCTGGCCGACTTCAACGCCAGCTACATCGCGGGCTACCGCCGCGTGAACCAGATGTTTGCGCGCAAGCTGCTGCCGCTGCTGCGCGACGACGACGTGATCTGGGTGCACGACTACCACCTGATCCCGCTGGCGGCCGAGCTGCGGGCCATGGGCTGCAAGCAGCGCATCGGGTTCTTTCTGCACATTCCCATGCCGCCGCCGCTCATCATGGCGGCCATCCCGCAGCATGAGTGGCTGATGCGCTCGCTGTTTGCCTACGACCTGGTGGGTCTGCAGAGCGAGGCCGACGTGTCGCATTTCACGCGCTATGTGCGCAACGAAGGCAGCGCGGAAGAGGTGGACGAAAAGCGCGTGCGCGCCTTTGGAGCCACCGTGGTGGTGCAGTCCTTTCCCATCGGCATCGACGTGGACGAATTCACACGCCTCACGCACGCGCCCGACGCGGTGGAAACCTACGAGAACATGCGCGACGAGTATTCACGCAGGCGCCTGCTGCTGGGCATTGACCGGCTCGACTACTCCAAGGGCATTCCGCAACGTGTGCGGGCCTTTCGCGAACTGCTGGACCGTTACCCGGAAAACCGCGACAGCGCCACGCTCATCATGATCGCCTCGCCCACGCGCGACGACGTCAACGCCTATGCCGACCTGCGCCAGGAGCTGGAAGGTCTGTGTGGCGCCGTCAACGGCGACTATGGCGAACTGGACTGGATGCCCGTGCGCTACATCCACCGCATGGTGGCCCGCAAGCGGGTTCCGGGCCTGTGCCGCGCCGCCGCCGTGGGGCTGGTCACGCCACTGCGCGACGGCATGAACCTGGTGGCCAAGGAGTACGTGGTGGCGCAAGACCCGGACGACCCGGGCGTGCTGGTGTTGTCACGCTTTGCCGGTGCGGCCGAGCAGCTGAAAGAAGCGCTGCTGGTGAACCCCTACGACACCCAAGGCATGGCCGACAGCATCCAGCAGGCATTGCAGATGCCGCTGGTGGAGCGGCAGGCGCGCCATCAAAAGCTGATGGCCCGTATACGCCAGCACGACGTGCACTGGTGGCGCAAGGCGTTTCTGGACGCATTGCAGGCGGCGGGGTAGCCGCCCAGCTGCGGCCCGTTACAACAGCTTGGTGATCAGGCTGACCACGAAGCTCAGCAGCAGCGTGGACGCCAGCGGCACATCCCAGTCGCGCCCCAGCCAGCGAAACCGGAAGTCGCCCGGCAGGCGACCAAAGCCCAGGCGGCGCAGCAGCGGCGACAGCCAGCTGATGAACATCAGGGCCAGGAGGATGACGAGGAGCCAGCGGAACATGGTGCGCCGAGTGTAGGCGCCACCGCATTCGGCTACGCCGTGGCCCGGTCGACCCGGTCAGCCAGCAGGGCCAGCGCCTGGGCATGCAACTGCGGCGTGGCAGCCGCCACCACCCGCCCATCCGATGCCACCGTGAGCGCGCGGCCCTGCCAGTCGGTAATGCGCCCGCCCGCGCCCTCCACCATGCAGACCAGCGAGAGGTAGTCGTACGGCTGCAGCCCTGCCTCCACCACAAGGTCCACATACCCGCCCGCCAGCTGGGCATAGGCATAGCAGTCGCCGCCAAAACGGCGCAGCGCGCACTGGCGGCTGAGCGCGTCAAAACACTGCCAGTCGGCAGCGCCAAAGGCATCCGGCGATGTGGTGTAGATGCGGGCCTGCGCCAGTTGCTCGCAGCCGCTGGCCCGCACGGGCTGGCCATTGCACTGCGTCAGCTGGCCTGCCAGCCCCGTCCAGCGCTCACCCAGCACCGGCAAATCCATGAGCCCCAGCACGGGCTGGCCCTGGTGCAGCAGTGCCACCAGCGTGCCCCACAGCGGCGATCCGGTGATGAAGCTCTTGGTACCGTCGATGGGGTCGATCACCCACACGTACTCGGCGTCCAGCCGCTCGCGGCCATGCTCCTCGCCCAGGATGCCGTGCGTGGGCGCCTGCGCCTGCAGCACCGCGCGCATCGCGGCCTCGGCCTCGCGGTCGGCAATGGTGACCGGGCTCTCGTCCGATTTGGTCAGCACATCCAGCGGGGTGCGGAAGTACCGCAGCGAGTGCACACGGGCCGCATCGGCCAGGGCGTGCGCCAGGGCCAGGAAGGGGGAAACGGGGGTGGGCAAAGTGTTCATGGGAAGGGTCAAGGGAAGAGGTCCGGGCAGTGGTTGGGCAATGAAAAAGGGCCTTCCGCTCGGCATGAGCGGGTTGGCATATTTAGTGCTTGTGTATTTTCGTGCAAAAACAATAATTTGCACAAGTGCAATGAAACGCACAACTTTGGTGAACAAACCCCCTGGCCTGCGGTGACCCCGCACTGTTTTTTGGCAACGCACCGTTCTGGAGAAATTCATGCGCACTCGCTCCTCCCTCTTTGCCGCCCTGCGCCTGCTGCCCGTGCTGGGCGCCTTGGCCTGCGGGCTGACCGCCGCCCAGGCGGGCACCGTCACGGCCTACACCGCGCTCGAAGAAGACGAGATCAAGGAATACCTGGCCGCCGCCAAAAAGGACTTGCCCGATGTGGATGTGAAGGTCCTGCGCCTGTCCACGGGCGACCTGGGTGCGCGCATCCTGGCCGAAGCTGCCAACCCGCAGCACGACGTGATCTGGGGCTGGGCGCTGACCAACACGCTGGACCCGCGCATCACCGCACTGCTGGAGCCCTACAGCCCCAAGGGCAGCGACAAGCTGGCCGCCAAGGACAAAGCCGCCGACGGCAAATGGTTCACCACCACCGGCTACATGGCCGCGTTCTGCGTGAACACCGAGGTGCTCAAGGCCAAGAAGCTGCCCATGCCCACGTCGTGGAAGGACCTCACCAACCCCGTCTACAAGGGCGAGGTGGTCATGCCCAACCCGGTGTCCTCGGGCACGGGCTACCTGCAGATTGCCGCGCTGATCCAGTCGCGCGGCAACGACGAGGGCTGGAAGCTCATCAAGGCCATGGACGGCAACGTGGCGCAGTACATCAAGTCGGGCTCGCGCCCCTGCAAGGCCGCGCGGGCGGGTGAGTTTGCGATTGGCACCTCGCTGGCGTTTGCAGCCATGCAGTCGGTGGACGAGGGCTACCCGGTCAAGATGGTGATTCCTACGGACGGTGCGGGCTACGAGCTGGAAGCCTCGGGCCTGATGGCCAGCTCCAAGAACAAGGCCGACGCCAAGCGTTTTCTGGACTGGACGCTGTCTCCCGGTGCGGCGCAGCTCTACACCAAGTACAAGGAAATCGTCACCGTGCCCGGCGTGCCGCAATCCAAGGCGGCTGCAGCGGCAGGCCTGCCCGCCGACCTCTCCAAGGTGCTCTACCCCATGGACTTTGCCAAGTCTGCCAAGGAACGCGACGCGATCCTGGGCACCTGGCAAAAGACCATCGGCCGCTGAGCCGCTGTACCGAACCGCTGCACTGAACCGTACTCCCCGAGGACCACACACCATGTCCCTGCAGATCACCGACCTGCACAAGAGCTTTGACGGCCAGGTCGCGCTCGAACGCATCCATCTCGCCGTGGGCGCCTCGGAGTTCGTGTGCCTGCTGGGCCCCAGCGGCTGCGGCAAAACCACGCTGCTGCGCATCATCGCGGGGCTGCTGCCTGCCGATGGCGGCCGCATCACGCTGGGCGGCCGCGACCTGGCCACGCTGCCGGCACGCGACCGGGGCTTTGGCATCGTGTTCCAGTCGTACTCGTTGTTCCCGCACATGACGGTGGCGCAGAACGTGGGCTACGGCCTGGCCATCCGCCGCACACCGCCCGACGTGGTGCAGGCGCGCACGGCCGAGCTGCTGGACATGGTGAAGCTGGCCGACTATGGCGGGCGCTACCCGGCGCAGCTGTCGGGCGGCCAGCAGCAGCGCGTGGCCATTGCGCGGGCACTGGCGGTAAACCCTTCGCTGCTGCTGCTCGACGAGCCCCTGTCGGCGCTGGATGCCCGCGTGCGCGCCGACCTGCGCCACGAGCTGCGCGAAGTGCAGCGCCGCCTGGGCATTCCCACCATCATGGTCACGCACGACCAGGAAGAAGCCCTGGCCATGGCCGACCGCATCGTCTGCATGCAGGGTGGGCGCATTGCACAGGCGGGCTCGCCGCGCGAGCTGTACCTGGCACCGCGCACCCGCTTCGTGGCCAACTTCATGGGGCACAGCAACCTGCTGCCGCCCGCCCAGGCACGGCTGCTGCAGCCCGCGCTGGGCGGGGCCCCCGAAGGCATGGCGCCCGAATCGGCCCTTCTGTGCATCCGCCCCGAACGCCTGCAGCTGCAAGCCAGCGCGCAGGGCGCGGGCCGCGTCACCGGCACCACCTTCCTGGGCAGCATCCTGCGGGTGCAGCTGCGCTGGAACGACCTGGATTTGCTGGCCGAAACGAGCAGCGCCAGCAACTGGGAGGTGGGCCAGAGTGTGGACATCGCGGTGAGCGCACAGGACTGCGCCTGGGTGCAGGCATGAGCACCACTGCCGCCCCCCACCTGCCGCCCATGCATGCCAGCGAGCGCTGGCTGCTGCGCGCCTGCCTGCTGCTGCCGCTGGCCGCGCTGGTGCTGTTCTTTGGCGTGCCCATGCTGGCCATTGCCTGGCGCAGCCTGGTGCAGGACACGGGTGGCATCGGCTGGGGCAACTACGCCGCGCTGCTCGACACGCCCGGCGTGTGGAGGGCGCTGGCCAACAGCCTGCTGCTGGGCGCCGTGACCACGGCCGTCACGCTGGTGCTGGCCTTTGTGGTGGCGTTTGGCCTGGAGCGCACCGGCATGCCGGGCCGCCGCTTTGTGGCCGGGGCGCTGGCCCTGCCCATGCTGGCACCCTCGCTGGTGCTGGGGTTGGGCCTGATCTTCCTGCTGGGGCGCAACGGCATCGTAGGCAAGATGCTGGGTGTGCGACCCGAAATCTATGGTTTTTGGGGCCTGCTGATTGCGGACGTGCTCTATGCGCTGCCGCAGGCCGTGCTCATTGTGCGCACCGCGCTGCGCCAGGGCGATGCCCGGCAGTACGACGCCGCCGAGGTGCTGGGCGCCACCCCGTGGCGACAGTTTTGCGACATCACGCTGCCGCAGGCCCGCTACGGCCTGCTGAGCGCGGGGTTTGTGGTGTTCACCATCACCATCACCGACTTTGGCAATGCCGTGGTCATTGGCGGCAACTTTGCCGTGCTGGCCACCGAGATCTACAACCAAGTCAGCGGGCAGATGAAGTTCGGCATGGGCGCGGTGGTGGGCATGCTGCTGCTGGCGCCCGCCGCGTTGTCGGTGTTCATCGAACGCATGGCCGCACAGCGCGCCGGGGCGGGGGCCGAATCGGCCCTGCCGCCCACGCCCCCCCGCCGCCCGGGGCGCGATGCAGCGTTCTTCATTGCCTGCATGGGCATTGCGGGCAGCATCGTCGCCCTGGTGCTCACGGTGGTGGTGGCCAGCTTCATCCGGCTGTGGCCCTACCGGCTGGACCTCACGCTCAAGCACTACGACATCACCATTGCGGGCGGCTATGCGCCGCTGTGGACCTCGGTCTGGGTGTCGGCCCTGGCTGCCAGCGTGGGCACGGTGATGCTGTTTGTGCTGTGCTTTGGCATCCGCCGCCTGCCGGGGCGGCTGGCGCAGGCGGCCACGGCACTGTCAGCCCTGCCGGTGGGCGTGCCCGGGCTGGTGCTGGGGCTGGCCTATGTGTTCACCTTCAACACCGCTACCTGGCCTTGGGGCATGCTGTATGGCACGGCCATTTTGCTGGCGCTGTGCAACTACCACTACCACACGCAGGGCTTTATGACCATGATGACCGGCATGCGCAACGTGCCCACCACGCTGGAAGACGCCACCACCGTGCTGGGCGGCAGCACCGCCCGCGTGCTGCGCGATGTGTACCTGCCCGCGCTGCTGCCTACGTTGCTGGCGGTGCTGGTGTTCTTGTTCATGCGCTCCATGGTCACGCTGTCGGCGGTGATCTTCCTCATCACGCCCTCGCTGCCCATGGGGGCGGTGACGGTGATGCGGCTGGATGAAGCGGGGCTGACCTCGCAGGCGGCAGCGTTCTCTACCTGCATCATGGCGGTGGTGGGGTCGCTGGCGCTGCTGCTGCACGTTGGCACGCAGCGCCGAAAACCTGGTTCCAAGCCCGCCTAACATCGCCACCATGTTGCAAGAAGAACGTTTCCTCCGTATCCGTACCCTGCTGTCCACGCTCTCGCGTGTGAGCACGGAGCGCATTGCGCAAGACCTGGATGTGTCGCGCGAAACCGTGCGTCGCGACATCCTCGCCCTGGAGTCGCAGGGCATTCTGCGGCGCGTGCACGGGGGCGTGGTGGCCCAGGGGCCAGAGCCCGAACCCCCGCTGGCCGTGCGCCAGGCGGTGCGCGAGCGCGAAAAGCGCGCCATCGCACGCGCCGCCCTGCAACTGCTGCAGCCGGGGCAAACGCTGTTCATTGATGCGGGCAGCACCACCACCCTGCTGGCCGAAGCGTTGTCCAGCCTGTCGGGCCTGACCATCATTACCAACGGGCTGAACGTGGCGCTCAAGCTCGCTGCGGCCGACGCCGGGCGCAACACGCGCAACGACGTGATCCTGCTCGGTGGCCGCACCGACCCTGCCGTGCAGGCCACGCACGGCGACACCACCGTGGCCGAAATCCACCGCTACCGCGCCGATGTGGCCCTGCTCTCGCCCGTGGGCATCAGCGTGCACAGTGGCGCCACCAGCTTTGAACACCACGAGGCCGCCGTAGCCCGCGCCATGGCTGCGCAGGCCAAGGAGCTGATCTTGCTGGCCGACCACAGCAAGGTGGGGCAAGCCAGCCGCGTGACCTATGCCAGCCTGGCCGACGTGGGCACGCTGGTCACCGACGCAGGCGCCCGCGCCCTGCCCGCCTTCTCGGCACTGCAGGCAGCGGGCTGCCACGTCGTAGTGGCCTGAGGCATTCACAGGGGGCAGAGCACACCATGGCCTACCAGCACACCATTGGCGGCGAGCGCTGGCAGTTCAGCGACCTGCGCGAAGTGATGGCCAAGGCCACGCCGCTGCGCTCGGGCGACGCCCTGGCAGGCGTGGCAGCCACATCGGCTGTGGAGCGCATGGCCGCGCGCCTGTGCCTGGCCGACATCCCCCTGACGCGCTTTCTGAGCGAGGCGCTCATCCCCTACGAAAGCGACGAGGTCACGCGCCTCATCCTCGACACACACAACGCCGCGGCGTTCGCGCCCCTCGCCCACCTCACGGTGGGCGACTTCCGCAACTGGCTGCTGGCCCACGGCACCGACAGCGCCATGCTCGCCGCCGTGGCACCCGGCATCACGCCCGAGATGGCGGCGGCCGTGAGCAAGTTGATGCGCAACCAGGACTTGATCGCCGTGGCGCGCAAGTGCCGCGTGGTCACGCGATTTCGCAACACCCTCGGCCTGCCGGGCCACCTGGCCGTGCGGCTGCAGCCCAACCATCCCACAGACGACCTGCGCGGCATTGCGGCGTCGATGATCGACGGCCTGCTGTACGGTGCGGGCGACGCGGTGATCGGCGTGAACCCGGCCACCGACAGCATCGCCGCCCTGACGGGGCTGGTGCACATGCTGGGCGATGTGATCGAGCGGCTGCAGATCCCCACACAGTCGTGTGTGCTCACGCATGTGACCAACACCATCCAGATGGTGGAACAAGGCGCGCCGGTGGACCTGGTGTTCCAGTCCATCGCAGGCACCGAGGCGGCCAACGCAAGCTTTGGTATTTCACTCGCACTGCTGAAGGAAGCGCGCGAGGCTGCACTGTCTCTGCGGCGCGGAAAAGACTTTGGCGATGGCGTGGGCGACAACGTCATGTATTTCGAGACCGGCCAGGGCAGCGCACTGTCGGCCAACGCCCACCACGGCGTGGACCAGCAGACCTGCGAGGCGCGGGCCTACGGCGTGGCCCGCGCGTTTGCGCCGCTGCTGACCAACACGGTGGTCGGCTTCATCGGCCCGGAATACCTGTACGACGGCAAGCAGATCATCCGCGCGGGCCTGGAAGACCACTTCTGCGGCAAGCTGCAGGGCGTGCCGCTGGGCTGCGATGTTTGCTACACCAACCACGCCGAGGCCGACTCGGACGACATGGACACGCTGATGACGCTGCTGGGCACGGCGGGCCTGACCTTCATCATGGGCGTACCGGGTGCGGACGACATCATGCTCAACTACCAGAGCACTTCGTTCCACGACGCGCTGTATCTGCGCGAGGTGCTGGGCCTGCAGTGCGCACCCGAGTTTGGCGCCTGGCTGCAGCGCATGCACATCACCGATGCGGGCGGGCGGCTGCTGCCGGCAAGCGCCCAGCATCCCGCACTGACACAAATGCGGCAATGGAGGCTGGGCGCATGACACACGAACCAGCGCCACACGGCATCCCTCCCGACCCCTGGGAGGACCTGCGCGCCCACACCCAGGCGCGCCTGGCCCTGGGGCGTGCGGGCGCCGCCCTGCCCACGGCCGAGCTGCTGCGTTTTGGCCTGGCCCATGCGCAGGCGCGCGATGCCGTGCACATCCCGCTGGACGCCGAAGCGCTGGCCACCCAGCTGCAGGCCCAGGGCTGCACCACGCACCCAGTGCACAGCGCCGCCCCTGACCGCGCCACCTACCTGTTGCGCCCCGATCTGGGCCGCCGCTTGTGCGATGCCGATGCGCAAACGCTGCGGGAATCCTCTGCAAACGAAAGCGCCCCCATCGACCTGCTGCTGGTCGTGGCCGACGGCCTCTCGTCCCTGGCTGTGGCGCGGCAGGCGCCACCGCTCATCGACGCGATTCGCCAACAGGCGCCCGCCGGCTGGCAGCTGGGCCCCGTGGTGATTGCCCAGCAGGCCCGCGTGGCGCTGGGTGACGAGGTGGGCGCACTGCTGGGCGCGCGCCTGGTGGCGGTGCTGATCGGCGAGCGGCCGGGCCTCAGCTCGCCCGACAGCCTGGGCATCTACCTGACCTGGCACCCGCAGGTGGGGCGCAACGATGCGCAGCGCAACTGCATCTCCAACGTGCGGCCCGAGGGACTGCCCCCCGCCGCTGCCGCTGCGCGCCTGTGGTGGCTGTGCCAGGAGGCGCGGCAACTGGGGCTGACTGGGGTGGGGCTGAAGGACCGCAGCGATGGGATGACGCTGGTGGCGGGGAGCTCCCACCAGATCTCCGACCGTTCAGACTGAACCTGAACCGGTCGAAGCCAAGGAAACTTCAAGCCAAATTCGGCTCTAGCGCTTGCCCACCAAGCGCCTGCAGCTATCTTTCTCGAAGCACACAAATACCTGGATCACAACCGGTGCGACCGGTCCCCGTGCGCAAACCCCACGGGTTCCCAGGGCTCGCCTGCCCCCACGGCCAGCACCTTGAACAGCTCGCCCATCTCGTGTTCCATGATCAATTTGGCCGCTGTCGCCCGCTGGACTTGCGGTTGTTGCTCCATTTTTGGGAGCAACCCACAGTTGATGAGGAAATGCGCCTGCGTGGTGTAGCCCAGCACGTTCAGGCCCGCCTCCTGCGCGGCCAGCGCCATGGCGGTGAAGTTGACGTGGGCGGTGATGTCCTTGAGCCCCACCGCCACCAGCGGGTCGCCATCGGCCAGGTGGCCCTGGTGGCACATCACGGTGCCCATGTGGCGCTGGGGGTGGTAGTACTCGTCTTCGCCAAACCCATAGTCCAGCAAGAAGGCTGCACCGCGCGTGAGCCGGTCGGCAAGCATGCGCATGAAGCCTTCGCCCTGGGCGTGGATCTCGGTCAGGTAATCCTGCGGGCCTTCTATGTCGATGGGCGGGCGCAGGTCGGTGGGGCGGTCGGCCCAGGCAAAACTGCCGTCCTGAGCTACCGCCACGCCGCGCTCATGCCACACACCGCCCTGCTGGCCGCCGTGGCGCGCCAGCAGTTGCACGGGCATGGCGTCCAGTACCTCGTTGCCCACCACCACGCCGCTGAATTTCTCGGGCAGTGCATCCACCCAGCGCAGCTTGTGGGCGTGGGCTACCAGCTTGGCCTGCTGGCGTGCGCGCAGGCTGCCCGACAGATCAACGATGTTGTAGCGCTGCACCTGATCGCCCAGCGCATCCAGCAACTGCAGCGCCAGCGCGCCCGAGCCCGCGCCGAACTCCCAGACCTCGTCGGTGCCGGTTTGGGCCAGGGCTTCACCCACCTGCACGGCCAGCGTCTGGCCGAACAGTGGGGTCATCTCGGGCGCGGTCACAAAGTCGCTACCGGACTCGGGCATGGCGCCGAACTTGGTGGAATCGTTGGCGTAGTAGCCCAGGCCGGGCGTGTACAAGGCCAAGGCCATGAAGCGGTCAAAACCCAGCCATCCGCCCTCGGCGGCAATGGCCTGGGTGATGTGCTGGTGCAGGGCGGTCGTTAAACTGTCGGGTCTTTGGGTCACGGCCCGCATTGTCTCCCAGCCCACATGCCTACTCCCTCCCACCCACGCACCGTTCTGGTCACAGGCGCCGCCAAGCGCCTGGGCCGCAGCATTGCGCTGGCCCTGGCGGCGGGTGGCTGGCAGGTGGCGGTGCACTACCGATCGTCCGAGCAGGACGCTATCGATACGGTAGCTGCTTGCGCACAACTGACAAGCGCTAGCGCCCATTTTGATGCTGATTTTGAGAATGAGGCCGCCGTGCGCAGCTTGTTGCCCCGCGTGGTAGCGCACTTTGGCCGTGTCGATGCGGTGGTCAACAGCGCCTCGTTGTTCGAGCATGACAATGCCGCCACCTTTGGTTTTGCCGCGCTCGAAAAGCACCTGCGCAGCAACACCGCTGCCCCCGTGCTGCTGGCCCAGGCGCTGCACCAGCATGTGGCCGACCGCGCGGCCCAGGGCGAGGCCGACGCACAGGGCGCCGTGGTCAATCTGCTGGACCAGAAGCTCTGGAACCAGAACCCCGATTTTGTGAGCTACACGCTCTCCAAGGCTGCACTCGAAGCTGCGGGCACCATGCTGGCCATCGCCCTGGCGCCGCACGTGCGGGTGGTGGGCGTGGCGCCCGGCCTCACGCTCACCAGCCACATGCTCAGCGACGAAAAGTTTGCCCAGTTGCATGCCCTCTCCCCGCTGGGCCGCTCATCCACCGCCGAGGACGTGGCGAGTGCTGTGAAGTTTGCGCTGGAGAACCGGTCGATGACCGGCACCACACTGCTGGTCGACGGTGGCCAGCATCTGATGAAGTTTGACCGCGATTTCTCTTTGATGTGAGCGCCCGCTCACTCCAGGACCTATTCATGACCACCGCTGCAGGCACCCAGATCCTCACGCTCACCGGTTTGCGCTTTGACGCCAACCTGGGCATCCTCGACCACGAAAAGACCGACCCCCAGCCCATCCAGGTCGATGCCGAACTGAGCCTGGGCGTGCAGCCGCTGGCCCCGCGCGACGACGACATCGGCCATGTGCTGGACTACCGCCGTGTGCGCCAGATCATCATCGACGAGTGCACCGCAGAGCATGTGAACCTGCTGGAGAGCCTGATCGGCAAGCTGGCCAACCGCCTCATGCAGCTGCCCGGCGTGCTGGGGGTGCGGGTGAAGATTGCCAAACTCGAAATTTTTGACGACTGCGAAGTGGCCATTCGCATCGAGACAGGACAGTGGTGACCCCATGAGCGCAGTATTGAATGAAGCCCCAGCCTCCGCCCAATCCACTGGCTGGACGGAGGAAAGCACCGAAGCCACCAGCGGCGCCGCCCGCATGAAGATCGAGCGCGAAACCCACAAGCTGGAAAAGCGCCTGTGCCGCGAGGTCGGCAAGGCCATCGTCGACTTCAACATGATCGAAGAAGGCGACAAGGTGATGGTGTGCATGTCCGGCGGCAAGGACAGCTATGCGCTGCTCGACATCCTGCTCAAGCTCAAGGCCCGCGCCCCCATCCACTTTGACCTGGTGGCGGTGAACCTGGACCAGAAGCAGCCGGGCTTCCCCGAGCATGTGCTGCCCGAATACCTGGCCAGCACCGGCGTGCCCTTCCATATCGAGAACGAAGACACCTACAGCATCGTCAAGAAGCTGATCCCCGAGGGCAAGACCACCTGCAGCCTGTGCAGCCGCCTGCGCCGGGGCATTCTGTACCGCGTGGCCGATGAGCTGGGCTGCACCAAGATCGCGCTGGGCCACCACCGCGACGACATCCTGCAGACGTTGCTGCTCAACATGTTCTTTGGTGGAAAGATGAAGAGCATGCCCCCCAAGCTGGTCAGCGACGACGGCAGGCATGTGGTGATCCGCCCGCTGGCCTACGTGGCCGAGAAGGACACCACCCGCTGGGCTGCGCACCGCAACTTCCCCATCATCCCGTGCAACCTGTGCGGCAGCCAGGAGAACCTGCAGCGCAAGCAGGTGGGCGAGATGCTGCGCGAATGGGAAAAGCGCTTCCCGGGCCGGGTGGAGAACATGTTCAATGCGCTGCAGAACGTGGTGCCCTCGCACCTGCTGGACGGCAGCCTGTACGACTTCAAGAACGCGAAGGCCACGGGCATCGCCAGCGAAGACGGCGACAAGGCGTTTGACAAGGAAGAGTTTGCGGCGCCCTCGCCCACGCTGCCCGGCGTGCAGGTGGTGCAACTGTCGTGAACCCTGGCACGCTGGGACACTCTCATGGAGACTTCTTTTTCTGGAGCGTCTGACCATGACAACGCAACGCCGATGGATTCCCCTTCTTGTACTGGGCTTGGCAACCGCCTTGCTCGCGGGCTGCAGCACCACCCGCGTGGTCGACGGGCAAGTACAGAGCTTCTCAACCCTGGCGGCCGCGCCTGCACCTGCCACCTACCGCATCGAACGCCTACCTTCGCAGCAAACCCCATCGTTTGACGCCATCGCCGCACTGGCAGAACAGTCCCTGGCACGCGCCGGCCTGCAACGCGACGATGCCGCGCCCCGCCTGCGGGTGCAACTGGGCGTGCAGGCTGACACGGTGCCGCGCAACGATCCTTTCAGCCCCTACGGGCCCTACGGTGCGTATGGCCCCGGCCCTTGGGGCGTGGGTGGCTGGTATGGCCGAGGCTGGGGCGTGCATGGCATGTGGCGCTTTGGCGAGCCCACGCCCCTGCACCGCCGCGCTGTCAGCATCGTGATGCGCGATGCCAACACCCAGGCGGTGGTGTACGAAACCTCGGCCGTGCACGAAGATGTGTGGGTGAGTGACCCGGCCGTCTATGGTGTGCTGTTTGACGCCGCACTCGATGGCTTTCCAATGCCACCCCAGGGCCCTCGACAGGTGCGCCTGCCCCTGGCGCAAAAATGAAACATTCCCCTGAGCGGCTGCGAGCTACATCCAACGCCATCGAAAACTGACATGCACGCTACCCGCATCATTGCCATCCGCCACGGTGAAACCGCCTGGAACGTGGACACCCGCATCCAAGGCCACCTGGACATTCCGCTCAACAACACCGGGCTGTGGCAGGCCGATCAGGTCGCCCAGGCACTGGTGGGTGAACCGATTGCCGCCATCTACACCAGCGACCTGCAGCGCGCGCACGCCACAGCCCAGGCCGTGGCCCGCACCACGGGCGCGCCTTTGGTGACCGATCCCGGCCTGCGCGAACGTAGTTTTGGCCACTTTCAGGGCCGCACGTTTGCCGAGATCGAGGCCGAGCTGCCCGAAGACGCGCTGCGCTGGCGCAAGCGCGATCCGCACTACACACCCGAAGGTGGCGAGTCGCTCGTCGCGCTGCGCGAGCGCATCGAACACACCGTGACCGTCCTGGCGCAGCTGCATGTGGGCGAGCAGGTGGTGATGGTGGCGCACGGCGGCGTGCTCGATGTGTTGTACCGCCTGGCCACGCGCCAGGACATCCAGGCGCCGCGCACCTGGCAACTGTCCAACGCCGCCATCAACCGCCTGCTGTGGACGCCCGACGGCCTCACCCTCGTCGGCTGGGCAGACACCCAACACCTTGACCAGATCGTCCTGCGCGATGAAAACCACGCCTGAATTGCAATCCACCATCGGCCAGCGGGTGGACGCTATCGACACCCCCGCCCTGGTGGTGGACCTGGACGCCATGGACCGCAACATCCAGCGCATGGCCGACTTTGCGCGCAAGCACCAGGTGCGCTGGCGCCCCCACGCCAAGCTGCACAAGAGTGCAGAAATCGCGCTGCTGCAGCAACGCGCGGGCGCCCAGGGTGTGTGCGTGCAGAAGGTGGCCGAGGCGGAGGCGCTGGCCGCCGGTGGGGTCGATGACATCACCATCACCAACCAGGTCATCGCCATGCCCAAGCTGCACCGCGTGGCGCGGCTGGCCGCCCAGCTGGCGGCGCGTGGCGGGCGCCTGGGCGTGG
The DNA here is from genome assembly GCF_057586455.1 of Acidovorax sp. SRI_002. NCBI lineage: Bacteria > Pseudomonadati > Pseudomonadota > Betaproteobacteria > Burkholderiales > Comamonadaceae > Acidovorax > Acidovorax sp. SRI_002. The sequence continues at coordinate 245,465 of NZ_JBYCZW010000006.1, read as the reverse complement.
CCGTGGACCACATCGACGGCATTGAGCGCCTGGCCGAAGCCATGGCGCAATCCGGCAGCGATGCGGGCATCGACGTGCTGGTGGAGATCGACGTGGGCCAGGGCCGCTGCGGCGTGCCACCGGGCGAAGCCGCCGTGCCACTGGCGCTGGCCGTGTCGCGCAGCCCCCGCCTGCGTTTCGCGGGCCTGCAGGCCTACCATGGCCGCGCGCAGCACCTGGCCAGCAGCGTGGGTCGGCGCGAGACCATCGCCGCCGTGGTGCGCGCGGCGGATCACACGCGCCAGCTCATCGAAGCCGCCGGGCTGCCCGTGCCGCTGGTCACCGGATCAGGCACCGGCACCCTAGTGCACGAGGCTGCCAGCGGCGTGTTTGGCGAGCTGCAGGCGGGCTCTTTCTTGTTCATGGATGCCGACTACGCCCGCAACGAGCGTGAACCGGCACAACCCGCGTTTGAACACGCGCTGTACGTCAAGACCCAGGTGGTGTCGGTGCGCGACACCCACGCCGTGTGCGACGCAGGCCACAAGAGCCACGCCATCGACTCTGGCCTGCCCACCGTGGCCCTGCTGCCGGCCGACCGCACCCTGCGTTACGCCAACGGTGGTGATGAACACGGCATGCTGTATGCCGACGCGCCCGACGCCCGCCTGCCCAGCCTGGGCCATATGCTCTGGCTCATCCCTGGCCACTGCGACCCGACGGTGAACCTGCACGACTTTTTGATCGGCGTGCGCGGCGGTTTGGCGACGGGTACGGTGGAGCGCATCATCAGGGTTGATGCCAGAGGCGCGCTGACCTGATTGCGGCAAGAATCGGCGGACATTTTGGTGTCCCCCATGAGCCCCAGCCAGATCATTGTCCTTGCGACCCCCGTCTTCTTTTTGCTGATCGCCATCGAACTGGCGGTGGGCTACAGAAGGCAGCGCAACACCTACCGCCTGGCCGATGCCGTCAGCAGCATCAGTCTGGGCATGCTGAGCCAGACCAGCGCAGTGTTCACCCGGCTGCTGCGCATCGGCATCTACACGGCCCTGTTCGAGCACGTGGCGCTGTGGCGCAACGATGCATTCTGGACCAGCCTGCCCGGCTGGCTGCTGGCACTGGTGTTCTACGACCTGTGCTACTACTGGCTGCACCGCATGGGGCATGAATCGGCCGTGTTGTGGGCCGCGCACGCGGTGCACCACCAGAGCCAGGATTACAACCTCTCCACCGCGCTGCGCCAGACCAGCTCGGGCGCGCTGCTGGGCTGGATCTTTTATGTGCCCATGGCACTGGCGGGCGTGCCGCCGCTGGTGTTTGGCGTGGTGGCGCTCATCGATCTGCTTTACCAGTTCTGGGTGCACACCGAGCAGGTGGGCAAGCTCGGCTGGTTTGACCGCTGGTTTTGCAGCCCCAGCAACCACCGGGTGCACCACGCGGTGAACGACGCTTATCTGGACAAGAACTATGGCGGCATCCTGATCCTGTGGGACCGGGTCTTTGGCACCTTCAAGGACGAAGACGACCAGGAGAAGTGTGTGTACGGCACGCGCGGCCTGCTTAACAGCTGGGACCCGCTCTGGGCCAACGCGCAGGTGTACGCAGGGCTGGCACATGACAGCTGGCATGCGCGCAGCTGGCTCGACAAGCTCAAGGTCTGGGTCAAGCCTCCGGGCTGGCGGCCTGCCGATGTGGCAGAGCGCTTTCCCAAGCCCGCCTTCAGCATGGCACAGATGCAGCTGTACCACCCGCCGATGTCGCGCGCCGCGCAGTGGTTTGCGCTGGTGCAGTTCGCGCTGCTGCTGGCGGGCGTGGCGGCTTTTCTCTGGCAGGCAGATGCGGCGCCGCTGGCGCGCAACGCCATCTGGTTTGCGGTGCTGCTGACGGTGCAATGGTCGCTGGGCGCAGTGATGCAGGGACGTATCACCGCGCTGATGGCGCTGATGCTGCAAAGCGGCGCGCTGGCCACCGCCACCAGCGCGATGGGGTTCATGGAATGGCATTGGCTGTTCAAGCCGCTGACGATGGTTTCTGCTCTTGTTTTGGTAGCTGCCAGTGCTTATTCGCCAAGCGCTAGAGGCCAATTCAACCCAAAGACCCTGCTTCTCCTCGCGGCCGCGCTGGCCGGATCGCTGGCCGGGGATGTGTTCCTCATGTTCCAGGGCTTCTTCATCCCGGGCCTGGTGAGTTTTCTGGTGGCGCATCTGTTCTATGTGGCGCTGTTCAAAAGCGGGCAAGCGTGGTTTCCGCACCGGGGTGCGCTGGCCGCCACACTGGGCATTGGCGTGGCCATGTACGCCTTTCTGTGGGCGGGTGGCCTGCCACCTGCACTGCGCGCGCCGGTGGCGGCCTATGTGCTGGTGATCGCGCTGATGGCGGCCCAGGCCATCGGCCGGGCGACGGTGTTGCGCGATGCGCCGTCGCTGCTCGTAGCGGTCGGCGCCGGGTTTTTCATGCTCAGCGACTCGCTGCTGGCCACCAACCGGTTTGTGATGCCGCTGCCGATGGCGCAGGTCTGGGTGCTGGCCACGTACTATGCGGCGCAGGCGCTGATCGTCAGTGGATGGCTGGCCAGCAAGGCCTCGGTGCCTGCCACCGCAGTGCAGCGAACGGGCGTGACCGGAGAAGAAGGCCGCACGCACATGGCTCGGGACAGGGCTCCGAACGTGGCCCCAGGGACGGCACCACGCTCCTCCTGAGCACCTGTGTATTCTGTGCGATGGTTTTTTAGCCAAAATTGCCGCCAGCGCTTCAGCATCAAGCTCAAATAGCTATTTATTTGATAGCAAATCACCTGCCTGCAGCTCACCCACTGGGCGCAGGCTCCACGCCCACAGTGATGGCCTCGTCGCGGGCAATCCGGCCGTCGATCAGCTCCACCAGCCGGTCGCAGCGCGCGGCCAGCCGGGGGTCGTGCGTGACCACGACAAAACTCGTGCCCCGCTCGGCATGGATACGGCGCAGCAGGGCAAACACTTCGGCAGAGGACGCGGTGTCCAGGTTGCCCGTGGGCTCATCGGCCAGCACCAGCAGCGGGTTCATGACCAGCGCGCGCGCAATGGCCACGCGCTGCTGCATGCCGCCTGACAGCTCTGCGGGGCGCTTGTCCATGGCCTGGGCCAGGCCCACGGCGTCGAGCAGGCTGCGCGCGTGATCGCGGTGGGCGGGGCTGACGCGGCCTTCGGCCATGAGGGCCGGCAGCGTCACGTTCTCCAGCGCGGAGAAAGCAGGCAGCAGGTGGTGGAACTGAAAGACAAAACCCAGGGTGCTGCGCCGGCGCAGGGTGAGTGCCGCATCGTCCAGACCCTGCACCGCCTCGCCGTCCAGCAGATAGCTGCCCGTCGTCATGCGTTCGAGCAGGCCCAGGATGTTGAGCAGCGTGCTCTTGCCCGAGCCCGAAGGCCCCATCAGCGCGATGAACTCGCCCCGGCGCACCTGCAGGTCGATGCCGTGCAGTACCTCGGCCTCGCTGGGGCGGCCCAGGTTGTAGCTCTTGCGCACGGCATCGAGCGTGATCAGTTCGGGGGCGGCGGGTTGGTTCATCACATCCTGATGGCTTGCGCTGGGTCCAGCGCCGCTGCCCGCCGCGCAGGCGCCACCGCCGCCAGCACACCACACACCGAAGCAATGAGTGCAATCTGCAATGCCATGCCCAGCGGCAGCGCGATCGAAAACAACGGCAAGCCATCCGAGCCCCGCACAAAATGGGTGAACACCCAGATCAGCCCCACCGCCAGCAGCAGGCCTAGCACCGAGCCCAGCGCACCCACCACGGCGCCCTGCACCAGAAACACGCGCAGCACCTGGCCCCGCGTGGCGCCCATGGCGCGCAGGATGCCGATCTCCCGGCCCTTTTGCACCACCGAGACTACCAGCACGCTGGCAATGCCCAGCACCACCACCGCCAGCACCACGCCCCGGATGATGGAGGTGCTGATGGACTGCGCATTGAGTGCTGACACCAGCTGGGCATTGCTCTCTTGCCAGCTCTCGATCTTGTAGGGGAACTGCGTTTGCAACGCACGCGCCAGGGTCTGTGCCACCCACACGTCTTTCAAGGTCAGGTCGAGCTGGCTGGCGCCCCCCGGCAGCGCCAGCAGGCTTTGCGCCGCGCGCAGCGGCACGATCACGGTGCGCCGGTTCAGGTCTTTCACCCCCAGGTCCACCAGCGCGGTGACGCGCACCGAATCACTCACCGTGCCGCCCGCGCCGCCCGTCTGCACCGTGAGGCGGTCTCCCACGCGCACGCCCAGGTCGGAGGCCAGCTCGCGCCCCACGATGGCCTCGCCCGGTGACAACCGCGCCGTGCCACTGACCACCTTGGAGCGCAGCCCCACCACGCGGTCATAGCGATCCAGGTCCACGCCCATCAGGGCAATGGCCTGCGATGCCTCGCCGCGCAGCGCCAAGCCTGAGCCGGACACCATGGGCGACACCCCGGCGACTTCGGGCAAGCGCTCCAACAGCGGCACCAGCGCCTGCCAATTGGCCACGGACCGCAGGCGCTGGGCACGCGGTTGGGTTTCGGTCAGCGCAGCGGTGCCAGGCAAGGCAGGGGCTGCCGGTATGACCAGGTCGTCCGGCGCCCGCAGGGTGATGTGCGCCTGGGCGCCCAGTGTTTTGGCCAGGGTGTTCGACTGCAAGCCGCTGATCAGCGCCGAGATGTAGGCAATGACCGCAACCCCCGCCGCAACCCCCACGATGATGAGCACGGTCTGCATGCGGCCCTCGCGCAGAAAGCGCAGCGCCACGCGCAACTCGAAGCCGGGCCAGATCCACATGGCGGCTCAGCGGCCCATGGCGTTGGTGAGGGCAGCACCGGCGTCAGCACCTTGCGCTCGACCTTGGGCTGCACCGGCTGTGGCGGAGCCCGCACTCCACTCCACCGTGCGGGCACGTACGCGGTCGCCCGCCTGCACGGCGCCGCCCCGCAGCACGGTGTCGCCTTCGGCCAGGCCGTCCAGCACCTCGACCGCGTCCAGTGTGCGCAGCCCCAGCCGCACGGGGCGGGCCTGGGCGCGCCCCTCCTGCAACACCAGCACCGTCGCCTGGTCGCCCTCCACCGGGCCGCGCAGGGCAGCCTGGGGCAGTACCAGGGTCCGCTCGCGCCGCGCAGTCTCTACCTCGACCGATAAGGTCATGTCCTCGCGCAGAAAGGCGGGGGCCTGCTGCTCCAGCGCAAACTTCACCTCGATGGCACCACGCTGGGCATCCACCGAAGGTGCGATGGTGAGCACACGTGCTGTAAAACGCTGGCCCGCAAAGGCATCGGCCACCACCGAGGCCTTTTGACCCGGCAGCAACTGGTCCAGAAAACGTTCGTCCACCTGGGCCACCAGCTGGGTGGGCCCGGCCAGCGCCAGGCTGAGCAAGGCCTTGCCAGGCTGCACGATCTGCCCGGGCTCGACGTCGCGCACCAGCACGCGGGCATCGGCCGGGGCTACCAGCGTGGTCTGCGCCAGGCGGGCCTGGGCCGCCACGGTGGCCGCTTGGGCCAGCGCCAGCTGCGCCTGCGCCTGGACCACATCGGTGCCCGCATCGGCGTTGGCCTGGACCTGCGCCTGCGCGCTCAACTGCTGCGCCTGGGCCACATCGACGGCGCGCCGCGCCTCATCGAGCTGCGCGGCGCTATAGAACCCCTGGGCCACCAGCTGCTGCACCCGCGCCAGACTGGCGCTGGCCGCTTGCAGGGTGGCATTGGCCTGCGCGCGCGCTGCCTGTGCAGCGCTGCGGCCGCTACTGCGCAGGCCCACCAAGCGGGACTGCGCCTGGCGCTCGGCCGCCACGGCCTGCGCCAGCGCCGCCGCGAGCTCGTCGGACTCCAGCTGCACCAGCACGTCGCCCTGGCGCACCTGCGCGCCTTCTGCCACCCGCACCTCGGCCACGCGGCCGGTGATGGTGCTGCCCACATCCACCCGCGACAACGTGGCCACGCGCGCCGAAAACTGCAGCGTGCGCACCAGCGGCGCCGACTGCACCAACAGGGCATCGACCTGCGGACCACGCAGCGCCATCACCCCGGTGAAGGCAGCCACCACCAGCACGACAGCGCCCAACGCAACAGCAAACCAGCGCCTTTTCACAAATCTGCCCTGGTTGCCATGCGCTGTGCCTTCCGTCATTCAGAAAACAGCCCGCCAGCCGCCTTGGGCGGCGCCACCCCCAGATGTCGGAACGCCGCCAGCGTGGCAATGCGCCCACGCGGCGTACGCTGCAAAAAGCCTTGCTGGATGAGGTAGGGCTCGATCACGTCTTCGATGGTGCCCGCCTCTTCCCCGATGCTGGCGGCAATGTTGTCCAGCCCCACAGGGCCGCCATCAAAGCGGTGGATGACCGCCTCCAGCAGCTTGCGGTCCATCACGTCAAAACCCTGCGGGTCCACATCCAGCATTGCCAGCGCCTTGTCGGCAATGGGTTTGGTGATGCGCCCGTCGCCCTTGACCTCGGCGTAATCGCGCACGCGGCGCAGCAGCCGGTTGGCAATGCGCGGCGTACCGCGCGAGCGGCGGGCGATCTCGAAGCCGCCTTCTTCATCCATGGGCGCATTGAGCAGCCCCGCGCTGCGCTTGACAATGCGCGCCAGCTCTTCGGCTGTGTAGAACTCCAGCCGCGCCACGATGCCAAAGCGGTCGCGCAGCGGGTTGGTCAACATGCCCGCACGTGTGGTGGCGCCCACCAGCGTGAAGGGCTGCAGGTCGAGCTTGATGCTGCGCGCCGCAGGACCCTCGCCGATCATGATGTCGATCTGGTAGTCCTCCAGCGCGGGGTAGAGAATTTCCTCCACCACAGGCGACAGGCGGTGGATCTCGTCAATGAAAAGAACGTCGTTCTTTTCGAGGTTGGTCAGCAGCGCCGCCAGGTCCTTGGGCTTTTCGAGCACAGGGCCACTGGTCTGGCGCAGGTTGACCCCCAGCTCAGCCGCAATGATGTGACTGAGCGTGGTCTTGCCCAGACCGGGCGGGCCAAACAGCAGCACATGGTCCAGCGCCTCGCCCCGCTTCCTCGCCGCGCCGATGAAGATCTCCAGCTGCTCGCGCGCCTTCGCCTGGCCCACGTACTCCTGCAGGAGCTTGGGGCGCAGCGCGCGCTCGATCGCCTCCTCCTGGGGCGATGCGGGCACGGCCGAAATGACGCGTTTTGCGGGGGCGGGGGCGAAGTCGTCGGTCTGGATCGTCATGCAGTCCTGTTATTTCTCGGGCCAGACGTAGAACCCGATGCCTTCTTCAACGTACTGCTGGCTCATGTTGGCGTTGAGGTAGCTGCGTTCTGCAGGGCTGGCAGTATAGAAATAGGTTCCCACGGTGCGGTTGCGGAAGCGGTAGACAGGCACGGCACCATTGCCCGGAGCAGCCTGTCCCCACCATGCAGTGGCTTCAAGCTGCACGGACGGGAATGCCTGGCGCAGACCGTCTCGCTCCGCAGGGTTTGCCGTGTAAATGTGCATATTGCGCGCCAAATCAACCAGGCGGTACACCGGGAACAGGTTGGACCCCTCAATGGGATACGCATAGAAGATCGTGCCTTCGTAGATGAAGTTCGATCCAAACTGTTTGATCAGAAGATCCCGCTCACCGACGTTGCTGGTGTAGAAATGCTCCAGGCCAGCAATGTTGTAGAAGCGATAGACAGGCACCCGCCCCGTGGGGCCAGTGGGTGGCGTGGCAGACGACAGCCAGTTCTTGAGCGCTGCGTTGAACGCCACGTCAAAACGACCATAGTAATCGGGGACCGTGGTGGCCGTGCAGCTGGAACCGCCGCCGTAGAGCGTACCGATCACATGGGTGCCACCCTTGAACAAGGCCGAGCCACTGCTGCCACCTTCGGTGGTGCCCTGGGTCCAGTTCACCTGGTAGTAGTTGCCCGTTGTACCGCTGCACTGGAACTGGGTTTCACTGGTGGGAGTGCAGGAAATCAGGCTGTTCAACGTACCCAGGCTGACCTTGAGCAGGTCGCCCCGGGGATGGTGCAGACCCACCACAGATGTACTCAAAGCCTGGGTGCCCGCATCCCAACCGGCAAAGACGGCCCCTGCAGGAGGTGTGTCGTTCAGCTGCAGCAGGGCCATGTCCATGGCACCCGAGGCGTAGAGCAGCGATGCGCCGTTGACGCGCTGGATGGTGGCACTGGACAGGGTGCGGCTGTTACACGTTGGCGAACGGAAGAACCAGTCGGTCTGCAGCGAGGCGGCTTCGGACTGCTTGGAGATGCAGTGGTTGGCCGTCAGGAAATACGGCGTGCCCGAAGACCGGCTGTCATTGAGCAATGTGCCCGTGCACAGATAGGTGTTGGCACCGGACGTGAACAACATGCGCGCCACGGCATTGCGCTCGGTCGCATAGGTATCGTAGCAAGTGGCATCCAGGTGGCACGAAGCCGATTCGTTGATCTTGGTGGAGAGTTCTGCCTCCGTAGGGATCGACAGGTTCTCGAAGATGTGCGACACGCGCGGCACCGAGATGTCCACCGTGCTGGCATCCGCACCTACGGGCAGCTCCAGCTCCAGCGTGGCCTCGTCCGATCCGGTATCTGGCGTCCACCAGGTCTGACCGTCCAGGGTGGTGTCGCCCGCCTGCGCATTGCGCTCAATGCGCTGCAGCACTTCCTGGCCGGAAATCTGGAACACCTTGGAGGCGTTGGCCTGGCTGTACACACGCAGCACTGTGCCTTGTGGCAGCGCCTTGACCACTACGCCCAGGCGCAATCCGTACGCACCTTCGGCCGAAAAACTGATAGCAGCCACCTTACCGCCAGTGGCGGTGGGCTTCCACTGCAACTGCTGCTGTGTCTGGGCTGCGGCGCGGGTGGCCACCACATCGCGCGCTGTACCCACCTGGCGTGGGCCGATACCGCCACCCAGCGAAGCCGTCTTGGAGGCATCCAAGGCTCCCAGGCTCACCCGGGAAGGCGTGGGCGCTGTGACAAGCGCGCTGCGGGATTTGATGTTTGAGACACCCTGGTCCACGCTGGCGGGCTGCACCCAGCCATCCACCATCAGCACAGAGGCCGCCTTTTGCGCGCTGGCCTCGGTACCGCTTCCGCCGCATCCGGCCAACAGGGCAAGCGCCGCACCCCAGGCAACGCCCATCCGCCACATCATTCCATTTTTCATTTCTTTCCCTCGCTCCGGTCAAAACCGCCATTGAACACGAAAACAACTGCCGCAACAAACCCGCAAGTGCACTACCTGGCCAACGCCTTCAGTGCCAGTTTGATGCCATCGCTCACACCCACCTCTGGTGGCAGGGCCTTGAGGGCCGCCGCAGCCTCTTTGTCGTTGTAGCCCAAAGCCAACAGTGCCTGCAGAATGTCGGCCTGTGCGTCACTGGCAGCGGGCCCGTGGGCAGCGCCCATGTCGGCCCCCAGCTTGCCCTTGAGCTCCAGCAGCAGCCGCTCGGCCGTCTTCTTGCCAATGCCCGGCACCTTGACCAGGCGGCCTGCCTCCTGCAGCGTGATGGCCTGGGCCAGATCCGCCACGCCCATGCCGCTCAGGATGGACAGCGCAGTGCGCGGCCCCACGCCCGATATCTTGATCAGCTCGCGGAACGCCTGGCGCTCGGGCGCCGTGGCAAAGCCATACAGCAGCTGCGCGTCTTCGCGCACAATGAACTGGGTCAGCAGGCTCACCTTTTCGCCCACAGCGGGCAGGTTGTAGAACGTGCTCATGGGCACATTCACCTCATAGCCCACGCCATGGCAGTCCAACAGCACCTCGGGGGGATTCTTCTCCAGCAGGGTGCCGGTCAATTTGCCTATCATTGATGTCCTTTGCCGCGCACTGCGGCGATCCAACGGGAATTATCCGCGTGATCCTGCGCCACACCTTCACCCCCCACAACAACACCCGGCTCACGCACCTGTGTGGCCCGGCCGACGCGCACCTGCGCACCATCGAAGTGGCCCTCTCGGTGAGCATTGCGCACCGGCACGAGCAGTTCAAGGTGGACGGCCCCAAAGCGAAGGCCACGCAGGCGATGGAGCTTTTGCAGGCGCTGTACGAGATGGCCGAACGCCCGATCACCGAGGACCACCTGCAGCTCATGCTGGCCGGAGACTCCGCCCTGGTAGAGGCGCCCGAAGGCGCCATCGTGCTCAACACCCGCCGGGCCGACCTGCGCGGCCGCACGCCCACACAAAACCTGTACCTCGAAAACATCGCCAGCCACGACATCACCTTTGGCATCGGCCCCGCCGGCACCGGCAAGACCTATCTCGCCGTGGCCTGCGCCGTGGATGCGCTGGAGCGCAGCGCCGTGCAGCGCATCGTGCTGACCCGCCCGGCGGTCGAGGCGGGCGAGCGCCTGGGTTTTCTGCCCGGCGATCTGGCGCAAAAGGTGGACCCCTACCTGCGCCCGCTGTACGACGCGCTGTACGAACTGATGGGCTACGACAAGGTGATGAAGGCCTTCGAGCGCAATGCGCTGGAAATCGCCCCGCTCGCATTCATGCGCGGGCGCACGCTGAACAACGCCTTCGTGATCCTGGACGAAGCGCAGAACACCACGCCCGAGCAGATGAAGATGTTCCTCACCCGCATCGGCTTCGGTGCCAAGGCCGTGGTCACGGGCGACGTGAGCCAGATCGACCTGCCCAAGGGAGCCATGAGCGGCCTGATCGATGCCGAGCGGGTGCTCAAGCGGGTCAAGGGCATCTCCGTCACCCGCTTCACCACGGCCGACGTGGTGCGCCACCCGCTGGTCGCGCGCATTGTGGATGCCTACGACGCACCGCGCCGCGCCCCAGCTTCTCGCAGCCGGGACTAGAACTATCATTTCGATAGCATCCAGCGCTTATCCATCAAGCGCTGGCGGCCAAAAAAAGCAAAAATGTCTTTAAACCAACTCTCCCTGTCGCTGCAGTTCGGCAAGTTTGAAGGCGCGACCGCGCACCGCGCGGTGCTGCCACGCCACAAGGTCACCCGCTGGATTCGCCACGCGCTGGCCACCGATGCCGAGATCACCGTACGCATCGTGGGCGCCGAAGAAGGCCAGCAGCTCAACCGCGAGTACCGCAAGAAGGACTACGCCACCAACGTGCTCACCTTCGACTACACCCAGGAACCGGTGGTGACCGCCGACCTGGTGCTGTGCGCCCCTGTGATCGAGCGCGAAGCGAAGGAGCAAAACAAGAGCCTGGAAGAGCACTACGCCCACATGCTGGTGCACGGGGCGCTGCATGCGCAGGGCTGGGACCACGAGACGAGTGAGGCGGATGCCCTGGAGATGGAGTCGTACGAAACCGACATCCTGCAGGAGTTGGGCTTTGCCGACCCGTACGCGACTTCCTGAACGCTATCCCTGCTGCCGAGGGCAGCGGCGCATTTTTTACCATTTGGTACAAGGTGCTCGCATTTGCCGGGGCTGGGCGTTGTCTTGATAAGCGACGATTGACTCCTCCAGTGCGCGTCTCGCAGACCTGTTGACACTCCCGCCGCGCGCCCTGCCTGTCTCCCCCTTTTTTCAGGAGTCTTCTCTGTGACCTATTTCCAGCGACACCCTGCGCCCGTGGCGAATTCGGGCCTGCCATGCTTGTATCGCGCCTTGCTGCTGGCGGCGCCACTCGTTCTGGCGGCCTGCGGGGGCGGCAGTGGCGAATCGGAGCCCGCCGGACTCCCGGCCCCTTCCGGCTTCAGCGTGGCGAGCTACGGCCCCAAGACCTACAACTTGGGCTGGACCGTCACCCCGGGTGCGATGCGCTACGAACTGTTCGAGGACCCTGATGGCGCAGCAGGCCCCCAACCTGAATCGCTATTCGGCGTCGGCGCCGCCAACAACGTCACCAGCTTCCCCATACAGATTGGGGGGCTGCTGCACGAGCGTGTGAACGCGAGTTACCGGCTGCGCGCCTGCGACGCGAGCGGCTGCGGCCCGTTCACGAGCGCGGTAACACCCGACCTCACCCAGGCCATAGGGCGCTTCGACCTGCCTGCCGGCGATCCGACGCAGCGATTTGGCGCCTACACGAACGCAATTGCCCTTTCGGCCGACGGTTTAACGCTGGCTGTCGGGTCGCCCCGCGAGGGCAGTTCAGACGGCCTGGCAGGGGCGGGCGCGGTGTACATCTTCAGCCGCAGCATGCCAGGCGTTGGCATGCCAGCCCCTGCCTGGGGTCTGCGGGCGCGGCTGGAAGGCAGCAGTCCGGCCGCAAAGATGGCCTTTGGCGCCAGCCTCGCACTATCGGCCAACGGTCGCACGCTGGCAGTGGGTGCACCAGAGGAAAGAAGCAATGCACGCGGCATCAACGGCGATGCGGCCAACCGCGACGCGTATGGCGCGGGGGCTGCTTATATCTTCATGGACAACGGCAGCACCTGGAGCCAGCAGGCCTACATCAAGTCCCGCAACACGCCTGCGAAAGTCGAGACCTGCAGCCGCCTGGACATCTCTGGCACGGCTGTATTTCCATGCACCCCCCAACACTTTGGCTTCAGCGTGGCTCTGTCAGCCGACGGGAACCTGCTGGCGGTAGGAGCGCCCGAAGAAGGTGCTAACTTCACCCCGGGGTCTGCCGCCGTGTTGAGTGGACTCTCCTTCACCGGTGAAACCATTTTTGGGGGCGGCGTCGGAGCCGTTCACACCTTTGCCCGCAACAACGGCGGCTGGGCCGAGCAGGCGCAACTGCCAGGCAGCAGCGCCGACCCGACAATGGCCCGCTTTGGGGCGGTTGTAGCCCTGTCCAGCGACGGCACCGTGCTTGCGGCAAACACCGACAAGGACATCTCGGTCCTGACCCATCTCGGAGGTGTCTGGAGTGCACCCACGCAGGTGTGGCGCGTTCCTGCCGCAGGTGCGCTGACGGGTTCGCACAATCCCTTTGCAATGTCCAGGGACGGAAGCACACTGGCCGTCTTGGACCGCTCTGGAGGTACTGACGTTCAGCTGCGAACATTCACACGCACGGGGGACGCCTGGACGCAGCAGCCCGCATTGCCGGTCAAGGCTGCCGACGGGTTCTTTACAAACAGTGTCATGTTGTCGCTTTCTGCGGACGGCCGCATGCTTGCCGTGGGCAACCTCGACGATGCAAGCAACGCCTCTGGCATCAATGGCAACCCCAACAACCAGGCCTTATATTCAGCCGGAGCCGTCAATGTCTACCGCCGTGACGGCACCACCTGGGCGCACAGGGCCTACCTCAAGGCCCCCCAGCCGCGCGCACTTGCACGCTTCGGTGCCAGCGTCGCCCTGTCCGGTGATGCCAGCACCCTGGCCGTGGGCACCAGCAGTGCCACGGATGGCGTAACACCCGCCGCAGCCGACGCCGCCTATCTGTACTGATTGCATCGGCAGCCGGGACCCCACTGGCGACAGGGCTGAACACCCGACGAGGCTCACGGCAGGCAAAAGTGTTGCACCCGCGCCATCGCCAATGGTGGCGGCGCCACCCCCTACCATCGGAGCATGCTCGACACGCCTTTGCTGCTCACCGCCGCCTTCGTTGCCGGCGCCCTCAACGCCGTCGCCGGAGGCGGCAGTTTTCTGACCCTGCCCGCCCTCGTCTTCACTGGCGTGCCGCCTGTGGTGGCCAATGCCACGGGCACGGTAGCCCTGCTGCCCGGCTACATGGCCGGCGCATGGGGGTTCCGCGAAGACACGGCCCCGCCGCCGGGGCTGTCGATGCGCTTGTTGGTGGTGCTCTCACTCATCGGGGGCGCGGCCGGGGCCGCGCTGCTGCTGGTCACACCCGACGCCACCTTCCGCCGCGTGGTTCCCTGGCTGCTGCTGGCGGCCACGGCGCTGTTCGCATTCGGGCCGCAGCTGCGCCGGATGCTGACGGGCGGCAAACCCTCCACCGCCAAGGCCACGGTGGGCGTGCTGGCGGTGGCTGCCTATGGCGGCTATTTCAACGGCGGGCTGGGCATCCTTCTGCTGGCGCTGTTCGGCCTGCTAGGGCAGACGAACCTGAACGCTATGAACGGCCTCAAGAACTGGGTGTCGGCCCTGCTTACCGCCATTGCCGTGCTCATCTATGCGGCAGGTGGCGTGGTGCTGTGGCAGCAGGCGCTGATGATGATGGTGGCCGCCACCGCAGGCGGGTATGGTGGTGCACGCGTAGCTCGCAAGCTGCCTGCTAACGTGCTGCGCTGGGGCATTGTGGCTACCGGGCTGGTAATGGCCGCTCTGTTCTTCTGGCGGCAGTGAGCGGCAGCCCCCTGCCGTCCTCGTCGGCATCTCCATCCTTTCCTGCGGACAGCGGCCGGCCATCACCGCGTGCGCTGTGGGCCATGCTGCTTGCGCTGCTCAGCGGGTTTGCACTGAGCCAGGCCTTTCGCACCACCACGGCCATGGTGGCCCAAGGACTGACGGCGGACTTCGGGCTCTCGCCAGGGTCGCTGGGCGCGTTTGCGGGGCTGTTTGGCCTTTCCTTCGGCGTGGCCCAGTTGCTGATGGGCGTGGGGCTGGACCTGTACGGCCTGCGGCGCACGGTACTCACGGCGTTTCCGCTGGCGGTTGCGGGGTCGGCGCTCTCGGCCACCGCGCCGACCTACCCCTGGCTGATGGCAGGGCAACTGCTGATCGGCGTGGGCTGCTCGCCCGCGTTTCTGGCCTGCACGCTGTTCATTGCACGGCATTTTCCAGCGGACCGGTTTGCCTACCTGTCGGGCGTGGCGATGGGTGTGGGTGGCCTGGGCCTGCTGTTCACCGGCACGCCGCTGGCCTGGCTGGTGCAACACGGCGGTGGCTGGCGCACGGGTTATGCCGTGTTGGCGGTGCTCAGCGCGCTGTCGTGGCTGCTGATCTGGCTGCGCGTGCACGAGCCCACCCCTCTGGTGCCGCCCCCGGCGCAGCGCGAAACCTGGGGCCAGGCGCTGCTGGGCTTTGGCCAGCTGCTCACCGTGCCGCACACCTGGGGCATTCTGCTGCTGGGCATGTCGGGCTACGCCGCATTTTTGTCGCTGCGCGGCCTGTGGCTGGCACCGCTGCTGATGGACCGCTACCACCTCTCGCTGGTGGACAGTGGCAACGTTGCGCTGGGGCTCTCGCTGATTGCCCTCTTCGCGCCGGGTCTGGGCGGTCGGCTGGACCCGGGCATCGCCCGCCGCAGGCGCTGGATCGGCAATGCATCGCTGCTCATGGCGAGCCTGTTCATGGTGCTGGCGTTCCTGCACGGGAGCGCTGCGGCCAGCGTGGTGCTGATTTTGCTGATGGGCCTGCTGTCGGGCTATGGCGTGCTGCAGTACGCCGATGTGCGGGCCTCCTATCCGCCTACGCTCACAGGCCGGGCACTGTCGGCCTACACCATGGCGATGTTCCTGGGTGTGGCGCTGATGCAGTGGTTCACTGGCATCGTCGCCACCTGGGCGCAGCGCCAGGGGTGGGATGCCTACACGGCCGTCATGCTGGCCATTGCCACCTGGCTGGCACTGGCGTCGGCAGGGTTCCGGGTGCTGCCGGTGTCGCCCTTGGTTTCTCTCGAAAATAAAAGGAAAACAAGGCCATAGCGCTTATCCATCAAGCGCTGAATGCTATCTTTTTTGACCACTAAGCCGCTGTAGGAGGTATCCGCAGCGGGATGGTCACCGGGCCGTCATTGATGAGGTGCACCTGCATATCGGCGGCAAACTGGCCCGTGGCCACCTTGGGGTGCACCTTGCGCGCCTGGGCAACCACATAGTCGTACAGCCGCCGCCCCTCATCGGGTGCAGCCGCCCGGGTGAAGCTGGGGCGGTTGCCGCCAGTGGTGTCTGCCGCCAGCGTGAACTGGCTGACCAGCAGCAGGCCGCCACCGGTGTCCTGCACGCTCTGGTTCATCTTGCCTGCGGCGTCCGAAAAAATGCGCAGCTTGAGGATCTTGGCCAGCAGTTTGTCGGCCTCCATCTCCGTGTCACCGCGTTCGGCACACACCAGCACCAGCAGGCCTGCGCCGATGGCGCCCACGGTCTGCCCGTTCACCTCCACGCGCGCTGCGCGCACACGCTGCAATACGCTGATCACTTCACGGCATCCTTCAAATCGTCACGGGGGTCGTCGAAATGCGCTTCCACATCGGTGGGCAGCAGCTCGATGGTGGCGCGCAGGCCGGGTACGGCGGTCATCAGCGCACGCTCGACCTGGCCGCGCAGCTCGGCGGCGTGGCGCAGGGTCCAGTCGGCGGGCATGTGCAGGTGCATGTCCACAAACTGGCGCTGGCCCGCACGGCGGGTGGAGACATGGTCAAACCGCACGGCACCGGGCGCCTGCGATTGCACAAACTGCTGCAACGTGGCGTCGATGGTGGCCTGCACCTCGGGCTCTACCGCTGAATCCATCAGGCCCTGGGAGGATCGCCACACCAGTTCCACGCCCTCTTTCAGGATATTCAGCGCCACTGCAATCGCCGCCAGCGCATCCAGCCACAGCCAGCCCGTGAGGGCCGCGCCCGCAATGCCCACCAGCACACCGGCCGAGGTCCACACGTCGGTGACGAGATGGCGCGCATCGGCCTCCAGCGCGATGGAGCGGTACTCGCGGGCCGAGCGGAACATGAGCCACGCGAGAAAGCCATTGAGCGCCGAACTGAGCACCGACAGCCCCAGGCCCCAGCCCAGCTGTTCGATGGGCTGCGGGTCCATCAGCCGGTGCCCGGCCGCCCATAGGATGCCCGCCGACACCCCCACGATGAGGATGCCTTCGAACCCTGACGAAAAATACTCAGCCTTGTGGTGGCCGTAGGGGTGGTCGTCATCCGCAGGCCGCGCCGCCACGGTCACCATGGCCAGCGCAAACATGGCGCTGGCCAGGTTGACAAACGACTCCATCGCATCCGACAGCAGGCCCACCGAGCCGGTGACCACCCAGGCCAGCGTCTTGAGAGCAATGGTGACCCCCGCCACCGCAATAGACGCCCACAGCAGGTTGCGGGGTGTGAGCCATTGGTGAGGCTTTGGAGCAGGGTTGGACATGGATGGAGGTATTGGAGGAGCAGCGCTGAAGAACCGAGCCGGAATTACACCAGAGCGGCCTTAAGACCCGCTTTACGCCGTTTGCTCAGACAGCGCTACCTTCGGCGAAGCGCGTCCCGCGCAAGCCCCCATGCCAGAATCCGCGCATGACCCCGGCATGGCGCCGCCACCTTCCCTCGTACCGCACCCTGCATCTCCCCAGCCTGCTGCTCTGGGCCGTGGTCGCATGCGCAGGCGCCAGCTGGCTGGCCGTCGCGCGTTTGCAGCAGCTGCACGCAGCGTTCGAGACCGACGCGCGCATCGTGCACCGGCTACTGAGCCAGCGTGTGGTGCAGCACGATGCCATCATGGCGACGCTGGCGTTGCTGCAGCCCACCGCCGCAGCGAGCAACGGCACCGACGCCGCATCCCCCCTGCCCCGCCTGCCTTCGGTCTACCCGCAAATTCTGGCGGTGCTGCAGCGCACAGCGCAGAGTGATTGGCCCCCCGCACTGCAGGCAGAACTGGCGGCCGCTGAAGCCTCCTCACGCCGCACCGGCCATGCGGCCATGGCAGGGCTGAACCTGCCCGCAGGCCGCTATCACCTCGTGCTGGCAGGCACGCCCGCCAGCTACGCACTGCACATCGACCTGCGCAGCACCATTCCCATGGACGAGTGGCCCATGGACAGGTCCACCAGCCCCGTGCGTGTGACGCTGGAGCGCGATGGCGAGGCTTTCGTCGTACAGCCGGGCCGATCCGAGGTGGGTGCCTGGAGCCGCACCTACGAGTTTCACAAGCTGTTGGCGGCACAAAGCCAGCCGCTGGACGTGGTGGCCCGCCGCAGCGTGGGCCTGCACGAGCTGCCGTGGTGGGGCATGCTGGGCTGGTGCGTGCTGACCGCTGCGCTCTGGGCTGCAGGCCACGCACTGTGGCGCCAGCGCGTGGCCCGCCAGCGGGCCGAAGAACTGCTGCGCCTGGGCCAGGTGGCACGCCTGAACACACTGGGCGAGCTGGCCGCCGGCATGGCGCACGAGTTGAACCAGCCGCTGACGGCCCTGCTGTCGAGCACCCAGGCCGCCCAGCGCCTGCTGGCCGATGAACCGCCCGACCTCGACACCGCCCAGACGGCCATGGCCCGTGCGGTGGAGCAGGCACGCCGCGCCTCCACCGTGGTGGGTCGCCTGCGCCGCCTGGTGGAGCGCCCCGACCTGGCAGGCCAGGCCCAGCCGCTGGCGCTGCCCACGGCCGTGCACGACGCGCTGCACCTGCTGGAGCCCGAGCTGGCCCAGCGGGGTGTGGTGCCCAGCGTGACCACCGCCCCCGACCTGCCCACCGTGCTGGCCGAGCCTGTGGCCCTGCAGCAGATCATCCACAACCTGCTGATGAATGCATTGCAGGCGCTGGAACAGGTGCCAGCCACCGAACGCCAGCTGCACATTGCCATGGCGCGCACCGATACCGGGCACGTGGCCCTGTCGGTGCGCGACCACGGCCCGGGCATACCACCCGAGGCCCGCCAGCGCCTGTTCGAGCCGTTCTACACCACACGCACGGGCGGGCTGGGACTGGGCCTGACACTGTGCGACAGCCTGGCGCAGGCCATGGGCGCGCAGCTGGCCCTGGCGCCTGAGGCCGCTGCGCCAGCCCAAGACCCACGGGGCGCGGAGTTTGTGCTGACCCTGCCCACTGCACCGCCCGCCCATGACCGATAGCGCGCCATCCCTCTCGCCCCTGATCCACCTGGTGGACGACGATGCCGCCGTGCGCGACAGCCTCTCCCTGCTCATCAGCACCGTGGGCCTGCGCGTACAGGCCTGGGCCGACCCGCAGTCCTTCATGGCAGGGTTTGACCGCGCCAGCATCGGCGCCATCGTGCTCGATGTGCGCATGCCCGGCATCAGCGGCCTCACGGTGCTGGAGCAGCTGCTCTCGCAGGGCGTGGACCAGCCCATGATCCTGCTGACCGGCCACGGCACGGTGGAGATGTGCCGCCGCGCGTTCAAGGCCGGGGCGGCGGAGTTTCTCGAAAAGCCCGTGGACGACGAAGTGCTGATCGAAGCCCTGCAGAACGCCGTGCGCCAGCATGTGCGATCCCGCGAGCGCCACCAGGCCGACCAGCAGGCGCGCGAGCGCTTCGCACAACTGTCGGCCCGCGAGCGCGAGGTGCTGGGCTTGATCGTGGAGGGCCTGACCAACAAGGAGATCGGGCGCGCGCTGGCACTGTCGCCCCGCACGGTGGAAACGCACCGCGCCAACCTGTTTGGCAAGCTGGGGGCGGAGTCGCTGGCGCAGCTGATACGGCGGTATGCGGCGCTGGTGGATGCAGCATCCTGAGCAGCTTTGCCAAGGCCTTCCGTAGTTTTACGGAGGCCCGCGCGTAGCCGCCCGAATGGCTGAAAACCGCAGCGTTTTCTACAGTTCTCCCACGGCGCCACAACGGGTGGCACCGACGTCAAAAACACCGGAGAACACCATGCAAAACCGCCTCGCCACCATCGCCGCCCTCACCCTGTCCCTGATCGCCACCGCCGCCAGCGCCGAAGGCGTGCGCACCGAAAAGAACATCTCGCTGGACCTGGCCACGCAGATCGCCGCGCAAACCGTCGCCACCTGCAGCGCCAACGGCTACAACGTGACCGCCACCGTGGTGGACCGCGCAGGCACCGTGCGCGCCGTGCACCGCGCCGACAACGCAGGCCCCCACACGCTGGAAGCCAGCCGCCTGAAGGCCTACACCTCGGCATCGGCCAAGAACACCACGCTGGCCATGATGGAAGGCGCGCAGAAAAACCCCGCTGCTGCCAACCTGGTGAACATCCCTGGCTACCTGCTGCTGGGCGGCGGCGTGCCGGTGAAGGTGGGTAACGAAGTCATCGGCGCCGTGGGCGTGGGCGGCGCGCCTGGCGGCCACCTGGACGAGCAATGCGCCGTGGCCGGCATCGCCAAGGTGCAGGATCTGCTGAAGTAACCCCCCGCCCACACCTGCAACGCACGCCATCGGAGACACCCGTGAAGCACTGGAACCTTGTATTCACACTGGCCGCTGCACTGGCCTGTGCCACCACGGCCCAGGCCCAGGTGCCTCCCACGGCGGCCGAAACAGCGGCCTACCAGGGCCTGCATGCCGCTGCGGCGCGGGGCGACATGCCGACGTTGAACAAGCTGATTGCCGCAAAGGGTGACCTGAACGCCCGCGACGCTTACGGTCGCACACCGCTGCATGTGGCCACCTACGCCCGGCAGGCCGAAGCGATCCGCGCCCTTGCCAAAGCGGGCGCTGGCCTGGATCTGCTGGAAAACGACCGTTACGACGCCGTGACCATTGCCGCCGTGGCCGACGACGAGGCCACGCTGCGCGTGCTGCTGCAACTGGGCGCCAGCGCCAAACAGGTGACCAGCCGCTACGAAGGCACGGCGCTCATCGCCGCTGCCCACCTGGGGCACGACGGCGTGGTGCGCCAGCTGATCGCCGCTGGCGCGCCGCTGGACCATGTGAACAACCTGCACTGGACGGCGCTCATCGAGTCCATCGTGCTGGGCAACGGCGGCCCGCGCCACCAAGCGACCCTGAACGCCCTGCTGCGGACGGGAGCGAGCCAAACGCTGACCGACCGGCAGGGCAACACGCCGCTGCAACTGGCGCGCCAACGGGGCTTCAGCGAAATGGTGCGGATGCTGGAAACGGCAGGCGCCAGGTAAAGACACGGCGGGTGCGGGAAGCACCCATGCCAATGCCCCCATACGCACTTCGCTTCAGCGGTACAGCTCGGCGCCCGCCATGCGCACCTTGTCGGCGCGCGCCGCGCCCAGGGCATCCACCACCGGCTCCCACACACCCGCGTAGGCGGGCATGGCGTCCGGAGCAAACGCCGTATGGGGCCAGTCCGAACCCCACACCAGCCGCTCACCCATCAGCCCTGCCACGCGGCGGATCGCGCCGTGCAGTTCGGCGTAGGGGGCCCCGGCCTGCAGGCGGTACCAGCCCGACAGCTTGACCCATGCCCCCAGGTCGGCCAGCCTTGCCAGCGCCTGCCAGGCCGCATCGTCCTGCGCCAAGGCGGCGTGCATTCCCGCCAGATGGTCCAGCACACAAGGCAACCCCGTTTGCAGATGCAGCTGGGCAATCTGCGCCAGTTGGGCGGGTGCTGCATACCACTGCACATGCCAGCCCAGCGCCTTCAGGCGGGGCGCCAGCGCCTGCATGGCCTGCGCCCCGTTGCCCACGGGGGACACCAGATTGAAACGCACGCCGCGCACGCCCAGTGCGTGCATGGAGTGCAGTTCGCTGTCGGCAATGTCGGTATCCACCACCACCACCGCGCGGTGCCGACCCGGTTCGCGCGCCAGGGCGTCGAGCACCAGCCGGTTGTCGGTGCCATACACACTGGGCTGCACCAACACGAGGTGGCCCACGCCCAGCTTCGCGGCTTCTGCCTCAATGCGTTCGAGAGGCTGGTGCGCAGGCTGGTAGTGCCCGGCCTGGACCGGGGCTGCGGCATCAAACACATGGACGTGCGTGTCCCATCCCTCCAGGGCTTCCCGCAACGGTGTGGATGTGGCCAGCGCACCCATGGGTCAGCCCACCACGATCTTGCGCTCACGGATGACCTTGCCCCACTGCACTTGCTGGGCCTGGATGAACTTGCCCGCACTGGCCTGGGTGGCATCGGGAAAGGCATCACCGCCCAGCGCGCGGATGCGGCCCAGCACCTCAGGGTCTGCCAGCGCCTTGCGGATGGCGTTGACCAGCTGCGTGCGCACCTCGGGCGCAATGCCCGCCGGAGCCAGCACGGGGTTCCACTCCAGCACTTCGTAGTCGGCCACGCCGGCCTGCGCCATGGTGGGCACATCGGGCAGCGAACGGGCGCGCACGGCGCTGGTCACTGCCAGCGGCCGCAGCTTGCCCGCCTGAATGTGGCCCAGGGACGAGGCCACATTGGCAAAAAACAGCGGCACCTGGCCTCCCATCACGTCGTTCATGGCAGGGCCGCCCCCACGATAGGGAATGTGGGACAGCCGCACGCCTGTGCGCTCTTCAAACAACGCCCCCGCCAGATGCTGGGCCGAACCATTGCCGGACGACGCATAGGCCACGTCCTCGGGCTTGGCCTTGGCGCGCGCGATGACTTCCTTGACGGAATTGACACCGAAGCCCGGGTGGCACACCAGCACGTTCGGAAAGGTCGCCAACACGGCCAGTGGCACAAAGGCCGTGTTGCTGTCGTAGGGCAGCTTGGGGTAGAGCGATGGATTGACAGCGAACGACGATGCATCGAGCAGCAGTGTGGTGCCATCCGGCGTGGCGCGGGCCACCGCCGATGCGGCCAGCTGGCCGCTGGCGCCGGGCTTGTTGTCCACCACAACGCCTTGCCCCAGCGCCTCGGCCATGCGGGGCGCGATGATGCGGGCCATCAGGTCGGCACCGCCGCCTGCCGGGTAAGAGACAACCAGGGTCACGGTGCGTCCGCCGCCCACGCCCGCGGCGCGGGTGTGCACCCAGGGGGCGGCCAAGGTGGCGCCCACGGCAGCCAGGGCCGCGCGGCGCGACAAACCAGGGGGGTTCAGAGGATCGGACAGATGGTGCATACAGGTCTCCTTGGTTGAGTTTTCAGGCGTTCAGGGGGACACGCAGGAAGCTGGCGCCCCAAGTCCAGCAGGGGGTGTGGAACTGGCTTGCCAGGCCACGGACACCCCCACGGTTGTCGTTCATGTAATGGTCACGGTGTAGTGAAAGGCATGGGCATCGCCGCGCGTGGTGCGCCATTCGACGCAGCGCCCGCCCAGGTCGTAGGCGGCCCGTTGCACCACCACGCCCGGATGGCCTGCGGCCAGCCCCAGGGGGATGGCCTGAGCGGCCGTCAGCACGGCAAAGCCAATGTCGTCCACGGCACGGTGCACATGCACGCCGCAGCGCCGCGCGAACATGGGGTACAGCAGGTCGTCCCATTCGGCGGTGCTGCCTTCGGCCAGGGGAGCAAACACATCCAGCGGCAACCACAGCTCTTCCAGCAGACAGGGCTGGTCGGCCAGCAGGCGCAAACGCTGCAGCCGCAGCACCATCTCGCCCGTGGCCAAGCCCAGCCTGCGGGCCACGGCGGCCGGGGCCGCCACGCGCTGGCGTGACAGGATGCGCGAGCGTGGCATTTCGCCACTGCCGCTGTCAAACCTAAAAAAGCGCAGCATCGACGCACCGGCAATCCCTTGGCGCACAAAGGTGCCCCGGCCGTGTATGCGTTCTACCAGGCCTTGCGCCACCAGGAGTTCCAGCGCACGGCGCATGGTGCCCAGCGCCACCTGGTGCTCGGTGGCCAGCAGGCTTTCTGCCGGCAGGGCCGAGCCGGGTGGCCACTCCCCGGCCACCACGCGGGCACGCAGGGCGGCGGCCAGGGCGGCGTAGCGGCTCAGTCCCGGGGCACTGTCAAAGGCAACAACTTTGTGGGATGTGGTCATGCCAAGAACTATAGTCCTCTATAGGTCATGATGCAATGCGTAGATGCCACAGGCGGCGTGAAAAAAACAGCTGCGGAAATGATCCGCCGCCGGGCAGAACCTGATCGCTATCAAGTAGATAGCAACAAATGACACCCATCAAGCGCTGGCGGCATTTTTCACCCAAACTTTCACCTGCCACCAGCGCAGCCAGCCTCCGCGCAGCGGCGCTGGCCCCACGTGAGCGCCTCAGATCTGAGAGTTTTTTAGCCGAGCCCGAAAAGCACGCGAAAACGCCCCGGCTCGTCGTTGCAAATGCTCGCCATAGCCCGAGCTATGGCTGTGCTTTGCGCCTAGATCCGAGGCGTTTTCGCGTGCAGGCGGGCATAGATAAAAGACTCTCAGCCTCTCAGTCCGTGACGAGCCGCGCCTTCACGGTCTTGCCCTTCACGCGGCCCTGGTTCAGGCGCTGCGCGGCCTGCGCGCCAATGGCGCGGTCCACCGCCACGTAGGTCGAGAAGTCGTTCACATTGATCTTGCCGATCTGCTCGCGGGTGTAGCCCATCTCGCCCGTGAGCGCGCCCAGTACGTCGCCCGCACGGATCTTTTCCTTGCGGCCACCGATGATCTGGATGGTGACCATGGGCGGCACCAGCGGGCCGCTGCCTGTGGGCGTGAGGTCCGCCACCGGGAACCAGCGCGACTCGCGGCCCTGCAGTTGCTCGATCTTGCCCACATAGCCCATCTCGTCCAGGCTGGCCAGGTTCAGCGCCAGGCCGTCGGCATCGCCCCGGCCGGTGCGGCCAATGCGGTGGATGTGCACCTCGGGATCGGGCGTCACATCCACGTTGATCACGGCGGCCAGGTTGGCAATGTCAAGGCCCCGCGCGGCCACGTCGGTGGCCACCAGCACCGAGCAACTGCGGTTGGCAAACTGCACCAGCACCTGATCACGCTCACGTTGTTCCAGCTCGCCAAACAACGCCAGCGCGCTGAAGCCCTGGGCCTGCAGCACCCCCACCAGGTCGCGGCACTGCTGCTTGGTGTTGCAAAAGGCGATGGACGATTCTGGGCGGAAGTGGTTGAGCAGCTGCGACACCGTGTGCAGGCGCTCGCTGTTTTTCACCTCGTACCAGCGCTGCTCGATCTTGCCTTCGGCATGCTGGGCCTGCACCGTGATCTGCTCGGGCGACTTCATGAACTGGGCGCTGAGCTTGGCGATGCCCTCGGGGTACGTTGCCGAAAACAGCAGCGTCTGGCGCTCCTTGGGGCACTGCTTGGCCACCACGACGATGTCGTCGAAGAAGCCCATGTCGAGCATGCGGTCGGCCTCATCGAGCACCAGGGTGTTGAGCGCCTCCAGCGACAGGTGCTGGCGCTCCAGGTGGTCCATCACGCGGCCGGGCGTGCCCACCACGATGTGCGCGCCATGCTCCAGGCTCAGCGTCTGTGCGCGCAGCGGCACGCCGCCACACAGGGTCACGACCTTGATGTTTTCTTCGGCCCGCGCCAGGCGGCGGATCTCGGTGGTCACCTGGTCGGCCAGCTCGCGCGTGGGGCACAGCACCAGCGCCTGCACCGCAAAACGGCGGGGGTTGAGGTTGGCCAGCAGGGCCAGGGCAAACGCGGCGGTCTTGCCGCTGCCGGTGCTGGCCTGGGCGATCAGGTCCTTGCCCAGCAACGCGGGCGGCAGGCTGGCCGCCTGGATGGGGGTCATGGTGGTGTAGCCCAGCTGCTGCAGGTTGGCCAGCGTGGCGGGGCTCAGGGCCAGCGCGCTGAAATCAGCGCGGGCTTGGTTTTCTTTGGAGGTCATGGGTCGATTATCCGGCCCCGCCTTCACCAGCCGCTATGCCTGCAGGGCCAACACCCCCACAAAAGCCAGGGTGTGCGCCAGCACGCCCGGTGCCACAGCCAGCGCGTAGCGCCAGCCACCACTGGCCAGGGCCACCGCGCACTTGCTGCCTGCATGCACCAGCAGCGCGGCCATCAGGGCCTGCGCGATGGCGGGTGCGGCCGCGCTGTGCGGGCCGCCGCGCACCAGCACGGCCGCCGTGGCGGCATGCACGTCGGCCAAGGCCGCCAGCAGCGCGCCTGCCAGCATGCCCGCGTCGCCTTGCCACGCCGTGAGCCCCTGCACACCGGCCTGAATGCCAGTGAGCAGAGCCGCAATCAGCAAGGCATCGCGCAGCTTGAACATAGGGGTGTCAGGGGGTACAGCAACCGCCACCTCCGCACCGGCGTCCATAGCCTTCGCAGACAGGTGCGCCGCGCCGCGCCCGCCCCACCATCCCACGGCGGCCGCCACACACCCGCCCGCCAGCGCGGGCAGCCACAGCCGAGCCAGCCACTGCGGCTGCACGGTGGCGGCCACCACCACGATCTGGGCCATGGTGGCCACACACGACAGCACCGCAGCGCCTGCGTTGGTGTGCGCCGTGGCCCGGCCCGCTCGCACCTCCATACCCAGGCTGCCGATGGTGGCGGTGCTCGACACAAACCCGGAGGCCAGCGCCGACAGCGCCACGGCATGGCGCGCCTGCATCAGTCGCTTGGCCAAGTGCGCCAGCGACTGGATCACCAGCAGCACGATGACCAGGCGCACCACCACCTGCGGGTTCAGCACGTCTTGCCACAGGGGGGTGTTGGGGGCCAGCGGATACACCAGCAAAGCCAAGGCGGCCAGAATGAGCCCGCTGCGCACCTCGCCGGGCTGCAGCCACTGGTTGGAAAACTGGTGCAACACGTCCCGCAACGCCAGCAGCCCCGTCACCACCACCGCCAGGGCGGCGGCCAGCAACTGGTCGCGCGCGCAGGTCACCCCGATCAGATAGGCCAGAAACAAGGCGATCTCGGTGGTGACGCCAGGGTCGCCAGAGCGGTCGCGCGCATAGGCCACCACCGTGAGGGCCGCTACCAACACGGCCCCCACCACCACCAGCACAGGAACCGCCGTGAGCGCAGCTGCCGCGCCCCCCAGGGAAGCCAGGGTGAACGACCGCACCCCGGCCAGCGCCCGGTCGGGCCCCGCCCCTTTGCGACGCTCGCGCTCAATACCCATCAGCAAACCGCACCCCGCTGCGCTCGCCAGCACGGCCAGCGCTGAGGAAAAACCTCCGAACTCCTGCATGGAACTCCCGCACCTTTCCTGTCTTTTGTTCTTCTGGCAATGCCCCATGGTGACAGAAAGACCCACCGCAACCCACCCACCCGCGCAGCAAACTTGCATGGGGAGTTGCCCCAAGCCTTGCTGTCAGGTCTATCGGCTATAACAAAACCCATCAGCGCCTGCCCATGCAAGACCTCACCAACGCAGCCCCCACCCCTGGCCCCCGAGGCTCCAGCGATGCTTTGCTGCGGCTGATTGCAGACTCCGTGCCCGCGCTGATGGCCTACTACAACCTGCCCGGCCTGTGCTGCCAGTTCGCCAACCAAGGCTATGCCGCCTACAACGGCCACACGACCGAGTCCATCCTGGGCCTCACGGTGCAGGAGGCCATCGGCGACAAGGCCTGGCTGGCCATCCAGCCGCATGTGGAACGGTCCGCATGCGGCGAACATGTGAAGTACACACGTGAGCAGACCTTGCCCAATGGCGAGGCCCGCATGATCGAGGTCAACCTGATCCCGCACTTTGACGCCAGCGCGCAGCAGCTGGGCTCGTTCGTTCTGATCACCGACATCACTGAGCGCTGGCGCGCGGAGCGCCAAGTGCGCCAGAGCGAAGAGCGCATGCGCAAGTTCACCGAGGCCACGGACGAGGCCATCGTGTTCCACCGCGACGGCATCATCACCGACGGCAATGAGGCACTCACCCGCCTGACGGGCTATGCGCTGCAGGAGGTGGTGGGGTTTTCCATCTTCCACTTCATCAGTCCGGAATGGAGGGCCGTGGCGCTGGACTACACGCGCACCGGGCGCGAAGACCCCTACGAAGTGACCATCCGCCACAAGGACGGTCATGTCATTCCCGTGGAGGTAGTGGGCAAGACCATGCCACTGCACCATGCCGACTACCGCATCGTGGTGGTGCGTGACATCACGGCCCGCAAGCAGGCCCAGGAGCGCGAGGCCTTCATTGCGCTGCACGACACGCTCACGCAGCTGCCCAACCGCCACTTCCTGATGGAACAGCTGTCGCAGGTGCTGTCGCTGGCCCGCAGGCGCCACGGCCGTGCGGCCGTGCTTTTTGTGAACCTGGACCATTTCAAGACGGTGAACGACTCGCTGGGCCACCATGCAGGCGACCAGCTGCTGTGCAACGTGGCCGAACGCCTGCGCCAGGGCGTGCGCGACGCTGACGTGGTGGCGCGGCTGGGCGGCGATGAGTTTGTGGTGGTGCTGACCGATGTGCAGGGCCCCGACGATGCCGCCCGGGTGGCCGACAAGCTGCTGGCGTCCATGCACGGCGTGTTCACCCTGGGCCAGGTGCCGCTGACGGTGTCCCCCTCCATCGGTATCAGCCTGTTCCCCGAACACGCCACCACCGGCGATGCACTGCTGCGCTGCGCCGATGCAGCCATGCACCACGCCAAGGAAAGCGGCCGCGGCAACCGCCAGTTCTACACCCCGAGCATGGAAGCCAGCGCCATCGATGTGCTGCAGCACGAGCGCCTTCTGCGCGAGGCCATTGTGGACAACGCCTTTGTGCTGCACTACCAGCCCCAGATCAGCCTGCAAGACGGCTCCCTGCAGGGGCTGGAGGCTCTGGTGCGCTGGCGCCACCCGCAGCGCGGCCTGGTGGGGCCGGACGAGTTCATCACCTTTTCGGAATCGCGCGGCCTCATCACCCCCATCGGCCGCTGGGTGATGCGCGAGGCCTGCCGCCAGCTCAAGGAATGGCAGGACGAGGGCCTGGCCCTGGTGCCCGTGGCGGTGAACCTGTCGGCCCTCGAATTTCGCCAGCGCGATGTCGCTGGCGAAATCGCCGCGGCGCTGCGCGATACCGGCCTGGCGCCGCAGTACCTGGGGATCGAGCTGACCGAATCCGTGCTCATGCACCAGACCGGCCAGGTGCTGGACACCCTCAATGCCCTCAAAGCGCTGGGCGTGGGCATCTCGATCGACGACTTTGGCACGGGGTATTCGTCGCTGGCCTACCTCAAGCGCTACCCCATCGACAGCCTCAAGATCGACCGGTCTTTTGTGGTGGACACGCCCGGCAACCCCGACGACGTGGCCATCGTCACGGCCGTCATTCAGATGGCCCGCAGCCTGCAGCTCAAAACCGTGGCCGAAGGGGTGGAAACCCCAGCGCAGGTGCAATTGCTCAAGGGCCTGGGGTGTGACCTGATCCAGGGGCATGTGGTGTCGGTGCCGCTGGATGCCGTGGCGCTCCAGCGCTGGATGCGCGATTTGCCGGTTTAAGAACCTGTTTCCGATCCCTTCCCGGTGCCGTCACACAGACACGTTCCCGGCTTGTGGACAATAGGGGCATGCCCCTCATCCCCGACTTCATCGCCCCCACCCGCCACACCGACCCGGCCGACGCACTGGCCCAGGTGCAGCGCATTTACCAGCAACAGATTGGCCACCTGCGCGACGCCATGCAGCGTTTTGTGGCGGGCGAAACGCCCGAAGGCGCCGTGCGCGCGTTCTACCCCTTTGTACGGGTGCACACCACCACCGTGGCGCGGGCCGACACCAAGCTGGCCTATGGTTTTGTGGAAGGCCCTGGGCGCTACGAAACCACCCTCACCCGGCCCGACCTGTTCGCTCACTACTACGCCGAGCAGTTTCGCCTGCTGCGCGCCAGCCACAACGTGGAGCTGGAAGTGGGCACCAGCGCCCACCCCATTCCGATCCATTTTTCGTTTGCCGAGCACGACCACATCGAGGGCACGCTGACGCCCGAGCGCCGCATGCTGATGCGCGACGTGTTCGACCTGCCCGACCTGGCTGCCATGGACGACGGCATCGCCAACGGCACCTGGCAGGCCCGCCCGGGCGAGGCGCAGCCGCTATCGCTGTTCACCGCGCCGCGCGTGGACTACTCGCTGCACCGCCTGCGCCACTACACGGGAACGGCGCCCGAGTGGTTCCAGAACTTCGTGCTGTTCACAAATTACCAGTTCTACATCGACGAATTTGTGCGCCTGGGCCACGCCGAGATGGCCAAGCCCGACAGTGAATACATCGCCTTCATCGAGCCGGGCAACGTGGTAACCCGCCGCGTGGGATTGGGTGCCCAGCCCGGCGACGAACTGGGCGTAGCTCCGCCGCGCTTGCCGCAAATGCCCGGCTACCACCTCGTGCGCGCAGACAGCAGCGGCATCACCATGGTCAACATCGGCGTGGGCCCCGCCAACGCCAAGACCATCACCGACCACATCGCCGTGTTGCGCCCCCACGCCTGGATGATGCTGGGCCACTGCGCGGGCCTGCGCAACAGCCAGCAGCTGGGCGACTACGTGCTGGCCCACGCCTATGTGCGTGAGGACCATGTGCTGGACGAAGACCTGCCGCTGTGGGTGCCCATCCCGGCGCTGGCCGAGATCCAGCTCGCGCTGCAGCAGGCCGTGGCCGATGTCACGCAGATCAGCGGCGCCGACCTGAAGCGCGTGATGCGCACCGGCACCGTGGCCAGCACCGACAACCGCAACTGGGAGCTGCTGCCCGACAACACGCCCCAGCGCCGTTTCAGCCAGAGCCGCGCAGTGGCGCTGGACATGGAAAGCGCCACCATCGCCGCCAATGGCTTTCGCTTTCGCGTGCCCTACGGCACCCTGCTGTGCGTGAGCGACAAGCCCCTGCACGGCGAAATCAAGCTGCCCGGCATGGCCAACCACTTCTACCGCGAGCGGGTGGACCAGCACCTGCGCATCGGCATGCGCGCCATCGAGATCCTGCGCAACGGCGGCGTGGACCGCCTGCACAGCCGCAAGCTGCGCAGCTTTGCCGAGGTCGCTTTTCAGTAAACACAGGCCCCGGGGCCGCTGCGTATGCCACTGGATTTCCTCACGCTGATGACGGTCATGGCGGCCAACCTGTTCATGATCTCGGCCGCGCTGCCGCTGATCATGGGCCGGGACGTGAGCCGCGCGGCCCGCCATGTGCAGGCCAGCATGCTGCTGCAGGCCGTGGCCTGGGCGGCCATCATTGCCTCATCCACCCTGTGGGACCAGGCCCTTTCCACCGTGTCGATTGCCTGCAACGCGGCCGCACAGTGGATGCTGTACCGGGCGCTCGAAGAATGGCTGGGCCCCCGTCCCTTGCGCCGCCTGCTGCTGGTGCTGGTGATAGCCGCCCCGCTGGGCTACACCCTGGGCTTTGGTCACTACGCCTGGCGCGTGGGCTGGGCCAACTTTGTATTGGCCACCATCCTGTGCATCGTTGCGCGCGCCACCCTGGCGCCTGTGGTCGAGGCCAACCTGCGCTGGCGCAGCCTGCTGTTGGGCTGCCTGCTGACGTCGGCCGCGTTCACGTTGGCGCGGGGCATGCTGGGCGCCTTCACCGACCAGTACCCCAGCTTTCGCACGCCCCATCCCGTCAACCTGGCAGCTGCTGTGGCCACCAATGTGAGCCTGGTGCTGGGCACGGTCGCCCTGCTGGTGGCCTGGCGGTCGGAGGCTGAACACAAGCTGCGCACGCTGGCGATGACCGACGGCCTCACCGGCGTGCTCAACCGGCGCGGCTTCACCACCCAAGGCAGCAGCCTGCTGGCCCACGCCGCACGCCACCAGTTGCCCATGACGGCAATGATGCTGGACCTGGACCACTTCAAGCAGGTCAACGACACCCATGGCCACGAGGCTGGTGACCGCGCCCTGCAACTCTTTGCCCGTCTGCTGGGCGACACCTGCCGCAGCGGCGACCTGGTTGGCCGCCTGGGTGGCGAGGAGTTTGGTGTGCTGCTGTTGCACAACAGCGAGCCCGCCGGACTGGCCCTGGACCGGCGACTGCGCAGGCGCCTGCATGCAGCCAGTGTGGCCGAGCTGGGCTTTGCGCTGGACTACAGCGCCGGGATGGCCGTCCTGCAGCCCGGCGAGGCCGCCCTGGCGGAACTGATGGCCCGTGCCGACGGCGCCCTCTATGCAGCCAAGACGGCGGGCCGTGGGCGGCTGATCGCAGCGGACTGAGCCAATTGATCCTCTTTTGATAGCAATCAGTGCACTATCCACCTGCGCTAAGTGTTGATTTTTGCTACAACGACTGCGCGCAACACCGGGTATGCCCACGTCGCACACAATCGCCCCATGACCGCACTTTTTGAAGCTCTGCACCTGCGCAAACGTTATGGCGAGACCACGGTGGTGGACGACGTGTCCTTCGCGATTGCTCCCGGCGAATGCCTGGGCGTCATCGGCCCCAACGGTGCTGGAAAGACCACCACCATTCGCATGTGCCTGGGCCTGGCGTCACCGGATGGCGGCGAAGTGCATTTCACCTCCAAGCCCGGCACCGCACCGCTGCACATGCCACGCGATGCGCTGGCCATCAAGGCGCAGCTGGGTGTGGTCACGCAGTTCGACACCCTCGACCCGGACTTCACCTGCGCCGAGAACCTGCGCGTATTCGGCCGCTACTTTGGCCTCAAAGGCGCTGTGATGGACGAGCGTGTACCCCAGTTGCTGGAGTTCGCAGCCCTCACCCACAAGGCCGATGCCAAGCCGGGCGAGCTATCGGGCGGCATGAAGCGGCGCCTGTCGCTGGCGCGCGCCCTGGTCAACAACCCGCGCCTGCTGCTGCTGGACGAGCCCACCACCGGCCTGGACCCGCAAGCCCGCCACCTGATGTGGGAGCGCCTGCAACTGCTGCTGCAGCAAGGCAAGTCGATCCTGCTGACCACCCACTTCATGGACGAGGCCGAGCGCCTGTGCTCGCGCCTGCTGGTGCTGGACCACGGCCGCAAGATTGCGGAAGGCCGCCCGCGCGAACTGATCGCCCAGCACCTGGAGCCGGATGTGGTGGAGGTGTTCGGCGTGGGGGCCGTCCAGATGGCCGAAGACGCCGCGCTGCGTACCCTGGCCGCGCGCGTGGAGATCAGCGGCGAGACGGTGTTTTTCTACACCCAGAACGCCCAGCCGCTGCTGCAGGCGCTGGGGCAGCATGGCCACCTGCGCACGCTACACCGGCCGGCCAATCTGGAAGACCTGTTCCTCAAGCTCACGGGGCGGCAGATCCGGGAGTGAGGCCGGCGGGAGGGCCCGCCATCCGGCCCTGCCACCAGTTTTCAAGGTCTTGTGGCGCGCAAGGCTGGGAAAAGAGGTAACCCTGCAGTTCGTCGCAGCCCAGCCGGGCCAGCCACTGTGCCTGGTGCTCGGTTTCCACGCCCTCGGCCACCGTGCGCAGGCCCAACTTTTGCGCCAGGGCCACGATGGCGTCCACCAGTGCTTCGCCCCGGTCATTGCTCCCCAGGTCGTTGACGAAAGAGCGGTCGATCTTGAGCTTGCGCACCGGAAACCGCTTGAGCTGGCTCAGTGACGAATAGCCGGTGCCGAAGTCGTCGATGGCCAGCTGCACGCCCAGCGCGGTGAGGCGTTGCATGGTCTGCAGGGCCTCCTCCACTGGCTCCATGATCGAGCTTTCGGTGATCTCCAGTTGCAGCAAATGGGACAGGCACCCCGTGCGCTGCAAGGCACGGGCCACCACCTGGTCCAGCTCGGGCTCCTGAAACTGGCGGGCCGAGAGGTTCACCGCCACCGGGATCTCCCCCCACCCGGCATCCAGCCACCGGCGTGCCTGCGCGCAGGCCTTGTTCAGCACCCATTCGCCCAGGGGCACGATCAGCCCCGTTTCTTCCGCAATGCCGATGAACTGCAGCGGAGACACCAGCCCACGCTCCGGGTCCGCCCACCGCACCAGCGCCTCCACCGACGACACCCGACCCGTCCGCGCATCCATGATGGGCTGATAGTGCAGGCGCAGCCCGTCGTGCTCGATGGCATGGCGCAGGCCCGCCTCCACCCGCAGGCGCTCCGTCAACACCTCCGTCATGTGCGGGCTGAAGAAAGCCAGCCGATTCCCCCCCAGGTCCTTGGCGTCGTACATGGCCACGTCTGCATTGCGCAACAACAGGTCGCCAGAGTCCCCATCCTGCGGGAAGACCGCAATGCCCAGGCTGGTGCCCAGCAACCAGCTGGACGTGCCGGTCTCCACAGGCAGGGTCAGCGCCCGCACAATGCGCCGCGCCATGGGCTCCACCACCGCCGGGTCCGGCAGGTCGGGCAGCACCACCACAAACTCATCCCCACCCGGCCGGGCCACCACATCGCCAGGACGCACACAACCCTGCAACCTGGCCGCCACCTCCTTGAGCAAGGCATCGCCCCGGGCATGTCCCAGGCTGTCATTCACTCCTTTGAACCGGTCCAGGTCCATGGCCAGAACGGCCACGCAGTGGCCCTGCTCCCGCGCCCGGTCCAACGCCGCGTCCAGCCGCTCCGTGAGGCTGTAGCGGTTGGCCAAATCGGTCAGGGGGTCTCGCCGCGCCTGGCGCTCCAGCGTCTCCGTGTGCAGCGCGATGGACTGCTGCTGGCGCAGCAGGGACTCCGCCATCCGGTCCAGTGCCCGGGCCACCTGCCCCAGCTCTCCCGGTGGATAGGGTGTACCAATGGGTTCGGCGTAGTTGCCAGCATCCATGCGGCCAATGGCACGTATGGCGCGCATGGCATGGCGGCGCACCGCAAATTCCACCAACAGAAAAGCCGCAACGAACACGATGACCGCCAGCGCCAGCACCCCCAGCAGTGCGCGCCGGAACTGGCGCTCCACCGGGCCACGCAGGTCGTCCTCGGGCACGGCCAGGGCCAGACGCAGATCCGAGCCCTGTGCGCGCGGCAACTGGGCGCGCACCCAGACGCGACGCACGCCATCGGCCCCCTCCATCACGGCATGCCCTTCGACTGCTTGCAACATGAAAGTGCGTTCGGCGTCCCCCAGGGTCAGCGGCGCCACCTCCGGCCGCCGGAAGTCCATGACCACCGAACCGTCGGCATTCCATACCTGCAGATGCATGCGCTCATAGCGCTGTGCATGCACCGTGGCCTGCCCGTAGTCCTGCATGTCGAGCGAGGCCAGCAGGATGAAGCGCAACGCGCCTCCCGCATCGCGCACCGGGTAGGCCACCTGCAGCACCCCTTTGCCCGTCAGGCGGCCTATGACCGCTTCCAGCACCGGCCCGGAGGCCGTCAGCGCACGCTGAAAGTAACTGCGGTCCCGGAGGTCCAGGGTACGGCCACTGCGCAGCGAATCACAGAACAGGGAGCCATCGGGCTGGATGGTGAGGATGCCGGTGTACTGAGGATGTTCCTTGAGGACATCTGCCAGGAAATCAGAGCAGGCGCCCTTGTCGCCCGCTGCCAGCAGGGGTACGCGCCCCAGGCCAAACAAGAGCTGCCCTGTGCCCGCGATCTTGTCGTCCAGGTCGCTGGCAATGATGCCTGCCCGGGCCACCAGCCGGTCGCGCGCCTGTCCGGTGGTGGCCACCCGGAACTCCAGCAGCAGCCACACCAGGGCCGGCACAGGCAACAAAGAGGCTGCCAGCACCAGCCACAGGATCCGCGCACTCAGGCTCACAGGGGTTCTCCTTCACAGAAGCGCCGTCGTCGCACCGGCCCGCCGCAACTGCGGCCGCAGGCTATCAGGCCACGCGGGGCCTGACCTTGCTCGCCGCCAGCTTGGCGTTCGCACGCGCCGTGTCCACATTCTGAGCCCGAGCCAGCGCCACGCCCATACGGCGCTTCACAAAACTCTCGGGCTTGCCGAACAGGCGCAGATCGGTGCCCGGCACGCGCAGGGCTTCTT
Organism: Acidovorax sp. SRI_002; assembly: GCF_057586455.1. Taxonomy (NCBI): domain Bacteria; kingdom Pseudomonadati; phylum Pseudomonadota; class Betaproteobacteria; order Burkholderiales; family Comamonadaceae; genus Acidovorax; species Acidovorax sp. SRI_002. The sequence goes on along the minus strand of NZ_JBYCZW010000006.1, from coordinate 210,451 downwards.
CCACACCATCGAACACGATGCCCTGGGCTTCCACGCCGCCGTAGATGACGGCGCTGGCGCCGGGATTGCGCAGGCTGGTGTCCACGGGCAGGCCCAGGATGGCGCGGGCGTGCAGCTCAAACTCGCTCTGGTGCTGGGTGCACAGCGTGACCAGGCCGGTGTCGTGCGGGCGGGGGCTCACCTCGCTGAACCAGACGTCCTGGCCCTTGACGAACAGCTCCACGCCAAACAATCCCTGGCCGCCCAGGTTGTCGGTGACTGCCTTGGCGATCTGGCGCGACTTTTCGAGCGCAGCGGGGTGCATGGGGTGCGGCTGCCAGCTTTCCACGTAGTCACCGCTGACCTGCACGTGCCCGATGGGGTCGCAGAAGTGGGTTTCGATCTGGCCATCGACTCCCACGGCGCGCACGGTGAGCTGCGTGATCTCATAGTCAAAGTCGATGAAGCCCTCGACGATCACGCGGCCATGGCTCACGCGGCCACCGGCCATGGCGTAGTCCCAGGCCTTCTTCACGTCATCAGGCCCGTCGATCTTGCTCTGGCCTTTGCCGGAGCTGCTCATCACGGGCTTGACGATGCAGGGGTAACCGATACCGGCATCGATCGCGACCTGCAGCTCTTCCAGCGAATTGCAGAATTTGTAGGGGCTGGTGGGCAACCCCAGCGTCTCGGCCGCCAGCACGCGGATGCCTTCGCGGTCCATGGTCAGGCGCGCTGCGCGGGCCGTGGGGATCACGCGCACGGTGCCCGCGGCTTCCAGCTGTTCGAGCATGGGGGTGGCGATGGCTTCGATCTCGGGCACCACCAGGTGGGGCCGTTCGGCTTCGATCAGCGCCTTGAGCTGGGCCGGGTCGCTCATGGTGATGGTGCGCGCGTGGTGGGCCACCTGCTGGCCGGGGGCGTTGTCGTAGCGGTCTACGGCAATGGTTTCCACCCCCAGGCGCTGCAGCGCGATCAGTACCTCCTTACCCAGCTCGCCCGAGCCCAGCAGCATGACTTTGGTGGCATGGGGGGACAGAGGGGTTCCGAGGGTGGTCATGGTGGGGGCTTTCGAGAAGGTGAAAAAGTCGGTAAATGGCTGGACGCAGGCGACTTTAATGCACCCGGGCGCAGAACTTGCAATCGCCCTGACATGCCCCCACCGCCCATGCCCTCCCCTTCCAGCACGGCCCGCTCGCACAGCCCCACCGACTGGCACGCCCAGGAGCTGCTGCTGATGCGCGAGGTAATGCGCCTTATCGGCCGCAGCCTGGCGCCTGGCTTGGTGCTGCGCGAGATGCTGCACTTGATGAGCGAGTTGCTGGGCCTGAACCGGGGGCGCATTGTGCTGGTGGACGATGCCCCCTCCTCCACAGCCGGCGAGGCGCGCACCGCCTCCATCCAGCATGCGTACGGCCTTACCCAGGCCGAGGCCCAGCGCGGGCGCTACGCCTGGGGCGAGGGCATCACGGGCCGCGTGCTGGCCACAGGTCAGCCAGCCATCGTGCAGGACATTGATGCCGAGCCGCTGTTCCTGGGCCGCGTGGTGGAGCGCAGTCAGCTGCCGCCCGAGACGGTGGCCTTCATCGCACTGCCCATCGAGGTCAACAACGCGCCCATCGGCGTGCTGGCCTGCCACCGCATCCGCAGCCGCCAGCGCCACCTGAACGACGACCTGGCCGTGCTGCGCGTGCTGGCCACGCTGGTGGGGCAGCTGCTGCAGCTCGAAGCCCTGGTGGCCGACCAGACGCGGCAGCTGGAGGCGCGCAATGCCGTGCTGGCCAACGCGCTCAACACCAAAAGCGCGCGCTACGGGCTCATAGGCAGCTCGCCACCGCTGCTGCAGGCCTTGAGCGAGCTGGAGCGCGTGTCGCAAACCCAGGCCACCGTGCTGCTGCTGGGCCAGTCGGGCACGGGCAAGGAGCTGTTCGCACGCGCCGTGCACCTGGCCAGCGGGCGGCGCGACCGGCCCTTCATCAAGGTCAACTGCTCGGCCATTCCGGACGCGCTGTTCGAATCCGAACTGTTTGGCTACGAAAAAGGCGCGTTCACCGGCGCCAGCACAGCCCGCGCGGGCTGGTTCGAGCAGGCCGACAGCGGCACCATCTTTCTCGACGAGATTGGCGAGCTGCCGCTGGCCCTGCAGTCCAAGCTGCTGCGCACGCTGCAGGAGGGCACGCTGGTGCGCCTGGGCGGGCAGCGCGAGGTCAAGGTCAACGTGCGCCTGGTGGCGGCCACCCACCGCGACCTGGCGGCCGATGTGGAGGCCGGGCGCTTTCGGCAGGACCTGTACTACCGCCTGCACGTGATTCCGATCCATCTGCCCTCGCTGGCCGAGCGGCGTGAAGACATCCGCGCGCTGGCGCTGCACTTTGTGAGCCGCGCCAACCAGGCGCACCAGCGCAACGTGAACCTCTCGCCCGACGCGCTGGCGCGGCTGGAAGAACACCCCTGGCCCGGCAACATCCGCGAGCTGGGCAATGTGATCGAACGCCTGGTGCTGCTGACCAATGACACGCTGGTAACGCGTGGCGAGCTGGACCGGTTTCTGCCCGCTGCGGCTGTGGTTTTGCCACCCGCACCGGCGCCCATTCAGCAGATTCAGGCCGAGATGCCGTCTACCCCTATCGCCGCAGCACCGCTGGTGCGCGACTACGCCTCGGCCCAGTCCCACAGCGTTCAGGTGCTGCAGGCCGCGCTGGTCGAACACCACGGCAACCAGTCGCGCGCGGCGCAGAGCCTGGGGTTGACGCTCCGGCAGTTCGCTTACCGGCTGCGCAAAGCAGGCTTGAAGTGACGCCCAACACTGTGTCAACAATTTGTAGACACAGTGTTCAGCGTCCGCGTTGGACAGGCTGCGCTCTGGTGATAGTCGGCAAAAAATACTATCAAATCAATAGCTGTCAGTGCTTTACCAATAAGCGCTAGCAGCCTATTTCATTCAAATTTCTTTGCATTCCCAAGCTCTGGCACACCTGTTGCGATAAGGAGGGCAGGCATCCCGCCCACCACCGCACCGAAAGGTTTTCCATGAGCACCGTGACCGCTACCGCCTCCGACGCCGTCCTCATCTCACCCACCCAGCTGTTGGCCCTGCAAGCCGCAGAACCTGTGGTGCTGATCGACACCCGCGACGCCGACACCTATGCCCTGGGGCACATCCCCGGCGCGGTGAACCTGCGCGAGACCTTCACGTATCTCGCCACCTCCACGCCCCAAGGCCTGCAGGAGCTGAAAGACACCTTTGCCGCGCACCTGGGCGCCATCGGCCTGTCGGGTGCCGAGACGGCGGTGTTCTACGAAGACGCGCTCAACAGCGGCTACGGCCAGTCGTGCCGGGGCTACTACCTGCTGACCTGGCTGGGCTACCCCAAGGTCAAGGTATTGAATGGCGGCTACTCGGCCTGGAAGGCGGCAGAGCTGCCCGTCTCCACCGAGGCCGTGGTGCCCACCCCGGCCATCTTCCCCACCAACCTGGCCACCACCGATGTGATGCTGACCAAGGAAGACGTGATCGAAGCCCTGGGCACCGACACCGTGCTGCTGGACGTGCGCGATGTGGACGAGTGGATTGGCGACAGCTCCAGCCCTTATGGCAAGGACTTTGCGCCCCGCAAGGGCCGCCTGCCGGGCGCCAAGTGGCTGGAGTGGTACCGCTTCATGAAGCCCTCGCCCCAGGGTCCGGTGTTCAAGTCGCCCGACGAAGTGCGCGCCGAATGCGCCACGGCGGGCATCAGCCCGGCGGACACGGTGTACCTGTATTGCTTCAAGGGCGCACGCGCGTCCAACACCTTCCTGGCGCTCAAGCAGGCGGGCTTTGCCGATGTGCGCATGTACTTCGGCTCGTGGAACGAATGGTCGCGCGACGACAAGTTGCCGATCGAAAGCGGGCTGCCGCTGGTCAAGTTCCCCAAAAAGCCTGCGCTGGCACTGGCGGCCTGAGCCCCGTGCGTTGTTGCAGCGGGCGTGGCCCGCTGCGAACCCTGTCCTTCTTTTTTGCATTCCCTTCTCTTTCTCCAAGGAACACCATGTCCACCGATCTGCTGGAACCCTCTGCCCCCGTCACCACCGTGCACACGCACCTGCGCCCCATCGACCGCGACGGGCTGATGGCCTTTGCCGACAAGGGCCGCAACAACCCTGCCAGCCGGGGTACCAACAAGGTCCATACGGTGATGGAGGGGCAGTACCGCTCGCTGAGCTATGTGGGCAACCATGCGCCGGTGGTGGTGGACGAGCCCCTGCACCTGTTCGGTCAGGACACGGCACCTGCGCCCGGCGAGATCGTGCTGTCGGGCCTGGGCGGCTGCCTGGCCGTGGGCATCACGGCCGTGGCCACCTGGAAGCAGGTCAAGCTCAGCAAGATCGAGGTGTTCATGGAAGGCGACATCGGCAACCCCGCCGCCTGGGGTGCGGGTGGCGCATTGCAGAAGACGCCGCCGGAGATGGGCTTTCAGGCGATCCGCGTGAAGGTGCTGGTGGAGGGCGATGCACCGCGCGAGGTACTGGCCGAGATCGTGCAGCACGCCAACTTCTACTCGCCCGTGGCTAACAGCATGCGCAACCCCATCCCCTTCGAGATCAGCCTCGCGGACTAAATAGCCCCGCAACCGAGCCCGCCCTGCGCACCCAAGGAGCCCCATGAACCCCGCCGACCTCCCTCCCCAACTCCACCTGGACGGCGCCCTGCGGGGCGATGCGCTGCTGGCCGCCGTGCGCGAGATTGCCCAGGGCCCGCTGGCCGCGCAGGTGGAGGCGATTGACCGCACCGGCTACTACCCCTGCGCGGAGCTGCAGCAGCTGGCCGCCGTGGGCGCGATGAGCGCGCACCTGGACAGCACGGCGGGCTCGGCCGACTACGGCCTGGCCATCCGCGCCATGGCCGAGGCCTCGCGCGTGTGCGGCGCTACCGGCTTCATGATGTGGTGCCAGGCGGTGTGTGGGCTGTACCTGCAGCAGTCGGGCAACCCCACGCTGATGGGCGATGTGCTGCAGCGCCACGCCAGCGGCGCAGGCATGGGCGGCACGGCGCTGTCCAACCCCATGAAGAGCTACGCGCAGATCGAAAGCCTGCTGCTCAAGGCCACGCCGGTGGAGGGCGGCTACCTCGTCAACGGCACCCTGCCCTGGGTGAGCAACCTGGGGCCCGACCACTACTGCGGCGCGATTGCGGCGGTGGTGGAGGCCGACGGTGCGGCCAGCCAGCGCGAGGTTATGTTCCTGCTGCGCTGCGACGCACCGGGCGTGGAGATGCGCGAATGCCCCAGCTTCTCCGCCATGGAGGGCACGGGCACCTATGCACTGCGGCTCAAGGACCATTTCATCGGCACGGCCGACACCATGGCCGACCCTACCCGGCCTTTCATCGCCCGCATCCGCGCTGCGTTCGTGATGCTGCAATGTGGCATGGCGGTGGGCATCACCCAGGGCGCCATCGACTCGATGTGGGCGGTGGAGGCCCAACTGGGCCACGTCAACCAGTTCCTGGAAGACCGGCCCGACGCCCTGCAGGCCGAACTGGATGCGCTGACCGCACGCGTCATGCAACTGGCCCAGACGCCGTTCGACACAAGCACCGACTTCTTCATCGATGTGCTGGACGCCCGTGCCCATGGCGCGGAGCTGTGCCTGCGCGCCGCTCAGTCGGCCCTGATGCACCAGGGCGCGCGCGGCTACCTGATGAGCTCGGACGTGCAGCGGCGCGTGCGCGAGTCGCACTTTGTGGCCATCGTCACGCCCGCCATCAAGCACCTGCGCAAGGAGATCGCCCGGCTCAGCACCGAGGAGATGCCTGCATGACGCCCGCCCTCCCCACCGCCACCACGCCGTCGGTTACCTCCGAGTTCGTGTTGAGCGCGGCATCGCAGGCGCTGTGCGATGCGTTTGCCGACGCGGCCGCCCAGGCGCCCTGGCAAAGCTACATCTGCAACGCCTGCGGCTACGTCTACCACGAGGCCGACGGCGACCCGGATGGCGGCCTGCCGCCGGGCACGCGGCTGGCGGACATACCCGACGACTGGGCCTGCCCCCTGTGCGGCGTGACCAAGGCCGATTTTTCACCGTACGAAGCCCCCACGCTGGAGGCGCTGCGGGCGCAGGCCAGCGCAGCGCCAGCCGCCTCCCTGCGCGTGCGTGGCGAGCCGGGAGTGGTCATCGTCGGCGCGGGCCGTGCAGGCTGGCAACTGGCCGAAACCCTGCGCCAACACAGCGCCACGCTGCCCATCACCCTGGTGACGGCCTGCGCGGGCGACCGGTACGACAAGCCTTTGCTGTCGGTGGCCATGGCGCGCCAGCTGGACCCGCTGGCCCTGGTGTCCGAAACCGGTCGCGATGCGGCGCACCGCCTGGGCGTCACCCTGCTGGCCCACACCCATGCCGTGCGCATCTGCGCCGACACCCGCCAATTGCGCACCACGCGGGGCGTGCTGCGCTACGGCCACCTGGTGCTGGCCCACGGTGCGCAGGCCGCCTTGCCTCCGGGCTTGCCCGCCAGCCTGTGCTGGCGCATCAACCACCTGGACGCCTACCAGCGCCTGCGCCAGCACCTGGGCGACCAGCCCAAGGACGTGCTCATCATCGGCGCGGGCCTGGTCGGCAGTGAGCTGGCCAACGACCTGGCACTGGGCGGCCACCACATCACGCTGCTGGACACGGCCACCGAACCACTGGCGCGCTGGCACGACCAGCAGGCGGGCCCGCAGCTGCTGGACGCCTGGAAAGACCTGTCCATCCGCTTTGAAGGCGGTCTGCAGGTGGAGCAGGTGGAACGCGTGGGCTCGCGCTACCGCGTCTCCACCACCAGCGGGCGGCGTTTTGCGGCGGACGAAGTGGTGGTGGCTGCAGGCCTGCTGCCCCCCCACCGCCTGGCGCAGAGTGCTGGGCTTGATTGGACCCATGGCATTGCGGTGGACGCAGACACGCTGCAAACCAGCGTATCCCGCATCCATGCACTGGGCGATTGCATCAGCATCGACGGGCAGTGCAGCCGCTATATCGAACCGATTGCGCGACAGGCGCGCACGCTGGCGGCCGCCATCCTGGGCCAGCCGGTGGCCCCCTATGAGCACCGGGCGGCCGTGGTGCGGGTCAAGACCACCACCCGGCCGCTGACCCTGCATTGAGGCAGCATCGGGCCCGGGCGGCAATCTTGCCCGGGCTGGCATCGGCAAAAAATTTTTGGCATCCACTGCATCCAAACGGCGTTTTCGTGGGTAGTACCTACAGCAGCGCATCTTGCTGCTGTCCTATCAACCCATAGACCAGAGAGAAACGCCATGACCATCCACACGTCCCCCATCTCCCGCCTGCTGCCCCTGACGGGCGCCATTGCCGCCGCCGTGCTGCTGAGCGCCTGCGGTTCGATGATGTCGTCGTCCTCCAAATCCATGTATTCGCAGGACAGCCTGCCCGACAGCATCAAGGTGCCGGCTGGCAACAAGGTGGCGATGGAAACCGTGGGCGTGGGCGAGATCACCTACGAATGCCGCGACAAGGCCAACATGCCCGGCCAGACCGAATGGGTGTTCGTGGGCCCCAAGGCCGTGCTGAATGACCGCAGTGGCAAACAAGTGGGCACCTACTACGGCCCGCCGGCCACCTGGGAGTCGAGCGATGGGTCCAAGCTGACAGCCACCCAGCTGGCCGTGGCCCCCTCGGGCACGGGTAACCTGCCCTACCAGCTCGTCAAGGCCAACCCCGCCATGGGCTCCGGCGCCATGACCGGAGTGACCTTCATCCAGCGCGTGGCCTTGAAGGGTGGTGTGGCACCTGCAGCCGCCTGCACCACCGCCAACAAGGGCGAGCGCCAGATCGTGAAGTACCAGGCCGACTACATCTTCTGGAAGGCCGCGTAAACCACGCACACGCAATCCCCTGCCCAGCGGGGGCTACCGCCAGGCGGTGGCGGGTTTGCGGCTACGATGCGCTCACTCTTTAGCCGCGGCCCCGCTGCCTGCACACCGTGCCCGACACCCCTGGCGATTTTGACTACGAAGCCGCTCTGGCCGCCTGCGCAGCGGGCGACCGGCAGGCCATGCACCGCCTGTACCAACAGGAGGGCGCGCGGCTACTGGGCGTTGCGCTGCGCATCGTGCGCCAGCGGGCCCTGGCCGAGGACATCGTGCACGATGCCTGCGTGAACATCTGGACCCGCGCCGCCAGCTACGACCCGCGCCGGGGCAGCGCACGCGGCTGGATCTACAGCGTGGTGCGCAACCTGGCCCTGAACGCCGTGCGCGACGCGGGCCGCCACGTTGATGTGGACGACACCACCACCCAAGCCCTGGAGGCCGACATGTCTGTGCAGGCCCACCATGAGGTCGAGGAAACCTTTGCGCTGAACGCCAGCCTGGGCCGCCTGCAGCATTGCCTGGAGGCCCTGGACCCCGCGCGCCGCAACTGCGTGCTGCACGCCTATGTGGACGGCTGCTCGCACGGAGAAATTGCGGAGCGCCTCGGTGCCCCGTTGGGCACCGTGAAGGCGTGGATCCGGCGCAGCCTGGTTTCGCTGCGGGAGTGCATGGCATGACCGACGTGCGCAACACACCGTCCTCCCCCTCGCCGGAAGACCTGAGCGTGCTGGCCGGCGAGTACGTGCTGGGCACCCTGCCCGCCGCCGAACGCCAGGGTGTGCAGCAACGCCTGCCTGGTGACAAGGCACTGCAACAGGCGGTTGCCGAATGGGAAGCCCGCCTGCTGCCGCTGACCCAGCTGGCAGAGCCCATCGCGCCCCCCGCTGTCTTGTGGGCGCGCATCGACCAGTCGCTGCGAGCGGCGAGCCCTCAACAGACTGCGACACCCGTTGCACCGCCCCGCGCAGAAACAAAACGCAAACCGTCCGTGCGCTGGTGGGACCACCTGGGCCTGTGGCGGGCCCTCGCCGGCTCGGGCTTTGCCATGGCGGCGGTGCTCGCGGCAGTGCTCGTCACCCGCACCGCCCCAGTGGCCGCGCCGCCACAGTTCATGGTGGTGCTGGTCGCGCCGCAGGACAAGGCCCCGGGCTGGGTGGTGCAAGCCAACTCGCCCCGGCAGATCAGCCTGATTCCGCTGGGTGTGGCCGAAGTACCGGCCGACAAGGCCCTGGAGTTCTGGACCAAGGCCGACGGCTGGAGCGGCCCTGTGTCGCTGGGCCTGGTGCAGCCCGGTCAGCCGCTGCAGATCCCGCTGGACAAGCTGCCGCCGCTGCAGCCCAACCAGCTGTTCGAGCTGACGCTGGAACCACCCACGGGCTCGCCGATTGGCAAGCCCACAGGCCCCATCCAGTTCATTGGCCGCGCCGTCAAAGTGCTGTGACGAACACGGCCCGGGCCCGATTTCAGTACTGCTTATAGGGCAGGAACTTGCCGGACAGGACCACATTCACGCGGTCGCCATTGGGATTGGCTTCGCGCTGGATGTCCATGCTGAAGTCGATGGCGCTCATGATGCCGTCGCCAAACTCTTCGTGGATCAGCTCCTTGATGGTGGTGCCGTACACACTCACCACCTCGTACCAGCGGTAGATCAGCGGATCGGTGGGCACTGGCGTGGGCAGCGAGCCCTTGTAGGGCACCACCTGCAGCCACTTCTGCTCCTCGGCCGTGAGGCCGAAGATCTTGCCGACGATCTTGGCCTGCTCGGGCGTGGCCGTCATCTGGCCCAGGCACAGGGCCGTGGTCCATTCCTTGGACTGGCCGACCTTCTTGGCAATGGCCTCCCATTGCAGGCCCTTGGCGACCTTGGTGCTGATGATCTTTTCGGTAACGTCGTTGCGGTTCATGGTGATGGCTCCTTCGGTTGGATGGGTTTTGGAACAGGGAACAGGAACTTCAGGGTGCAGCACTCCCTGCCCCCCCAAGGGGCAACACGACAGTGCTAGGCTATTCAGGAAATCAGTGGGCTTTGGCTCGGGTGACGAGAAAGTCCACGATGTGGTTGCGCAGCGCGTAGTAGCCGTCCAGGTGGTGCAGGCTGGTGCGCGTACGTTCGCGTGGCAGCGGGTTCACCACCACCTCGGCGATGCCGCCGGGGCGGTAGCCCTCGGGCGTCTCGTTGCCGTTGCTCATGAGCAGGATGCGGTCGGCCAGCAAGATGGCTTCGTCCACATCGTGCGTGATCATGAAGACCGTCTGCTGCGTCTGGCGCACGATGGCCATCAGCTCGTCCTGGATGGTGCCGCGTGTGAGCGCATCGAGTGCGCCAAAGGGTTCATCCAGCAGCAACATCTTGGGCTGGATGGAGAACGCGCGCGCAATGCCCACGCGCTGCTTCATGCCGCCTGAGAGCTGTGAGGGCTTGTTGTCGATGGCAGGGCTCAGGCCCACCAGCGCCACGAACTTCTCCACATGCGCATCCACCTGGCTCTTCTTCCAGTCAGGCCAGCGCGACTTCACGGCGAACGCGATGTTCTGGCGCACCGTCAGCCAGGGCATGAGCGCGTGGCTCTGGAACACCACGCCCCGGTCCAGACTGGGGCCGGCCACTTCGCGCCCGTCCATGATGACGGTGCCCGAGGTGGCGGTGTCCAGCCCCGCCAGCACGTTCAGGATGGTGGTCTTGCCGCAGCCCGAGTGGCCGATGATGCAGACGAACTCGCCCTTGTCGAGCGTGAACGACACATCAGCAAACACGGGCTTGGCGGGCACAAAAGCTTTGCTCAGCCGATCGATCTGGAGGAAGCCTTGGGTCACGGCAGAGGCCTTTCGTTGCGGGACGTCAGTGGCAAGAGGGGCTGGAACAGCGGGGCGCTGGGCGACATCACTCCACATAGGTCACCACCTTCTGCAGCTGGCCGAAGGCCAGGTCGAGCAACATGCCCACCACGCCAATCACCAGGATGGCAAAGATCACGTTGGTGAGCGACAGGTTGTTCCACTCGTTCCACACGAAGTAGCCAATCCCCGTGCCGCCCACCAGCATCTCGGCCGCCACGATCACCAGCCAGGCGATGCCCATGCTGATGCGCATGCCCGTGAGGATGGTGGGCGCTGCGGCGGGCAAGATCACCAGGAAGGCCTTGCGCAGCGGGTTGACCTGCAGCGTGGCCGACACGTTGAGCCACTCGCGCTTGACCGATGCCACGCCAAACGCCGTGTTCACCAGCATGGGCCACATCGAGCAGATGAAGATCACGAAGATGCCCGAGATCGATGAGTCCTTGATGGTGTAGAGCGCAAGCGGCATCCACGCCAGCGGGCTGATGGGTTTGAGCACCTGGATGAACGGGTCGAACGCACGGCGCAGCAGCGGCGACATGCCGATGACGAAACCGAGCGGTATCGCCACCAAGCAGGCCAGGCCGAACCCTAGCGCGACCCGGCCCAGCGAATGCGCGAGCTGGATGGCGATGCCCTTGTCGTTGGGGCCGTTGTCATAGAACGGGTTGGACACGTGCCCCCACACGGTACGGCCCATCTCTGCCAGCGAGGGGAAGCCGCTGCCCTTGGCGCTGGCGCCTGGGTCCTTGCCCATCATCTTGGCGTACTCGATCTGCTCGGCGGTCATGCCGGCCGTGCTGTTGCCCCCGCCCGAAGAAGCGGTGGCGATGTACCAGATCCCCAGCAGGGCCAGGAAGATGAGCACGGACAACAGGCCCGCGCGCAGGTTGAGGTTCTTGGCGGGAGTCATGTCATGCCGCCTTGCGGATGGGGAAGCTCTTGGCGTACTCGCTCGCCTTGGCGGCATCGAATTCGCGCCCCATGATCTTGAACTTGGGGTACGCGCCTTCGGGCACCTTCTGGTCCAGCGCCTTCATCTGCTTTTTCGCGTCGGTGATGAGAAACACCTTTTCGGCGATCTGCTTGTAGTCCACATCGCCCTTGATGTAGCCCCAGCGCTGCATCTGCGTGAGCATCCACACGGCCATGCTCTGCCACGGCATGGGGTCGAAGTCCGCGCGGTCGGGCACGTTCTGGATCTTGCCCAGGCCGTCGGCGAACTTTCCGGTGAGCACCTGGTTGAGCACGGCCTCGGGCTGGTTCAGGTAGGCCTGGGGCGCAATCACCTTGGCGATGAGCTCCCTGTTGGCCGGGTCGCGCGCCATCGCGGCCGAGGTGAGCACCGCGCGGTACAGCGCGGCAAAGGTGTTGGGGTTCTTCTGGATGAACTCGGTGCTGGTGCCGAAGGCGCAACAGGGGTGGCCGTTCCACAGGTCCTTGGTGAGCAGGTGGATGAAGCCGACTTCCTCGAACACGGCGCGCTGGTTGAAAGGATCGGGGCCGAGGAAGCCGTCGATATTGCCCGCACGCAGATTGGCCACCATCTCGGCGGGTGGCACCACGCGCAGCTGCACGTCGGTGTCGGGGTTCAAGCCCGCCTCGGCCAGGTAGTAGCGCAGCAGGAAGTTGTGCATGCTGTACTCGAAGGGGATCGCGAACTTGAAGCCCTTCCAGTTCTTGGGATCGCGGTTGTCCTTGTGCTTGAGGCTGAGCGTGATGGCCTGGCCGTTCACGTTCTGGATGGTGGCCACGTTCATCGGCGTGGCGTTGGAGCCCAGGCCCATGGAGATCGCCAGCGGCATGGGGCTCAGGAAGTGCGTTGCGTCGTACTCCTTGTTGATCATCTTGTCGCGGATCAGTGCCCAGCCGGCCGTCTTGGTGACTTCGACGCTCAGGCCCTGCTTGCTGTAGAAGCCCAGCGGGTGGGCCATGATCAGCGGGGTGGCGCAGGTGATCGGGATGAAGCCGATCTTGAGGTTGGTCTTCTCCAGTGCGCCCTGTTTCTCTTGCGCCATGGCCTGCATGCTGGCCACGGGCAACACGCTCGCGATGGCCGCCATGGCCGTTCCCTTGCCCACCGCCTTGATGAAGCGGCGGCGCACTGCGTCTTGCGGAAACAGCGCCTTGACCAGCGTGGCTTCGATGAACTCGTTGCTGTAGAGCTCGAACTCACGGGTCTCGCTGCGCTGGCGCAGGGTGGCTGCGGCGGCATCGGCCGACACCTCGGTGTGGTGGTCGGCCACCGTGTGGTCGCGGCCACAGCTGCATTTCAGCATCAACGGGCGGTCGGCATCGTAGGGCGAGAAGAATTCGGACATGGCACACCTCGAAGAAGTTGGTGCCAGGCGTTACGCAAAGCGCGGGCCAGTTTTTGCCGGTGTCGGCCCGCTGTCATGAATTCGTGGGTGTGGTGTCTACAGCGTGTAGGGCCAGCACTACAAATCGGTCGTGCAACGCACCGAATTCACTCTGCCGGTGCGCCACGTGCCAGCAGCGCAAGCTCCACATCGTTGCGCGCGCCGGTCTTTTCGAGGATGCGGGCGCGGTAGGTGCTCACCGTGTTGGGCGCGAGCTTGAGCTGCGCACCAATTTCGCTCACGCTCTGCCCGGCAGTGAGCAGGCGGAACACCTGGTGCTCCCGATAGGAGAGCGCGTCCACTCCGGCGGGCGTGCCCTGCTGGGCGGTGCGCACCACCCCGGTGCGTTCCAGTGCACCTGCCAGGGCTTGCGCGGTCGCCTCCGTCAGGTAGCGCCCGCCAGCGGCCACCTTGCGCACGGCGGCCACCATGTCGTCGGGATCGGCGCTTTTGTGCAGGTAGCCCGCCGCGCCCATCTGGATGCAGCGCACCGCGTATTGCCGCTCGGGGTAGGTGCTGAGCATCAGCACCGGCAACGCAGGCCAGGCCTTGCGGAGCGCCTGCAGCACTTCGAGGCCGTCCATGCCCGGCATGGCGATGTCCAGCAGCACCAGGTCCAGCCCCGGTGTTCCCGTGGGCCCTTGCAGGGCGGCGACCAGCTCCAGCACCTCGTTGCCCTGGGTGGCCTCGGCGACCACAGTGATCTCGGGCACGCCATTGGCCGGGTCGCCCAGCACCTGCTTGAGCCCTTCCCGCACGATGCGGTGGTCATCCCCGATCAATACGCGAACGACGGAATTCATGACAGCTCCAGAGGAATCAGCAATTGCAGGCACGAGCCCTGCCCCGGCTCGCTGGTGATGCTCAAGCGGCCCCCAAGCTGCCGCGCCCGCTCGCGCATACCCATCACGCCATAGGCGGTGGGCGCCTCCAGGGCCTGGCGGGTGGCGCCCACGCCGTTGTCGCGCACGCGCAGTTGCAGCATCTCGTCCTGCACGTCGATGGCAATGTCGATGGCGCTGGCCTGCGCGTGGCGGCCCACATTGCTCAGCATCTCCTGGAAGATGCGGAACACAGCGATGGCTGCAGGCTCGGGCAAGTGCAGGGTGGCAGGCACCTCCATCTGCCACGCCAGCTCCAGTTCGGCCGACTGCACGAACTCCTGTGCCTGCCACTCCAGCGCCGCCCACAGGCCCTGGTGGTCCAGGATGCTGGGGCGCAGGTCGGTGATGATGCGGCCCACGTTGTCTACGGCGTTTTCGATCAGGCGGCTCATGTTCTGGCACTTGCAGCGCATCTGGGTGCGCATGTCGCCCGCGGCCTCGGGCGTGCGCTCGCCCTGCTCGCCCAGGCGCTTGTGCAGCCAGTTGACATCCATCTTCAGCGCCACCAGCAGGCTGCCCAGCTCGTCGTGCACTTCGCGGGCGATGCGGGTGCGTTCGTCTTCGCGCACCTGCTCCGAATAGGCGGACAGCTCGCGCAGCTGCGCCAGCGCCTGCGACAGCTCTTGTGTGCGTGCTGCCACTCGGCGCTCCAGCTCGTCGTTGGCGCGGGCCAGCTCATCGTGCGCGCGCTGCAGCTCGTCGGCGGCGCGTTTGCGGCTGGTGATGTCCACAAAAGCGATCACGGCACCCTGCACCTGATCGCCTTCCAGAATGGGGTGGCTCGAATACTCCACGGCAAACGCCGAGCCATCGCGGCGCCAGAACACCTCGGTGTCCACCCGGCAGGGCAGGCCCTGACGGAACGCGTTGAAGATGGGGCAGTCGCCATCCGCATACGGGCTGCCGTCGGGGTGGCTGTGGTGGGTGAGCGCGTGCATGTTGCGCCCCATCACCTCATCGGCCGCAAAGCCCAGCATCTGCGCGCCCGCCCGGTTGATGAACACGCAGTTGCCCGCCAGATCAATGCCAAACACCCCCTCGCCCGTGGACTCCAGCAGCAGCCCCAGGCGGTTCTGCCAGAGGGCACTGGCACCGGCGGGCAGGTTCAGGACGTGGGTGGACATAGGGGTACCCAAGCAATGGCCGTGCCCAGGTGGCGACGATGAACACATCGGGGACTGTGCGCCCGCCCGCCAACATCGCACAATAAGCGGATGCAAACCGCTCACCCGCCCTCTGTGGCCACTGTGGCCCCGCCCCCGCCGTCGGTATGGCGCCCGCCCAGCCTGTCCGTGCGCTGGTGGCCCGTGTTCATGCGCAACCTGCTGGTCTGGCGCAAGCTGGCCATCCCCAGCCTGGTGGGCAACATTGCCGAGCCGCTGATGTGGCTGGTGGCCTTTGGCTACGGCATGGGGGCCCTGGTGGGGCAGGTGAACGTGGGCGGCGCGGCGGGCGACACCAAGGTGCCCTACATCCTGTTCCTGGCCAGCGGCTCCATCTGCATGAGCGCCATGAACGCGGCCAGCTTCGAGGCGCTGTACTCGGCCTTCTCGCGCATGCATGTGCAAAAGACTTGGGACGGCATCATGAACGCGCCGGTCAGCCTGGACGACGTGGTGCTGGCCGAAATGCTGTGGGCGGCGTTCAAGGCGCTATTCACCGTCACCGCCATCCTGGGCGTCATGCTGGCCCTCTCCATCAGCCACAGCCCCAAGCTGTTGGTGGCCTGGCCGGTGCTGCTGTTCGTGGGGGTGATGTTCTCCAGCATCGCGCTCATCTTCAATGCGCTGGCCAAGGGGTATGACTTTTTTACCTACTACTTCACGCTGGTGCTCACGCCCATGATGTTTCTCTCGGGCGTGTTCTTCCCGCGCGAGCAGCTGCCTCCCATCGTGCGCACCATCTCCGACTGGCTGCCACTGACCAACGCGGTCGAGCTGGTACGCCCGCTGTTCATGGACCAGTGGCCCGCCCACCCCCTGCGCCACGGCCTGGTGCTGGTGGTGACCACCGTGGTGGCCTTCTGGGTGGCTCTGGCCCTGACCCGCAAGCGCTTCAAGGCATGACCGCGCTGCTCGGCCCCAGCCATATCGCCATGGTGGCCAAGGGCGTGTCGGCCATCGTGGCGTCACGCGATGCGGCCCTGCGGCCGAGCATCATGCGGGCCGTGGGCAGTCGCATCAACGGCGATGGGCGGGAGGTCACGGTGTACCTGCGGCGCAGCCAGTCCGAACAGTTGCTGCAGGACATTGCGCACACCGGAGAGATTGCCGTGGTGTTCAGCGTGCCGTCCACCCACCAGACGCTGCAGCTCAAAGCCCGCCGGGCCACGCAGCGCCCGGCCACTGATGGCGACCTGCCGGTGTTGCAGGCCTACCTGCAGTCCATGGTGCAGGAGGTGGGCCGGGTGGGTTATGGGCCGCAGTATGTGGGCGCCATGCTGGCAGCACCGCTGCAGGATGTGGTCGCAGTGACCTTCACCCCCACCAGCGCGTTCGACCAGACCCCAGGCCCGCGCGCGGGCGCGGAGTTGTGTGCGCCGCCCGCACCACCCACACCACCCGTACTGCAGCCATGAGCTCCGCAGCGCCGTCCCTGCACAGCATCCGCCCCTGCCTAGAGGGGGCGATTCCCGCCATCATGGCGACCTGCGACCCTGACGGCACACCCAACGTGGCCTACATCTCGCAGGTGGTCTATGTGGATGCGGCGCACGTGGCGCTGTCGTTCCAGTTCTTCAACAAGACCCGCC
The DNA here is from genome assembly GCF_057586455.1 of Acidovorax sp. SRI_002. NCBI lineage: Bacteria > Pseudomonadati > Pseudomonadota > Betaproteobacteria > Burkholderiales > Comamonadaceae > Acidovorax > Acidovorax sp. SRI_002. The sequence continues at coordinate 193,785 of NZ_JBYCZW010000006.1, read as the reverse complement.
AGAACATCCTGCGCAACCCGCGCGCGTCGGTGCTGGTGCTGGACCCAGTCACCGCCCATTTCTACCGCCTGCACCTGCTGTACGAACGCACCGAGGACAGCGGGCCGGTGTTCGAGAGCATGCGCGCGCAGCTGGCGGGCATTGCGTCGCATGCGGGCATGGCCGAGGTGTTTGAACTCAAAGGGGCCGACATCTACGCTGTGGAGCGCATCGAATCGGTAGCGGGCGAAGGCCTGCCGGCACCGGCGCCGCGTTCCGGGTTGCTGCACACGCTGCGTCTGTGCAGCGAGAGCATCGCGCGCTGCTCGGGGCTGGATGAATTGCTGCAAGGCGCGCTGCAGGGCCTGCAGGACAAGCTGGGCATTCAGCACGCCATGGTGCTGATGCTGGACGCCAGCGCCCAGCAGCTCTACACGGTGGCCAGCTGCGGCTATGCCACGTCGGGCGTGGGTTCAGAAATCCGACTGGGCCAGGGAGTGATCGGCATGGCTGCGCGCGAGCGAACGCCGGTGCGCATCAGCCACATGACGCACGCCGCCCTGTACAGCCATGCCATCCGCGAAAGCATGGACGCGCATGCCACACCCGATGCGCCCCCGCTGCGCGGCCTGGACATCCCCTACCCCGGGCTGCCAGAGCCGCACAGCCAGGTGGCGGTACCACTGCTGTCGGCCGGACGCCTGCTGGGCGTGCTGTTTGCCGAGAGCCCCGAAGACATGCGCTTTGGTTTCGAGGATGAAGACCTGCTGGTGGCCATTGCGGGCCAGCTGGCCGCCGCCATCGACCTGCTGCAGGCCGCGCCCGATGCGCCCGAGCCGCTGCCTACTCCGACGGCGGCACCGCCGGTGAGCGGCAGCGCTCTGCGGGTGCGCCACTTTGCGGCCAACGACAGCGTGTTCATCAACGACGACTATTTGATCAAGGGCGTGGCGGGCGCCATTGTCTGGAAGCTGCTGCGCGACCACCAGCACACCGGGCGCGTGGACTTCACCAACCGCGAACTGCGGCTGGACCCCGCCCTGCGCCTGCCCGATGTGGCCGACAACCTGGAGGCCCGCCTGCTGTTGCTGCAGCGCCGCCTGCAGGAGAACTGCCCGCATATCCACATCGAAAAAACAGGGCGCGGGCGCTTTCGGCTGTGCGTGCTGCGCCCCGTGGTGCTGGAAGACGCCTGAGTCTCAGAAGGTGTGAATGAATCCGGCGTGCCCGAGCAGGCAGTCAAAACGCGCCCGATCAAGACGCAAAGCGCAGCCATAGCTCGGGCTATGGCGAGCATTTTTAACGACGAACGGGTGTGTTTTGGCGGGATGAGCGGGCATGGCGGGTTCGTTCACACCTTCTCAGTGCACCAGACCCGGCACCACCGGCAGGCCCAGGCTGCGCATCAGCTTGGTCCACTCAGGCTGCGTGAGGTGCGGCTGCACTTGCGCCAGCACTGCGGCCAGCACGGGGGCAGGCGCATGTTGCTTCATGTCCAACAGCATGGCCGTGCGCTCGGCGGGTGACATGTAGGGCACCATCCAGCGGGCCACCACCATCATTTCGTGCGGCGGGATCGAGGCCACCAGCGCATCGTGCACGCCTGCCAGTTCCGCGTCGGTGTAGCACTGCCAGAGCACGCGGTTGTGCGCGGTCTCTTCCTCGTTCATGTGCTCGAAGTTGTGCGCCACAAACAGCGCCAGCTGGCGGTACAGGGCCTGGGTGGCTGCTGGGCGTGCGGGCTTGGCACAGGCCATCAGGTGGTTCACGCCGTCTGCCAAAGCGACGATGGCCTGTTCGTGCTCCACATGTTCACCAGCAATGCTCTGGCTGGAGCCGGGCTGGCGCGCCTCCATGGCGGCGTGCACAAACTGATTCTCGTGGTGCAGGTGCGCGCGGCACAGGTCCAGCAGCTGCATCACCCGGTCGCAGGTCTGGGCAAACTCCAGGTCGTCGTCCACATCCATGCGGCCCAGGCCCAGCAGCGTGTCGGCCATGAAGGCGCGCAGCGCCTTGTGGATGCTGGCGTACATGTCCATGCGGGGGGCGGCGGGTTGGGCTTGAGTCAGTGCGGCAATTTCGCGGGCATCAATCTTCATTACGTTCTTTCATGGCCTCGTTGGGCTCTTTCAGCGCCTTTTTTTGGGCGCCGGGCCGGGTGCACCATGCACCCGCTTCCATGCCAAGAAGTCTAGAAATTCGCCGCGTTTTTGCCTGTTAAAAACTCCTTAAACAGACCCTTTGAAAACCTTAAAAATCGCGTTCCGCGCGCCAAACGTGAAATCGTTCACGGCGCGGCGCGCAGCAGGTCCACCGCTTTTTCCGCAATCATCACCGTGGGCGCATTGGTGTTGCCGCTCACGATGCGCGGCATGATGGACGCGTCCACCACACGCAGGCCTGCGAGGCCATGCACGCGCAGTTCGGCATCCACCACGTCCATGGGCCCAGGCCCCATGCGGCAGGTGCCCACGGGGTGGTAGATGGTGTCGGCGTACTGGCGGATGAACTGCTCGATCTCCGCGTCGGTGCGCGCACTGGCCGAGGCCGCCAGCTCCTTGGCGCCGAACTTCGCGAGCGCCGGTTGCATCAGGATCTCGCGCGTGCGCTTGAAGCCACGCACCATGCGCGCCATGTCGTCGGGGTCCGCCAGGAAGTTCGGGTCCACCAGTGGCAAGGCCATGGGGTCACGGCTGGCCAGCGTGACCGAGCCCCGGCTCTTGGGTTGCAGCAGGCACACGTGGGCCGAGTAGCCGTGGCCGAACACCGTCTTGCGCCCGTGGTCCACCAGCTTGCCAATCACGAAGTGCAGCTGCAGGTCGGGTGCTGGCTCGGACGGGTCGCTCTTGATGAAGCCCCCCGCCTCGGCAAAGTTGGTGGTCAACATGCCCGTGCGGTGCTTGCGCCATTCGACAATGCCGCGCAGCGTCTGCGCCATGCCCGACAGTGACAGGCCGAACAGGTCCTTCAGATCGGGAGCGTCCAGCACCTGCACTACGTCGGGATGGTCGTGCAAATGCTGGCCCACGCCCGGCAGTTCGTGCAGCACCGGGATGCCGTGTTGCTGCAAGTGTGCGGCAGGCCCCACGCCCGACAACATCAGCAACTGCGGCGACAGCAGTGCGCCCGCACTCAACAGCACTTCGCGCCCCGCACGCACCTGCTTCAAGGCACCGCCCTGGCGGTATTCCACACCCACGGCGCGCGTGCCCTCGAACAGGATGCGCGTGGCGTGGGCACCGGTGATGACCTGCAGGTTGGAGCGCGCAAGGTGGGGCGTGAGGTAGCCCTTGGCCGCGCTGTGGCGCTCGCCGTTCTTGTGCGTGACCTGGTAAAGGCCCACGCCTTCCTGCGTGGCGCCGTTGAAGTCGGTGTTGTGCGGGTGCCCGGCCTGCACACCCGCTTCGGTGAAGTGGTGGCTGAAGCGGTTGGTCGAGCGAAGGTCCGCCACGTTGAAAGGCCCGCCCTGCCCGTGCCAGGCATCGGCGCCGCGCTCGTTGTGCTCGGCGCGCAGGAAGTAGGGCTTCACATCCTCCCAGCCCCAGCCCGGGTTGCCCTGCGCGGCCCAGTGGTCGTAGTCCGCATGCTGCCCCCGGATGTAGACCATGGCGTTGATCGAGCTGGAGCCCCCCAGAACCTTGCCGCGTGGCTGGTAGCCGCGCCGGTTGTTGAGCGCAGCCTGGGGCGTGGTGTTGAAGCCCCAACCGTTCAGCTCGAACTTGGCCATCACGGCCAGCCCGGCAGGGCAGTGGATGAGCACGCTCTTGTCGGCGGAGCCCGCCTCCAGCAGGCACACGCGCACGGCGGGGTCTTCGGTCAGGCGGCCAGCCAGCACGGAGCCCGCCGAGCCGCCGCCGATCACGATGTAGTCGAACATGTTGTTGTGTCTCCTCCGCCATGCTGCGCAGCGGCTTGTTGGTTCAGGTTTGACGCACGATAACCGAACGGTCGTGCGATTCGCCTTACCATTCCGTCCATCCGTTTCACTTTGAAGAGGGCTCTCTATATGACGATTCAGACCGTAGGCATCATCGGCGCAGGCACCATGGGCAACGGCATTGCACAGGCCTGTGCGGTGTCGGGCATTAACGTGGTGATGGTTGATATCTCCGATGCTGCAGTGCAAAAAGGCCTGGCCACCGTGGCCAGCAGCCTGGACCGCCTGATCAAGAAGGAAAAAATCACCGAGGCCGACAAGGCCGCCGCGCTGGGCCGCATCAAGACCTCCACCAGCTACGACGACCTCAAAGCCGCGCAATTGGTGATCGAGGCCGCCACCGAAAACTACGAACTCAAGCTCAAGATCCTCAAGCAGGTGGATGCCCTCGTGGGCCCCGAGGTGCTGATCGCATCGAACACGTCCTCGATCTCCATCACCAAGCTGGCGGCCGCCACCAGCCGCGCCGACAAGTTCATCGGCATGCACTTCTTCAACCCCGTGCCCATGATGGCGCTGGTGGAGATCATCCGCGGCCTGCAGACCAGCGATGCCACGCACGACGCTGTGAAGGCCCTGGCCGAGGCGCTGGGCAAGAGCCCCATCACCGTGAAGAACGCGCCCGGCTTTGTGGTCAACCGCATCCTGGTGCCCATGATCAACGAGGCCTTCTTCGTGCTGGCCGAGGGCCTGGCCACCCCCGAGGACATCGATGCGGGCATGAAACTGGGCTGCAACCAGCCCATCGGCCCGCTGGCGCTGGCGGACATGATCGGCCTGGATGTGTGCCTGGCCGTGATGGATGTGTACCTCACCGAGTTTGGCGACAGCAAATACCGCCCCTGCCCGCTGCTCAAGGAAATGGTGGCCGCAGGCCGCCTGGGCCGCAAGACCGGGCAAGGCGTCTACACCTACTGACGACCTTCAGCGCGCTGTCCCTCGGGGGACGGCGCGCAGTTTCCATTGCGTTTTCAATCATGGGCCAGGAGACCTGCGCCCATGACAAACATCACCCCCACCACACCCCCGCCCGAGGGCTGCATAGACACCCTGGTGCTCGGCCACGTGCTGCTGATCGGCATCAACCGCCCGGCCAAGCGCAACGGTTGGACGCCCCCCATGTTCCGCCAGCTGGCGGAGGCCTACACCCGACTGGATGATGACCCCGACCTGCGCGTCGGTGTGCTGCACGCCATGGGCGACCACTTCACGGCCGGACTGGACCTGCCCGCTGTGAGCGCCTACATGCAGCGCGGCGAGAAAGCCATCCCCGAAGGCCTGGTTGAGCCGCACGACTACGGCCTGCCCGGCTACCGGCGCCGTACCAAGCCCATGGTGGTGGCGGTCAAGGGCATCTGCTTCACCGTGGGCATCGAGTTGATGCTGGGTGCCGACATCGTGGTGGCGGCCGACAACTGCCGCTTCTCGCAGATGGAGGTGCAGCGCGGCATCATGGCCACGGGCGGCGCCACGCTGCGCATGGCCGAGCGCGCGGGCACAGGCAATGCGCTGCTGCACCTGCTGACGGCCGACGAGTTTGGCAGCGCTGAGGCGTACCGCCTGAACTTTGTGCAGAAAGTGGTGCCGGCTGGCAAGGAGCTGGACGAGGCATTGGCGATTGCCCAGCGCATTGCCGCACAGGCGCCGCGTGCGGTGGTCGCCACGCGCCTGAATGTGCTCAAGGCCATCGAGCAAGGCCAGGCGGCCGCGGTGGCGGACTTCATCCCGGTGCAGAAGGAACTGGCCAACAGCGAGGACGCCGCTGAAGGCGTGCGCGCATTTGTCGAGCGACGGCCCGCGCAGTTCAGCGGGCGCTGAGGGCCTGGTGGTTCGTCGTCGCCCGAACCACTACATGCCAAATTTCAAGCCTAATCGGTCGCTAGCGCATATGAATCATGCGCCAGCAGCTCTGCTATTGATAGCAATTTTCCGAGAGTGAAGGGGCACAGCGCCCCCGCCTGCGCAAGCGGGACGCGCGAATAGCACCGATGGCGCGGCGCCGCTCCCCCACCCACACAATCCCATCCATTAACAAAGTTTTTCACAATTCAATTGCGCACAATTGAATTCACACCCACAATTCACCCCATGCCCAGCCACAGCACACCCCACACTCCCAGCCCCGCCATCCTGCGGCTGGACAACCAGGTCTGCTTTGCGCTGTATTCCGCCTCGCTGGCGATGACCAAGCTGTACAAACCGCTGCTCGACCAGATCGGCCTGACCTACCCCCAGTACCTCGTGATGCTGGTGCTGTGGGAACAGGATGGCGTGACGGTGTCCGAGCTGGGCGAGCGCCTGTTTCTCGACTCCGGCACGCTCACGCCGCTGCTCAAGCGCCTGGAGGCGCAGGGCCACATTGCCCGGCTGCGCGATGTGCAGGACGAGCGCCGCGTGCGCATCACCCTCACGTCGCAAGGCCGCGCACTGCGCGACCAGGCCGAGGCCATCCCGCCCTGTGTGCTGCAAAGCAGCCAGTGCTCGATTGCCGAGCTGACGGCCCTGACCTCCGAACTCAAGCAACTGCGGGACCGGCTCAGCGAGCAACGCTGACGGTCTGCAGACAGCACAAGAACCGATTCCCTCCACCGCCCGCCAGTGGGCAACAACCGCAAGGAAGACACCATGACCAAGCTCGAAAAAGTCCTGTACACCGCCAAGTCGCACGTGACCGGTGGCCGCGATGGCGCCGCCAAGACCGATGACGGCCGCCTGGAAGTCAAGCTGTCCTCGCCCGGCACGGCCGGCACCGGCACCAACCCCGAGCAGCTGTTTGCCTCCGGCTACGCAGCCTGCTTCATCGGCGCCATGAAGGCCGTCGGCGGCAAGATCGGCATTCCTGTGCCCCAAGACGTGTCCATCGACGCCGAAGTGGACCTGGGCCCCATCCCGAACGCCTACGGCATCGCTGCCCGCCTGGCCATCAGCCTGCCCGGCCTGGACAAGGAAACCGCCCAGAAGCTGGTGGACGCAGCCCACCAGGTCTGCCCCTACTCCAACGCCACGCGCGGCAACATAGACGTGACCATCACGATCGTCTAAGACCATGGGCCGCCTGCTGATTCCCCGCATCGCGGTGGCCCTGGTGGCCATCGAGCATGTGTACATCCTCGTGCTCGAAATGTTCTTCTGGAACAAGCCCCTGGGCATGAAAACCTTCAACCTGACCCAGGAGCTGGCCGACGCCACCACCACGCTGGCGGCCAACCAGGGGCTGTACAACGGTTTTCTGGCGGCGGGCCTGTTCTGGGGGCTGTTCACCGGCAACCGGGTGTTCAAGATCTTCTTCCTGGCATGCGTGATCGTGGCCGGGGTGTTTGGCGCCGCCACCGCAGCGCCCAAGATCTTCTTCAGCCAGGCGCTGCCCGCGATCATTGCGCTGGGCCTGGTGCTGGCGCTGGACAAAAAACCCGCCGCCCAGCGCAGCCTCTGAGCTATCAAATCAATAGCTGCTACCGCCCTATAGACGGGCGGTAGCAGCTATTTTTGCTTTGAATCCGGGAAAGCACGGCGGCCTGCAAGCTGCCATTCAGCCATGCGCGCGATGATGGGGTTGGAGACAACACCATGAAAATCGCCCTGCTGTCCGACATCCACGCCAACCGCCAGGCCCTGGACGCCTGCCTGCAACACGCCCGCGCACAGGGCGCCGAACAATTTGCGCTGCTGGGCGACCTGGTGGGGTACGGCGGCGAGCCCGTGGCCGTGGTGGAACAGGTGCGCGACCTCGCCCAGCAGGGCGCCCTGTGTGTGCTGGGCAACCACGACGCCATGGCCCTGGCCCCGCCTGCCAACCCGCGCAACCGCAGCGAGCTGGGCGCGCAGTGGACGCACGACCAGCTCGGCAACAGCCACATCGCCTTTTTGCAGTCGCTGCCGCTCACCGCACGTCTGGGCAGCAGCGCGCTGCTCGTGCATGCCAGCGCCGACATGCCGGAGCAATGGCGCTACGTGGAGGACTCGAACGCCGCCGAGCGCAGCATGACGGCGGCCCAGGCCCTTGACCCCGCCATCCGCTACGTGTTCTGCGGCCATGTGCATGAGCAGGTGCTGTACTTCCTCACGCCCACCGCCAAGCTGATGCGTTTTGCGCCCGAGCCCGGCGTGCCCGTGCCTGTGCCACCGCACCGCCAGTGGCTGGGCATCGTGGGCTCGGTGGGCCAGCCGCGCGACGGCGATGCGCGCGCCATGTACGCACTGTTCGACGACACCGCCAGGCAGATCACCTTCTACCGCGTGCCGTATGACCACCTGGCCGCCGCCGCCGCCATCCGCGCGGCAGGACTGCCCGCGTTTTATGCCGACAGGCTGGAGCATGGTCAATGAAACTGCTCGAACCCGGCACCGAGATCGACGGCTTTCGCGTGGTGGACTGCATCCACGCGGGTGGCATGGCCCACATCTACGCCGTGGAATACGCGCAGGCCGACCGCAGCCCCGGCTTTCCCATGGCGATGAAGATCCCGCGCATGACGGCGGGCGACGGGGCCGAGAACATCGTGAGCTTCGAGGTCGAGCTGCAGATCCTGCCCGTGCTCAGCGGCCAGCATGTGCCGCGTTTTGTGGCGGCGGGCGACCTGGTGCGTCTGCCCTACCTGGTCATGGAATACATCCCCGGCCAGACGCTGCAGCACTGGCTGGACGAAGGGCCTGGCCGCTGCGACACAGCAACCATCGCACGCCTGGGCGCGGCCACCGCGCGCGCGGCGCACAGCCTGCACCAGCAGAACGTGTGCCACCTCGACCTCAAACCGGCCAACGTGCTCATCAAAGAAGATGGCACGGCCGTGCTGCTGGACTTTGGCCTCTCGTGCCACGCCCACTACCCCGACCTGCTGGCCGAGGAAATGCGCCAGGCCGTGGGCTCGCCCGCCTGGATTGCGCCCGAGCAAGTGGTGGGCGTGCGCGGCGACCCGCGCAGCGACATCTTTGCCATCGGCGTGATGCTGTACGAGCTGGCCACGGGCGAGCTGCCCTTTGGCGCGCCCACCACCAGCGGCGGCATGCGCCAGCGTCTGTGGATGACGCCCGCGCCGCCGCGCAAGCACCGCGCCGACATCCCGCCCTGGCTGCAGGAAGTCATCCTGCGCTGCCTGGAGCCTGAGGCAGGGAGCCGCTACCCGTCGGCCGCGCACCTGGCCTTCGACCTGTCGAACCCCGAACAGGTGCAGGTTACCGAACGCGGCGAACGCACCGAGCGCACTCCACTGCGCACGCATGTGCGCCGCTGGCTGCGTGCTGCGGGCATGCACTACACGCCCAGCCCCCTGCCCTCGCAGCAGATCGAGGACACGCCCATCCTCATGGTCGCCGTGCCCCATGCCGATGTGAGCGATGCCACGCTGTACTCGCTGCGCCAGGCCGTGGCCCGCTCGCTGGGCATCCGCCCCGGCGCGCGGCTGGCCTGCGTGACGGTGATCTCGCCGGGCGCCAGCAGCACCAGCGACAGTGAGCGCAGTGAAACCACGCTGCACCGCCAGCACATGGCACGCCTGCGCCAGTGGGCCCAGGGTCTGGACCTGACCGGACATGCCGTGAGCTACCACGTGCTCGAAGCGGGCGACGTGGCCCAGGCGCTGGTGCGCTATGCGGCCAGCAACCACGTGAGCATGATGATCCTGGGCGCCGCCACGCACGGGCTGCAGATGCAGCGCTTCATCGACACCGTGCCCATCCGCGTGGCGCGTGATGCGCCCTGCACCGTCATCCTGGTCAAGCAGGCGCTGCCGTTCGAGCAACTGGGCCAGACGTTCCCAGGCTAAGCGCCTGTTCAAAGAGTGGGCCCCGCTGTCGCCGAGGTGGCGCGGCCCGCTTGAGCCGCGCCGGGCTTTCGTTTAGCGTGGCGGCATGAGCACCACCACCCTCCTCGTGCGCCAGGACAACCTGGCCAGCACCCGCCTGTTGACCGCCGACGACACCCCGCTGGAAGGCGGCCAGGTCCGCGTGCGGGTCGAGTCGTTTGCCCTCACGGCCAACAACATCACCTACGCCGCGCTGGGCGACATGCTGAACTACTGGCAGTTCTTCCCCACCGGCGAAACGGGCTGGGGCATCGTGCCCGTGTGGGGTTTTGGCACGGTGACCGAGTCCTTGCACCCCGACGTAGCGGCGGGCGAGCGGCTGTATGGCTACTGGCCCATGTCCGACCAGGCCGTGCTCTCACCCCAGCGCGTTAACGCCGCAGGCTTCAGCGACGGCGCAGCCCATCGCGCGGGCCTGCATGCGGTCTACAACCACTACCTTCGCACCCGCACCGACGGGCTCTACCGCGCCGACAACGAGGACGTGCAGGCGCTGCTGCGGCCGCTGTTCATCACCTCGTGGCTCATTGACGACTTTCTGGCGGACCAGCAGTTCTTTGGCGCCCAGCGCATGCTGCTGTCCAGCGCGTCGAGCAAAACCGCCTACGGCACCGCGTTCCAACTCGCGCAGCGGGAGGGCGTCGAGGTCATCGGCCTCACCTCACCCGGCAATGTGGCGTTTTGCGAGAGCCTGGGCTGCTACAGCCGCGTGGTTACCTACGACGCACTGGACAGCATCGACGGTGCCACACCCAGCGTGTACATCGACTTTGCGGGCAGCGTGGGCCTGCGCCAGCGCATCCACGCCCACTTCACGGGCCTGGCCTACAGCTGCTCGGTGGGCGCCAGCCACGTGCAGGACCTGGGCGGCGCAGGCCAGTTGCCCGGCCCGCGCCCGGTGATGTTCTTCGCCCCCGCCCAGGTCAAGAAGCGCCACGCCGACTGGGGCGCCCAGGGCCTGAACGACCGCTTGGTGGCGGCCTGGAACCAGTTCAGCACCGCCGTGTCGGCCGGGCCGCAGCCCTGGCTGGTGGTGCAGCACCATGCGGGCCCCCAGGCCACGCAAACCCTGTTCGCAAGCGTGCTGGCGGGCAGTGCCGACCCGCGCGCAGGGCATATCGCCACCATGCTGCCGGGCTGACGGCGACAATGGGGCATGACCCCATTGCCCCCCGATATCGCTGCCAACGCCTCGAACGACCAACACCCCTACGCCCGCCTCACGCCCGACCAGGTGCTGGACGCGCTGGCCAGCGTGGGCCTGTATGGCGACGGCCGCCTCATGGCCCTGTCGTCGTACGAAAACCGGGTGTACCAGGCCACGCTGGAAGACGGCGAGCGCGTGGTGGCCAAGTTCTACCGCCCAGGCCGCTGGAGCGAGGCGCAGATACTCGAAGAACACGCCTTTGCCGCCGAGCTGATGGCCGCCGAGGTGCCCGCCGTGGGCCCGCTGGTGCTGAACGGCACCACCCTGCACCAGCACGATGGCTTTGCGTTTTCTGTCAGCCCCTGGCGCGGCGGGCGCCAGCCCGAGCTGGACGACTTCGAGGTGCTGGAATGGATCGGCCGCTTTCTGGCGCGCATCCACACCGTGGGTGCGGCCCAACCGTTTGTGCACCGGCCGCTGCTGGACCTGGAGACCTTTGGCACGGCATCGCGCGACTGGCTGCTCACGAACGAGATCATTCCGCTCGACATGCAGGCCACCTGGAAGGCCCAATGCGACAAAGCTCTTGAATTGATAGCTGCCAGCGCTTATCCATCAAGCGCTGGAGCCTCATTTGGCTTAGAAAATGCGACAGCAATCCGCCTGCATGGCGACTGCCACCCCGGCAACATCCTCTGGACTCCGCTGGATGAATGGGGCCGGGGCGGCCCGCATTTTGTGGACCTGGACGACGCGCGCATGGGCCCGGCCGTGCAGGACCTGTGGATGCTGCTGTCGGGCGACCGGCGCCAGCGCACGCACCAGCTCGGCGCGCTGATCGACGGCTACGAGCAGTTCCGCAGCTTCGACCGCCGCGAACTGGCGCTCATCGAGCCGCTGCGCACGCTGCGCCTCATCCACTACAGCGCCTGGCTCGCGCGCCGCTGGCAGGACCCCATCTTCCCCGTCAACTTCCCGTGGTTTGGCACCAGCGACTACTGGCGCGGGCAGGTGGACATGCTGATCGAGCAGATTGAGGCCATGCAGGAAGAGCCCCTGGTGGCGTGAGATGAATGCGCCCTGAGCCGCCTGCGCTGCGGTGCCCCGGAGAGGCGCCGGAGGCGCCCGGGCATTGCAAACGATTGTCAACCCGTGTGCACAGGGGCGCGATGTCGCGCAACATCCAGAGACGCCTTCCTGGAAAGGCGTTTTCTGACTTGCGAAGGGCGCTTGCGCCCGAAGACCGACACCATGCGCATTGCCGTCCTGCACGACGACCCCCTCTTGCCCGACATGATCCGGGGCGCCCTTGAGCGCCACCACCATGTGTGCCATTTCTATACCAGCGGTGCGAGCCTGCTCAAGGACACCCGGCACGAAACCTTTGACCTGCTGATCTCTGGCTGGCACCTGCCGGACATGGATGGCATCGAGGTCATTCAGCGCCTGCGCGAGATGGCCGGCCAGCAACTGCCCATCCTGCTTGTCACACGCCGCAATGAAGAACGTGACGTGATCGAAGCGCTCAACCGGGGCGCGGACGACTACATGGTCAAACCCCTGCGTGTGGGGGAGCTGGTCGCCCGCGTTGCGGCCTTGCTGCGGCGGGCGTATCCGCAGGCCATGGGCCAGCAGCTGGTCTTCGGCCCCTACCGGTTCGATCCGGAGAAGCGGCTGTTATCCCTGCACGGCGAGCCACTGGCGCTGAAGAACCTGGAATACGAACTCGCCCTTTTCATGTTCCGCAACGCGGGCCGCCTGTTGTCGCGCGCGCACCTGCGCGAAGCGGTGTGGGGCGAGCGCAGTGAAGCACCTTCACGCTCGCTCGACACCCACGTTTCGCGCCTGCGCACCAAGCTGCAGTTGACGCAGCAGGCCCACGGCTATGCGATCACGGCCATCTATGGCATGGGGTACCGGCTGGACACGGTAGACACGGTGGCCCTGGCGGACCCACGCGGCTGACACGCCGCGCGCAGGGCGGCGCACAAGCCGCCACGTGCTCCTTCCCTGAACAACAAAAAAAGGCCAGCACGCTTTGCAGCGTGCTGGCCTTTTGGCGTTCAGCCCGCCGCCGCGAAGTGATCGCGGCGGTGGTGGCTGCCGGGCTACCGGCGGCGGCCCATGGCAGGGTGCTGCCAGGCCATCAGACCCAGCAATGCAGCCAGCAGGATCAGGCCCCATTCCGACAGCGTCGGAATGTTGCTGGCGTTGCCCGTCACCGTCGTCGAGGCGCTGGACGTGTTGTTGCTAGGGTTGGTGTCGCCCGGCGCATCCACCGTGGCAGAGTTCACCAGAGGACGCGCACCGCTGTAAGGGGTGGCCAGGGTGGTGTTGATCGTGAAGGTGCGCGATGCACCCACCGCCAACGCTCCGACGCCGCAGCTGACAGTCCCGGCCGCGTTGACGCAACCTGGCGCTGAAACAAAGTTCACCCCGGCGGGCAGCACGTCCACGACCTGCGCTCCATCACTGGCCAGCGGGCCATTGTTGGTGACCACCAAGGTGTAGGCGAGCCCAGCGCCGGGCGTAAGAGGACCTGCCGGCGCTGTCTTGTTCAGTGCCAGATCCGTGGCCACGGTAAAGCGGCGCGCGGTGGTGTCATGGGTCACCACGTTGTTGGCCAGCGTGGTCTCGGTTTCGTCCACCACCACACTCGCCTGGTTGAAGGCCGTGCCGCTGGTGGCGCCATTGACGGTAAGGGTCTCCGCGCGCATGACGTAGGTGATGGTGGCGCTCTGGCCGCTGCTCAGCCCCGGAAAGCTACAGGTCAGCGTGCCGCTGGTCGCCCCCATCGTGGGTTCGGTACACGCGCCGCCTGCATTCACCGTGAGCGCGCCCTGGTAGCTGAAGGTGGCCGTGGGCGAGGAGCCCGGTGCGGGGAAGATGTCGGTCATCACCACATTGGTGCCGAACGACGGCCCGCTGTTGTTCACCGTGATGGTGTACGTCGTCGATTGGCCCAGGTCTACCGGGTCAGAGCTGTCCACCTTGTTCACCAGGATGTCCAGCTGCGCGGCAGTGACCGGGGTGCTGGTGGTGGCGCTGTTGTTGGCGGTGTTCGACTCGGCGGTTGCCGTGGTCGCAGCCACACTGTTGACCACCGTGCTGCCCGTTGCACTGCCCAGGGGGCGCATGCGGTAGTTCACCGTCTGCTGCGATCCGGAATTGATGCTGGCCCAATTACAGGTGAGCGTTCCGCCCACCGTGCCCGCGGCGATGGGCGCGCAGCTGCCGCCCCCGCTCACGCTCACCACGTCGATAAAGGCGGCATTGGACGGCAGGGTGTCCACCATCTGCACGGTCTGTGCCGTGGAAGGCCCTGTGTTGCCAATCGTCGCCACGAAGGTGATGGGAGCCCCGGCCGCAACGGTGGACGGAGTGGCCGTCTTGGCAGCCGTCACATCCACGATGGCCGTGACCTGGCTGGTCACGCTGCCACTGTTGTTGGCCTGGTTGGGGTCGCCCACGTCGGTAGAGCGCACGGTCGCGGTGTTGGTGCGAGGGCCACTGACGGCAATGCTGGGGCGCACCACCACAGTCACGGTGGCCTGCGCGCCGGAGTTCAGCGTGCCCAGGTTACAGCTCAGGTTCTGCGAGGTGCCGTTGGTGACAGCGTTGGGCGTGCAGCTGCCTTGCGAGGCCACGGCAGATTGAAACCCCCCGGTGTTCACAAGACTACCCAGCGTATCCGACACCACCACGTTCGTGGCAGCGGCCGGGCCGACGTTGTCCACAGTGATGACATAGGTCAGGTTCTGGCCCGCGACCACAGGGTCGGGCGCAGCGGTCTTGGACACGACGCGCAGGTCGGCCTCGGTGGCCGTGGAGGTCACGCCCACACCCACGCAGTTGTTCGCACCGTTGCTGTCCACGCGCACACCCGCCCCCAGCGCCACGCAGGCGTTGTTGGTGGCGGTGCCAGTGCCCGTCAGCACGGCCGACACCGTGACGGCAGGGGCATTGGTATTGGCGTTCAGGCCGGTAGAGCGCGAGCAGGCCCAGTTGCCGGGGCCGGTGAACGGCAAAGCGTCGCAAGTCCAGCCCGTCGCGCTGACCAGGCTGTCGAGCCTCACGCCCGCCGGCACCTGGTCGGTGATGGTGATGGTCTGGCCATTGGGCACGGCCAGCGGCCCGGTGTTGCGCGCGGTCAGCGTGTAATTGAACGCCTGGTTCGGCACCACGGGGTTGATGCTGGCCGTCTTGGTCAGCTGCATGTCGGCGTCGTTGCTGGCCGTCACGTTGACCGAAGCCGAATTGTTGGCGGGCACCGGGTCTGGCAGCGCCGTGCTGATACCGGCCGTGTTGCCCAGCGTGCCTGCGCTGTTGGCCGTGGCGGTCACGGTGATCGTGGGCATGTTGCTGAAGTTGGCACCGGTGTATTCGGTGCGCGTGCAGGTGATTGTGGCGTCACAGACCCAGCCCGTGCCGACGGCAGATACGAAGCTGAGTCCGGCGCCCAGCGTATCGGTCACGGTGACCGGCTGACCCGCCAGCGACACCCCGCCGTTGAGGCGCGGCGTGAGCGTGTACACCACGTTGGCACCCTGGGCCACATTGGAGCTGGCGGCTGTCTTGGTGATGGACACGTCGGCACCCGAGGTGGACGTCACGTCCGCCGACGTGGTGTTGTTGGCGGTGTTGCCATCGGGCATGGCGGAGTTGTCGGGCTTGATGCCATCGATGGCAAAAGCTGCCGTCACCGTGCCATTGACGTTGGACACGGCGGGAACCGTCAGCACCGAGGCAGACGCTCCACTGGCCAGGGTGCCCGTGCGCGTGCAGGTCACATTGCCGCTGCTCAGCGGATAGCCGCCCGATGGCGCGCAGGACCAGCCCGTGCCTGTCGGAACAGAGGTAATCGACGCGCCGGCTGGCACTGTGAAGGTAATGCGCTGGCTGCCATCGGCCGCGTTCGGGCCGTTGTTGGCAGCCTGCAGCGCGTAGCTGTAGGCCTGGCCGGCCACAACGTTGGCCGTGGAGGGCGTAGCCACCAGCGCAAGGTCGGCCGCCTGCGTAGCGGTGGTGTCCTGCACGCTGTTGACGTTGTTGCTGGTGTTCGGGTCGGACGTGGCGCTGCCAGCCGTGGCGGTGTTGGTCCAGACCCCGGCGGAAGGCAGCCGCACCCGGATGGTCACGGTCTGGTTGCTGTTGAACGGGATATTGCCCAACGTGCAATCGACGACACCCGCCGCCTGGCTGCAGGTGCCTGCTGTGGTGGCCACATCCACGAACGTGGAGCCCACCGGGAGTGTGTCCGTCAGCGTGACGCCGGTGGCGCCGTTGGGGCCGTTGTTGTCGATGCGCAGCGTGTACGTGAAGATGCCGCCTGCGGGCCCAGGGTCCGGCGAATCCGCATGGTTGACCACCAGGTCGGCGGACTGCGCCATGGCTGCACCCGCAAACAGGCCACCCGCCAGCAAAAGCCAGCGAAAGCGGCGTACCGCGCTGTGCGCAGGGCTTGTAGCAGGCTGCGCGGGCCCACTGGATGTGCGCGCGCGCCAGAAAGCGCATGCGCCCTCCCAAGATCGCGTCAATCGATAAAGCATCAAAAATACTCCTGAGGTGAATGGCTCCGACTTCCGGCCACGCCGCAACCTCACCAGGCCCCGAGGGGCTGGCAAAAAATGCAGGGAGTGCGTGGATGTACCGTGGCCGCCACGGACCAAGGCTGTGTTGGAATTTATCGACGGACGGGGGCGCAATCCGCCCGGCAACAATCGTTAACGGTTGCGAACGGTATTGCGTATTGTTTGCACCACGGGTGCACGCCACCCCGGTGGGCAGCACGGGTGGTGGACCGGCTGGGGGCCCCTGGGCTATGCTGCGCCATCTTCGATCTACCGCGAGTTGGCCCACCCATGAAGGACATGTTTCGCACGCTCCTCTCCATTCGCCAGAAGCGCAAGCCCGCCCCCGTGGGGCCTTTGCCCGCCGTGGGCACCGTGATCCTGCGGGGGCAGGTCAAGATGGCCGTCACCCATCCGCTGCCCAGGGAACTGTGGGACTGGCTGGTGCTGTCGGGCTGGCGCAACCTGCCGGTCAAGAACGACCGGCGCAAGGGACTGCGTTTGCCAGAGGGCGCGCTCAAGGAGCTGATCGACACCCCCTCACAGGAACGCAACCAGGCACACAGCCGCATCCTGGAGCAGGCCCAGCCCGAAGATTGAGCGGCTTTGTAAAGCCCCATAAAAAAACCGGTGGTGCCAGGCACCACCGGTTTTTACTACTATTTTTATAGCACCTAGCGCTTGATGGACAAGCGCCAGAGGCCGATTTGGCCTAAATTTTTACACCAGCAAGGCGTTCACGCGCTTCACATACGCGGCGGGGTCTTCAGGCAAGCCGCCCTCGGCCAGCAGCGCCTGGTCGAACAGGATGTGCGCCAGGTCGTGGAAGTGCACGCTGCCATCGAGCTTCTTGACCAGCGCGTGCTCGGCATTCACCTCCAGCACAGGCTTGGTCTCGGGCGCCTGCTGGCCGGCCTGCTTGAGCATGCGCGCCAGCTGGGTGCTCATGCCATCGTCCTGCACCACCAGGCAGGCGGGTGAATCGACCAGGCGCGTGGTCACGCGCACGTCTTCGGCCTTGTCCTTGAGCGCTTCTTTCAGCTTGGCCAGCACAGGCTTGAAGGCTTCGGCAGCTTCTTCGGCGGCTTTCTTCTCGGCCTCGTCCTGCAGCGTGCCCAGGTCCACGGCGCCCTTGGCCACGCTTTGCAGCGGCGTGCCGTCAAACTCGTGCAGGTAGTTCAGCGCCCACTCGTCCACGCGGTCGGTCATCAGCAGCACTTCGATGCCCTTCTTCTTGAAGACTTCGAGCTGCGGGCTGTTCTTGGCAGCGGCCAGGGTGTCGGCAGTGATGTAGTAAATCGCCTCCTGGCCTTCCTTCATGCGGGCCTTGTAATCGGCAAAACCGACCGTCACAGCGTCGCTGGTGGTGCTGGCAAAGCGCAACAGCTTGGCCAGGCGCTCGCGGTTGCCAAAGTCTTCGCCCAGGCCTTCCTTCAGCACGGCGCCAAACTCGGCGTAGAACGCGGTGTACTTGCCTTCCTTGGCCTTGTCGTCGGCATCCACCACATCGGTCACGCCGTCGGCATTGGCGGCGGTGTCGTGCTTGTCGTGTTTGGCCAGGTCTTCCAGCATCGAGAGCACGCGCTTGGTCGAGCCTTCGCGGATGGCACGCACGTCGCGGCTTTCCTGCAGCAGCTCGCGGCTCACGTTCAGCGGCAGGTCGGCGGAGTCGATCACGCCCTTCACAAAACGCAGGTAGGTGGGCATCAACGCCTCGGCGTCGTCCATGATGAACACACGCTTCACGTACAGCTTCACGCCGGCCTTCTTGTCGCGGTTCCACAGGTCAAACGGCGCCTTGGCTGGGATGTACAGCAGCTGCGTGTACTCGGTGTTGCCCTCGACGCGGTTGTGCGCCCAGGTCAGCGGGGCCTCGTGGTCGTGGCTGATGGTCTTGTAGAACTCGGCGTACTGCTCTTCGGTGATGTCCTTCTTGGGGCGCGTCCACAGAGCGCTGGCCTTGTTGATGGTTTCCCACTCGCCGGTCTTGACCATGCCGCCGGGCTGGCGGCCGCCGTTTTCGTCATTGGGGTTGATCAGCTCGCCGTCTTTCCACTCTTCCTTTTCCATCAGGATGGGCAGGCTGATGTGGTCGGAGTATTTGGCGATGACCTGCTTGAGCTTCCAGGCGTTGAGGTATTCCTCGGCGTCGTCGCGCAGGTGCAGGATGATGCTGGTGCCGCGCTGGGCGCGGGTGATGGTCTCCACCTCGAAGTCGCCCGTGCCGCCACTGATCCAGCGCACGCCTTCGTCGGCCTTCAGGCCCGCGCGGCGCGATTCCACGGTGATCTTGTCGGCCACGATGAAGCCGGAGTAAAAGCCCACGCCAAACTGGCCGATGAGCTGGGCATCCGCCTTCTGGTCGCCTGAGAGACGGCCCATGAAGTCCTTGGTGCCGCTTTTGGCGATGGTGCCCAGGTGGTCGATGGCTTCTTGCTGGCTCATGCCGATGCCGTTGTCGGTGATGGTCAGCGTCTTGGCGGCCTTGTTGAAGGTCACGCGCACTTCGAGGTTGGGGGCGTCTTCAAACAGCGCGGAGTTGTTCAGGCCTTCAAAACGCAGCTTGTCGCAGGCGTCCGACGCGTTGGAGATCAGCTCGCGCAGGAAGATCTCCTGGTTGGAATACAGCGAATGGGTGACCAGGTGCAGCAGTTGCGCTACTTCGGCCTGGAAAGACAGGGTTTGTTTTGTGCTCATGGTGTCTTGGAGGTTGCTGTGTAAGGTGCAAAAAGAACGCGTTTCACGCCCAGGAGGCCAGGAACGGCATTCGCGCGTGTTCACCTCGGGGCGGACTCAGTGATTTCAAGGGTTGCACTGTGCGGCGCACGCCCCTCACCACCCGCGGCCCGCACCGAAGCCATCCCGCACAGCCATTTCGGCGCTGAAGATTGTTGACAATTTGCAGGCATTTGACAGCAATTTCTGTCATTTAGACCCCATAAGATGCACGCCACCGAAGGCACTCGGTGCGAGGCCGCCTTCCCATCCTCTGCCCCCTTTCTTCCGGAGCCCTCTTGCCATGCCCACATCCCTGAAAAAATGGTCCGCTGAGTTCCTCGGCACGTTCTGGCTGACATTTGGCGGTTGCGGTAGCGCCGTGCTGGCTGCCGCATTCCCGCAGCTGGGTATCGGTTTTGTCGGCGTGTCCCTGGCATTTGGCCTCACCGTGCTGACCGGGGCCTATGCGCTGGGGCCGATCTCGGGCGGGCATTTCAACCCTGCCGTGTCGGTAGGGCTGGCGTTGGGGGGCCGGTTCAAGGCGTCCGAGCTGCCGGGCTACGTGGTGGCCCAGGTGCTGGGCGCCATTGCTGCAGCGGCCGTGCTGTACCTCATTGCCACGGGCAAGCCGGGCGCAGACATCGGGGGCTTTGCCACCAACGGCTATGGCGAACACTCCCCAGGCGGCTATGGGCTGATGGCCGCCGTGGTGACGGAGGTCGTGCTGACAGCCATCTTCCTCATCGTGATCCTGGGCGCCACGGCCAAACGCGCGGCCAGCGGCTTTGGCGGGCTGGCCATCGGCATGTGCCTCACGCTCATCCACCTGATCTCCATCCCGGTGACCAACACCTCGGTCAACCCGGCCCGCAGCACCGGTCCGGCGCTGTTTGGCCCAGCCTATGCGCTGTCGGAACTGTGGGTCTTCTGGGCCGCGCCCATTGCAGGCGCACTGCTGGGCGCTGCCATCTACCGCGCGCTGCTGAGCGACGACTGAAGTGAAACACCCCCTGAGTCGCTTCGCGCCTTCCCCCTCTCTCGCCTCGCTGCGCGAGCCGGGAGGGGGACGCTCCCAGCGCGGCGGGGCGGCCCTTGCGCGGGAGCACTGGCCTGGGCCGCGCCAGCTTCGTGCGCCGTGGGTGGCGCGAAGCGCAAGGGATCACTGGTGCGACGTGCCTTGCCGCGCTACAGCACTGTCGGCAGCTTCCAGCCTGGCATTCCGGTTGAATGCAAACCATGCGGGCCTTGTGGCGGCCTGCCCCGTCAGCCTTCCAGCGTGATGCGCTGCACCAGCGACTGCAGGATCTGGTCGGCCTTGTCATTGGCCACCTGGCAGGTGCCCGCTGCCGCATGCCCACCGCCCCCAAACTCCAGCATGAGGTTGCCGATGTGAACCTGGCTGCTGCGGTCCAGGATGGACTTGCCGGTGGCCAGCACCGTGTTCTGTTTTTGCAACCCCCACATCACGTGGATGGAGATGTTGCAGTCAGGGAACAGCGCGTAGATCATGAAACGGTTGGTGGCCCAGATGGTGTCCTCCTCGCGCAGATCGAGCACGACCAGCTTGCCGATGCGGATGGCGCAGCGCTGCAACTGCTCCTGGGCCTTGGGGGCGTGTTCGCGGTAAAGCTGCACGCGCTCCTGCACATCGGGCAGGGCAAGGATCTCTTCAATGGTGTGGTCGCGGCAGTACTGGATGAGATCCATCATCAGTGCGTAGTTGCTGATGCGGAATTCGCGAAAGCGCCCCAGGCCCGTGCGCGAATCCATCATGTAGTTCAGCAGCACCCAGCCCTGGGGGTCGAGGATGTCTTCGCGCGAATACTGGGCCGAGTCGGCCTGGTCCACCGCCGCCATCATCTCGTCGGTGATGCGCGGAAAGGCCGCCTTGCCGCCGTAGTGGTTGTAGACCACACGGGCTGCCGAGGGGGCATGGGCTTCGATGATGTGGTTTTCGGAGCGCCGCCCCGAATTGCGCACCGTTTCGGACTCGTGGTGGTCGAACACCAAATGGGCCCCGGGCACATAGGGCAGGTTGGTGGTGATGTCACGGCTGGTGATGGCAATCTTGCCGTCCTGCATGTCCTTGGGGTGGACGAAGGTGATCTCGTCGATGAGGTTGAGCTCATTGAGCAGCACGGCGCACACCAAGCCGTCAAAGTCGCTGCGGGTTACCAGGCGGTATTTCACGTCACTCACTAGCTTCTCCTTGTTACATATCTCGTGGCCACATGGTAGCGGTGGCCTCACACCCGGCAAGACCGCTGGCGGGGAAAAACAGGCCATCCGAACCGCTTTTCCGGTTCTGCCGTGTTGCCTGTTTTTTGCTTGTCTTCACGCAGGCTGCAGCCATTGCTCCACCTGCTGCGCCACACCCGCATCTCCCAGCAACGCCAGGTGGCCCATCCGGTGGAACACGGCTTGCCGACTCTTGGCAAAACCCAGGGTTCGTTTCGCATCATCATGGATGCCCAGGGCACTGTGCAATGGCACCAACCCGTCCCCCACCAGCCGCTCGGCCGCCGGACTGCGCCGCGCCGCCAGCGTGGCGGCAACAGCATGGCAGGCCACCCCATCGGGCAGGGGCACGGGGGTGCGCCGGTCAGGGTGCCGCACGAAGCGGTCACGCCCCTGCCAGTCGGCCTCCAGCACATGGCCATGGCGCAAGTCGGTAATGCCCGCGCTGCGCAGCTGCGCCAGCCGGGCAAACGGCCGGGAATACGGCGTGCTGCCCAGCAGGGTGTCCACCCAGTGCCCTGCGCGCTCCAGCGGTGCGCCATGGTGGGGCGTTCCCAAAAATACGAGGTGGCGCAGCAGCGCCTGCCAGCCCTGCCCCGCAGCCGCCGCTTGGTGGCAGGCACTGCGGGCCACCAGGCCGCCCATGCTGTGGGCCAGCACCGCTACCTCCTTCACGGGCACGGGCCAGGCCGCCACCAGGGATTCCAGCTGGGCGGCCAGCTCGGCACCGTTGGCGGACGTGTGCAGGCCCGTGTTGTAGCGCAGGTAGACCGGCGTATAGCCCAGCGCCTGCGCAAGGTGGGCGCCATGGTCATGGCCCTGGTGCAGCCACTGCAGATCGTTCATGCACAGGCCATGGACCAGCACCAAGAGCTTGCCCGTGGCCCGGCCGCTGGCGGCCAAGGCGGGCAGGTCCAAAGGCAGCCCATCCCGGTAGAACCCCATGCGGGTGCACAGTGGGTTGTCGTCGCGCTGCAGGCGGTCGCCCATCACGCCGTTGAGGGCGGCGAGCACGGCCTCGCGCTCCCACTGCACTGCGGTGGGCGGCGCATCGGGTTCAAAAAACGGCTCCAGCCGCGCCAGACCTGCCTGCAGGCCCGCGTCCACCAAGCGTGTCACGCCCCGAATGCTCTGGTAGACCAGCCCGGTCAGGCCGCGCGCCTGGCCCGGCTGCGCCCCTCCAGGCAGGCCCAGCGTGCCCAGCACCGACTGGTGCACCCCCTCGGCCACGCGGCTGATGCCCGTGGTGGCCTGTGTGGCCAACCGCGCCACTCCCCGCAAGTCCGACGCACGCAACTGGCGCAGCGGATGGGGTTTGGCGGCGTTGGCAGCATCAGCGCGCGGTCGCGGTGGGGTAGGCATGGAGAAGGCTCCGTTCAAGGGATGCAGTGCGGTGACGCGGGGAGCCTGGTGGTACTCAGAACCGCTCGCTGGGAGACAGGTAGCGCCACTGCCCCACCGGCAGATTGCCCAGGGTGACGCGGCCGATGCGAATGCGCTTGAGCCCCACCACCTTGAGGCCCACCAGCTCGCACATGCGGCGGATCTGGCGCTTCTTGCCTTCGGTGAGCACAAAGCGCAGTTGCTCGGGGTTCTGCCAATCGACCTTGGCGGGCTTGAGCGGCTCGCCGTCCAGGCTCAAGCCGTGGCGCAGCCGGGCCAGCAACGCGGGGGGAAACACCGCCTGCACATTGGTGCTGACAGGATCGCGCTCGTCAATCTCCTGCAGCGGCGCGGAGCGCTCACTGGGATGGCGTGGCACCACCTGACCCGGTGCCTGGTAAACGACGCGCACCAGGTACTCCTTTTCCATCTCGGAGTCCTCACCAATGATCTGCCGGGCCACCCGACCATCCTGGGTCAGCACCAAGAGGCCCACCGAGTCGATATCGAGCCGCCCCGCAGGCGCCAGGCCACGCAACTGCGGCGGAGAAAATCGGTTGCGGCTGGGGTCGTCACGCCAGTGCGTGCGGGGGTTGATCAGTGCCACCGCGGGCGTGTGACCATCCTCGGCCTGGCCGCTCACATAGCCGATGGGCTTGTTCAGCAGGATGGTGACGCGCTGCTCCTGGAAACCCTGGGCAACCTTGTCTACGTCGATGCGGTCGGTGGGCAACACCTGCACGCCCATCTCGGCCACCTGGCCATTGACCTTCACCCAGCCCTGGGCGATCCAGTCGTCCGCCTCGCGCCGCGAGCACAGGCCCAGCTCGGCCATGCGCTTGTTCAGGCGGGAGCTGACCATGCCGTTCACGGTGATCGTCGCGGACGCCCGTTCGGGCGCTTGCTTGATGGGCGCAACAAACGAGCCCGACGCCGTGCGGTAGTTGGGGGGCGCGGGCGCCCTGGCAGCGCGCGGCGGCAGCGCAGGCCGGACGGGAGCGGCTTTGGCGGCCACGGCGGGACGGCGGAGAACAGGACGGGTTGCGGGTGCCGCTGGTGCGCTGGCACTTGCAGCAGGCGCAGGGGCAGCAGCGGGGCCGGCAGGCGGGCGAGAACTGGAAGGAGAAGACATTGCGCGTATTTTCGCCTGCGGGGCCTGGCAGACCAAGAACTAAAGAAACTTACCCCTGGCGCACCTGATGCGCCTGCCCCTCTTGCCAGGCCAGGAAATCATCGACCGGCAGTGGTCGTGCAATGTGATAGCCCTGCGCCTCATCGCACGCCAAGGTGCGCAAGCGCTCCAGAATGGCGGCGGTTTCCACCCCCTCGGCCACCACGGTGAGCCCCAGGTTGTGCGCCAGATCGATGGTCGAGCGCACGATCATCGCGTCGTCCTCGCCCGTCTCCATGCCCATCACAAACGACTTGTCGATCTTGAGCTCATGGACCGGCAGGCGCTTGAGGTAGGCCAGCGAGGAATAGCCGGTGCCGAAGTCGTCAATCGACAGCTTGAAGCCCTGCTCCGACAGCCGGTTGAGCATGGCCTCGGCGCGCTGGGGGTCGTCCATGATGGCGCTTTCGGTGATCTCCAGGCAGAAGGCACTGGCCGGCACGCCATGGCGCACCAGAATGTCGGCAAGGCGGGTGCTGAGTTCCGGGTCGAGCAGATCGCGTGTGGACAGGTTGACCGACACCCGCAGCGCCAGGCCCTGGGTGCGCGGGTCGGCCAGCAGGCGCGCCACCTCTTCGAACATCCACAGCGTGAGCTGCCGCACGAACCCCGTCTGTTCGGCAAACGGAATGAACTGCATGGGCGGCACCAGGCCGCGCTGCGGGTGCTGCCAGCGCACCAGGGCCTCGGCAGCCCGGCCGGGCTGCCCGTGCAGCGGCACCTTGGGCTGCAGGTACAGGCGCAGCTCGTGGTGCTCCACCGCGTGGCGCAGCTCGGTCAGCAGCGACAGGGTCTGCGCGCTGGCCGAATCAAATGAGGCGTCGTACTGCTGTGCCCCGCTGAGCCTTCGCTTGGCGGCATACATGGCGATCTCGGAGCGGCTCAGCAGCGTGTCGGCATCGTCGGCATCGCCAGGCCAGCAGGCAATGCCAATGCCAGCGCTCAGGTCCACCGTCTGGTCCTCGAAGGCCAGCGGCTCTTCGAACGATTGGGTGATGCGCAGCGCCGTGGCATGGGCGGTGGCCGCATCGGCGCCCCGCAGCAGCACGGCGAATTCGTTGCCGCCCAGGCGGGCGACCATGTTGTCGGGCGATGGCACCTGCTGGCGCAGCCGCTCGGCCACCGCCTGCAGCAGGCGGTCACCAAAGGAATAGCCGAGCACGTCGTTCACGTGTTTGAAGCGGTCCAGGTCGAGCGTGAGCACGGCCAGCGGGTTCGGGGGCACCGCGCCGTCGGTGCTGCGCGCAATGGCCAGCACCACAGCCTCGCGAAAGCGCTCCCGGTTGGGCAGGCCGGTGAGGCGATCCCAGTACGCCAGGCGGCGGACCTCGGTTTGCTGCGCAGCAATGTCCCTGCGCATGTGATCGAACGAACGTGCGAGGTTGCCAATCTCGTCGCTGCGGTCGGTGTGTTCCAGCGGCACATCGTATTCACCGCGCGACAGCCGCTGCGTGGCGGCCAGCAGCGAGCGCAGCGGCGTGGTCAGGCGTTGTGCGACCAGCCCCGTGCCCACCGCAAACAACATCACCCCCGCCACGGTGATGATGGCCAGCAGCACCTGCAGCTGCCGGTAGGGGGCGAGCACTTCCTCCACCGACCGCAGCAGCAGCGCCTGCACCTCGCCCCCCACGCTGTCCAGGCGAATGGCCCTCGCCAGCAGGATGCCCTCGGGCGTCTGCAGCTCGCCAGAGGGCACACCCTCGCGCTGCAGCAGCGCCAGCGAGCCTGGCGGCAGCGTGCTGACGGGCACCTTGGCCCTGCCGTCCTCGCCCTTCACGACCAGCGCCACGTGCACAGCCAGCAGCTGCCGCATCTCATCGGCCAGCGGCTGGTTGACCGGGAACCCCATCAGTACCCAGCCAATGACCACCGGTGCGCGCAGCGGCACCATCACGAACTGGTAGGGCACGCCGCCCATCACCGCGATCTGGCTGCCCTGCGGCTGGGCGGCCAGCGGCGGCACCAGCGCGCGCAAGGTGGCCGGAAACGCCTCCATGTTGCCCGCCAGGCTGACCGCGCGCAGTTCCAGGTCGGTGCCCAGCAGCGCGGTGACCGCCGCGCCAATGCGGTTGCCGTGGTTTTCGAGCACCGACTGGATGGTCTCCTCGTCGCCCGAATTCACGGCCGAGCGAAAACCGTAGTCGGCGGCCAGCAAGGCCGAACCCTGGCGCAGCTTGTCGGCGTTCTGCTCCAACAGACGGCGCCAGACGTTTTCATCCAGGTCCAGGGCCTGGGCAATCTGCGCACGGGCATTGCGCTCGATGGTGGCGCGCACCACGGCAAAACCTGCAGCCTGCACGATGAGCAGCAGCAGCAACGTGAGCCCAATCAGCCGCAAGATCAGGCTGCGCCCCAGTTCGCACAGCTTCTTCCGGTTCAAGGCTGCAGCCCTGCCAAACGCACCGATGCCGCCGCAGCACCCGTGGCGGGCACCGTGAGCGCCTGCTCCTGCGCGGGCGCGCCCACGGGCAACCGCGTGTGCCAGGTGCGCAAGGTGTAGGTGCCGGGCGGCACGTTGTCGATCTGCGCCCGGCCCGGTGCGGCAGGTGTGCGGGCGTAGTACGGGGTGTCCACCACCACAATCCAGCCGACCATCTGGTCGTGGATATTGCAGCCCAGCACGGCCACCCCAGGGCGGTCGAACAGCACAGGGTTGGAAGGCGTGCCTGTATAGAGCTTGAGTTCGAACTTCTTGGCCGGAGAGAACGAATAGACGTGGTGGCGCACCGAATCATGGTTGGGGAACCGCACCTCGGTGCCTACGGGCACCACGAGCACGCCGGGCACAAACTGCCGCTTTTCCTGCGCCATCTCCGCCCCGGACAGCGGCCTGACCGCCTTGCGGGCATCGGCGGATTCGAGAAACACCACGGCGTCTGGCAGCGGCCTGCCCGCCGCATCCAGCACCTCCACCTGCACTGTGG
The DNA here is from genome assembly GCF_057586455.1 of Acidovorax sp. SRI_002. Taxonomy (NCBI): domain Bacteria; kingdom Pseudomonadati; phylum Pseudomonadota; class Betaproteobacteria; order Burkholderiales; family Comamonadaceae; genus Acidovorax; species Acidovorax sp. SRI_002. The sequence goes on along the minus strand of NZ_JBYCZW010000006.1, from coordinate 166,917 downwards.
CAGCCTGGGCAGCGGTGGGCAGGCCTGCCAGACACGCCACAAACACCACAACCACGCCGGTCAGCGCAGACAAAGCCCTGGTGCGCTGGGCATGGCAGCTGGTGGTCATGGTTCGATGGCCATGCCCAGCAGGGGGGCGCCTTCACCCACGGTGCCCAGCGGCCGGGTGGCCCCTGTGCGCAGGTCTACGAGGTGCAGCCGCGTGTGGCTGTCTACCGAAGTGCGCACCGCAATCAGCGCGGTATTGCCGACGTCCGAAATATCGAACGCCACGTCGGTGAGCCGTGGCAGCCCCAGCGACCCCACGGTGCGCAGCTGGCCGGTGTTGGGCGACACCACAGGCGTGGTGCCTTCGCGTGAGCCCTGCATCACCAGCACGCCGAGGGTCCGGTCGATGGCGTAGTTGGTGGTGATCTTGCTGTCCTGGGCGTTGTAGGTATAGGCGGCGCCTGCGATGTCGGGATTGCGGCCGGCGTGGGTGTCGCTCCACGCATAGCGCAGGGCCGGATCGGGTTGCACACCCTCGACGGCCGGGTCGCCATCCACGGCAGCCCCGGTGTCGGGGTGCAGGCGCAGGTTCTGGCCCGTGTTCGACACCACACGGATCCGGTCGGCCGCAGGGTTGAAATCGAAGCCGAAGGCCGTGCCCCGCAAGCCCAGGACCGCTGGTGCTGGCCCCACGGGGCGCAGCGCGCCAGTGGGAATGTCGAGCGTGTACAGGCGGCCCGCCTGAGAGAGTGCATAGAGCACGCCACGCGCCACCCGAAAGTCGATACCCACCAGCCGCTCACCTGTGGGCAGACCCGTGACGGGGCGCCGCTCCAGGATGCGGTCTGGCTGGCCGGCGTGGAAGGTGATGAGTTCGTGCGAGGCCGTGATCGCAACGACCAGTTCGCGCTGGCTGGATTCTGGCGCGGGTGCGGTGGCGCAACCCGCCAGCGCGGCGCCTACCAGCGCTGCAGCAGCCATGTGGCGCACCAAGGGGAAGGAAAGAGCTTTCATCGTGGGGCCTCGCATCTGTAACGGATTTATACCTGATGGGCCACTCCCGCGTGGCCACAGAGCAATCCAAGGAAAGTGGATTGCTATATTTTGTATAGCATTTGATGCCTTAAATACAGGCGTAAACACCAGTTCTATCTGCAATCTTGCGAAGCAACAATACCGCCATACGCTTTCACAAATGGCAAAAAACTGCCCGCCAATTTGTAACAACGAGCCCATGCACATTGGGCATACCACTATCCGCAAGCGTCATGACACATTTTGTAATTTGTGCCTACACTGCCTTGAACCCGGACGCAGACCAAGGCCATTCAGCAGGTGGCTGACACGGGCACCCTTATTGCTTCGTTCTCCCCACACGATTCATTGTCCCCAGAGACTCCAAGGAACACCATGCAGGCCGCAACGTCACTCAAATCCCTGTCGATTTCCAGCCGGCTGAGCCTGGGCTTTGGCTGCATGCTGGTGCTGCTGGTGGCGGTGGCCGCCGTGGGCCAGCTCTCGGTGGGCAAGGTGCACGAGCAGATGCGCCAGATCACGGGCATCGGCGCCAACAAGGCCAAGCTGGTCAATGGCATGCTGGAGAGTGTGAGCGCCATAGGCATTCAGAGCCGGTCGGCGGCCATGCTCAACGACATCGACCCCAAACAGGCCCGCGAACAGATTGATGCTGTGGCCAAGACGCTCAAGCTGTATGCGACCCAGGAAGCCGCGCTGGCGGAGTTGCTGACCCCCGCCAACGCCACCCCCACCGAGATCAAACTGCTGGGCGAAGTGCAGGCCCTGGGCAAGAAGACCCGCCCCGAACTGGACACAGCCATCAAGGCCGCCGACGACGGCGATACCGTGAGCGCCACCCTGGCGCTGATGACCCGCGTGGCCCCCGCCGAAACCGCCTGGCGCACCAAACTGGGCGAACTCATCGACCTGCAAAACACGCTGAATGCCGAAGCCACTGCATCGGCCGAGCACACGCAGAGCCAGGCCCGCGTGGTGGGCGGGCTGCTGGTGCTGCTGGCCATTGGGTTGGGCGCGCTGATTGCCTGGCGCATCACCACCAGCATCACGGCCCCCATTGGCCGCGCCGTGGTGGTGGCCGAACGCATTGCGCGCGGCGACCTCACCTCGCAGGTCGAAGTGCGCATCCACGACGAAACCGGCCGCCTGCTCGAAGCCATCGCCGCCATGCAGGAACGCCTGCGCACCCTGGTGGGTGAGATTGGCCAGACGGCAGATTCCATCCTGGTCGCCAGCTCGGAAGTGGCCTCGGGCAACCTGGACCTGAGCCAGCGCACCGAACAAACCTCGCACAACCTGCAAAGCGCGGCCAGCTCGCTGGTGGACCTGACCGGTACGGTGTCGCAGAGCGCCGACTCGGCCCGCCAGGCCAACCAGCTCGCGTCCACCGCATCGGATGCCGCCACGCGCGGCGGCGAGGTGGTGTCGCAGGTGGTGCGCACCATGGACACCATCAGCGCCAGCTCGCGCAAGATCGCCGACATCATCAGCGTGATCGACGGCATTGCGTTCCAGACCAACATCCTCGCGCTGAATGCGGCAGTCGAAGCAGCCCGTGCAGGCGAACAAGGCCGGGGCTTTGCCGTGGTGGCCGGCGAGGTGCGCAACCTGGCGGGCCGCTCGGCCAATGCCGCGCGCGAGATCAAGGCGCTGATCGGTACCAGCGTAGACCAGGTGCAGGAAGGCAGCACCCTGGTGAACCACGCCGGCAAGACCATTGAAGAACTGGTGCTTTCGGTGCGCCGTGTGTCGGACATCATGGGCGAGATCACCGCCGCCACACAGGAGCAAAGCCAGCGTATTGGCCACGTGAGCCACTCGGTGGGTGCGCTGGAAGAAATGACCCAGCAGAACGCGGCGCTGGTGGAAGAAGGCGCCGCCGCCGCCGACAGCCTCAAAGACCAGGCCGGGCGCCTCACACAAATGGTGGGCACCTTCCGCCTCACGCGCGACGGCGGCGATGACAACAGCTGGGGGGCAGGCAGCCCCTCAGCATCGCCAATGGCTGTGCCCGCCCCAGCCCGCACCACCGGCAGCCGCCCCCTGTCCTCGCCACCTTCCCGCCCCCGCGCCCTGCCGCGCAGCTAACCGGACTTTGAAACCGGCGCGCCCCACGCCAGGGACGCCCAGCAAGGGCCGCCCCGCAGCGAGGGCGTCGCCCCCAGGCGCCGAGCGCCTCAGGGGGGAAACACGCTCGACCGCAGCGCAGCAAGGTCCAGCACACGCAGGCCGCCATACTCCACACGGATGGCGCCCTGCGCTTCCAACGCGGCTAGCGCCTCGTTCACGCGCTGGCGCGACAGACCCACCAGATAGGCCAGCTCCTGCTGCGTGATGCGCAGCACCTCGCCCACGCCCGGGTACAGCACCGGGTTGAACAGCGACGCCAGGCTGCGGGCCACACGCACATCGGGGTTGTTCAGACGGTCGATCTCGCGCGCGGCGATGAACTGGCCCAGGCGCTCGTTGAGCTGGTTCATCACAAAGCGGTTGAAGCCGATGGAGTGGTCCAGCAGCCAGTGAAAGCTGTCAATCGGCAACCCCGCCACCACACTCTTGCGCAGCGCCTGGATGTTGTAGCGGTAGGGCTCGCGCTTGATGGTGGTGCCCTCGCCAAACCAGCCGCCCGGCGGCAGGCCCGCGTACGTCATGGTCTGGCCCTGGGCGTTGTCCGTGCTCATCTTGAGCAGGCCCTCGACCACACCAAACCAGTAGGTCACCGGGCGCCCCACGCGGCACACATAGTCGCCCGCCTTGGCATCCCCCACCAGCAACGAGGCCACAGCGCGCTCGCGCTCGGCGGGCAGCAGCAGTCGCAGCCAGGGAATGCCGTCCAGCTCATCCGCCGTGGGCGGCCGACGACGCTGGTGCAAAGACAGATCCTGGTTCATGCGTGAGTCCATGGCGCGAAGGTTCTCATGAAAAAGGGCAGTCTGCCGCGATGGGGAAGTGCGGGAATACCACGATCCCAATTGTCGCCAGACCGACAAAAAAATGCCAATCGTGATTGGATGATGTCGCCTCCCCCGGCCGCCGCTGCGCAGGCCCGGGCCTTTTGAGGAGACACACATGCCCGCCGACCTGCCCCCGACCACCGCCCGACCACCGTCCCACATCGCCCGGCGCCAGTTGCTGGCTGCCGCGACCGCCACCATCAGCCTGCCCTGGCTGGGGCTGGGCAGCGCCCGCGCACAGGAAGGGACCATCCGTATTGCACAGTCCACCGCCCTCACCGGCCCGCTGGGCGATCTCGGGTCGGCCATGCACCAGGGTGCCAAGGCGGCGTTTGCGGGCATCAATGCACGGGGTGGCATCCACGGCAAGACCATTGAACTGGTCACGCAGGACGACACCTACGATGTGCCCAAGGCGCTGGCCAATGTGGAGCAGTTCCTGGCAGACCCTGGGTACTTTGCGCTGTTCAACTGCATGGGCACCCCCATGATCGACGCCATGCTGCCCAAGGTGATCGAGAGTGGCATTCCGTTTTTCGCGCCCTTCACCGGCGCCCAGCTGAGCCGTACCAAGGCCCGCAGTGTCTTCAACATTCGCGCCGGCTACGCCGACGAGGCCGAAAAGCTGGTGCAACACCTGTCTACCATCGGCATCCAGCGCATCGGCATCGTCTACCAGAACAACGCGTTCGGCAAAGAGATCTTTACCGCCGCCAAACAGTCGATGGACCGCCTCAAGCTGCCCGAGGCGCTGACGGTGACGGTCGAAAACAACGCGTCGGATGCCGGCGCCGCAGCCACCAAACTGGCAAGCGGCAATCTCGAAGCCATCGTGATCGGCCTGGCAGGCAAGCCCACGCTGGAATTCGTGAAGGCGTTTCGCGCCATCAAGCGCGGCGTGACGCTGTATGCACTGTCGGTGATGGGCACCCCCGCTACGGTGAAGGCCCTGGGCGCAGATGCCACGGGCATGGCCATCTCGCAGGTCGTGCCCCTGCCCTCCAACGTGGTCATGCCGGTGGTGCGCGACTTCCAGGCCGCCTGGAAGGCCTCGGGCGCCGCGGCCGAGCCCTCGCACCTGGCGCTGGAGGGCTACATCAACGCCCGCGTCTTTGCCGAGGCCCTGCAGCGCGCGGGCCGCAACCCCACACGAGCCGCTTTCATCGACGCCACCTGGAACCTCAAGAAGTGGGACCTGGGTGGCTTCGAGATCAACGCCAGCACCCCCGACCGCAATGCATCGCGGTTTGTGGAGCTGACGCTGGTGGGGCGCGACGGCAGGTTTATCCGGTGATCCCCGGGGTTGCTGCGCCGCCCCCACCCGGACGCTGGTGGGCCGGTGACGCCGACTCCACCGTGGCTCTCGCTTTGCGTGGAGCTAGGTGTTGAAAGCACAGCGCCTCACAAAACAATTATCAAATAGATAGCTATTAGCGCTTACAGGATAAGCGCTAGAGGCTGTTTTAACTGATTTTTTTACTACTGCGCCGCCACACCATACCGGTAGCCCTTGAACGACCAGACAGTACGCCCAGGCTCGATCTTTTCCAGCACTAGGCCGGGTGCCGCCTGGTCGCCTTCGTGCAGCACCTGTCCGTTGACGATGGCCATGCGGTAGGCCGGATTGTTCGAATGGGTGGCGCCCGTCACCTTGAGCGCAGGCAACTGCGTGCGCAAGGCCTCGGGCAGGTCTCCCTGCGCAAACACGGGGCTGGCGGGCGGTGGTGCAACTCCGGCGTCTGGTGACGGCCGTGGCGCAGGCGCTGAGGGGGCCTGGGGGGCGGGCGCAGCTGCCGGGCTGCGCGGGCGCGCGGGCTGCTCGGCTGCGGGGGCGCGGGCCGCCGCAGGAGCCGCCACCACCACGGAGGCCACGGGCCGCTCACGTTCACGCGGGGGTGGCTGAGGTGCTGCGCTGCGTTTGTCTGCCGGGCGCTTGTCGGCGCTGCGGGGCTCAAGCGGTGCCATCGGTGCGGGTGCGGGTGCCGGGGCAGGCTCCGGCGCGGGCACGGGGGGCGGCAGCGGGGTTGGCGCTGCCACGGGGGGCGCCACGGCAGCGGGCGTTGGCACAGCCGGGGCCGCTGCCACCACCACAGCCGGGGCCTGGGGCCGCAGGGCCCACCAGGTGCCGCCGGCCGCCAGCGCAGCGGCTCCGACCACGCCCGCTGCGACAAACCACAGGTTGATCGGCCCGGCCTGACCCGGCATGGAGGAAGCGCCAGAAGTGGGCGCAGCCTGCGTGTGCAGGCCCGGCACGGCGCCCCGGCCGCGTTCGGCATCGGCACGCCGCAGGGCATCAAGGATGTAGGACATGGTTAAGGCGTGTTCCGCAGACGTGGCTCGTTCACGCCCGTGGCGCGGTTGAGCAGCATGAGGGTCAGGGGGCCGGCGCGGCCGTCGGGCGTCACGCCCTGGGCCAGCTGGAACCGGTGGATGCGCGACTGGCGCTGAGCGGGTGTCACCGGCTTGCTGCCGGGGCCCGAGCCACCGGCGGCCTTGCTCGCCAGCCGTTGGTCCAGCCATGCCGCGCCCGCCGGTGAATCGGTGATCTCGCCCCGGTCGGGCATGCCCACCGGGGCGCGCCACAGCGTGGCAATCTCGCCGCGCCAGACCTGGGCCAGCTCGGCCACGGGCACGCGCAAGCTGCGGCTGCCGCCTTCGAGCGTGGCGTTGTCGCCATCCAGTCCACGCAGCAAGACCGAGACAGGGGCCTCGGCCTCTTCCGACGGGTACAGCGCAAGCAGGACGGGCCGGTCGATCTGGCGCACCAGGTTCAGGCCCGCACGGCGGTTGCGGTAGCAGCGCAAGCCCTCGCGCGGCAGGGTAGTGCAGGCATCGGCGCCCGCAGGCAAAGCCGCCCCCCAGGCCGAGGCCAGCGCCTGCCAGGCCGGCGCATCGGTGGCAGGCTGGGCCTGCATAAATTGGTCCAGCGCAGAAGACGGTGCCGCCGATGACGCCGGTACAGCGGGCGCGGCAGCTACCGGGGCGGAGGCAGCCGCAGCGGATGCGGGCAGCACTGCCGCAGGCGCCGCAGCCGCCGGGGGTTTCGCGCCCAAGCTGGACGCCGCCCCCTGCGCCACGGCGGCACCAGGGCCTGTGGTGGCCACCTGCGGGCCGCCACGGTGCGCAGGCCACACCCCCATGCCCCAGCCCGCAGCCGCCACCGCTGCAGCACCCGCCACGGCACCCAGGCCCGCCAGAGCCCAGCGTGGCAGTCCCGCCTGCCGGGCGCTGCGCGCTGCAGCGGCCGAGGCCGGCGCATCGAAGACCTCGCGCGCGGCGCGGTTGACGATGGCCCGGTTCACCTGCCGCGCGCCAGCCGCATAGGCACCGAGCAGCGCCCGGTCGCATAGCAGGTTGATGCGCCGGGGCACGCCGTGCGAGAGCGCATGCACACGCCGCAGGGCACCCCGGTCAAACGGCAGCGGCCCGGTGAGCCCGGCCACGGCCAGGCGGTGTGCGATGTACTGCTGTGTCTCCTGCGGGCTCAGTGCGCCCAGGTGAAAACGCGCAATCACGCGCTGGGCCAATTGCTCCATCGACGGCTTGGCCACCATGGCGCGCAGCTCGGGCTGGCCGATGAGGATGATCTGCAGCAGCTTGCGCTCGCTGGTCTCCAGGTTGGTCAACAGCCGCAGCTGCTCCAGCACGTCGGCCGAGAGGTTCTGTGCCTCGTCGATGATGAGCACGGTGTTGCGCCCGGCGGCGTGCGCCGCCAGCAGCGAGGCGTTGAGCGGGTCGATGTAATCCTTGACCGTTTCCACACCGCCCGGCACGGTGGGCTTGTGCGGCACCCCGAACTCGTCGCAGATGGAACGCAGCAGCTCACGCACCGTGAGCTTGGGATTGAAGATGTAGGCCACGTTGCAGTGCGACGGGATCTGCTCCAGAAAGCAGCGGCACACGGTGGTCTTGCCCGCCCCCACCTCGCCCGTGAGCAGCACGAAGCCCCCCCCTGCATCCAGTCCATAGAGCAGGTGGGCCAGCGCCTCGCGGTGCCGCTCGCTCATGAACAGGTAGCGGGGGTCGGGGGCGATGGAGAACGGCGGGTGCTGAAGGCCGAAGAACGGGGCGTACATAGCCCGTGAGGATACCGCCCCCCTGTGAAGCGTTCCGCGATACCCCGTCCGCCACCCTCGCCAATCGGCCATTCGCAGTGCGTCAGGGTTTTACCCGAGGAGTAGTTTCCCGTAAATTGTCGTCGGCAAGACAAGATGACGTCAAAGTCAGTCCTAGCATCCATCCCATACACAGATACGCAGCCACAAGGCCGCGCTCCCGGCAGTCACCGGACGGACACCTCTTACTTTCAGGAACCTGCAATGTTGACCACGTTCCCGCAATTGCTGCTCAAGCATGCCGCCGAGCGCCCCACGGCCCCGGCCCTGCGCGAAAAAGAATATGGCATCTGGCAAACCCACAGCTGGGCTGACCTGGTGCGGCTGGTGGAGCAGGTGGCCGCCGGCCTGCACCTGGCCGGGCTGCAGCGCCATGAACACATGGTGGTGATCGGCGCCAACCGCCCCCGCCTCTACGCCACCATGCTGGCCGCGCAGTCACTGGGCGCGATTCCTGTTCCGCTGTACCAGGACGCCGTGGGGGCCGAATGCGTGTTCCCGCTCAACAACGCCGAAGTGCGCTTTTGCCTGGTGGAAGACCAGGAGCAGGTGGACAAGCTGCTGGAGATCCGCGAGCAATGCCCCCAGATTTCGAACATCTACTTTGACGACCCGCGCGGCCTGCGCAACTACGAGGAACAGGGCCTGGCGTCGCTGGACTCGCTGATCGAAGCAGGCAAGGCGCACGTCGCCAAGAACCCCCAGTGGTTCCAGAGCGAGGTCGCCAAGGCCCAGCCCGACGATGTGGCGGCGATGTTCTTCACCTCGGGCACCACGGGCAACCCCAAGGGCGTGGTACACACCCACAGCACCCTGCTGGACCGCGCCAGCGCAGGTGCCGAGTTCGACAAGCTCACCAGCAGCGAAGAAGTGCTGGCCTACCTGCCCCCGGCCTGGATCGGCCAGAACATCTTCAGCTACGCCCAGTGGCTGGCCTGCGGCTACGTGGTCAACTGCCCCGAGTCGGCCAGCACGGTGACCATCGACCTGAAGGAAGTCGGCCCCACCTACTACTTTGCGCCGCCGCGCATTTTTGAAGGCCTGCTGACCAGCGTGATGATCCGCATGGAAGACGCAGGCACCATCAAGCGCGCCATGTTCCACGCCTGCATGAGCGTGGCCAAGCGGGTGGGCCCCGCCCTCATGGACGGCGAACCCGTGGGCACCCTGGACCGCATCAAGTACGCGCTGGGCAACCTGCTGGTGTACGGCCCGCTGCGCAACAACCTGGGCTTTAGCCGCGTGCGCGTGGCGTACACGGCAGGCGAGGCCATTGGCCCGGATCTGTTCACGTTCTACCGCTCCATCGGCATCAACCTCAAGCAGCTGTATGGCTCCACCGAGACCGCCGTGTTCGTGTGCCTGCAGCCCGACAACCAGGCGCGCGCCGACACGGTGGGCGTGCCGATTCGCGGTGTGGAGATCAAGGTGGCCGACAACGGCGAGATCCTCGTCAAGTCCGCCGGCCTGCTCAAGGAGTACTACAAGAACCCCAAGGCCACGGCCGAGGTGCTCACCGCCGATGGCTGGTACCACACCAGCGATGCAGGATTCCTCGACGCACACGGCCACCTCAAGATCATTGACCGCGTGAAGGACGTGGGCCGCATCAAGGGCGGCGCCAACGATGGCGCCATGTTTGCGCCCAAGTATGTGGAGAACAAGCTCAAGTTCTTCCCGCACATCAAGGAAGTGGTCGCGCTGGGCGACGGCCGCGAGAAGGTGTGTGTGATGGTCAACATCGATTTCGACGCCGTGGGCAACTGGGCAGAACGCCGCAACCTGCCCTACGCGGGCTACACCGACCTGGCACAAAAGCCCGAGGTGTACGAGCTGATCCGCGAGTGCATCGAAAAGGTCAACGCCGACCTCGCCACCGACACCATGCTGGCGGGCAGCCAGGTCAGCCGCTTCCTGGTGCTGCACAAGGAGCTGGACGCGGACGACGGCGAACTCACGCGCACCAACAAGGTCCGCCGGGGATTCATTGCCGAAAAGTACGCGGTGCTGGTGGATGCGCTGTACGCAGGCCGCACCGAGCAGTACATCGAGACCCAGGTCAAGTTCGAGGACGGCCGCACAGGCAGCGTAAGCGCCACCCTGAAGCTGTCGGACACAAAGACCTTCGCGCCCGTCAAGGCTGCAGCATGAAACCCGCTCTCTACCCGCCCGAGCAGCAACACCCCACCATGACCAAAAAGAAGATCGGCGACGTCATCCTGGACGTCAAGAACATCAGCCTGCGGTTTGGCGGCGTGAAGGCGCTGACCGACATCTCGTTCAACGTGAAAGAGCACGAGATCCGCGCCATCATCGGCCCCAACGGCGCGGGCAAAAGCTCCATGCTCAACTGCATCAACGGCGTGTACACGCCGCAGGACGGCTCGATCACCTTCCGGGGCAAGACGTTCTCGCACATGAACTCGCGCCAGGTGGCCGAGATGGGCGTGGCGCGCACATTCCAGAACCTGGCGCTGTTCAAGGGCATGAGCGTGATCGACAACATCATGACCGGCCGCAACCTCAAGATCAAAAGCAACCTGCTGATGCAGGCGCTGCGTATCGGCCCGGCCGAGCGCGAGGAGATCCGCCACCGCGAGTACGTCGAGCACATCATCGACTTCCTGGAAATCCAGGCGTTTCGCAAGACGCCCGTGGGCCAGCTGCCCTATGGCCTGCAAAAGCGCGTGGACCTGGGCCGCGCCCTGGCCATGGAGCCGCAGGTGCTGCTGCTGGACGAGCCCATGGCCGGCATGAACGTGGAAGAAAAGCAGGACATGTGCCGCTTCATCCTCGATGTGAACGACGAGTTCGGCACGACCATCGTGCTCATCGAGCACGACATGGGCGTGGTGATGGACATCAGCGACCGCGTGGTGGTGCTCGACTACGGCAAGAAGATCGGCGACGGCAGCCCCGACGAAGTGCGCAACAACGAAGACGTGATCAGTGCCTATCTGGGCACAAGCCACTGATCGGGAGAACAACTCATGGCATTCTTTTTGGAAACCCTCATCGGCGGCCTCATGGCTGGCATGCTGTATTCGCTGGTGGCGCTGGGCTTTGTGCTGATCTACAAGGCTTCAGGCGTGTTCAACTTCGCGCAGGGCGCGATGGTGCTGTTTGCAGCGCTGGCCATGGCCCGCTTTGCCGAATGGATCCCCAAGTGGACCGGCATCGACAACCCCATCGTGGCCAACCTGGCCGCCTTCGTGATTGCGGGCGCCATCATGTTCGTGGTGGCCTGGCTGATTGAAAAGCTGGTGCTGCGCCACCTGGTCAACCAGGAAGGTGCCACGCTGCTGATGGCCACATTGGGCATCACGTACTTTCTTGAAGGCCTGGGCCAGACGCTGTTTGGTAGCGACATCTACAAAATCGACGTGGGCATGCCCAAGGAGCCCATTTTTGCTTTTGACACGGTGTTCCAGGGCGGCATCCTGATCAACAAGGAAGACGTGATTGCTGCCGCCATTGCCGCTGCGCTGGTGGCCCTGCTGTCGGTGTTCTTTCAGAAAACCTCGACCGGCCGCGCACTGCGCGCCGTGGCCGACGACCACCAGGCGGCCCAATCCATCGGCATCCCTTTGAACCGCATCTGGGTGATCGTGTGGTGCGTGGCAGGTGTGGTGGCCCTGGTGGCCGGGATGATCTGGGGCAGCAAGCTCGGGGTGCAGTTCTCGCTCACCACGGTGGCCCTGCGTGCGCTGCCGGTGGTGATCCTGGGCGGCCTGACTTCGGTACCCGGCGCCATCATCGGCGGCCTGATCATCGGCGTGGGCGAGAAGCTCTCCGAGGTGTACCTGGGCCCGTTCGTGGGCGGGGGCATCGAGATCTGGTTTGCGTATGTGCTGGCGCTGGTGTTCCTCCTGTTCAGACCGCAAGGTTTGTTCGGAGAAAAGATCATCGACCGCGTGTAACCCATAACAACAAGAACAGGAGACTTCCATGCTCTACCGCGAAAACGGCCAGTTCAAGACGAGCTACCGCGCTGACCAGCAGATCTTTCCGATCGCGCAGGACCGCATTGCCATCGGCATCATCCTGGCCATCGCCTTCATCGCTGTGCCCATGCTGGCCAGCGACTACATCTTCCGTGCCATCCTGATCCCCTTCGTCATCATGGCGCTGGCGGCCCTGGGGGTGAACATCCTGGTGGGCTACTGCGGCCAGATCTCGCTGGGCTCGGGCGCCTTCATGGCCGTGGGCGCCTACGGGGCCTACAACTTCTTCGTGCGTTTCCCCGGCATGCCGCTGATCCCGGCCCTGATCCTGGGCGGGCTGTGCGCCACGTTCTTCGGCATCCTGTTCGGGCTGCCCAGCCTGCGCGTCAAGGGGCTGTACCTGGCCGTGGCGACGCTGGCCGCGCAGTTCTTCAGCGACTGGATGTTCCTGCGCATCAAGTGGTTCACCAACAACTCCGACTCGGGCTCGGTGTCGGTCACCAACCTGCAGGTGCTGGGCATGCCGATCGAAAGCGCCACCAGCAAGTACATCTTCTGCCTGGCCATCCTGGTGGTGGTGGCCCTGCTGGCCAAGAACCTGGTGCGCGGCGCCATCGGGCGTGAGTGGATGGCCATCCGTGACATGGACGTGGCTGCGGCCGTGATCGGCATCCGCCCCATGTACGCCAAGCTCAGCGCGTTTGCGGTCAGCTCGTTCATCGTGGGCATGGCCGGTGCGCTGTGGGCCTTTGTGCACCTGGGCGCTTGGGAGCCTGCGGCCTTCTCGGTGGAAATTTCGTTCCGCCTGCTGTTCATGGTGATCATCGGCGGGCTCGGCTCGATCATGGGTGGCTTCTTTGGTGCGGCCTTCATCGTGGTGCTGCCCATCGTGCTCAACCAGTTCCTGCCGGCCTTCATGGGGATCTTTGGCATCGAGGTGTCCACCGCCGGTGTCTCGCATGCCGAGCTGATGATCTTCGGAGCTCTGATCGTGTGGTTCCTCATCGTGGAGCCCCATGGCCTGGCCAAGCTGTGGTCCACCGCCAAACAAAAACTCCGCCTCTGGCCCTTCCCCCACTGATCCCCTGCCAGTTTTCCCCGTGCTTCAACACATTCATCCAAAGGAGACATCCATGAAGCTTTCGAAACTCGTGATCGCCGCTGCGGTGGTTGCTGCCGGTGCCTCGTCCGTTGCGACGAGCGCCCTCGCACAAGCCAAGGAGCAGTTCTTCCCGCTGCTGTCCTACCGCACAGGACCCTACGCACCCAACGGTGTGCCATGGGCCAACGGCAAGCAGGACTACATCAAGATGATCAACGCCCGCGACGGCGGCATCAACGGTGTGAAGCTGACCTTTGAAGAATGCGAAACCGGCTATGCCACCGACCGTGGCGTGGAATGCTACGAACGCCTCAAGAGCCGCCCTGGCGTGTCTCTGTTCGACCCCCAGGCCACCGGCATCACCTTTGCGCTGACCGAAAAAGCGCCCGTGGACAAGATCCCGCTGATGACGCTGGGCTATGGCCTGTCGGTGGCGCAGGACGGCCAGGCGTTCAAGTGGAACTTCCCGTTCATGGGCAGCTACTGGACAGGCGCCGACATCCTGATCCAGCACATTGGCAAGGCCAACGGCGGTCTGGACAAGCTCAAGGGCAAGAAGATTGCGCTGGTGTACCACGACAGCCCGTTTGGCAAGGAGCCCATCCCGCTGCTGCAAGAACGCGCCAAGATGCACGGCTTTGAGCTGCAGATGCTGCCCGTGACCGCACCCGGCGTGGAGCAAAAAGCCACCTGGCTGCAAGTGCGCCAGAGCCGCCCTGACTACGTGCTGCTGTGGGGCTGGGGCGTGATGAACTCCACCGCCCTCAAGGAAGCCCAGGCCACCGGCTACCCGCGCGACAAGATGTATGGCGTGTGGTGGGCCGGTGCGGAGCCGGATGTGCGTGATGTGGGCGAAGGCGCCAAGGGCTACAACGCGCTGGCACTGAACACCTCGGGCCAGCAGCCCAAGGTGATCCAGGACATCCTGAAGAACGTGCACGACAAGGGCCAGGGCACGGGTCCCAAGGACGAAGTGGGCTCGGTGCTGTACACGCGCGGCGTGATCATCCAGATGCTGGCCGTCGAATCGGTGCGCCGCGCACAGGAGCGTTTTGGCAAGGGCAAGGTCATGACCGGCGAACAAGTGCGCTGGGGCATGGAAAACCTGGCCCTGGACCAGAAGAAGCTCGATGCGCTGGGCTTTGGCGGCGTGATGCGTCCGCTGTCCACCAGCTGCGCTGACCACATGGGATCCACCTGGGCGCGCGTCCACACCTGGGATGGCAGCAAGTGGAACTTCTCGTCCGACTGGTACCAGGCCGATGAGCAGATCTTGAAGCCCATGGTCAAGGCCGGTGCGGACAAGTACCTGGCCGACAAGAAGATGACGCGCCGCGACGCTGCGGACTGCCAGAGCTAAGCACATCCCCCTGAGCGGCTTTGCCGCTTCCCCCTTCTCTCTTAGCGCTTCGCGCTGCGGGAAGGGGGACGCCACCAGCGCGGCGGGGCGGCCCTTGCGCGGTGGCACTGGTATTTCAGGCTGCGACCGTTTCAAGGGCCAGTGACGTAACGGCTGCTTTCTGGCAGCCGCCAATCCAAAGGGTTGTGCAACAGCTCTTTGGATTGGTACAGGAAGGCAACACCATGGACTCCAACAGCAATATCGTTCTCAACGTCAACGGCATCGAGGTCATCTACAACCACGTGATCCTGGTGCTCAAGGGCGTGTCACTGCAGGTGCCGCAGGGCTCCATCGTGGCCATTCTGGGGGGGAACGGGGCGGGCAAGACGACCACGCTGCGCGCCATCTCCAACCTGCTGCAGGGCGAGCGGGGCGAGGTCACCAAGGGTTCCATCGAGCTGCGCGGCGAGCGCATCGAAAACCTCTCGCCCGCGGACCTGGTGCAGCGTGGCGTGGTGCAGGTGATGGAGGGGCGCCACTGTTTTGCCCACCTGACGATTGAAGAGAACCTGATGACGGGCAGCTACACCCGTACCAGCAAGGCCGAGATCGCAGCCAACCTGGAGAAGGTCTACAACTACTTTCCGCGCCTCAAGACGCGCCGCACCTCGCAGGCCGCCTACACCTCGGGTGGCGAGCAGCAGATGTGCGCCATCGGCCGCGCGCTCATGGCCAACCCCAGCATGGTGCTGCTGGACGAGCCCTCGATGGGCCTGGCGCCGCAGATCGTGGAGGAGGTGTTCAACATCGTGAAGGACCTGAACACCAAAGAAAAGGTCACCTTCCTGCTGGCCGAGCAGAACACCAACATGGCGCTCAAGTATTCCGACTACGGCTACATCATGGAAAGCGGCCGCGTGGTGATGGACGGCGCAGCGAGCGACCTGGCCAACAACGAGGACGTCAAGGAGTTCTACCTGGGCGTGGGCGGCGGCGAGCGCAAGAGTTTCAAGGATGTCAAAAGCTACAAGCGGCGCAAGCGCTGGCTTGCTTAGGGAGCCCCCTGAGGCGCTGACGCGCCATCCCCCTCAGGGGGACGCACCCGGTGGCCTGGCAAAGCCAGTTCCACGGGTGCGCTGGTGGGGCATCGCGGGCGGCCAGCGCAGTGCTCATTTTCGGACCTCGGACAAATTCACTCTCAATTTCATAGCTGCTTGCGCTTTATGGATGAGCGCCAGAGGCCAATTTCACTTCAAACCACCTCACAAGGAACCCCAGGCATGAGCACGTTTTATGACGCCCTGGAAACGCGCAGCCCCGCAGAGCGCGAAGCGGCGCTGATGGCTGCGCTGCCGCAGCAGATCGCCCATGCCCAGAAGGCATCGCCCGCATTTGCCGGCATCCTGGCTGGCGTGGATGCAACCACCATCACCGGCCGCGCGGCCCTGGCAACGCTGCCCGTCACGCGCAAGTACGAGTTGCTGGAGCGCCAGCAGGCAGGCCGCGCCACCAACGTGTTTGGTGGCTTCAGCGCGCTGGGTTTTGGCGCGGCCATGCCGCGTGTGTTTGCCAGCCCCGGCACCATCTACGAACCCGAAGGCACGCGGCGCGACTACTGGCGCATGGCGCGCGCCATCCATTCCGCAGGCTTTCGGCCCGGTGAGCTGATCCACAACAGCTTCAGCTACCACTTCGTGCCCGCGGGCTCGATGATGGAAACCGGCGCACACGCTCTGGGCTGCACGGTGTTTGCAGGCGGCACGGGGCAGACCGAGCAGCAGGTGCAGGCCATGGCCGAACTGCAACCTGCGGGCTACATCGGCACGCCCAGCTTTCTCAAGATCATTGTCGAAAAAGCCGCCGAGATGGGTGTAACGCTGCCCACGGTGACCAAGGCGCTGGTGTCGGGCGAGGCCTTTCCGCCCTCACTGCGCGAGTGGTTTGCCGAGCGCGGCATCGCGGGCTACCAGTGCTACGCCACGGCCGACCTGGGGCTGATTGCCTACGAGACCTCGGCCCGCGAAGGCCTGGTGCTCGATGAAGGTGTGATCGTCGAGATCGTGCGCCCCGGCACCGGCGACCCGGTGCCCGAGGGCGAGGTGGGCGAGCTGGTGGTGACCACGCTCAACCCCGACTACCCGCTGATCCGCTTTGGCACGGGTGATCTGTCGGCCGTGCTGCCAGGGCAGTGCCCCACGGGCCGCACCAACACCCGCATCAAGGGCTGGATGGGCCGGGCCGACCAGACCACCAAGGTCCGCGGCATGTTCGTGCACCCCGGCCAGGTGGCCACGATTGCACAGCGTTTTCCGCAGGTGCTGCGCGCACGCCTGGTGGTCAGCGGCGAGATGGCCAACGACCAGATGGTGCTGCAGGTGGAAACCGTGGAGACCGCCGAGGGCCTGGCACACCAGCTCTCGGACGCGATCCGCGAGGTGACCAAGCTGCGGGGCGACGTGCAGATGGTGGCCCCTGGCACGCTGCCCAACGATGGCAAGGTGATCGAGGACGCGCGGAGCTATAAGTAGCCTCCGCCATGGCGCCCTGCGGCGCCTAGCCGCAGCTGCCAGGGGCTGCAGCTCCTCTATCCCCAACGGAAACGCCGCCCGTGGCTTGGCAAAGCGTTCCACGGTGGCGCTGGCATCGGGTCGTGCCTGTCTCGGTGATGAGCGGCATGGGCGTGCTGTCAATGCACAAACGTGGGCCCTTCCCGCTCCGCCCAAAGGTTTGCGTCAGCGCAAAAAGTGCCCGCTTTGCGCGGTGTCATAGCGCAGTGTTTACCCTAGCATTGCTCACAATTCAGTAGCATTCAGCGCTTTATAGACAAGCGCTACAGACGTCTTTTTGTTAAAGACCATGCCCCCTGTGTGCTACGTAATATCCGCAATGTTCCCGCAAACCCCCCTCGCTATCATGGCCCGTCATTCACAGGAGAGACCCATGAAAACAACGCTGAAACTTGCATTGATCGCTGCGGCCGCAGCCACCGCTTTTGGCGCCAGCGCCCAAGACTATCCCGCCAAGGACAAGACCGTCACCATCGTGGTTCCCTTTGCTGCGGGCGGCCCTACCGACCGCGTGGCGCGCGACCTGGCCGAAGCACTGCGCAAGCCCCTGGGTGCTACTGTGGTGGTGGACAACACGGCCGGCGCCGGCAGCTCCATCGGTGCAGCCCGCGTAGCCCGCGCCGCGCCGGACGGCTACACGCTGCTGCTCAACCACATTGGCATGTCCACCATGCCCGCGCTGTACCGCAAGCTGTCGTTCAGCGTGCCCAACGACTTTGAATACCTGGGCATGGTCAACGATGTGCCTATGACGCTGATCGCTCGGCCCACCATGCCTGCGAACAACTTCAAGGAACTCACCGCCTGGATCCAGCAGAACAAGGGCAAGATCAACCTGGGCAATGCCGGCCTGGGCGCAGCGTCGCACCTGTGTGGCCTGATGTTCCAGAGCGCCATGCAGGTGGACATGACCCCCGTGCCGTACAAGGGCACGGCCCCCGCCATCACCGACCTGATTGGCGGCCAGATCGACCTGCTGTGCGACCAGACCACGAACACCACGCCACAGATCGAAGGCAAGAAGGTCAAGGCCTACGCCGTGACCACGCCCAAGCGCCTGACCACCCCGGCTCTGAAGGACCTGCCCACCCTGGCGGAGTCGGGCCTGAAGGACTTCAACGTCAGCATCTGGCACGGCCTGTACGCGCCCAAGGGCACGCCAGCTCCCGTCGTGACCAAGATCAACGAAGCCCTCAAGCTTGCACTGAAGGACCCCGAGTTCATTAAGAAGCAAGAAGGCCTGGGCGCGGTGGTCGTCACCGACAAGCGCATGGAGCCCGCCGAGCACAAGAAGTTTGTACAGGCCGAAATCGACAAGTGGGGCGCTGTGATCAAGGCTGCAGGCACCTACGCAGACTGATCAGTTTTTCCCTTCCGGTCATTGATGGAATAGCCGCCTCGGCCTTGGCCGAGGCGGCTTTTTTGTGCCTGCCATCGAGCTCGGCGCCACCACCTTGGGGTAATCCATCTGCACGGATCGCGCCGCGCCGCGTAAAAAGCTTTGCATGCATACGAAACACCTGCGAAAGGACGCCCCCGCCATGACAACACGCCCCCATACACGCCGCCGCACCGTTGCGGCACTGGCCTGCGCCGCCCTGGGTTGCGCTGCCCTGCTGCCCCTTGCGCGCGGCCAACAACAAGCCAGCACCTGGCCCACCAAGCCCGTGCGCATCGTGGTGCCCTTTGCCCCCGGTGGCACCACCGACATCCTGGCGCGCGCCATGGCACCCGAACTCTCGCGCGCGTTTGGCCAGCAGTTCATTGTGGACAACCGCGCCGGTGCTGGCGGGAATGTGGGCGCCGACATCGTGGCTAAGTCACCGGGGGACGGCTACACGCTGCTGATGGGCACCGTGGGCACGCACGGCATCAACCGCGCGCTATACGCCAAGCTGCCCTACGACCCCATCAAGGACTTTGTCCCCGTCACGCTGGTGGCTGCGGTGCCCAATGTGATGGTGATGAATGCCGACAAGGCCAAGGCCCAGGGCATCGCCAACGTGCAGGATTTCATCCGCGTCGCCAAGGCCAGCCCCGGCAAGATGAACATGGCCTCCAGCGGCAACGGCACATCGATCCATCTGGCAGGCGAGCTGTTCAAGAGCATGACGGGCACCTTCATGCTGCACTTGCCTTATCGGGGTTCCGGCCCCGCGCTCATGGACATGGTGGCGGGCAACGCCGACGTGATGTTTGACAACCTGCCTTCGTCGATGGCGCAGATCAAAGCGGGCAAGCTCACGGCCCTGGCCGTGACCAGTTCAGAACGCTCCAGCGCCCTGCCCGACGTTCCCACAGTGGAGCAGGCCGGAGGCCCGGCCCTCAAGGGCTACGAGGCCAGCTCCTGGTTCGGCCTGCTGGCACCAGCCGGTACACCGACCGAGGTCGTGAACCGCATCCAGCAGGAAGTGGCCAAGTCACTGGCCACCCCGGCGATGAAAGAACGGCTGGTGGCGCAAGGCGCTATTCCGGGTGGCAACACACCCGCCGAGTTTGCCAAGCACATCGACAACGAACACAAGAAGTGGGCGCAGGTGGTGAAGGCGTCGGGGGCGAAGGTGGACTGACCTCTTGCCGTGGTGGCGGGCCTGCGGGTCAGCCCGTGATGGCTGCCTGCGCGGGCTGCAGGCGCTTTTCACCCGTGGCAACCGAGGCGCGCTGGATGCGCCCGTTCGAGACTTCATACACGCACAGCATCTCCAGCGTCCCCAGACCCTCTGGGAAATTGCGCGTGATCAATTCGCAGTCCACCACCACATTCGCCACCACCGTGCGCGACAGCAGCCGTGCATGCAGGTCGTGCTCGGCAAAGCGCGCCAGAAAGCGTGGACGCATTTCGGCATGCCCTTGCGCAAGCCGTTCTCCGTGGAGGACAAACTGCTGCGCGTCTTCGGCGTAGGTCGCCAACAGGGCGTCGATGTTCTTGGCGTTGTAGGCGTCCAGTTGAGCCTGGACGACGGCCAGCGGAGAAAGGTCGCGGGTCATTGGAGGGTTGCACGAGAAAGAAGAAACCAGTGGGGGGCTGTAGTGAAGATGCGCCGCGAACAAAGCTGCCCGCAGCCCACTGGCTCAAAAGACGAGGCGCTATACCCCCCAGACCACGTCCAAATCCGCCGCCGCACTGCGCTTGAGCATGTCGATCAGCGGTGCCACCCGCTGCCGCAGGCGCACGGCCTCAGCGCGGTCTTCCGCACTGGCCTCGTCCTCTCCACCCGCGTCTGCGGACGCCTGCTGAGCCTCTTCGGACGCCACGGCGGACTCCAGCGCAGCGATGGCGGCAGGGATCTGGGCGGCCGTCACGATACCGCTGGCACCGGGTGTCTTGCCCATGATGGTCACCACCTGGCGGCCCTGCGGCTCCAGCATGATCAGATCGGCTGCGGCGCGGGATTTGAATTTGTAGAGCATGGAGAAGCGTTTTCGTGGAAGAAGCAGACTCAGCTGCGGTAGATGTAATCGCGAATGAACGGATAGCCTGATTGTGCGCCGGGCATGGCCCCGGTGGCCACATCTCCGTCAGGCTTGATGGCCAGCATCTGGTGCAGTGCCATCCAGCCGCGCTCAAACCCCAGGGCACTGCCCGCAAGATACAGGCGGTATGCACGCAAGACCTTATCACCCTGCTGCGCCCCACCCTGTGCGGCCAGCACCTCACGGGCCGCAGGCAATTGGGCTTCGAGCCCGTCGGACCACGCCCACAGCGTACGCGCGTAGTGTGGGCGCAGGTTCTCGGTGTCCACCATCTCCAGGCCTGCGCGGGCCATGTCGTGCAGCACCGTGCTCACATGCAACAGCTCGCCGCCCGGGAAGATGTACTGCTCGATAAAGTCGCCCATGCCCGCGCCCAGTTGCGCGTTGTCTGCGCCCCCCGTTGTGATGCCGTGGTTCAGCACCAGCCCTCCGGGCCGCAGCAGGCCCGCCACCGTCTCAAAGTAGCGCTGCATCTGCGCGCGGCCTACATGCTCGAACATGCCCACCGAGGCGATCTTGTCGAAGGGCTGCTCCACCTGCAGCTCGCGGTAATCCACCAGTTGCATGCGCACGCGCCCCTGCAGCCCACGCTCTTCAATGCGCCGCTGCACATGGGCGTGCTGGTTGCGCGACAGCGTGATGCCTGTGGCATCCACACCGTAGTGCTCGGCCGCCCACAGCAGCAGGCCACCCCAGCCCGCGCCAATGTCCAGAAACCGGTCCCCCGGTTGCAGCTGCAGCTTGCGGCAAATGTGGTCGAGCTTGGCCTCCTGCGCCTGGGCCAGCGTCAGGTCTGGGGACCGGTAGTACGCACACGAATACACGCGGCGCGGGTCCAGCCACAGCGCGTAGAAGTCGTCCGACAGGTCGTAATGGAACTGCACATGGCGCGCGTCATGCGCCAGCGTGTGCACCGCCATCGACCGCGCGCGTGCCAGCACCCGCTGCCACCAGCCGTGGTGCTGGTCGCGGGCCGGGTCGCGGGTCAACAGGCCCGCAGCGGCGGCCATCAGGTCGCGCATGCCCCCTTCCAGCGCCACGCGTCCCTCGACGATGGCAGCCCCCACATTGCCGATCTCGCCCGTGGCCAGCGCCACCAGTGCCATGCGGTCACGAAAGCGCAGCGTTACAGCAGGCTCGGGCGCGCCCAGTTGCTGGCCCGCAGGCAACTGGACGGCCATCGGCACCGGCAGGGCCGCGAGCCGCCCCTCCAAGGTGTGCAGCAAGTGCTTCATGCGGCGCATCTTGAGAAATTTGCTGCACTGCGTCAACACCCCGCGATGGCATCAGGGGTTTCGCCGGGAAGGCCCCATTGACAGCATTTTGTTTAAGCCTAAACTATTTTGGCATGAACATCCTCTGCATTGGCGGTGGGCCCGCCGGTCTCTACTTCGCCCTGCTCATGAAGCAGCAAAACCCCGCGCACCGCGTCACGGTGGTTGAACGCAACCGGCCGTTCGACACCTTCGGATGGGGGGTGGTGCTGTCGGACCAGACGCTGGCCAACCTGCAGGCGGCCGACGCGCCCACGGCAGCCCTGATCGGCGACGCGTTCAACCACTGGGACGATATCGAGGTGTTCTTCAAGGGGCGCAGCGTGCGCTCCACAGGCCACGGCTTCTGCGGCATTGGCCGCAAGCGGCTGCTCAACATCCTGCAGGACCGGTGCCTGGCGGTGGGCGTGGAGCTGGTGTTCGAGACCGACGTGGCCGACGACCAGGCGCTGGCTGCGCAGTACAACGCCGACCTGGTGATCGCCAGCGACGGCCTCAACAGCCGCATCCGCACCCGCTACGCCACCACCTACCAACCCGATATCGACCTGCGCGAGTGCCGTTTTGTCTGGCTGGGTACACACAAAAAGCTTGATGCTTTTACGTTTGCTTTCGAGCAGACTGAGCATGGCTGGTTCCAGGCGCATGCCTACCAGTTCGATGCCGATACCTCCACCTTCATCATCGAAACACCCGAAGCGGTTTGGAAGGCGCACGGCCTCGACCAAATGGAGCAGCCCGAGGCCATTGCATTCTGCGAAAAGCTGTTTGCCAAATACCTGGACGGCAACGCGCTCATCAGCAACGCCACGCACCTGCGCGGCTCGGCCAACTGGATCCGCTTCCCGCGCGTGATCTGCAACACCTGGGTGCACCGCGAGACCATCGGCGGGAAGCAGGTGCCCATCGTGCTGATGGGTGACGCGGCGCACACCGCACATTTCTCGATTGGCAGCGGCACCAAGCTCGCGCTCGAAGACGCCATTGACCTGGCCAACGAATTCGCCACGGGTTTGCCGATTGACGAGGTGCTGCAGCACTATGAAGCGCGCCGCAGCGTGGAGGTGCTGAAGATCCAGAACGCCGCGCGCAACAGCACCGAGTGGTTTGAGAACGTGGCGCGCTACGCCGGCATGCCCGTGGAGCAGTTCACGTACTCGCTGCTCACTCGCAGCCAGCGCATCAGTCACGAGAACCTGCGGCTGCGCGATGCCGCGTGGCTGGAGGGCTATGAGGCCTGGCTCGCGGGTGGCAAGGCCGCGATTCCGCCCATGCTCACGCCCTTCACGCTCAAAGGCCTCACGCTCAAGAACCGCATCGTCGTCTCGCCCATGGCCACCTACAGCGCGGTCGAGGGCGTGCCGCAGGACTTCCACCTGGTGCACCTGGGCGCTAGGGCCCTGGGCGGCGCCGCGCTGGTGATGGTGGAGATGACCAGCCCCACGCCCGAGGGCCGCATCACCCCCGCCTGCCCCGGCCTGTGGAACGACGCACAGCAAGCCGCCTTTGCGCGCATCGTGAACTTTGTGCACGGCAGCAGCACGGCCAAGATCGGCCTGCAGCTGGGCCACAGCGGCCCCAAGGGCTCGACCCGCGTCGGCTGGGAAGGCACGGATGAGCCGCTGGACTCGGGCAACTGGCCCCTGCTGGCCGCGAGCCCCCTCGCCTACGGCGCACAGAACCAGACGCCTGCCGCCATGACCCGCGCCGACATGGACCGCGTGACCGCCGCCTTCGTGGACAGCGCCCGCCGCGCCGTGGCCTGCGGCTTTGACTGGCTGGAGCTGCACTGCGCACACGGCTACCTGCTCGCCAGCTTCCTGAGCCCCGCCACCAACCAGCGCACGGACGAATACGGTGGCAGCCTGGACAAGCGCTGCCGCTACCCGCTGGAGGTGTTGACGGCGCTGCGCGCCGTGTGGCCCGCTAACAAGCCGCTCTCCGTGCGCATCTCGGCGCACGACTGGCTCCCCGATGGCAACACCGCCGACGACGCCATTGCCATCGCGCGCCTCTTCAAGTCCGCTGGCGCGGACCTGATCGACGTGTCCTCAGGCCAGACCACGCGCAACTCACGCCCGGTGTACGGCCGCATGTACCAGACCCCGTTCGCCGACCGCATCCGCAACGAGGTGGGCATTGCCACCATGGCCGTGGGCGCGATCACCGAGGCCGACCACGCCAACAGCATCATCGCCGCCGGCCGTGCTGACCTGTGCGCCATCGCCCGCCCCCACCTGGCCGACCCGGCGTGGACGCTTCACGCCGCCGCGCAGCTGAGCCCCGTGGCCGCAGCGCACACCGACTGGCCGGTGCAGTACACCAGCGGCCGCGACCAGATGCTGCGCGAGATATCCAAGCAAAAACAGCTCGCAGCGCTTGCCAATCAAGCGCAAGCAGCTACCAAGAACAGAGCATCCGAGGAAGAAGGCTAGCCATGGACCTCGAAGCCCGCCTGCACGGCGCTGCCCCCAGTGAACACCCCGAGGCCTTGCGCCTGTGGCTGCGCCTGCTCACCTGCACCCAGCTCATCGAAAAGCAGGTGCGCAGCCACCTGCGCGCGCAGTTCGACACCACGTTACCGCGCTTCGACCTGATGGCGCAGCTCGAACGCGCACCGGACGGCATGAAGATGAAGGAGCTCTCGCGCCGCATGATGGTGACCAGCGGCAACATCACCGGCATCACCGACCAGCTCGTGGCCGAAGGGCTGGTGGAGCGCATGGACGTGGAGGGCGACCGCCGCGCGTACCTGGTGCGCCTCACGCCGCAGGGCCGCGAGCAGTTCAACACCATGGCGCGCCAGCACGAGCAATGGATCGTCGAGGCCTTCGCCGCGCTGGGCGAGCGCGACATCGCCACCTTGTACCGCCTGCTGGGCAAGGTCAAGGAACACACACAAAACAACTCTTTGGAGACAGCCGAATGAAGCACTACATCGGGACGAGCAACCCAATGCGCGAGCAGTTCAACCCAGAGGCCCGCTACGTGGCCGAGCATTTCGCGTGGAGCTTCGATGCTGGCGTGGGCACCGTCACGCTCAACCGGCCCGACCGCAAGAACCCGCTCACCTTCCAGAGCTATGCCGAGCTGCGCGACTTCTTCTACGCGCTGCGCTTTGCCACCGACGTGAAGGCCATCGTCGTCACGGGTGCGGGCGGCAACTTCTGCTCGGGCGGCGACGTGCACGAGATCATCGGCCCGCTGACCACCATGACCATGCCCGAGCTGCTCGAGTTCACGCGCATGACGGGTGACCTGGTGAAAGCCATGCGCGCCTGCCCGCAGCCCGTGCTGGGCGCCATCGACGGCATCTGTGCCGGTGCGGGCGCGATGATGGCGCTGGCCTGCGACATGCGCTACGGCACCGAGGCCACCAAGACCGCGTTCTTGTTCACCCGCGTGGGCCTGGCCGGCGCCGACATGGGCGCCTGCGCACTGCTGCCGCGCATGATCGGCCAGGGCCGCGCCAGCGAACTGCTGTTCACCGGCCGCGCGATGACAGCGCACGAAGGCTTGGCCTGGGGCTTCTTCAACGATTTGTATGAAAGCGCTGACCTGCTGGCCAACGTGCAGGCCACCGCGCGCGCGCTGGCCGATGGTCCCACCTTCGCCCACGGCATGACCAAGACCATGCTGAGCCAGGAGTGGAGCATGACCATCGAGCAGGCCATCGAAGCCGAAGCGCAGGCCCAGGCCATCTGCATGCAGACCGAAGACTTCCGCCGCGCCTACGAAGCGTTCGCCGCCAAGCAAAAGCCCGTGTTCCAGGGAGATTGAACCCATGCACGTTGCAACGCCCCCGGCCCCCCACCCGCCCTCGACGGCGCACCTGGCCCTGCCCTTCTTCGACGACGCCCACCGCGCGCTGGCCGAGGGCCTGGTGCCCTGGGCTGCCGCACAGCAGGTCGATGAAACCGACGACCGCGCCGCCTGCCGCGACTGGGTGCAGCGCCTGGGCGCGGGCGGCTGGCTGCGCTACTGCGTGCCCGCCGCGCACGGCGGCGCGCTGCCGGCGCTCGACTCGCGCGCGCTGGTGCTGCTGCGCGAGACGCTGGCCTACCACTCGCCGCTGGCGGACTTTGCGTTTGCGATGCAAGGACTGGGCAGCGGTGCGATCACGCTGGCGGGCAGCCCCGCGCAGCAGGCGCACTACCTGCAAGGCGTGGCGCGTGGCGAACTGATTGCTGCGTTCGCGCTGAGCGAGCCCGAGGCGGGGTCGGATGTGGGCGCTATGCAAACCATAGCTGCCAGCACAGATTCGACTAGCGCTACAGGCACTTTTTGCTTGAACGGCACCAAGACCTGGATCAGCAACGGCGGCATCGCCGACTTCTACTGCGTGTTCGCCAAGACCAACCCGAGCGGCGGCACGCGCGGCATCAGCGCCTTCATCGTCGATGCGAACACGCCGGGCCTGGACGCCTCGCGCCATATCCATGTGATGGCGCCCCACCCGCTGGCCACGCTGCAGTTCACCAACTGCAACGTGCCCGCCACCGCGCTGCTGGGCGACGAGAACGGCGGCTTCAAGCTGGCCATGCGCACGCTCGACATCTTCCGCGCATCGGTGGCCGCCGCGGCCCTGGGCATGGCGCGCCGCGCACTGGCCGAGGCCGTGCACCACGCCCGCCAGCGCCGCATGTTCGGCCAGACGCTGGCGGACTTTCAGCTCACGCAGGCCAAGATCGGCGAGATGGCCGCGCTGGTGGACAGCGCCGCGCTGCTCACCTACCGTGCGGCCTGGCTGCGCGATGAAGGCGAGAAGCGCGGCGGCACGCGCGTCACGGCTGAAGCGGCGATGGCCAAGATGACCGCCACCGAAAACGCCCAGCGGGTGATCGACATGGCGCTGCAGCTGCACGGCGGGCGCGGCGTGGAAGTGGGCAGCAAGGTCGAATCGCTGTACCGCGACATCCGCTCGCTGCGCATCTACGAAGGTGCCACCGAAGTGCAGCAGCTCATCATCGGCAAGGCCGTTCTGCAGGAGTGATCGCATGAAAGCCTCTTCCAAACCCTCCGCCCAGCCCGACCACTTTGTGCACGACCGCCTGCCTGCACCCGAGGCCTGGCCCACACTGCGCTACGACCTGCCCGAACTGCAGATCGCCAACCAAGCCAACCTGGTGCAGGCGCTGTTCGACCAGGCCGAACGTGCGGGCCACATCGACCGCCCTCTGTTGCGCGGCCCGCACCGAACATATACCTACCGCGACACCCGCACCGAGGCCGCGCGCATTGCCGAGGTACTGACACAGGACCACGGCCTCGTGCCCGGCAACCGCGTACTGCTGCGCGGCGGCAACACGGTGGAGATGGCGCTGGCCTGGCTGGGTACCGTCTACGCGGGGCTGGTGGCGGTGGCGACCATGCCGCTGCTGCGCGCGGTGGAGCTGGGCAGCATCATCGACCGCGCCCAGCCCACGCTGGCACTGTGCGACGGCCGCCTGCTGGCCGAGCTGCAGGCGGCGCAGACGCAGCACCCCGTGCTCGCCACCATCGTGCCCTTCCACACAGCGCCGGATGCGGCCGACCTGCTGCAGCGCGCGCAGGGCAAGCCCGGCACCACGCCGCCCTGCCCCACGTCGGCGGACGACATCGCGCTGATGGCGTTCACCTCGGGCACCACAGGCTCCCCCAAGGCGGCCGTGCACACGCACCGCGATGTGCTGGCAGGCTGCGAGGCCTGGCCGCGCCATGTACTCAAGGCCACGCCCGATGACATCGTGGCGGGCTCGCCGCCGCTGGCCTTCACGTTCGGGCTGGGCGGACTGCTGGTGTTCCCGATGTGGGCGGGGGCCAGCGTGTACTTCCCCGACCAACCCTACACGCCCGAAACCATGGTGCGCCTGATGCGCGACGCGGGCGTGACCATCTGCTACACCGCCCCCACCTTCTACCGGCAGATGGCACCGTTCGCCAAGCAGATCGGCCTGCCCCAGCTGCGCACCAGCGTGAGCGCGGGCGAAGGCCTGCCCGACGCCACGCGCCAGCTGTGGAAGGAGGCGACCGGCCTCGACATGACGGACGGCATTGGCGCCACCGAGATGTTCCACATCTTCATCTCTTCGCCCGGCGGTGAGAGCCGGCGAGGCGCCATCGGCAAGGTGGTGCCCGGCTATACCGCCAAGGTGGTGGACGACGATGGCAATGAGGTACCGCGCGGCACCGTGGGCAAGCTCGCGGTGATCGGCCCCACGGGCTGCAAGTACCTCGACGACCCGCGCCAGGCCAAGTACGTGAAGGACGGCTGGAACTACCCGGGCGACGCGTTCACGCAAGACGCTGACGGTTATTTTTTCTACCAGGCGCGCGACGACGACATGATCATCACCGCCGGCTACAACGTGGGCGGCCCCGAGGTGGAAGACGCCCTGCTGCGCCACCCGGCCGTGGCCGAGTGCGGCGTGATCGGCGTGCCCGACGAAGAACGCGGCATGGTGGTCAAGGCCATCTGCGTCTTGAAGCCCGGCCACACGGGCGATGCGGCCATGGTCAAGACCTTGCAGGACCATGTGAAAGCCACCATCGCTCCATTCAAATACCCGCGCGTGGTGGAGTTCGTCACGGCCCTGCCGCGCACCGAAACCGGCAAGCTGCAGCGTTTCAAGCTGCGCCAGGGCGCGGTGCCGGCACCTTCTTCTTCAACAAAAACAACATGATGAAAAACACCCTTTTGCAGCCCGAAGGCTGGGTCACCCCCAAGGGCTACGCCAACGGCGTGGCCGCGCGCGGCACCATGGTCTTTACCGGCGGCCAGATCGGCTGGAATGCGCAGCAGCAGTTTGAGAGCGATGACTTCATCGACCAGACGAGGCAGACGCTGCTGAACGTGCGGGCGGTGCTGGAGGCTGGCGGCGCGGGCCCCGAGCACCTGGTGCGCCTGACCTGGTACGTGACCGACCGCAACGAATACAACAGCCGCTTGAAGGAGCTGGGGGCGGTCTACCGTGAGGTGCTGGGCAAGAACTTCCCGGCGATGGCCTGCGTGCAGGTGGCGGGGCTCATGGAAGAGCGCGCGAAGATCGAGATTGAAGCAACCGCTGTAATCCCGGACTGAGCTTTTCCAGCCACCGCTGCAGCGCTTGCCCGTACAGAATGAACGCCAGCGCCGCCCCAATCAACGGCAGCGCGGCAAACACCCAGCCCGTGAGCAGCTCGCCGCCCAGCGCCACGCCCACCAGCAGCGCCACCGCAGGGTTCACAAACGAATAGCTGCCCGCCAGCGCCGCCGACGTGTTCTGCAGCAGCCACAGATACGCATTGAGCGCCACCAGCGTGCCAAACACCAGCAGATAGACCCACGCCGCCCACGACTTGGCAGTGACTTGGCCCAGGGCGCTCAACGGCTCAAACCACAACGCCACCACCAGCCCCATGGCGCCCCCCGCAAACCACTGCGCGGCCGATGCCATGGCGGGCGCGGGTAGCGACAGCTTGCGCGATGCATACGAGCCCACACTCCAGCACAGAGGTGCACCAAAGGCCAGCAGCGCACCGAGCCAAGTGGCTGAAAAGTCGCCCTCCAGCGCTAGCAGCAGTGCGCCCACCACGCCCAGCGCCAGACCGATCCAGCTGGTGAAGGGCACCCGCTCGCCGCCCCAGCGCGACCACAGCGCCAACCACATCGGCATGGTGGTGACCACCGTGGCCATCAGGCCCGAGCCAATGCCCAGCTTCTGCGCAAAACCCATCAGGTTCATGGCCAGAAACACCATGCAGCCGCCCACCACCGTCGAGTTGCGCCATTGCACCCACGTGGGCAATGCATGGCCTTGCCACAGCGCAATCAGCAGCATCACCCCCCCTGCACACAGAAAGCGGATCGCATTCATCAGCAGTGGCGGCATGCTCTGCAGCGCAATACCAATGGCGAAATAGGTAGTGCCCCAGACGACGTAGACCAACAGCAGTGCCATGGCCACCGCCCCTTTGCGCTGTGCGCGGGCTTGCGCATTGAAAATTGCCGGCATATTCTTCACCTGACCGAATAATTTATGGAAACCGCAAGGTTTTCGGAATTTTTACCAAAATCGAGCGGCTATGCAAGCAAATATTCAGACAGATGACATGGACGCCAGAATTATTTCGGCGCTAGGCGCCGATGGGCGACGTTCCTATGCCGATGTGGGGGCCGAAGTGGGACTGTCCACCGCCGCCGTACACGAGCGCGTGAAGAAGCTGCTGGACAAGGGCGTGATTCGCCGGTTTTCGATCAGCGTGGACCCGGAGCGCGTGGGGCTGAACTTCACCGCGTTTGTGGCGATCCGCAACGATGGCGGCGCGCACTGCCGCGACATTGCGCCGCGCCTGCGCGGTATCCCCCAGGTGGAGGAGTTGCACAGCGTGGCTGGCGAGCACGACTTCCTGGCCAAGATCCGCACCACGCACGCGCGCGGGCTGGAGGACGTGCTCTACCAGATCAAGGCGATTCCCGGCGTGGCGCGCACCACGAGCACCGTGGTCCTGAATACCGAATTCGAGGACCGGCCGCTGGACCTGGGCTGGGTGAATGGCGACAAGGGAGGTTGACGCGCGGGGGCTGCCTCGGCTTGGTCGCGCGGCTTTTTACGCAGCCACCGGGGCAAGTTCAGCCGCAGCGGCAATAGCCGCTGGAGCTGGTGCCAGCCGCTGCACCAGCGCCATGTAATAGCCCAGCGGGGGCGTGACCAACCCCGGCACCTTGGCGTGGTCGTCATAGCGGCGCAGACGGATGGCCTCCTGCGCAAAGGGCTGGGCCGCAAACTGCATCGCCTCTTTCGGCGTGAAGGGCCCGCCTTGCAGCACCAGGCTGTGTTGCGATGCGGGCGACAGTGTCTCCCAGTACCCCGGCTCCATGGTGCACAGGTAGCGCTTGGCATCCACATGCAGGCGTATGGGCTCCAGCACTGCGTCGGGCAGCAGGCCCCGCAAGAACGGGATGGCCATGTACTGGTGCAGGTCGTCCTGCTCGGCCGAGTCGCCCCCGGGCGCCAGCAGGTGGCCCAAGTCGTGCAGCAGGGCCGCGACGACAGTGGCCGGGGTTTCACCCGATTTTTCGGCCCACTGCGCGCACTGCAGTGCGTGCTTCAGCTGGCTGACCGCCTCGCGGCCGTACTGGTTCACGCCCCGGGTAGCGAGCAGGTGGGCAATGTCTTCAAGGCTCAATGCCATGGTGTGCTCCTTGTCAGACCAGTGCCTTGCGGATGCGGGCCGACACCAGGTCGATCACACTCACCGTGACCACGATGATGAGCATGACCGCGCAGGTCTCGGCGTACTGGAAGCCCCGGATGATTTCCCACAGCACCACCCCAATGCCTCCAGCGCCCACCATGCCCACCACCGAAGCCGAACGCACGTTGGCCTCGAAGCGGTACAGCGTGTACGAGATCCACAGCGGCATGACCTGCGGGATCACGCCATAGATGATTTCGTGCAGTGCGCTCGCACCGGTGGAGCGGATGCCTTCCACGGGCTGCGGGTCAATCGCCTCCACGGCTTCGGAGAACAGCTTGGCCAGGGTGCCCGAGGTGTGAATCCACAGCGCCAGCACGCCCGCAAAAGGCCCCAGGCCCACGGCCACCACGAACAGCATGGCAAACACCATTTCGTTGATGGCGCGGCAGGCGTCCAGCACGCGGCGCACTGGTTGGTACACCCACCAGGGCACGATGTTGGACGAGGCAGAAGTGCCAGCGGCACGGCGGTGACCACCGCCAGCGCCGTGCCCCACAGCGCGATCTGCAGCGTGACCAGCATCTCCTGCACATAGATCTGCCACTGCGCAAAATTGGGCGGAAAGAACTCCGCCGCATAGCTGACCATGTTGCCCGAGTCGTTCCACAGATCGAGCGGGCGCATGTCGGCGCCCTTCCAGGACGCCGCCAGCAACACCAGCAGGATGCCCCACGACAGGTACCAGGCCAGGCTGCGCTTGGGCGACGTAGTGCTGGCCAGTGTGGCCAGCGATGGATTCAAAGCAGAGGACATGGAGACACCCGGGCCGCAACAAGAAACCTACGAATTACTTCAACGACGCCAGCTGCTGGTCGATCTCGGCCAGGCGGGTCTTCTTATCGGCATCGGCCAGCGTCGCGTCGGCCTCGATCTTGTTGCGCTTGCCGAAGAGGTCCAGCTGACGGATGGGGGTGAGCTGTGCGTTCGTTGATGGCTTGAAGCCCGAGAGCTTGGAGATCTTCATCACGATCTCCTTCTCGCGCGCATCGGTCTTGGCGTAGTTGTAGAAGAAGTCGCGGATCTTGGTCTTGGTGGCCTCGGGCAAGTCCTTGCGCATCACCAGAGGGTCCAGCGGAATCAGGGGCGAGGTCCAGACGATCTTGATGTCCTTGAACTTCTCGGGCTGGCGCTCCTTGATCTTCTCCAGGTTCTCGCTGTTGTTGGTGGCCACATCGACCTGCTTGTTGGCCACGGCCAGCGCGTTGGTCTCGTGGTTGGCACTGCGCGTGATCTTGAAGTGCGTCTTCGCGTCGATCTTGTTCTGTGCAAAGGCGTAGTAGCCGGGCACCAGGAAGCCCGAGGTGGAGTTGGGATCGCCGTTGCCAAAGCTCAGCGACTTGCCGTTCTTGAGCACGTCATCCAGCGTGGCCAGGGGGCTGTCTTTGTGCACGATGAGGTGCGAGTAATAACCCTGGGTGCCGTCGGCATTGACCATCTGCGCAAACACCTCGCCGTTGGCGCGGTCCACGGCTTCCATGGCCGACTTGTTGCCCAGCCAGGCCACCTGCATCTTGTTGAAGCGCATGGCTTCGATGAGGCCCGCGTAGTCGGATGCAAAGAAGGCATTGATCTTCAGACCGGTCTGCTTGGCCATGTCGTCCAGCAGCGGCTGCCAGTCGGCCTTGAGGTTTTGCGAGGCCTCGGTCGAGATCATGCCGAAGTTGATGTCCTGGGCCAACGCGCCCGTGGTCAAACCCAGCCCGATCGTCAGGGCGGCACACAGTTTCTTGAACATGTTGAAAACTCCAGAGAAAGGAATTGAAAAGAAACAAAAGGCAGTTCAGGCGGCCTGGACCATGGCGGGCGCCCACTGCGGGACGGGTGTTGGGGCATGCACGGGTGCTGTGGGGGCACCCGCTGCATCCGACAGAATTTCGTCGGCGTGCACGCCATACAGGCTGCGCAGCAGTGCGGGCGTGAGGGCCGCCGAAGGGCCGTCGTACACCACCTGGCCGTGGTGCAAGGCCACCACGCGGGGGCAGTATTTGATGGCCACATCCACCTGGTGCAGCGACACGATGACAGTGCAGCGGTCCTCGCGGTTGATGCGCGCCAGGATGTCCATGACCTTGCGCGAGGACTCCGGGTCGAGCGACGCGATGGGTTCGTCGGCCAGCACCACCTTGGCGCCCTGCACCAGCGTGCGGGCAATGGCCGCGCGCTGCTGCTGCCCGCCGGACAGGGTGGAAGCACGTTGTGCATGGCATTCGGCAATGCCCACGCGGTGGAGCGCTTCCAGCGCCAGTGCGCGCTCCTGCGGCTTGAACATGCGCAGCCAGCCGCGCCACCAGGGCGTGCGGTGCAGCAGGCCCACCAGCACGTTCATCAACACGGGCAAGCGGTCCACCAGGTTGAACTGTTGGAATACAAAACCCACCTGCGAACGCACCTTGCGGATGTCGCTGTGGATGCGCCCGCCCTGCTGCACGCAGCGGCCGTCCACCTCGATCAGCGAATCGCTGGCCGCATCGGCCACCACTAGGCCCGCCACATGACGCAGCAGTGTGGACTTGCCCGAGCCCGAGGCACCAATCAGCGCCACCATCTCGCCGCGCTGCACGGTGAGGTTGATGTCGCGCAGGGCGTGTTTGCCGTTGGCGAAATGCTTGTTCAGTTGGTGAATGTGCAGTGCGGCAGTCATGGCAGCCTCCTGATGAGTTAAGTCGTCTAGACAACCGGAGTTTGGTTGTGGGGCGTGACAGTGCTTTGACAGTTGGGAGAAGTTTGGATGTCAGGAAAGACTTGCACGCGCTCTACAGCACCCGCTGCCCTTCACGCCACACCCCACGCACCACGGCCTGGCGACCGCCATCGGGCAGCTCGGCCATGTGCACCTGCACCAGGTCGGCGCGCAGGCCGGGCGCCAGCGCGCCCCGGTCGGCCATGCCCGCGGCCTTGGCGGGGTTGCAGGTGACGGTGGCCACGGCCTGTGGCAGGGGCAGGATGTCGTCCTGCACCAGCCGCATCACCGCGCTCAGCAGGCTGCCGGGCACGTAGTCGGACGAGAGGATGTCCAAGAGCCCCCGGCGTGCCAGATCGGCCGCCGCCACATTGCCCGAGTGCGAACCACCGCGCACCACGTTGGGCCCGCCCATCACGGTGAGCAAGCCACGTTCGTGCGCGGCCTGGGCTGCAGCCAGTGTGGTCGGGAACTCCGACATCGCGGCCCCTTCGGCATGGGCCTGCTCCACATGGGCCACCGTGGTGTCGTCGTGGCTGGCCAGCGAGATGCCGTGCGTGCGGCAGTAATCCACAAAGTACGCACGGTGTGGCTCGGCGTACTGCGCCTGCAGCGTGGCAGCGTGCGCCACCTGGCGCTCGAATTTCTCGGCGCTCCAGCCCTTCTTGCCGGTGTAGTAGGTGCGCGCCTGCTCGATGTTCTCCCACTGGCGCTGACCTGGAGTGTGGTCCATCAGTGAGATCAACGACAGGCGCGGGTGCCCGTGGAACGGCTCGAACAGGTCGATGGTGTTGGGCGCAGGCAGCTCGCAGCGCACATGCAGGTGGTGGTCGGCCCGCAGCAGGTTGCGCTCGGTGCAGGTGTCGATGGTGTCGAGCACACGGTTCCAGGCGCTGCCGCGCAGGCTGTCCACATCGGCCTCGCCCACGCCCAGCGCATCCAGCACCGTGGTGATGCCTGCGGCCGCAATCTCGGCGTCGTGCGCCAGCAGTGCGGGCATCTCGGCCCATTGCACCTTGGGTCGCGGCATCAGGTGGCGCTCGAAGTTGTCGGTGTGGATTTCGACCAAGCCCGGCAGCAGGTAGTCGCCCCCCAGGTCGATGCCTTGCAGGGCCGCAGTGCCCCCACTATCTAGCGACGCAATGCGCCCGCCATCCACCTGCAGGCTGCCCAACACCACTTCGCCCGGCAGCACCATGCGGGCGTTCTTGAACACGGTCGCGGTCATGCCGATGCTCCCCGAAAGTCGCCCACATTCACGCGGCGCGTGGCCACGGCGGCGCCCACCTGCGCGTCGTGAAAAATGCCCACCAGGGCCGACCCGCGCGCCACCGCCTCGTGGATCATGGCGATCACGGTCTCGGTGTTGGCTGCATCGAGCGATGCGGTGGGCTCGTCCAGCAACAGCAACGGCTTGGGCTTGATCATGTTGCGGGCAATGTTGATGCGCTGCTGCTCCCCGCCCGAGAAGGTGGCGGGCGGCAGGTGCCACAGCCGCTCGGGAATGCGCAGGCGGGTCAGCCACTGGCGGGCGGCCTCGCGCGCGACCTCGATGCCCGCAGGGTCGTCTCCGGCGTCTTCCGCCAGTGGTTCGGCCACCACGTCCAGCGCCGACACGCGCGGAATGACCCGCAGGAACTGGCTCACATAGCCCACGGTGTCGCGCCGCAGCTGCACCAGAGCACGCGGCGTGGCCTGTGTCACATCCACCACGGCGCCATCGGCCGAGCGCACCGTGATGCGCCCCGCATTGACCCGGTAGTTGGCGTAGATCATCTTGAGCAGCGTGCTCTTTCCCATGCCCGAGGGGCCGTCCAGCACCACACATTCACCGGGCTGCACGGCCAGGTCCACCTGGGCAAGCACAGGCAGTTCGATGCCGTTCTGGTGGTGCAGGGTGAAGCGCTTGGCCACCCCTTGCATCTGGAGAATGGGCGCAATGGAAGACTGGTTCATGGCTGCAGTACCGAAGAAACGAGGAGCTGGGTATAAGGGTGTTGCGGGTCGTCGAGCACCTGGTCGGTCAGGCCCGCTTCGACCACGCGGCCGCGTTGCATGACCACCATGCGGTGCGCCAGCAGGCGCGCCACGGCCAGGTCGTGCGTGACGACAATGGCCGCCAACTGCATCTGCCGCGTGAGCTGGCGCAGCAGGTCCAGCAGGCGCGCCTGCACCGATACATCGAGGCCCGAGGTGGGTTCGTCCATGAACACCAGGCGGGGCTGCGTGACCAAGTTGCGGGCAATCTGCAGGCGCTGGCGCATGCCGCCCGAAAACGTGCGCGGTGCATCGTCGATGCGCGCCGCGTCGATCTCCACACGCTGCAGCCATTCCGTGGCCGTGGCGCGCAGCTTTCCGTAGTGGCGCTCGCCCAGGCCCATCAGGCGCTCGCCCACGTTGGCACCGGCGGATACATCCATGCGCAAGCCATCCGCCGCGTTCTGGTGCACAAAGCCCCAGTCGGTGCGGGCCAGCAGGCGCTGCTGGGCTTCGGTCATGGCGTAGATGTCCTGCAGCTCGCCGCTGCGCTGGCGGAACTGCACCGTGCCTTCGTCCGGGGCGCTGCGTGCTGCAATGGCGTTGAGCAGCGTGGACTTGCCGGAGCCCGACTCGCCCACCACGGCCAGCACCTCGCCGGGCCACAGGTCAAAGGACGCGCCTTGCAGCGCCACGCGGTCGCCATAGCGCTTGCTGACATTGCGCACGCTCAGCAGCGGCGCAGAAGGTTCGGGGTGATTCATGTGAGGGTCTCGACAACAAAGCTCAGGCCATGCTGCGCAAAGCCCAGGGATTCATAGAAGGCATGCGCGCCCTTGCGGCGGGCGTTGGACGAGAGCGCGAGCTTGTAGCAGCCCGCGTCGCGCGCCTGCTGCATGGCGTGGGCCATCATCTGGCGGCCAATGCCTCGGCCCTGCTGGTCCTGTGCCACCACCACGTCTTCCACGATGGCCGAGGGCGTGCCCCGATGCGCCAGGTTGTGCATGACGAGCAGCGCATAGGTGCCCACCACGGCGCCGTGCTGCGCGGGGTCGCAGGCCACCCACAGGCGGTAGCTGGGGTAGCGGGCGAACTGGGACCATACGGCCTGGGCTTCTTCCAGGGTCAGCACGTCGGCCGGGCTGTCTTCAATGGCGGCATACAGCACCAGCACGCTCTCCAGGTCGGCCTGCCGGGCTTCGCGAATGTGCACGGCGCTCATGCCGCGCCGCCTTCCACCTGCGCCGTTTCGGCCTGCTGCGCCTGGCGCTCCTGGCAGTAGTCCGAGTCAGAACAGACATGCATGCGCCCGCCCTGGTCGTCGGTGATGACCTCGTCCAGAAAGCTGTCGGTGGCGCCACACAGCGCGCAAGCAGCATCCCAGCGCTGCACCTCGAACAGGTGGTCCTCAAAACCCAGGCTCTCCACCGGCGTATAGGGCGGCACGGCGTAGATGCGCTTTTCGCGGCCCGCGCCAAACAGCTGCAGCGCGGGGTTCATGTGCATCTTGGGGTTGTCGAACTTGGGGATGGGCGACGGCGCCATCACGTACCGGCCATTGACCAGCACGGGGTAGTCGTACGTGGTGGCGATGTGGCCGTAGCGTGCGATGTCTTCGTAGAGCTTGACGTGCATGAGCCCGTACTCGGCCAGGCCGTGCAGGGTGCGCGTTTCCGTCTCGCGCGGCTCCAGGCGTTGCATGGGTTCGGGCACAGGCACTTGGTAGACGATGACCTGGCCTTCGGCCAGCGGTGTCTCGGGGATGCGGTGGCGCGTCTGGATCAGAGTGGCCTCACGCGTGCGGGTGGTGGTCGCCACGGCCGTGGTGCGCTCAAAAAAGCGGCGGATGTTGACCGCGTTGACCGTGTCGTCCGAGCCCTGGTCGATGACCTTGAGGCAGTCCTGCGGGCCGATGATGGACGCGGTGACCTGGATGCCGCCCGTGCCCCAGCCATAGGGCAGCGGCATCTCGCGGGAGCCAAACGGCACCTGGTAGCCGGGGATGGCCACGGCCTTGAGGATGGCGCGGCGGATCATGCGCTTGGTGCGCTCGTCCAGGTAGGCAAAGTTGAAGTGGCCGTCCACCGGTGCGGCGTCGGCGGGCAGGCCCATCACGGCGGGTTCCATGGGCGCGTTCATGCGGCATCCTCCTCAGCGGGGGGGGTGGGGTGGGCGGCAGCGGCGCGCATCTTGCGCACCAGCTCCAGCTCGGACTGAAAGTCCACGTAGTGCGGCAGCTTCAGGTGCTGCACAAAGCCCGAGGCTTCGAGGCTGTCGCTGTGGCCCAGCACGAACTCCTGCATCTGTGCGGGCGACTCCACCGGCTCGCCCAGCTCATCCGCGCGCAGGGCGCGGTCCACCAGGCTCATGGCCAAGGCCTTGCGCTCGCTGTGGCCAAACGCCAGGCCATAGCCGCGCGTGAACTGGGGGGGCTGGCTCTTGCTGCCTGCAAACTGGTTCACCATCTCGCACTCGGTGATCTCGATGTCACCGATGTCGATGGCAAAGCCCAGCTCTTCGGGTTCGATCTCCACCGCCACCGTGCCCAGGCGCACCTCACCCACAAACGGGTGCGAGTGCGAGTAACCGCGCTGCGTGGAATACGCCATGGCGAGCAGGAAGCCCTCATCGCCGCGCGCCAGGTTTTGCAGGCGTGTGGCGCGGTTGGCGGGGAAGCGCAGTGGCTCGCGGGTCAGGTCTGTAGGCGCCGGGTCGCCCGGGGGCACGGGGCGGGTTTCGATCAGGCCTTCCTGGTTGAGCAGGTCCACTACGCGCGGCGTGGGGCCGGGTGGCACCGCAGCTGCCGCAGCGGCAGGCGGCGCCACCGGCCCTTCGGCCAGCAGCTTGAAGTCGAGCAGGCGCTGCGTGTAGTCGTAGGTGGGGCCCAACACCTGGCCGCCCGGCAGGTCCTTGAAGGTGGCGGAGATGCGCCGGTCCAGCACCATGCGGCTTGTGTCCAGCGCGCAGGTGGTGCCCAGGCGCGGCAGAGTGGCGCGGTAGGCGCGCAGCAAAAAGATAGCTTCCACCAGGTCGCCTGCTGCCTGCTTGATGGCAAGGGCCGCAAGCTCGGGGTCGTACACCGATCCCTCGGTCATGACGCGGTCCACCGCCAGCTTGAGCTGCTGGCGGATCTGCGCTACCGAGAGTTCAGGCTGTGCGGCATCGCCCCTGCGCTGGCGGGCCAGCAACTGGTAGCTGTTGAGAATGGCGGCTTCTCCGCCTTTGACGGCTACGTACATGCTCAGGCCTCCTGAAGGGCAGTGGCACCGCGCGTTGCCCGCGTGGTGCGTGGCAGACCCACGATGTGGTCTGCAGTGGCCAGCAGCAGATCCACACCGCGTGGAAACACCCCATGGTTGGCCGCCCACTGGGCCTCGAAGTCGTCGGGCAAACCATCCACCTGCAAGGCCGCCACCTCCTGGATGCCGGGGCCACGCAAGTGCCACGCATCACTCGCGTCCACCGTGGTGGCGGCACGCGATACATCGACCACGCAAGTCGCTGACTGATCGGGGTAGATGTCGGTACCCAGGGCCAGACGGTTCAGGGCAGGCAGCGCATCACCCTGCGCCACCCACACAAAACGAGCCTGCGCAGCGTCGGCCACCACAGTGCAGCCTGTGTGAAAGCGCAGCCAGGCACCGGCATCGCTGTTTGCCAGTCTGGGCGAGAGCCACAACGTGCAGTCGCTGTCGAGCAGCGCCAGCAGCACGGCAGCCGATGCGGCATGCCCCACGGCAGGAGCCTGCGCGTCGTGTTCTACCGCCACCGTCCGACCAGGGTGCGACAGTGCCTGCAGCACCGAGCGGAACACCGCCTGGCTGCCAAAGGCTTCATTCGAAAATCCGGCACCCAGCGATGCCAAGGGGGTCGTGCTCATTCGGTGTCCTCATCGTTGTCAGAACCGCTCTCGCGCGCCACGGTGAAAAAGTCCACCTTGGTGCTGGCGGCCCGCGCCTGGCGCTCGGCCTGGGCGTTGCGCAGGTGGTTGCGGATGGGTTCGAGCAGTTGTGCGTCCAGCACCGGTTGCTGAACAGGGTCTTGCAGCAGCGCATCGGCCAGGGCCGCCAGCTGCACCTGGCGGTGCGACCGGCCCAGCACGTAGGCCACGCCCACAGTGGCCTCGGCGGCGTCCGATGCGTCGGCCACGCGCAGCGCGCAGCGGGTGACGGTGACCTCGCCCAGGTTGAAGCGCTCGCCCGTGCCACCGGCGCGGCCCTGCACCATCATCAGGCCGGTCTCTGGTGCACGCAGCCAGCGCGCGGGGCGCGTGGCGTGCTCGTGCAACGCAGATTCGAGCAGCCCCAGCGGCGCCCGGGCCAGCAGCGCCATCCACTGCGCGCGGCCCAGGGGGCGGCCCGGCCCCGGGTTGTCAAAGGCTTGAAACATGGAAGTGGTACCCTGAAAGTTGTATAGACAAATTGAACAACTGGCGCCAGCTTAAAGAGCGCGCATGTAGGTTTCATGACAGCCAGCACCACCTCTCTCACGACCCCGTTGCAGGTCCCGCAAGCACCACCACTGCGCCCTGCGCGCGACAGCTTCTGGACGCGCATTGCCGCCGAGTTGGCCGAGGCCATCGGCAGCGGCGTCTATCCGCCAGGCCAGCGACTGCCCTCGGAACACGCGCTGGCCGAGCAGTTCGGCGTGAACCGCCACACCATTCGCCGCTCGCTCGCCAGCCTGTGCAGCCAGGGGCTGGTGCGCATCACACAGGGCAGCGGCACCTATGTGGAAGACTTTGCGGTGGACCTGGTGCTGGGCAAGCGCACGCGCCACCAGCAGGGCCTGGCACAGGCCGGTCTGCGCGGCAGCCTGGTGGTGCTGCAGGCCCAGACCACGCGCGCCACGGCGGCGCTGGCCAAGGCGCTGCAGGTGCCCGCGCGCAGCCCGCTGCTGGCGCTGCGCGTGCGGGGCGACGCCGAGGGCCAGCCCCTGCACATCAGCGAGCGCTACTTTCCCCTGCCCCGCTTCGAGAACCTGGCGGCCGTTGTGCGCGAAACGGGCTCCATCACCGCAGGCTTCACCGCCCACGGCGTGGCCGACTACACGCGCCGCGAAAGCCGCATCACCGCCGAGCTGCCCAGCGCCGAAGTGGCCGCCCAGTTGCGCCAGCCCACGTCGCGCCCCGTGCTGCAGGTAGAGAGCCTGAACGTGGACCTGGCAGGCACGCCCATCGAATGGGCCCGCGCCTGGTTTGCGGGCGACCGCGTGAAACTGACCATTGACCACGATGAACACGCCTGAAATGCCACCCACCCACCACCGCTATGCGGTCTATTTCGCACCCAACCCGGGCAGCTTGGGCTGGCTGGCCGGCAGCCATTGGCTGGGGCGCTGCGCCGCGCTGCTGCAGCCGCTGCAGCAGCTCGCCATCGCCGGCGTGGCGGCCGACGCACTGCACCGCCTGACCGCAGCGCCCCGCCGCTACGGCTGGCACGCCACACTCAAGGCTCCGTTTGCGCTGGCACCCGGCACCGACTGGATCACGCTGCACCAGGCCGTGCAGTCCGTGGCGCGTGGGCTGCAACCCTTTGTGCTTCCGCCCCTGCAGGTGCAACGCATCGATGACTTTCTGGCGCTGGTGCCCCCGGCGTTGCACCCCGCCAATGCGCAGATCCAGGAGACCGCCGCCACCTGCGTGACGGCTCTGCAGCCTTTGGCCGCCCCCTTGTCCGACGCCGACCTCGACCGGCGCCGCTCGGCGGGGCTCACTGCCCGGCAGGACGCGCTGCTGCAGCAATGGGGCTACCCGTTTGTGCTGGACGAGTTCCGATTCCACATGTCGCTCACCGGGAGTCTGGCGCAGGTGGACCCGCCAACGCAGGC
The DNA here is from genome assembly GCF_057586455.1 of Acidovorax sp. SRI_002. Lineage (NCBI taxonomy): Bacteria > Pseudomonadati > Pseudomonadota > Betaproteobacteria > Burkholderiales > Comamonadaceae > Acidovorax > Acidovorax sp. SRI_002. The sequence continues at coordinate 125,417 of NZ_JBYCZW010000006.1, read as the reverse complement.
GCTTGTGTTCGAGGCCGCACAGGAGTTTTTTTCGGACCTGCCCACCCTCAAGTTCAACAGCCTAGCCTTGTTCGCAGAGCCTACGCCCGGCGCAGACTTTGTGCTGCTGGACCACCTGGAGATGGGCGCATGACCACCGGCAGACTGATTTACTGCATGGGCCCCTCGGGCGCGGGTAAGGACAGCCTGCTGGACTGGTTGCGGGCACACCTGCCCACCCCGTGCCCCGTGCACTGGGCGCAGCGCACCATCAGCCGTGCCGCCATGCCCGGCGGCGAAGCCCATGAAAGTGTTTCGCCAGAAACGTTTTTTGCGTTGCGCCACGAACTGGCCTTTGTCCTGCACTGGGAAGCCAACGGCCTGGGCTACGGCGTGCGGCATGCACAACTGGCGCCGCTGGCCCAAGGCCACTGGGTGCTGCTCAATGGCTCGCGCGCCTACTTGCCTGAGGCCCTGGCGCGCTTCCCGGACCTCGTAGCGGTGCACATCACCGCCAGCCCCCAGGTGCTGCGCGAGCGAATACTGTCGCGGGGCCGCGAGAGTCCTGAGCAGGTGGAGGCCCGCGTGCAACGGGCCATGGCCTACACACCGCCCCCAGGCACTGTCAGCCTAGAGGTACACAACGACGACGCGCTGGGCAATGCAGGCCAGCGACTACTGAACGCGCTGGAGCAGTTGCCGGGCTGGCCCCTGCACAGTGGCAAACTTTCACGCCAACAACCTGCCTATTCGTAACCCTTTCCATCCCGTCAGCCATCCACAGCACCCACCATGACTGCCATCACCGTCTATCACAACCCCAAATGCGGCACGTCCCGCAACACGCTGGCCATGATCCGAAACAGCGGCGTGGAGCCCGAGGTCATTGAGTACCTCAAGACCCCGCCCGACCGTGCCACGCTGGTGGCGCTGATTGCTGCCACGGGCGAGCCGGTGATCAACGCCGTGCGCACCAAGGAAGCGATCTTCACCGAGCTGCAACTGGACGCACCGAGCGTGACCGACGCACAGCTCATCGACGCGATGCTGCAGCACCCCATCCTCATCAACCGCCCCATCGTGGTCACGCCCCTGGGCACGCGGCTGTGCCGCCCGTCCGAGAAAGTGCTGGACATCCTGCCCGCGCCCCAACAAGGCGCCTTCACCAAGGAGGATGGCGAAGTCGTCATCAACGCGCAGGGCCAGCGTGTCTGAGGCAACCTCGCGCGCCCCCACCATGGCCCACCGCGCGGCATGAGCGCCGCCTCGCAACGCTGGACCGTGGCGCGCCTGGGCACGGCCCAGACGCTGGCCTGGGCCTCGTCCTACTACCTGCCCGCCATGCTGGCCGCGCCCATGGCGCGCGACCTGGGCGTGACCACACCCACCGTGTTCGCCGCGTTTTCGGTGGCGCTCATCGTGTCGGCGCTGCTCGGGCCTTTCGCGGGCCGGGGCATCGACCGCCATGGCGGCCGCCCGGTGCTGGTGGGCACCAATCTGTTGTTTGCCGCCAGTCTGGTCGGCATGGCGCTGGCGCAAGGCCCCGTGGGCCTGTTTGCCGCCTGGGTACTGATGGGCGTGGCCATGGGGTCAGGCCTGTACGAAGCCGCATTTGCCACGCTGGTGCGGCTGTATGGCCAGGGCGCACGCGGCGCCATCACCGGCATCACGTTGATCGCGGGGTTTGCCAGCACCGTGGGCTGGCCGCTGTCGGCCTGGATGGAGGTGCAATGGGGCTGGCGTGGCGCATGTGCAGGCTGGGCAGCACTGCATCTGCTGGTGGGGGTGCCGCTCAACGGCTGGCTGCCGCGCGCTGGCGCTGCCGAAAAAGCATACCAACCCTCGGCGGATGACCCCGCAGCGCCCACCACGGAACCGGCCGTATCCGCCCCGCCCACTCCAGCCCACCCGCTGCGCACCACCGTGCTGCTGTCCTTCGTGTTTGCGGTCACCTGGTTCACGAGCACCGCCATGGCAGCCCACCTGCCTCGCCTGCTGCAGGCCAGTGGCACATCGCTGCAGGCGGCAGTGGCCCTGGCGGCGCTGGTGGGCCCGGCACAGGTGGCGGCGCGCCTGCTGGAGTTTGGTTTTCTGCGCCGCCTGCACCCGCTGCTGTCGGCCCAGCTGGCTGCCGCCGCACACCCCGTGGGCGCGGGCCTGCTGATGGTGCTGGGCGGGCCTGCTGCCGCAGTATTTACCGTGCTGCACGGAGCAGGCAACGGGATACTGACCATTGCCAAGGGCACGCTGCCACTGGTGCTGTTTGGGCCAGCAGGCTACGGCGCGCGCCAGGGCCTGATGATGGTGCCCGCCCGCGTGGCGCAGGCGTTTGCACCGGTGCTGTTTGGCATGCTGCTGGACAGCGCCGGGGCAGCGGCCCTGTGGCTCACCACACTGCTGGGCCTGGCTGCGTTGGGAGCGCTGTGGCTGCTGCGGCCCGTGGCGCGGGCCTGAACGAGCTATCAATCCATCGGTCAGCCGCGCGGCACCTCAAACGCCTTCCGCGCCGCGAGCGCTGCGGGGCGCGAGTGGCAGCCTTCCAGGTGGTCGTTGACCAGACCCATCGCCTGCATGAAGGCGTACACCGTGGTGGGTCCCACAAAGCTCCAGCCGCGCTTTTTCAGGTCCTTGGACATGGCAATGGAAGCCGGCGATGTGGACAGGGTGCGCGCCACTTCGCGCGTGAGCCGCTCGGGCCGGTCGGCAGCGGCAGGCTCGTAGCGCCAGGCGTAGTGCGCCAGCGAGCCGAACTCGCGCTTGAGCTCCAGCACGCGGCGCGCGTTGTTGATGGTGGACTCGATCTTGCCCCGGTGGCGCACGATGGCCGCATCCTGCACCAGGCGCTCGACTTCGGCGGGGCCGAAGGCCGCGACCTGCTCGGCGTCGAAGTTCGCGAACGCGGCGCGAAAACCCTCGCGCTTGTTCAGGATGGTGAGCCAGCTCAGGCCCGACTGAAAGCCCTCCAGGCAGATCTTCTCGAACAGCCGCCGGTCGTCCGCCACGGGGAAACCCCACTCGTGGTCGTGGTAATGGCGATAGAAAGGCGTGGCCTGGCACCAGATGCAGCGTGGGCAATCGGCCTCGTCGGCAAACAGGCCGGCAGGCAGGTCAGGGGCGGATTCAGCGGTCATGCGCTGCATTCTAGAAACTGCACCGGCCACACTGCTGACCCCCCTTCAAACGCCCCGCGCGATCTGCCCATAAACTGCCCGCATGCGCCAGCTTCTCCCCCATCTGCGAGCCGTATCTCCCCTCATGATCAGCCTTGCCTTGGCGGGCTGCGCCAGCACCACCGGCCCCACCAGCATGCTGGGCTACTACTGGCAGTCGGTGCAGGGGCACATGCAGATCATGCAGGCGGCCGAACCCATCGACCGCTGGATCGCCCGCACCGACATCCCCCCCGCCCTGCGCGAGCGGCTGCAACTGGCGCAGCGCGCCCGCGCCTTTGCCGTGGCCGAGCTGGGCCTGCCTGACAACGCCAGCTACCGCCGCTATGCGGACCTCAAACGCCCCGCCGCCGTCTGGAACGTGGTGGCCGCGCCGCCGTACTCCCTCACGCTGCACACCTGGTGCTTCCCTGTGACGGGTTGCATTGGCTACCGGGGCTACTTCACCGAGGCTGCCGCGCAAGCCGAGGCAGCGGAGCTGGCCGCCCAGGGGCTGGAAGTGGAGGTGTATGGCGTGCCCGCGTATTCCACGTTGGGCTATATGAACTGGGCGGGCGGCGACCCGTTGCTCTCCACCTTTGTCGCCTGGCCCGAGGGCGACTTTGTTCGCCTGCTGTTCCACGAGCTGGCGCACCAGGTGGTCTATGCCAAGAACGACACCTTGTTCAACGAGTCCTTTGCCACGGCGGTGGAGCGCATCGGCGTTGTGCAGTGGCTGGCAACCCAGTCCACCCCGGAGGCCCGCAAGGCCTTTGCCACCAGCGAGGCACGGCGCAGCGCCTTCCGCGCGCTGACCCGCGCCACCCGCGCTCGGCTGGCAGCCATTTATGAACAAAAAGAAGCTCTAGCGCTGGGTGATCAAGCGCTAGCAGCTATGAAAAATGAAGCAATGGAGGCTTTTCGCACCGGTTATGCAGCCCTGCGCGCGCAATGGCTGAACACATCCAGCGGGGGGGCACCCCAAGCCACCACCGCCCAGGTGGCGGGCTACGACCGCTGGGTGGCCAAGGCCAACAACGCCAGCTTTGCCGCCCAGGCTGCCTACGATGAACTGGTGCCCGCGTTCGAAGCCCTGTTCGAACGCGAGGGCCGCGACTGGCCCCGGTTTTATGATGCCGTACGGCAACTGACGCAACAGCCCCAGCCACAACGGCACGAGGCACTGCGCGCCCTTCTATCTGATACCCAACACCTCAAGGAGACATCCGGTGCCTGACATCCATATCCACCGCGACCACCACCTGGGCTTCAAGGAGGCCCGCAAGGTCGCCTTCTCCTGGGCCGAAAAGGCAGAAGAAAAATTCGACATGGAGTGCACCTACGAAGAGGGCGAGACGGAAGACCTGCTTACATTCACCCGCTCGGGCGTCAAGGGCACGCTGCTGGTGGATGCCCACCAATTCGAGATGAAGGCGCAGCTCGGTTTTCTGTTCGGCGCGTTCAAGGACCGCATCGAGGCCGAAATTGGTGAACAGCTCGATGCCCTGCTCAACGCACCCAACCCCGGCGCCAAGAAGCCCGCTGCCGACAAGAAGAAACACGCAGCCGAGGCAGGTGCAGACAAGCCGGGCACCAAGGCGGCGGCCAAACCTGCCGCCAAAACCAAGAAGGCATAGCCACCAGGGCCGTCACCATGACATCCACCGCCACGGACACTGCCGCCCACAGCCCGGCGTTTGACGCCCTCTCCACGCTGCTCCACACCCGCTACAGCTGCCGCGCCTTTTTGCCCAAGCCGCTGCCGCGCACCACCATCGAAGCCATCCTGGCCACCGCGCAACGCACGGCCTCGTGGTGCAACGCGCAGCCCTGGCAGCTCACCATTGCCAGTGGAGCCACGCTGAATCGCCTGCGCGGCGCACTGCAGTCGCACATGGCCACCGCAGCCCCGAACCCCGACCTGCCCTGGCCGCGCGAATACCGGGGCGTGTACCAGGAGCGGCGGCGCGAATGTGGCTGGGGCCTGTACGAAGCCCTGGGCATTGCCAAGGGCGACCGCGAAGCCTCCGCGCAACAGGCGGCGCAGAACTTCGCGATGTTCGGCGCGCCGCATGTGGCCATCATCACCAGCGACGAGGCACTGGGCGTGTATGGCGCGGTGGACTGCGGTGCGTACGTGAGCAACTTCATGCTGGCCACGCACAGCCTGGGCGTGGGCTCCATTGCACAGGCCGCGCTCGCGTCCTACCCCGGCGTGCTGCGCGAGGTGCTGGGCATTGGTGAGGACCGCAGCATCGTCTGCGGCATCTCGTTTGGCATGGCAGATACCGCCCACCCGGCCAACCATTTCCGCACCACTCGCGCCGACCCGGGGAGCAGTGTGGTGTGGCGAGACTGAAAGGGCGTGACCGGGCGGGCGTCAGGCCACAGCGCGCAGCAGGGGGTTGTGCGTGCGCAGCAGCCCAAACAGGTTCTTGGGGTCTGACAGCTGGGGGATGAGTTCGATGGGTTGGCCCATGCCCAGCTCGGTGGCCGCATCGCGCAAGAATCGCAGTGCAGAAAAGTCCTCCAGCGCAAAACCCACGGAGTCGAACACCGTCACCGCCGCATCGCTGGCCCGGCCGGTGTGCTGACCTGCCAGCACTTCCCACAGCTCGGTCACCACAAAGTCGGCAGGCAACTGCTGGATGTCGCCTTCGATGCGTGTCTGCGGGGTGTATTCCACAAACACCTGGGCCTGGCGCAACACGTCGGCATGCAGCTCGGTCTTGCCGGGGCAGTCGCCGCCGACAGCGTTGATGTGCATGCCGGGCACCAGCATGTCGGGCGTGAGAATGGTGGCATTGGTCTTGTCGGCCGTCACCGTGGTCACGATATCGGCGCCACGCACGGCCTCGGCCGTGCTGTTGCAGACCACGGTGCGCAGGCCCGTGCCTTGCAGGTTGGCCTGCAGCTTGGCGGTGGCGGCCGGGTCCGTGTCAAACAGCCGCAGCGTGGTGACGCCCAGCAGGTGGTGGAAGGCCAGCGCCTGGAACTCGCTTTGGGCGCCGTTACCGATCAGCGCCATGGTGCGCGCACCGGGGCGTGCCAGGGCGCGGGCGGCCACGGCCGACATGGCGGCGGTGCGCAGGGCGGTGGTGAGGGTGAGTTCGCTCAGCAGCAGCGGCACGCCGGTGGCTACATCGGCCAGCACGCCAAACGCCATCACGGTCGGCAAGCCCCAGCGCGTGTTCTTGGGATGGCCGTTGACGTACTTGAACGCATAGGTCTGGTCGTCGGCAATCGGCATGAGTTCGATCACGCCGTCGCGCGAATGGCTGGCCACACGTGCGGATTTGTCGAACGCGCCCCAGCGCAGAAAGTCGGACTGGATGTAGTCGGCAATGCCGCGCAAGCAGGCCTCGACGCCTTTGCGCTGCACCAACTCGATGACATCGGGCGCACTGAGGTAGAGGGTGGAAAAGTGGTTCTTGGAAGGCATGGTGCTTGTCTCCGGGTGGGATACAAGCAGTGTCCCGGAGCAACGCAGCAATGGGAATTGCCCAAACTGCCGCATGTTGCGGGGCGGTTTGCCGGTATGGCAGAACAAATTGCCACTTTGCACAATCGTCGGCCCCGCGCCATGGGGGCATGGGGGCATGGGGGCGCTATCCTCCCGCATCCGACACATTCCACGCACGTCCGACAACATTCCGCACCATGACGCAACCCCAAGTCCTCATCAGCGAAGTCGGCCCGCGCGATGGCCTGCAGTCCGTCAAAGCCACCATGCCCACGGCCGACAAGCTGCGCTGGATCGACGCCCTGGTGGCCGCCGGGCTGCGCGAGATTGAAGTGGGCTCGTTCGTGCCTGCCCGCCTGCTGCCCCAGATGGCCGATGTGGCCGAGGTGGTGCGCCACGCGCTGACCCACCCTGGCATCACTGTGATGGCGCTGGCCCCCAACCTGCGTGGCGCCGAGGCGGCCCTCGCGGCAGGTGTGCACAAGGTCACGCTGCCGGTGTCGGCCAGCGCCGCCCATTCGCTGGCCAATGTGCGCAAGACGCGCGAGGCCATGGTCGAGGAAGTGCGCGCCGTGGCCCACCTGCGCGACGCGCAGGCCCCCGGCATGCTGGTGGAGGTGGGGTTGTCCACCGCCTTTGGTTGCACCCTGCAGGGCGAGGTGCCCGAGGACGACGTGATCTGGCTCGCGAGCCTGTGCGCAGAGGCCGGGGCCGACGAGGTGGGCCTGTCGGACACCACCGGCATGGCCAACCCGGCCCAGGTGCGCCGCCTCTTCACGCGCCTGCGCGCCGAGCTGGGCGCCAAGGCCGGTGCGGCCCACATGCACAACACCCGCGGCCTGGGCCTGGCCAATTGCCTGGCGGCCTACGACGTGGGGGTGCGAACCTTTGATGCGTCGCTGGGCGGCCTGGGCGGCTGCCCCTATGCGCCGGGCGCGTCGGGCAACGTGGTGACGGAAGACCTGGTGTTCATGTTCGAAGCCATGGGCATTGACACGGGGGTAGACCTGGAGCGCCTGATGGCCGCACGCGCGCCGCTGCAGGCTGGGCTGCCAGGAGAGCCGGTCTACGGCATGACGCCGGAAGCGGGACTGCCCAAGGGGTGGGTCCAGCGTTAGGCACCTTTGCCCCCAAAGCAAAAGGCGACCGAAGTCGCCTTTTGCTTTGGGTACCGCCGTATCAGCTCAGCGAGGTGATCAGGTCCACATACTGCTGCTTGGCCTCGTCGGCACCCGTGCCCTTGAGCTTTTCCCAGGCGTCCCACTTGGCACGGCCCACCATATCGGAGAAGCTGGGCTTCTTCTCGGTGTTGTCGCCGGCGGTGGCTTGCTTGTACAGCGCGTAGATCTTGAGCAGCGTGGCGTTGTCGGGACGCTCGCTCAGGTTCTTGGAATTGGCCACGGCGGCTTCGAAGGTGGCGTTGAGGTCGGCCATGTCGGTGTGCTCCTTGAGATCTTTGGGGGGAGGGAAAGAACGGTGTCGGCAAGGGTTTGCTGCGTTGTATCTTACGGGCTGAGCACAGTCTTGGACCGCTCAATCCATAGAGGCAAGTCCCCAAAAATCAAACAACAGGTGTACATCCGATGGTGACCCGCATTCCAGCCCCCAGCAAAGCCACTCCGGGCAAAGGCTCCAGCCCCCTGCGCACGATGCGCAACCAGGCCCCCGAGGTGGCGCGCAAGGCAGCCCAGGCCCTGCCCCCAGCCGCCCGCAAAGCCGCCACCGTGGTGCAGAAGAACGTGCGCCGCGCTGCCACCGGCATGCTGGGCCTGTCGGGCGAACGCATGACCAAGGTCGACACCGCCTGGCTGCGCATGGATTCGCACAGCAACCTGATGATGATCAACGGCGTGTGGACCTTGTCGCCCGGCATCACCTGGGACGCCCTGTGCGACCGCGTGCAGCAGCGCCTGCTGCAGTACCCGCGCTTTCGCCAGCGCGTGGTGGAAGACGCGGCGGGCGCCACCTGGGTGGAGGACCGCAACTTCGACATCGCCGCGCATGTGCTGCGCGAGAAGCTGCCCCACCGACAAGGCCACAGCATGCAGCGCGCCCTGCAAGATCGCGTGGGTGAACTCGCCATGCAGCCGCTCGATACCCGGCGGCCGCTGTGGCAAATGCACCTGATCGAAGATTTTGTAGGTGACGACGGCCAGCCCGGCAGCGCGCTCATCGTGCGCATCCACCACTGCATTGCGGACGGCATTGCGCTGATCTCGGTGACCATGTCCATCGTGGACGGCGGCGCCGAACCGCCCAAGCGCACCCGCAAAGAGCGCGAGCAGGCTGCCACGGCCGAGGACTGGATTGCGGACGCGCTCATCAAGCCCTTTACCGACATGACGGTGAAGGCGCTGGATCTGGCCGGTGACGGCGCAGCCAAGTCGTTCAAGATGCTGAGCGACCCCGAGAAGACCATGCACCATGGGCTGGCTGGCACCATGGACATGGCACGCGTGGCCTACCAGTTGGTGAGCGATGCCGCTGCCCTGGCGCTGATGCCCGACGACTCACCCACGCGCCTAAAGGGCCAGCCTGGCAGCGCCAAACGTGTGGCCTGGTGCCCGCCCATCCCGCTGGAAGAAGTCAAGGCCATCGGCAAAGCGCTCAACTGCTCCATCAACGACGTGCTGCTGTCGTGCGTGGCGGGCGCCATCGGTGGCTACCTGCGCAGCCAGGGCGACGACCCCACGGGGCAGGAGATCCGTGCCATGATCCCGGTCAACCTGCGCCCCATGGAAGAGGCCTGGAAGCTGGGCAACCGCTTTGGGCTGGTGCCGCTGGTGCTGCCGATTGGCGTGGCCAACCCCGTCGAGCGCGTATACGAGGTGCGCAAGCGCATGAACGCGCTCAAGGGCAGCACCCAGCCCATCCTGGCGTTTGCGATGCTGGCCGTGGCAGGACTGATGATCAAACCCGCGCAGGACGCGCTGCTCAATCTTTTCGGCCGCAAGACCACGGCCGTGATGACCAATGTGCCCGGGCCCAAGGAGCAGCTGACACTGTGCGGCTCACGCGTCACCCAGTGCATGTTCTGGGTGCCGCAGTCGGGCGACATCGGCCTCGGTGTCTCCATCCTGAGCTACGGTGGTGGTGTGCAATTTGGCGTGATCACCGACACCACGCTCTGCCCCGAGCCACAGCAGATCATCGACGCGTTTGCGCCCGAGTTTGACCAGCTGTCGCTGCTCACGCTGATGCTGCCCTGGGGCGAGTGAACCGGGAGCCTCGGTGGTGCTGAGGGCGCGCTTGGTGGACCTTGCCGGGGTGCTGGTGGCCCTGGTCTGCGCGGGCGCCGCCCATGCCGCCGTCACGGAAGAACATATCCAGCAGCCCTACCCCGTGCGCGCCCTGCCCGGCGAGACCCTGCGGAAAGCGCTGAACGCCGCCACGCCCATCACCGTCGACGGCCAGCGCTTTCACGGCTACACCCGCTGGAACGTGCGCTGGACCTTTCGCTGGTGGCGCGAGGCATCGGGCCGCTGCGCCATCACCGAGGTGACCACCCGGCTGCGCACCGAAGTGCAATTGCCCGAATTGCGCAGTGGCACGCCCGCCCAGCAGGCGGTTTTCGACCGGTACCTGAGCGCCTTGTCCCGCCACGAACAGGGCCATGTCCAGTTCGGGCGCGATGCGGCGCAGGCCATTGACGAGGGCATTGCCGCACTGCCTGCTGCCCCCGACTGCGCGGCGCTGGAGCGCCGGGCCAACACGCTGGGCCACCGCCTGCTGCGCGAACACGCGGAGCGCGAAAAACAGTACGACCGCGACACGCGGCACGGCGCATCGCAAGGCGCCAGGCTGGAGTGAAAGGCCGGGTCCATCAACAAGCGTACAGGCTTGTGCGCTATCCCCGCACCGCGCTGCGAAAGGCCGCCGACAACGCTGCCAGCGCATCGCGCGGGCGACCTTCCTGATTGCGTGTGTGCAGCAGCACCGGCAGACGCGGCAGCTCAGGCAGCCCCAGGCGGGCACCCACATCCACTGCCCCCAGCGGCAGCATGCGCGGCGCCAGTGCCGCCACGCCCAGCCCGGCCATCACGGCCGCCGCCACGGCCGCAACGCCTCCACCCACAAACACCTCGGCCCAGGCGATGCCCGCAGTGTCCAGCGCCTGCCCCGCCATCGCCCGCACACCGCAGGGCTCGGCCAGCGTGGCCAGGGGCAAGGGCTCGCCCGCACGGTGCTGCCAGCCGGGGGCGGCGAACCACCCGAAGGGCTCCTCGGCCAGCAGCTCGCCATCGCTGCGGCCCACGTGCATGCGGGCCAGCACGGCATCCAGCTCACGCCGGTCGTAGCTTTGCAGCAGGTCGCCCGACGAGCCGATGCGGATCTCGATGAGCAGCTGTGGGTCTTGCTGGTTCATGCGGGCGATCAGCGCGGGCAGCTCCGGCCCGGCCACATGGTCGCTGATGCCGATGGTCAGGCGCTGGCGGGCCTGAGCGAACGTGGCCAGCGCCCGGTCGTGCGCGACCAGCAGTTCACGCGCATGCTCCAGAAATGCCGCGCCCCGGGCCGACAACTGCACGTGGCGCGGCGTGCGCTCGATGAGGCGGCAGCCCAGCCGGTCCTCCAGCCGCTTGAGCTTCAGGCTCATCGCGGCCTGCGCCGTGCCCATGGCCTCAGCTGCGCGCGTGAAGCTGCCCAGCTCGGCAATGCGCACAAAGGCTTCGACGGCATCCAGATCCAGGGATCGCTCAACCATTTGAATTTGATATTTCTGAAATAGATATCCATAGCATATTCATATGGATAGGATTTCGCCAGCATCTTGTTCAGAAAGGATCTTGCGATGCCCCTCATCCACATTGCCATGCGCGGCGGCAAGCCTGCGGCCTACCGGCAGGCGATCTTTGACACGCTGTACCGCGCCTTGCGCGAGACCTTCAACGTGCCCGAGGACGACCAGTTCATGACCATCACCGAGCACGACGCCGCCAACTTCCGCTACAGCCCCACGTACCTGGGCGTGGCCCGCAGCGACGACGTGGTGTTCATCCAGATCACCGCCAACAACACGCGCGGCCTGGAGCAGAAGAAGGCGCTGTTTGCGCGCACCGCGCAGCTGCTGGGCGAGAGCCCGGGCCTGCGGCCCGAGGACGTGTTCATCAACATCGTCGAGGTGGCCAAGGAGAACTGGTCCTTCGGCCACGGCCTGGCGCAGTACGCGTGAGGTGATGCGCAGCTCCGGGCAGGCAGGCTATGCGGCCAGGCCCGCCAGCAGGCGCTCCACGCTGCCCAGCACCGCCTTCACCGGCTCGCCCATTTGCACACGCACGATGGCGCCCTCCACCACCAGCGTCACGGCCTGCGCGTCGCGCGCCCGCTGTGCGCCAGGCGGCAGCAGGGTGGCCAGAAGGTCCGTCATCTCATGCTTGTGGCGCTGTGCAATCTCCATCACCTCCGGCACCGTGCTGCCCAGCTCGCCCACGCTGTTGATGAAGGCGCAGCCCCGGAAGTCATCGCGGCCAAACCATTCGGCCAGCGTGGCCACCAGCGCATTCAGGCCGGACGCACCACCACGCTTTGCATTCCCATGGCGCTCCAGGGCCGCAGCAAACCATGCAATCCAGCCTGCATGGCGGTATTCAAGATAGGCGCAGATGAGATCGTTTTTGCTGGGGAAATGCCGGTAGAACGTGACCTTGGTGACCCCCGACTCGGCGATCACTCGGTCGATGCCCGTGGCACGGATACCGTCGCGGTAAAACAGCGCGTGCGCAGTCTGCAGCAGGCGGTCGCGGGCAGGCAGGTCTTTCCAGTCAGAAGGCGGCAGGGGAATCATGTGGGCATTGTAGACAAGTCTGTCTACATTTCGCTATGATGCGATGTAGACAGACTTGTCTACCAATTCCTCTTGCCCCACAAACCCCAAGGTGCTGCCCATGGAAACCCGTCCGCCTTTCCCCCCCTTCTCCCTGCAAACAGCCATCCAGAAAGTGCGCCTGGCCGAAGACGGCTGGAACTCGCGCGACCCGGCGCGTGTGGCCCTGGCTTACACCGAGGACACCCGCTGGCGCAACCGGGCTGAGTTTCCCGTGGGCCGCGAGGCCGCCCGGCAGCTGCTGGAGCGCAAGTGGGCGCGCGAGCTGGACTACCGCCTCATCAAGGAGCTGTGGGCGTTCAGCGGCCACCGCATCGCTGTTCGGTTTGCCTACGAGTGGCATGACGACGCGGGCCAGTGGTACCGCAGCTATGGCAACGAGAACTGGGAGTTCAACGATGCGGGCCTGATGGCCGTGCGCCACGCGAGCATCAACGACCGCCCCATCCAGGCTGCAGACCGGCTGTTCTTCTGGCCCCTGGGGCGCCGGCCGGACGACCATCCGGGGTTGAGCGACCTGGGGCTGTGAAACCGCCAAGGCCCCATGCAGCGGCCAAAGGGCGCCCCCCGGTGGGGCGCGCCTTTGCACCACCCACCGCGCTCAGGTCGCAGAGCAGGTGAAGCTCTCAGCCTTGGCCGGGTCACCCGTGCCGTTGTAGCGCGGGAACTTGGGGTACTCGCACACCGGGCGCTGGGCCACTGGCGTGGTGGTGCCGGGTGCGAACTTGGTGGCCACCAGTTTGTCGGGCGCCGTGCCTTTTTCCACCCAGGCGTCCATGGCGGCCAGCAGGTCGATGGAGCGGGGCTCGGTGCCCGCGCCGTCCAGGTCATGCCCGTTGGAGGGCGAGGTGACCATGCGCGCAAAGCTCTGCACCTTGCTGGCGCCCAGGCGCTGCTTCACCGTGTCGAGGTACTCCACCGTGCGGTACATCGACACGCAGGTGTCGCCCGCGCCGTACCAGATCAGCAGCTTGCCGCCGTTGTCGGCAAAGGCAGCAATGTCCGGGTCGGTGCCGTCGATCATCTCGGCCAGGCGGCTGTACTGCGCCTGGTACTGCGTGGGGTCGTGGCTCAGGATGTTGGCGTTGGGGTTGCCCTCCACCAGGCGCGCAGCCGCCGTCACGGCCATGTGGTTGAACGAATCGGGGGCATCGAAGCTGGTGCCGAACATGTACGACTGCCAATCGGACGTGGACGCGCCGCCCCGGCCAAAGCGCGGGTAGCCCACTGCGCCGCGCGACAGGGTCACGGGCGTCTTGTGGTCGCTGTAGATGAGGCGGATGGACTCGATCTGCCCGGCCGTGAGGCAGCTGTCGCTGTCCGCGCCCTGGCACAGCAGCTCGGTGGGCACGTAGTTGCAGGCCTCGACGTTGCCGATGATGCCGTCCTTCAGACCGTCCAGCCCGTCGCACGCGGCCGTCTCGGCCTTGGCGTAGAGCGCGATCTTGGCGGGGCTCATCCAGTTCTCGCGGCTCTTGAAGATGTGGCGCAGCACCGTGGGGCCGAGGTTGACCTGGTGCGCCTGCTGGGCGATGGCGGGCTCCATGGCCACCACGCCGTCGTAGTCCTTGGGGTACTTCTGCGTGGAGATCAGACCTGAGCGCCCGCCGTTGGAATGGCCCATGTGGTAGCGCCGCACGGGGCGCTTGCCGTAGAACTCGGTGGCGATGGCGGTGCCCACCTCCAGCACAAAATGGTTGGCGTCGAACGCATGGTTGCGCAACGCCACATCGCTCTTGCCCCAGGCGAAACCCTGGATCTGGTGGCCGGAGTCGGAGCTGATCTTCACATACGGATTGGCCGATGGGCCCACCAGCTGCTGGTACCACGGGTCGTCTGTGGGGATAAACCCGTCGAAGCCGCCACCGCCGATGGTCAGCGTCTTGCTGTTCCATTGCGCCAGCGTGGGCAGTTCCACCGCCCAGTTGATGGTGGAGTCGGGCGAGGACACGATCTGCCCGCGCACGATGCACACGTCGGGCAACGTGCCCTCGGCCTTGCGCAGCTCGGTGCGCGTGAGCTTGGCGCCATGGGGCAAGGTGGTTGACTTGTAGGCAGCGCAAGCTTCTGCCAAGGGCTTACTGGCCAGGGGCGCAGGGGCATCGCTGCCACCGCCGCAGGCCGTCAGCGCCAGGGTGGCTGCGGCGCCCAGGCCGCCCAGGGCGCGTGCGGGCCATCGGCCCGAGGGTGCCGCGGATGCGTTGCGACGGGGGTGCGCCACGGCGGCGCGGGTGGGGTGCGGGAACATGCGGGAAGTCTCCTGTGGTGTGTTGTTCTCAGGAGCCCAGCTTGCGGCGGCAGCGCCACCGCAGTCTCTGGGACTCCGGTGCGGACGATAGAAAAAGAAGCTGCCGCTGCGGCCTCTGCAAATGCAGAGGGAGCGGGAAACTACCGAGCCCGCACAGCGGCGGGCCACCGCCCTACGCGTTGCGCAGCGCCGCCACCAGTTCCAGCTTGTTGCGCACACCCAGCGCTGCGTAAGCGGTGCGCAGGTAGGTGCGCACCGTGGCGGGCGTGAGGCCCAGCGTGGCGGCAATGTCCTTGTGCGACTGCCCCTGGGCGTACAGCATGGCCACGCTCAGCTCGCGCGGGGCCAGCGCCTGCTTGTGCTGGCGCGATGCGATGCTCAGCGCCACCAGCGGGCCGCAGGGCTCCAGCCTCAGGCGGCAGGCCTTGCCCAGCACCAGGTTGCAAGGAGCGCCGGGCAGCGCCTGCACCACGGCCGGGGGCAGGTGGGTGCCCGCCCATTCCGGGTGGGCCGCACGCAGGGCCTGGCTGATGCGCAGGCCCGCAAACAGCAGCTCGCCCGTGGGCTGTGCCAGCGCAAAGCTGTCCCAGGGCCGGCGGGGCGAATCGCTTTGCAACCGCTGCAGCCGGTGGTGCCAGTGCTGCAGAAGGTGCAGCACAAACTCGCCGAACAGCACGGTTTCGGCATCGGTGAATTCGCTGTGTGTGGGCGTCCGGTAGACCGAGACAAAAAACAGCAGTCCGCTGTGCGGCAGCTCAGCCGTGAGGGCCATGCAGTGGTACAGGCCGTGCCGCTCTGCGAAGGCCATCACCTGCGGGTCTTCAGGTGGCGCGCCGACCAGGTCGCGCTCGCGGATCACCTCGCCCAGGTGGCGCATGGAATGCTTCGCAAAATCGTCCGCAGCGGACAAGGCGTTCCACTCGTCGGCAAAACCCCGGGCCAGGCCGATGCTGCCGTGCAGCCAGTTGCGCGGCGCGGCCTGCACCTCCTGCGCGCCGCCCCCTGCGCCAGACTCGCCTGCCGACACCTCGCCCCACCACGCCGAATCAAAAGGCACCAGCCCGCGCAGCGTCTGCAGCGCCTGGTGCAGCAGGTCCTGCGGCGGCGCGTGCTGGGCCTGTTCAGCCAGCTGGAGCAGGCTGCGGCTGAGCGCGCGCAGGGGATCTGCTTGCTGCGCTTGCGCTGCCACGTGTGCCACGCTGGGCGGCCTCATGGGCCAGCGTGTTCTGCTGCGTGCGGGATGGGGGGTGTGCGGGGGCGCGGCGCCATGGGGTCTCCTGGTTTTTGGGAACGATGGTAGCCGCCATGCGCCAGCGGCTCCCTCGTAAAAACCAGGCCCCATGGACCTGAAATACTATATTTTTTATAGCTACTTGCGCTTTCTGGATAAGCGCCAGGTGCATTTTTCACCAAGTATTCAAGAAACCAGCCCCTCCACCGCCTGGAACATCGACTGCCGCGCCTGGCTGATGATCTGCCCCTTCCAGGCATCGGTGTCGGTGTAGAAGGCCGCCAGCATTTGTGCCTTGATCTGGGCGGCCTTGTCGGCGGGCGTGTCGGGGTGCAGGTTGAGCCACTGCTCGGCACGGATGGCGTTCATCACGTCGAGCACGGGCACCGTGCCGTACTCCATGGCGATGCCGGTGTACTCTGCATGCGGGCATTCGTCGTAGATCGAGGTCCACATCAGGCCGGTGAGGAAGGCCGAGGTGGACGAGCCGTCATAAATGGACGTGACTGGCGTGGCGCCGCCGCCGTCCCACCAGGCCCGCGCGCGGGCCACGGCCACGTCGTCGTCATTGCCCGCATAGATGCGTTCGCCATGGCCGCTGGGGCCCAGACCGGTGTGCAGGTCGATCCAGGCAATGTGCGACGCACCTGCACCGTGCTGGCGCAGCACCTGGCGCAGCGTGCGGTTGCTCCAGGTGGGCTCGGTGCCGCCAAAGAAGACCCCTTGCGGAAACTCATGCTGGCCTTGCGAGATGGCGGCCTGCCATGCCGCTTCGCCCTTGGTGGCGATGTACAGCTCCACAGCGGCCACGTTGTCGGGGCCAGGTGGCCACTGCTCGGGCAGCAGCAGGGGCTGCACCTCTCGGTAGGCAGTGTTCACGGGCAGGGGCCTTGAAAAGTTCTGGAAGTTGCGGTTCAGGTCCACGTTTTCGTGGGTGAAGCGGCGCACGTGCGAAAAGCCATACGGGTTGAGCGCATGGATATAGAGCGTGGCCACACCGGCGTCGCGCGCCTTCGCACGCCACTCGGCGTCGCGCAGTGCAAACACCTGCACGCCGCTGCCGCAATAGCCTTCGACGCCATGGCAGGCACTGCTCACGATGAGGAGCTTCTTGGCATCGGCCGGGCCGTCGCGCACCACGTCCATGGCCAGGTCTTCACCATCGCGGCCCTTCAGGGGGTGGGCATGTGACTCGATGGGCAGGCCTGCGGTGGCGGCCGCCTCCAGAAACTTTGTGCGCGCCTTTGCGTAACTGGGCGAAAACGCGTCAACGAGACCGATCATGGACAGGGACTTTCAGACGGGGGTGGAAACAAAACACCCCGGCGCGCGCGATGGGCGCCAGGGCGGGCATGACTCGGATCTGTGCGTCAGGCGGCGTCAGCGGGCTGGGCCAGCCATTCCTCGGCCAGCTTGACCCAGTAGGTGGCGCCCAGCGGGATCAGGTCGTCGTTGAAGTCATAGCTCGGGTTGTGCAGCATGCAAGGCCCGCCGCCGTGGCCCATCTCGCGGTGCGCGCCGTCGCCGTTGGCGATGAAGCAGTACGCACCGGGCTTGGCCTGCAGCATGTAGGCGAAGTCTTCGGCGCCCATGGTGGGCTCCTGGGGCAGCACACGCTCCTCCCCCACGATGCCCGCCATCACCTTGCGGGCAAATTCGGCCTCGGCGGGCGAGTTGATGGTGGGCGGGTAGTTGCGCACAAACTCGAACTCGCAGGTGGCGTCGTGTGCGGCGCAGGTGTGCTCGGCAATCTGGCGCATGCGCTTTTCGATCAGGTCCAGCACTTCCACGGTGAAGGTGCGCACCGTGCCCTGCAGTTCGACGCTGTCGGGCACCACATTGGTGGCCTCGCCCGCATGGATCATGGTGACCGAGATCACGCCCGCGTCCACCGGCTTCTTGTTGCGGCTGATGATGGTCTGGAAGGTCTGCACCATGCCGCAGGCGATCGGCACCGGGTCGATGCCTGTGTGCGGCAGGGCCGCATGGCCGCCTTTGCCGCGCAGGGTGATCTTGAATTCGCTGGTCGATGCCATGACCGGGCCGGGGCTGACGGCAAAAGTGCCCACGGGCATGCCGGGCCAGTTGTGCATGCCGTACACGGCCTCCATGGGGAACTGCTCGAACAGGCCGTCTTCGATCATCACGCGGGCGCCGCCGCCGCCTTCTTCGGCGGGCTGGAAGATCAGGTACACAGTGCCGTCAAAGTTGCGATGCTTGGCAAAGTGCTGGGCCGCCGCCAGCAGCATGGCCACGTGGCCGTCGTGGCCGCAGGCGTGCATCTTTCCCTGGTGTTTGCTGGCGTGGGCGAAGGTGTTGAACTCCTGCATGGGCAGGGCGTCCATGTCGGCGCGCAGGCCAATCGCCCGGCCACTGGCGCCACCGTCGCGCCCCTTGACGATGCCCACCACGCCCGTCTTGCCCAGCCCCCGGTGGATGGGAATGCCCCATTCGGTGAGCTTTTGGGCCACCACGTCGGCGGTGCGCACCTCTTCAAAGCACAGCTCGGGGTGGGCGTGAATGTCCCGGCGCACCGCTGCAATACTGGCCGCCTGGGTGACGATGGAGTCAATAACGTTCATGATATGTGTCCTTACGATCTCACAGTCTAGCCCGCTGGCCGCCCCTTGCGCCACCCCGGGTTTATTTGCACTGCAACATGACACTCTCCCCCCACGCCCTCGAACTTGCGCAAACCCTGGTGCGCATGAACACCGTCAGCCACCACTCCAACCTGGAGCTGATCCATTTCATCCGCGACCACCTGGCCAAGCTGGGCGTGAAAAGCCGATTGACCTTCAACGACGACAAGACCAAGGCCAACCTGTTCGCCACGCTGGGCGAGGGCAAACCCGCTGGCGTGATCCTCTCGGGCCACACCGACACGGTGCCGTGGGACGGGCAGGACTGGACCATGGACCCACTGAGCGCTCTGGTCAAGGACGGCAATCTGTACGGGCGCGGCAGTGCCGACATGAAGGCCTTCATTGGCATTGCGGTCTCGCACGCCGAGCAATTCCTGAACAGCGACGCGCCCTTCGCCATCCACCTGGCCTTCAGTTATGAGGAAGAGATCGGCTGCTTTGGCGTAAAAGAGCTCATCGCCGACCTGCGAGATGCCAACATCAAGCCCCTGGCCTGCATCGTGGGCGAGCCCACCAGCATGGTGCCCGCCATCGCACACAAGGGCGTGTACCGCTACAAGTGCTGCGTGCGCGGCAAGGAGGCGCATTCGTCCCTCACGCCGCATTCGGTCAACGCCATCGAGATGGCCGCCCGCGTGGTGGGCCGGGTGCGTGACATGGCGGAAGACTTTGAAAAGAACGAGCCCCGCTTTGAGGGCTTCGACGTGCCGTTTTCGACCACCAGCGTGGGCCAGTTCCACGGCGGCATTGCCGACAACGTGGTGCCGCGCGACGCCGAGTTCCGCTACGAGTTCCGCGACCTGCCCACGGCCAATGCAGCGCAGATGCAGTCCGAAGTGGTGGCCTATGCCAAGTCGCTGGAGCCTGCGATGAAGAAGGTGGCGCCCGCAGCAGGCTTTGAATTCGAGACCATCTGCGAGATTCCGAGTTTTCTGGGCAGCAAGGACGACCCGGTCACGCGCCTGGCGCAGGAGCTGAGCGGCGAAAAGAACACCACGCTGGTGGCCTTTGGCACCGAAGCGGGCCTGTTCAAGAACGCGGGTATCTCCACCGTGGTGTGTGGCCCCGGCAGCATCCAGCAGGCCCACCAGCCCGACGAATACGTGAGCCTGGAGCAGCTGGCGCGCTGCGAGGCCTTCATGCAAGGACTGGTGCGCACACGCACACTGGGCTGATCGCCTTGCAGATAGATGCCGCAGAGCCCTCCGCCGGGGCCTGCGGCGCTGCAGTCAGGTCCTCACGCGGCCGTCGCCCGTCAGCATGGACATCTCGACAAACTTCGATGCCGCATGGCTCGTAGCGCTGTAGGTGACCGGAAAGCCCGAAATCACCTGGCTGCCCAGCGACTCAATGCCGGTGATCAGGCTCTCGCGGGTGGGCCTTCCGCTGCCCTGGGCCTGGCGCAGACCTTCAGTGAAGATGCGGGCGGCCAGAAAACCCTCCATGCTGGAGTAGTTGGCCTGCACCTTGTCGCCGCCCTTCTTGATGGCTTCCAGAAACTCGCGGGTAATCTGGCGCGACGGCTGATAGGGCGAAGGTACGACCTGCGACACCACCACACCGGCGCCATCCTTGCCCAGCTCGTCGGCCAGCGCCTGCGTGCCCACGAAAGACACGTTGTAGAACGTGCCGCCAAAGCCCGCCTTGCGCGCTGCGCGCACAAAGGATGCGGCCGAGGCATAGGCAGTGATCTGCACCACGGCATCCGGCTTGGCCGGCACCAGCTTGTCCACAGCCGCTTTCACGTCGGTCGAATTGCGCTCCACCGTGGCAGTGGCCACAGGCGAGAGCTTGAGTTCGGTCAGCGCCTTCGTCACGCCATCGAGCCCGGCCTTGCCGTAGGCGTCGTTCTGGTAGAACACCGCAATCTTCTTGAGGCCCAGGTTGGTAAGCTGGCGCACGATGAGTGCGGTTTCGTCGTAGTACGAGGCGCGCACATGGAAGATCAGCCGGTTGAACGGCTGGCGCAGCGCCTCGGCCCCCGTAAAGGGGCCAAAGAATGGCACTTTTTCCTTGGTGAAGATAGGCATCGCCGCCAGGCTGGTGGGCGTACCGATGTAACCAAACAGGGCGAACACGTCTTCGGCAATGAGCTTGCGGGTGTTCTCGGCGCAGCGGTCGGGCTCGTAGCCATCGTCCATCGTGCGGATTTCCACCGTGCGCTTGCCCACGCCACCCTGCGCATTGAGCTGGTCGAAAAAGAGCTTGGCACCCAGGTTGAACTGCACGCCCAGCTGCGCGGCGGGGCCCGTGAAGGCAGCAGACTGGCCCAGCACAATCCGGCCTTCACTTTGCGCGTGTGCCAGCTGGAAGCCCCCCAGCGCTGCAGCGCCCAGGCCCACGGAAAACTGTCTACGACCCAATACCGGTTGGTTCATGGTGAAATCTCTGCTCTTGTGAATCGAGGGCGATCCCTCTGCGCTGCCGGTAGGCAGCCTCCTTGGAAGGGTGGCTAGATATGCACAACCGTTCCAACCCTGATTGCCAGTTTAACGATCAACCTACCAAATGCCCACGTCTTCTGCTGCAAATCCCCCTCTATCTGTACCGACTCAGGTGCGCGGCGCCTGCCCGCACGACTGCCCGGACACCTGCGCCCTGTTGACGACCATAGAGAACGGCGTGGCCACCCGCGTACAGGGCAACCCCGCGCACCCACACACCGACGGCGTGCTGTGCGCCAAGGTGAGCAAGTACACCGAGCGCAGCTACCACCCCGAGCGCGTGCTCACGCCGCTCAAGCGCACGGGCGCCAAGGGGGCCGGCCAGTTCGTGCCCGTGACCTGGGACGAGGCGCTGAGCGACATCGCCCAGCGCCTGCAGGCCATCGCCGCGCGCGCGCCCGAAGCCATCCTGCCCTACAGCTACGCGGGCACCATGGGCATGGTGCAGGGCGAGAGCATGGACCGCCGCTTCTTCCACAAGCTGGGTGCCTCGCAGCTGGACCGCACCATCTGCGCATCGGCCGGCGCCGAGGCCTTGGTGCAGACCCTGGGCGGCAAGGTGGGCATGAAGGTGGAGTTCTTTGCCGAATCGCAGCTCATCCTGATCTGGGGCAGCAACTCCATCGGCAGCAACCTGCACTTCTGGCGCTACGCCCAGCAGGCCAAGCGCAATGGCGCCAAGCTGGTGTGCATTGACCCCCGCAAGAGCGAGACGGCCGACAAATGCCACGAGCACATTGCCCTGCGCCCCGGCACCGACGCGGCGCTGGCACTGGCGCTGATGCACGAGCTGATCGCGAACGACTGGCTGGACCACGACTACATCGCCCGCCACACGCTGGGCTGGGACCAGCTGCGCGAGCGCGCACTGCAGTGGCCGCCCGAACGCGCGGCCGAGGTGTGCGGCATTCCGGTAGAGCAGATCCGCCAGCTGGCCAAGGACTACGGCACGACGAAGCCCGCCGCCATCCGCCTGAACTACGGCATGCAGCGTGTGCGTGGCGGCGGCAATGCGGTGCGCGCCGTGGCCTGCCTGCCTGCGCTCACGGGCGCCTGGCGCCACCGCGCGGGCGGCGTGCTGCTGTCCAGCTCGGGCCAGTTCCCCGCGCAGCGCGCCGTGCTGCAGCGGCCCGACCTGATGCCGGCCCAGATACCGCGCACCATCAACATGTCCACCATTGGCGACGACCTGCTGCGCGGGGCCTCGCCTGCGTTCGGACCGAAGGTGGAGGCCATCGTGGTCTACAACAGCAATCCCGTGGCCGTGGCGCCCGATTCGGGCAAGGTGGTGCAAGGCTTTGCGCGCGAAGACCTGTTCACGGTGGTGCTGGAGCACTTCCGCACCGACACGGCCGACTACGCCGACTACATCCTGCCCGCCACCACGCAGCTGGAGCACTGGGACGTGCACCTGAGCTACGGCCACACCGACGTGCTGCTCAACCGCCCCGCTATTGCGCCGCTGGGCGAGGCCCGTAGCAACGCCCAGATCTTCCGCGACCTGGCGGCGCGCATGGGCTTTGCCGAGCCCTGTTTTGCCGAGAGCGACGAGGCCCTGTGCCGCCAGGCCTTTGGCGACGCGGTGGACTACGCGCTGCTCGAGACCCAAGGTTTTGCCACGCTCGCCATCCCCGATGCCCCGTTCGCCGAAGGCAACTTCCCATCACCCTCTGGAAAGTGCGAGTTCTACAGCGCCCGCCTGGCCGCTCAGGGCCTGGACGGCCTGCCCGACCACCTGCCCAACTACGAACTGCAGGGCACGGACGCCCGCTACCCGCTGGCCATGATCTCGCCGCCCGCGCGCAACTTCTTGAACTCCACCTTCGTGAATGTGCAGAGCCTGCGCAACATCGAAGGCCGCCCGGTGCTGGAGATCCACCCCGACGATGCCGAAGCACGTGGCATTGCCAACGACGCCGTGGTGCGCGTGTTCAACGACCGGGGCAGCTACCTGTGCCACGCCACCGTGTCGCGCCGCGCACGGCCCGGGGTTGTGAATGGCCTGGGCATCTGGTGGCGCAAGTTGGGGCTGAACGGCACCAACGTGAACGAGGTCACCAGCCAGGCCCTCACGGACTTGGGCCGCGCGCCGACGTTTTATGACTGCCTCGTCGAGGTGGAGGCCAGTTCGGTGGACACCCCGGCGTTGGCATCCGCCTGATCAGGCTGCGTCACCCGCCAAACTGACGCAGTATCAATTTGATAGCTACCAGCGCTTAACCAATAAGCGCTAGAGGCCATTTTTACCAATATTCTTCGTCAGTGCGTGTGCAAGGCCGTGGTTGAAGGGGCTGCGCCCTGCCCATCCGATCCGCCAGGCGTCAGCGCCAAAAAGTGGTGCACCACCGGCCGCTCCGGCCCGACATGGAAACGCAGCGCCTCCGCTTGCAGGTCGGCGTCGGCCTTGGACACGCGGTGGTGTTGGCGCAGATGCTCAGCCCACGATTCGACCAGGAACCATTCGATGACCCGGCCCGGCTCGCCCGTGTGTTCGGCCACGCCCCAGGCGTAGGCGCCGTCGCGGCGGCGCTCGGCAGACAGGTGCTGCATGGCCTGCAGGAAGGCGGGCAGATCGGGCTTAGCGATGCGGTACTCGATCTGCACCATCACCGGGCCCCGGTCGTGCGCCACAGGCTCGGCCAGCAGCGGCTCGGGCCAGTGGTTCGAGGGCTGCAGGTCGGCCTCACCGGTGGGCAGCTTCACGCGGTGAAAGATGAGCGACGCCGCCACCAGACCGACCGCGCCCATCAGCAGCGTAACCGGCAAGCCGGCCTGCCCGGCGATGAGGCCCCAGCCCAGGCTGCCGGCGGCCATCGCGCCGTTGAAGACCATGAGGTAGATGGCCAGGCCCCGGCCGCGCACCCAGTTGGGCAGCACGGCCTGGGCCACGCCGTTGAGGGTGGTCAGCGCGATGATCCATCCCAGGCCCAGCACCAGCATCAGCGCCACGGCGGCCCACTGGGGCGGGGCCACGGTCAGCACGCCCATGACGGCGGCGGTGAGCAACGAGGCCAGCAGCACCAGGCCGTCGGTGTTGAGCCGTTTGCGCAAGCGTGGCAGCAGCACGGCGCCCAGGATGGCGCCCGCGCCCACGGCGCCCAGCATCACGCCGTAAAAGCCTGCCGAGCCGCCCAGCATGCGGCGCGCCACCAGCGGCAGCAGCGCCCAGACTGAGCTGGCGAACAGGAAGAACACGGCCGCGCGCAGCAGCACCACATGCAGCTCGCGGCTGGCGCGGGCGTAGCGCACGCCGGCGCGGAAGGCGCCGAAGAACTGCTCGTTCAGGCCTGAGGCCTCGGCCTTGGGGCGCTTCCACCACAGCAGCGCGGCGATCACGAACACATAGCTCAGCACGTCCAGGCCGTAGGCCATGGCCGCGCCGAAGTTGGCCAGCAGCAGGCCGCCCGCCGCCGGGCCGACGGCGCGTGCGATGTTGATGCCCAGCGAGTTGAGCGCCACGGCGCTCCTGAGCTCGCTGCGCGGCACCAGCTCGGGCACGATGGACTGCCAGGTGGGGCCCATGAGCGCGGCACCGATACCGCCCACAAAGGTCAGGGCCACCAGCCACTCCACCGTCAGCGTGTGGGTGTTGGCCAGGATGAGAAGCGTTCCGCTGACGGCCGCCAGCAGCACCTGCACCCCGATGAGGAAGCGGCGGCGGTCCAGGATGTCCGACAGCACGCCCGCAGGGATGGCAAGCAGAAAGACCGGCAACGTGGCGGCGGTCTGGATCAGCGCGACCGCGGTGGGGCTGGACGAGAGCTCGGTCACCATCCAGGCGCTGGCCACGTCGCGCATGAAGCTGCCGATGTTGCCCAGCACCGTGGCGGTCCACAGCACCGCAAAGACGGGAATGGCCAGCGGCGCAAAGCTGCCCGGTGCGGTGGTGGTGTCGGGTTTGGTTGGGCGGTGATCAGACATGGCGGCCTCCGAGGTCGTGCCAGGCGACGAGCAGCATGCCGCCCACCAGGCCCCAGTGTTCAAAAAATGCGTTGGCGCTGCGCTGCCGCTCGTCGGGCGGCGCGGCCCAGAAGCGGTCTGCCAGCAAGGCGGCCAGCGCCGTGAAGCCCGCCAGGGCGAGCGCCCCCAGCCAGCGGTACCAGCCCGACAGAATGAGCGCCGAGGCCGAAAGCTGCAGCACCAGCGTGGCGGCAGCGATGGGCGCGGCGGGGGCCAGGCCGAGCGAGCGCACCTCGGCCACGGCGCCCGCAAAGTTGCGGGCCTTGCCGATGCCGCCCTGCAGGTACGCGGCGCACAGGCACAGCAGCGCCAGCGTCTGCACCCAGGGCGCGGTGGCGGCGTTTTGCAATGCGTGCTGCACCGTCACACCGCCCAGCAGGCGCAGCCGAGCGCACCCCAAAAGCCCTGCAGGTCGGACACGGGGAGCTTGCTGCTCCAGGCCGTGGCATGGGCGTGGCCGTGCAGGTTGCAGTTGCTCGCACAGCCGCAGTTCGCCGCCGCGTTGCGCAGCACGGCCTGCAGCGGCGCGCCGTCCGCCCCTCCCTGGGCACCCCAGGCGCCGTAGCCGCCGAAGGTGCGCACGGGCGACCAGTCGGGCATGGCGGGCGGCGGGGCTGCGTCGTCGAAGCGCGCGAAGTCGCCCACGCCATAGACCACTTTGCCGCCCACCACGGTGAGCAGGGCCGTGGTGTCGGCGATGTCGGACTCGGGGCAGGCAAAGAAGTCGCGGTCGGGCACGACGAGGTCGGCCAGCTGGCCCGCCTCGATGCGGCCCTTCTTGCCCTGCTCGTTGCTGAACCAGGTGACGTTCTCGGTCCACATGCGCAAGGCCTGGTCGCGGGTGAGGCAGTTGCGCTGCGGCGTAAGCTGCAGGCCGCCCACCGTCTTGCCAGTGACGAGCCAGGACAGCGACACCCAGGGGTTGTAGCTGGCCACGCGGGTGGCGTCGGTGCCGGCGGACACATTGACGCCCTTCTCCAGCATGCGCTTGACCGGGGGCGTGGCCTCGGCCGCAGCAGCGCCGTACCGCTCCACGAAGTATTCGCCCTGGTAGGCCATGCGGTGCTGCACGGCCACGCCGCCGCCCAGGGCAGCGATGCGGTCGATGGACTTTTCCGAGATGGTCTCGGCATGGTCGAAGAACCAGTTCAGGCCGACCAGCGGTGTGTCCTGGTTGACCTTTTCGAACACGTTGAGCGCGCGCTCGATGGTCTCGTCGTAGGTGGCGTGCATGCGCCAGGGCCAGCGGTTCTGCGCGAGGATGCGCACCACCTCTTCCAGCTCGCCTTCCATGCCGGGCGCGAGCTCGGGCTGGGGCTGGCGGAAGTCCTCGAAGTCGGCGGCGGAAAACACCAGCATCTCGCCCGCGCCGTTGTGGCGAAAGTAGTCCGTGCCCTGCTTGTACTGCGAGGTGGCCGTCCAGTTCAGGAAGTCTTCCTTCTCGTGCTGGGGCTTTTGCGTGAACAGGTTGTAGGCCAGGCGGATGGTGAGCTGGTCGGCATCGGCCAGCTCCTGGATCACGTCGTAGTCATCCGGGTAGTTCTGCATGCCGCCGCCCGCGTCGATGGCGCCGGTCACGCCCAGGCGGTTGAGCTCGCGCATGAAGTGGCGCGTGGAGTTGACCTGGTAGTCGTGCGGCAGCTTGGGGCCCTTGGCCAGCGTGGCATACAGGATGGCCGCATTGGGCTTGGCCAGCAGCAGGCCCGTGGGATTGCCCGCGCTGTCGCGCACGATCTCGCCGCCGGGTGGCGCGGGCGTGTCCTTGCCATAGCCCACCGCGCGCAGCGCGGCGCCGTTGAGCAGCGCGCGGTCGTACAAATGCAGGATGAACACGGGCGTGTCCGGCGCCACGGCGTTCAGCTCGGCCAATGTGGGTAGGCGCTTTTCCGCAAACTGGTGTTCGGTGAAGCCGCCCACCACGCGCACCCACTGCGGCGCGGGTGTCACCCCCACCTGCGCTTTGAGCATGGCCATGGCATCGGCCAGGCTGCGCACCCCGTCCCACCGCAGCTCCATGTTGAAGTTGAGGCCGCCGCGGATGATGTGCAGGTGGTTGTCGATGAGCCCCGGCAGCACGCTGCGCCCACCCAGGTCGATGACCCGCGTGCCCGCACCGGCCAGCGCCATCACCTCGCGGTCATCACCCACTTTGGTGAAGCGCCCTTGCGCAATGGCGACCGCACTTGCCGTGGGATTGGCGCGGTCCAGCGTGGTGAAGCGCCCGTTGCGCAGGATGAGGTCGGGAGTGGTGGCAGGTTGTGTCATGTCTTCGGACTTCAAAGGATTTCAGCAATGGCAGAGCGCAAAAAGGGTGCAGTGGCCGTAGCGAGCGGCCCTAGCCTGCATCGAGGACCGCAGCCGTACAAGCGTACGGCGAGAACCGCAGGTGCGGGATCGGGTCGCGCAGTAGGCCAATGCACCCTTTTTTTTAGGCTTCTTGGGCGTTGAACATGCTTTTGGCGTAGGTGATGCCCAGGCCATAGCCGCCGCCGAACTTCTTCGCGATGCCCGTCGTCATGTTGTACGTCTCGCCCCGCGCCCAGTCGCGCTGCAGCTCCAGCAAGTACTGCAATGCCGTGATGGGCCGAGCGCCGGCCTGCACCATGCGCTCCATGGCACGGTTGTGGGCTTCGGCCGAGATGTCGCCGCTGGCGTCGGCGATCACATACACCTCGAAGCCCTGGTCCAACGCCGACAGCGCCGGGCCCACGATGCACACGCTGGTCCACAGGCCGGCCAGCACGATGCGCGGCTTGCCGATGGCGTTGACCCGGGCGATCACGGCCTCGTCCTCCCACGTGTTCATGGAGGTGCGGTCCAGCAGCGCCTGGCCGGGGAACGGTGCGGTCACTTCCTCGAACATGGGGCCGCTGAAGCTCTTTTCGGCCACGGTGGTGAGGATGGTGTCCACGCCAAACCCGGCGGCGGCGCTGGCCACCAGGCCGGCGTTGGAGCGCAGCGTGATCGCATCGATGGAGTGCGTGGCAAAGGCCATCTGCGACTGGAAGTCGATCATGACCAGGGTGTGGTCGTCGGTGTTCAGCAGCGTGGCGCCGGGCTTGGCGTAGGCGACGGGGCGGGCGGTGGCGTTGGCTGCGGCGGTCGTGTTGGCGTTGGCGTTGGCGTTGGCGTTGGCGTTGGCGTTGGCGTTGGCGTTGGCGTTGGCGTTGGCGTTGGCGTTGGCGTTGGCGTTGGCGTTGGCGTTGGCGTTGGCGTTGGCGTTGGCGTTGGTCATGGTGAACTCCCTGGAAATTGAAGATGAAGGACGTCGAGAAAAACAAAAAATAGACAAGGCAATGCGGCGGGCCGGGGCGCAAGGGATGGGCGGCATCGCCCACCCCGCTCCTCAGTGCGCCCCATGCGCTCAGTGCGGCATCGTGGGCAGCTCGTTGGGCCGCAGGTCGAACACCAGCACCTCGGCGCCTTCGCCGTTGGCAAAGCGCAGGGCCCCGGCGTCGCGGATGCGGGCGCCGTCGCCTTCGGACAGACGCTCGCCGTTCACGTCCAGGCTGCCGCGGGCCACGTGCACATACACGTTGCGGCCCGGGCCCACGTCCAGATCGGCCGACTCTTCGCTGCCGTCGAACAAGCCGGCGTAAACCCGGGCGTCCTGGTGCACGGCCAGCGATCCGTCAGCCCCTTCGGGCGAGATGATCTGGCGCAGGCGGCCGCGCTTGTCGGCCTCGCTGAAATGCACCTGCTGGTAGCGGGGTGCGGCGCCGCGCACACCGGGCACGATCCAGATCTGCAGGAAATGCACGGGCTCGTCGCTGGAGTGGTTGAACTCGCTGTGGCGCACGCCGGTGCCGGCGCTCATCATCTGCACGTCGCCGGGGCGGATGACCGAGCCCGTGCCCATGGAGTCCTTGTGCTCCAGCGCGCCTTCCAGCACGTACGAGAAGATTTCCATGTCGCGGTGCGGGTGGGTGCCAAAGCCCTTGCCCGGGGCCACGCGGTCGTCGTTGATGACCAGCAGGTCGGAGAAGCCTTGCTGGTTGGCGTCGTGGTAGTGGCCAAAGGAGAATGTGTGGCGCGAATGGAGCCAGCCGTGGTTGGCGTTGCCGCGGTGTTGGGCTTTGCGGATGTCGAGCATGGTGCAGGTCCTTTCTTCGTCGATGTGATTCACACTGGGAGGTTCTTGCCTCATCGCCCTATTCATCAAGGCTTCAGTGCTGCGGTGAAGAAAGTATCTCGCGCCGTTCCGGGGCGTATGCTGAAAGGTTTTCCAACTCATCATCGATAATTTCGATGATGCAGATCAAGGAATTGGGCCATGTTGAAACTCACGCTGGAAGCCATTGAAACCATCGACGCCATTGCCCGCCACGGCTCGTTTGCAGGTGCCTCCGAGCGGCTGCACAAGGTGCCGTCCACCATCTCGTACGCCGTGAGCAAGCTGGAAGACCAGCTGGGCCTGGCCCTGTTCACCCGCAACGGCCCGCGCGTCACGCTCACCCCTGCCGGCCAAGAGATGCTCAAGGAGGGGCGCTGGCTGCTGGCCGCCGCGCAGCAGCTCGAATCGCGGATGCGGCAGATCGCCACGGGCTTCGAGTCCGAGCTGCGGCTGATGCACGACTCGCTCATCCCCACGCACGCGTTCAACCAGGACATCTGCGCGTTTGAAGACCTGCACTGCGGCACCCGACTGCGCATCAGCAGCGAAGCCTTGACAGGCACCTGGGAGGCGCTGCGCGAAGGGCGCGCAGACATCGTCGTGGCCGCAGGCGAAGGCCCAGCGGGGGGTGGCTACAAGGTGGTGGCCGTGGGCAGCCTGGCCTTCGCTTTTTGCGTGACGGCCACACACCCGCTGGCCAAGCTGCAGCGGCCGCTCACGCGCAGCGACTTGCTGGAACACACGGCCGTGGTGGTGGGCGACGGGGCGCGCTCGCTGAACGACCGCACGGTGGGGTTGCTGTCAGGCCAGCGCCGTATCACCGTGCCATCGATGCAGGCCAAGATCGCTTGCCAGGCCGCAGGTCTGGGCCACGGTTTTGTGCCCCGCGCCTGTGTGCGCGTGGAGCTGGAGACCGGCATTCTGGTGGAGTTGCAGGTGGAGGAGCCCCGCCCGGACGAAACCTTCTGGCTGGCCTGGCGACCCGAGCACATGGGCGAGGCACTCAAGTGGTGGCGCCACCGGCTTGACCGCCCGCTGTTGCCAGGCATCCTGCCGTATTGAATGAAGCGAGAGCGTTGCGTGGGCTGGCGACAGGCATCACCACACGATCACTTCCAATTTGATAACTGCTTGCGCTGATGGATAAAGCGCTGGCTGCCTTTTTTGCTTCCAATGTGGAACACGGATAACCCGGTGCAGCCACCCGGCGCAAATATGGGGCCGAAGCCCCTTTTCCTCATCAACCCAATTGCTTGAGCAAGGCATGGGCGCCCTGCTCTGACGATGCCGGGTTCTGCCCCGTGATCAGCGTGCCATCGGTCAGCATATAGGGTGCCCAGTCAGGGCCTTTGGAATACACACCGCCGTTCTCCTTGAGCATGTCTTCCACCAGGAACGGCACGATCTGGGTCAGCTGCACGGCGTCTTCTTCGGTGTTGGTGAAACCCGTGACCTTTTTGCCCTTCACCAAGGGCGACCCGTCGGGCGCCTTGGTGTGGCGCAACACGCCGGGTGCGTGGCACACCAGCGCCAGCGGCTTGCCGGCCGCAAAGGTCTTTTCGATGAGTGCGATGGACTGCGCGTCTTCGGCCAGGTCCCACAGGGGGCCATGGCCGCCGGGGTAGAACACGGCGTCAAAGTCCTCGGCCTTCACGCTGGACAGGGGCACGGTGCTGGCCAGCTACTGCTTCGCGGAAGCATCGGCCTTGAAGCGGCGCGTGGCATCGGTCTGGGCGTTTTCGTCGTCGCTTTTGGGGTCCAGGGGCGGCTGGCCACCGTGAGGCGATGCGAGCGTGATCTGCACGCCTGCATCCTTGAACACGTAGTACGGTGCCGCAAACTCTTCCAGCCAGAAGCCCGTCTTTTTGCCGGTGTCGCCCAGTTGGTCGTGGGACGTCAGAACCATGAGGATGTGTGCCATGGAGGTCGCTTTCGTTGTAGGGGATTGATCGGAAAAAGCAAACCACCACCGTACCAGCCATAGGGCCCGTTGTCCCGCGATGCAGGCAGGTTTGCGGCATTGGCTTACAGGACGGTACTACCGTGCTGTAAGCCCCCCAGCATCTCAGCGCAGCTGCCTGGCCAGGAACTCCGCCACCTCGTTCTCCAGCGTGGCGTGGTAGGCCACGCGGTCAAAGCCTTCGGGGTTGGCGGCGGCGTCTCCCGCCTCGGACGCCAGCGGCCAGACAGACTGGGCCATGAAGGCGAAGTGGCCTGCACCCGGCACCGTACTGGCCTGTGCAGACGGCAAATTCGCTGCCACATAGCCGCCATGGTAGGGGCCCACAAGCACGGCATCGCGCTCGGCCACCATCAGCCGCACGGGTACGCTGATGGCCTTCAGGCTGTCGGGCGTGAACACCACCGCCATGGGCGCCATGGCCACCACGGCGCGGATGCGGGGGTCTGCCACCGAGACCAGCGGACCATCGAGCGCGGGGGCGCCGGCCTGTGTGGATACCGCGGTGGCGGCCGCAGGGGCCTCCTTGGTAGTCTGGGCGGTCTGGCCACGGGCGGGCAGCTTGCCCAGGCTACAAAAGCCGGGGTCGTCCGACACGCTGCGGCAGTGCTGCGCCGCACGGGCCGGTTCGGCCTGCGCACCGGCCAGGGCCAGCACGGTGTAGCCGCCTGCCGAATGGCCCACGGCGCCAATGCGCCCGGCCGGAATGCGGGGGCCCCATTCGGGGCTGGCCAGCAATGCGTCCAGCACGCGGCTCACCTGGCGGGGGCGCTCGCTGAAGTAGCGGCCCGAGGTAATCATCGACCGGTCTTCCCAGTTGTCGCCCGGATGGCGCAGCGCTGCCACCAGATAGCCGTCGGCCGCCAGGCGCGTGGCCAGGTTGTGGTGGCCCAGTTCATGGCCGCCCGTGCCGTGCGAGATGAGGATCAGGCCCTTGAGGGGCGCGGTTGCCACCGGGGCGCCCGGCGTGACCACGGGCCGCCACGGGCCCATGGGCAGGGTGCGCGCCACGGCGGGGGTGGGGTAGTACAAGGCCACGGTCACGGGCTCGGCACCCGGGACCACCAGGGTGCGCAGCCCGGCATATTGCGCCGATGCCGGGGTGGCCCAGGCCAGCATCGCTACAAAAGCAGCCAGCAGCGGGGCACGGGCAACCCGCCATGTGGTGCGGAGGGCCAGGAAGAGGATGAGGATCACGGTGCGCCTTTCGTCAATGGCCGCCCGAGGTGGCGGCGTGACGGCACTGTAGGCAGCACCCGCAGCGGGCTCCAGCGCCCTGCGACGAAACGCCGCTGCGCGGCGCGAAATGCACCACGGGAGGCGCGAGCGTCTGCCCGCCCGCCCTCCCGCTCGGCGGCGGCTTACAGCGCAGCTTCGAGGATGCGGCGGCTCACAGCCGGTGTGATCTCGCGCTGCTCGCCCAGGGTCACCATGCCATGCGCTTCGAGCTGCGCCACCACGGCGCCCACGGTGTCGGCGCCCAGGCCGTAGCCCGACAGGCGCGTGGCGATGCCCATGCTTTCAAAGAAATCGCGCGTGCGCTCGATGGCGGCGGTGATGCGCTCGTCATCCGTGCCCGTGGTGATGCCCCACACGCGCTCGCCGTACTGCAGCAGCTTGGCGCGTTTGGCGCCACGCCGCTCGTGCAGCAGCGCGGGCAGCACGATGGCCAGGGTGCGCGCGTGGTCGATGCCGTGCAGGGCCGTCAGCTCGTGGCCGATCATGTGGGTGGCCCAGTCCTGCGGTACGCCAGCGCCGATCAGGCCGTTGAGCGCCATGGTGGCGGCCCACATGAGGTTGGCACGGTCGTCGTACACAGGCTCGGGGGCTGCCAGCAGGCGCGGGCCGATCTCGATCAGCGTCTGCAGGATGCCTTCGGCAAAACGGTCCTGCACGGGCGCGTTGACCGGGTAGGTGAGGTACTGCTCCACCGTGTGCACAAACGCATCCACCACGCCATTGGCCAGCTGCTGGGGTGGCAGGGTGTAGGTCTTGGTGGGGTCGAGCACCGAGAACACCGGGTAGGTGTGCACGCTGCCAAACGCCAGCTTGGCACCCTTGGCGCGGTGGGTGATGACGCCGCCGTTGTTCATCTCTGAGCCCGTGGCGGGCAGCGTGAGCACGGCGCCAAACGGCAGGGCGCCCTTCACGTTGCGGCCATGTTTTTCGAGGATGGCCCAGGGGTCATCGCCCTCGAAGCGCACCGCCGCGGCAATGAACTTGACGGCATCGATGACCGAACCGCCGCCCACGGCCAGCAGAAAGTCAAACCCGCCTTCGCGGATCTGCGCCACGGCCTTCATGGAGGTCTCGTAGCTGGGGTTGGGTTCGATGCCGCTGAAGGTGGCGTGCTGGCGCTCGCCCAGCGCGGCGCGCACCTCGGCCAGCGTACCGGTCTTTTCGGCGCTGGCGCCACCCACGAGGATCAGCACCTTGGCGGCAGCGGGCACGAGCTTGGCCAGGTCGGCAATGCGGCCCTGGCCGAAGGCGATGTGGGTGGGGTTGTGGAAGTCGAAATTCAGCATGGGGGTCTTTCTGGGCGAGGCAGGCGCATGCGCCGTTGGGGGTCGCATTGTGCGGCGCACCCGCGCCCCGGCGGCGTCGCGTGGGCGATAGCCCTGCCACCGCCGCGCTCATCCCGGGCCCTTCAGCGGAAACCGGCGATCTGGTGCACGGTGTCCGCCAGCCGCTGGGGTTGCGAGAAATACGCCGAGTGGCTCGCCTCGATGGACGACACCGTGGCGCAGGGCGAGGCCGCGATCATCTTGCGCTGCAGCTCGATGGTCACGGCCCGGTCCTGCGTCAGCTCGATGTAGTGCCGGGGCACGCTGCCATAACGCGGCACCGTCAGCGCAAGCCGGGTGAGTGCGGGCAACGAGGGCTCGGGCGTGAGCAGCGCCTGGGCCAGCGCCACGTCGGCGTCCGAGCAATCGGCGTACAGCGCGGGGCGGTAGGCCTCGGGCGCCAGGTGGTCGGTCAAGGTGCTGCGGCTGACATGGATGTGGCGCGCCACCAGCGAGGCCTTGTCCTGGCGGAAGAAGTCCGTCACCCGCTCGCCATGGCGCAGCATGTAGGCGGCCAGGTAGGTCACACCCACCAGCTTGTGGTGCCGCTGCTCGGCCACTGTGGACGCCACAATGCCGCCCCGGCTGTGCGCCACGATGAGCGCCGGGCCGTCCAGCGCATCGAGCACCCGGCACACATGCGCCGCCATGGCCGAGAGCGTGGTGCGCCCCCGCGCCACCCGCCAATGGCGACCGTGAGCGGGCAGGTCAGGCACATGCACCTGGTGCCCCCGGGCCTGCAGCAGCGGGACCACTTTGTGCCAACACCAGGCGCCATGCCAGCTGCCGTGCAAAAGAACGATATTCATGAAGATGCCTTTGGGTCTTGGGGAGAAATGCCGGGCGCCAGTTGCGCCGCCAGCCGGGCGAGCGATGGCTTGGCGCCCCACTCCGACCGGAGCGTAAAACCGCCCTGCCCCAGGCACTCGCTGAATCCGGACCACCGATTGGCGGCCGGCGGCATGCCCCCCCCCTCTCCTCCCTCGCCCGCGACACGCAAAGATCAGGAGGCGACCTCTTGCTGCTGCAGCGCCTGCAGCCGCGTGGCCATGAAGTCACGCAGCGCGCGTACCAGGGGCGTGAGCTGCCTGCGGCTGGGGGCCACCAGAAACAGCGGGACCGCCTCCGTGGTCCAGTCGGTGCACAGTGGCACCAGACGACCGGCAGCCAGGTCGTGCGCCACGTCAAAGTACGACTTGTAGGCAATGCCGCGCCCCAGCACGGCCCAGCGGCGCACGGCATCGCCGTCATTGGCCACGTTGTGGCTGCGCACGCGCACCTGCGCCTCCTGGCCCGCCGCATCCCAGAACCGCCAGCGGTCGTGCACATCCTCGCCCAGCATGAAGCACAGGCAGTC
Organism: Acidovorax sp. SRI_002; assembly: GCF_057586455.1. Taxonomy (NCBI): domain Bacteria; kingdom Pseudomonadati; phylum Pseudomonadota; class Betaproteobacteria; order Burkholderiales; family Comamonadaceae; genus Acidovorax; species Acidovorax sp. SRI_002. The sequence continues at coordinate 90,479 of NZ_JBYCZW010000006.1, read as the reverse complement.
ATGGTCCACCAACGCATGTGGGGTGGGGGGCGCGCCGTGGGCCGCCAGGTAGGCCGGGGCCGCACACAGTACGCGCCGGTGCTCGGCCGCCAGCGGCAGCGCCACCAGGCCCGAATCCTGGGGCTTGCCATAGCGAAAGGCGGCGTCCACCGGCTCACTGTACACATTCGCCATGCGGTCCGACAGTTGCAAACGCACGGTGATGCCGGGGTGCTGGGTCTGGAACGCATCCAGCCAGGGCAGCAGCACATTGCGCCCCAGGTCCGACGGCGCCGCCAGCTGCAGCGTGCCGCTCAGCGCACCCGCCCGGCCGCTGGCCAGCTGCCCCTGCACCTGCTGCAGCGCGGCCAGCGCGGGGCGGCAGTGCTCCAGAAACAACGTGCCCTCGGGCGTGAGCCGCAGGCTGCGCGTGGAGCGCACGAACAGCAGCACGCCCAGCTCGGCCTCCAGCCGCTTGAGCGCCGCACTGGCTGCAGCCGGTGTCAGGTCCAGCGCCCGGGCCGTGGCCGACAGGCTGCCGCTGTCCACAGTGCGCACAAAGATGTCCAGGTCTTGCAGGCTTTTCATGTCTTGGTCGTGGCATTGAGCCGGCTATTTTCAAATTTTCTTTGACTATTCATTCAATCGTCAGCCTATTTAAAAATAAACAAGACAAAACGACCATACAAGCCCGTCCAGCCCACTCCGCACGCTTCGACCATGACCCGCCCTGCCACAGCTCCCCTTTTTGCCCCTTTGACGCTTGGCCCCCTCACCTTGCCCAACCGCATGGTGATGGCCCCCATGACCCGCGCTCGCAGCACCCAGCCCGGTGACGTGCCCAACGCGATGATGGCCACCTACTATGCCCAGCGGGCCAGCGCCGGGCTCATCGTGAGCGAGGCCACCCAGATTTCGCGCCAGGGCCAGGGCTACAGCTTTACGCCGGGCATCTACACCGAAGCCCAGGTGCAAGGCTGGCGCCGGGTGACGGATGCCGTGCACACCGCTGGCGGCCGCATGGTGCTGCAGTTGTGGCACGTGGGCCGCATGTCGCACCCCAGCTTTCACGCCGATGGCCTGCCCGTGGCGCCGTCCGCCTTGTCGCCCGAGGCCAAAGTCTGGGTGGTGGGCGACGACGGCGTGGGCCGCATGGTCGATAGCCCGGTGCCGAGGGCATTGAGCACCGCGGAGATCGCGGGTGTGATCGACGACTTTCGGCGCGCCGCTGCGAACGCCATGCGGGCAGGCTTCGACGGGGTGGAAATCCACGGGGCCAACGGTTACCTCATCGACCAGTTCCTGCGCACCACGTCCAACCACCGCACAGATGCCTACGGCGGCACCATGGACAACCGCACCCGCTTCGCCCGCGAAGTGGCCGCCGCCGTGGCCAGCGAGGCGGGCGCCGAGCGCACCGGCATGCGCCTGGCCCCGTTCATCACCCAGCGCAACATGAACTGCCCCGAGACCATTCCGACCATGCTGCACCTTGCGCGCCAGCTGGACACGCTGGGCCTGGCCTACATCCACCTGGCTGAGGCTGACTGGGACGACGCCCCCAGCATCCCCGATGACTTCCGCCAGGCCTTGCGCAATGCCTACAGCGGCCGCGTGATCGTGGCGGGCAAATACACGCCCGAGCGCGCGCAGCAGATCCTGTCATCCGGCATGGCAGACCTTGTGGCCTTCGGCCGCCCCTTCATTGCCAACCCCGACCTGCCGGCGCGCTACGCCGCCGGGCTGCCGCTGGCCGCATTTGACCCCGCGACTTTGTTCGGTGGCACCGAGCATGGCTACAGCGACTACAGCGCCGCCCGCACGACTGCAGCACAACAGCCCGCCGCTGAGGCCCTGGATTGAGCTGACCACACGCAACCCAGTCCCCATCACTCCCACTCCACACACCAGGACCTGCACCATGAAAGCCATCGGCTACCAAACCGCCTACCCCATTGACCACCCCGAGTCGCTGCTCGACATCACCCAACCCGACCCCGTGGCCACCGGCCACGACCTGCTGGTGGAGGTGCACGCTGTTTCCGTCAACCCCGTGGACACCAAGGTGCGCAAAAGCAGCTCGCGCAGCGGCGACGGCCCCGACTACAAGGTGCTGGGCTGGGACGCCAGCGGCATCGTGCGCGCCGTGGGGCCAGAGGTGACGCTGTTCCAGCCCGGCGACCGCGTCTGGTACGCAGGCTCCATCGCGCGCGCCGGCACCAACAGCGAGCTGCATCTGGTGGACGAGCGCATCGTGGGCCACGCGCCGAAGTCGCTGGACTTTGCGGAAGCTGCCGCACTGCCGCTGACCACCATCACCGCGTGGGAACTGCTGTTTGACCGCCTGGGCGTGGCGCCAGGCAAGCAGCCCACCAACAAGACCCTGCTCATCATCGGCGCGAGCGGTGGTGTGGGCTCCATCCTCACGCAGCTTGCGGCGCGGCTCACCAGCCTCACGATCATCGGCACCGCATCGCGCCCCGAAACGCAGCAGTGGGTGCGCGACCTGGGCGCCCACCACGTCATCGACCACAGCCAGCCGCTCACGCAAGAGCTGGCCCGCATCGGCCACCCCACGGTGGACATCATCGTGAGTCTCACGCAGACCGATGCGCACTTCGACCAGATCGTCGAGGCCATCGCGCCGCAAGGCCAGTTCGCGCTGATCGACGACCCAGTGTCACTCGATGTGACGAAGTTCAAGCGCAAGTCGGTGTCGCTGCACTGGGAGCTGATGTTCACGCGTGCGCTGTTTGGCACGGACGACATGATCGGCCAGCACCGGCTGCTGTCCGAGGTGGCGCAGCTGGTGGATGCGGGGCTGATCCGCACCACGCTGGACCAGCGGTTGGGCAGCATCAATGCGGCGAATCTGAAACGCGCCCATGCGCTCATCGAGAGCGGCAAGGCGCGGGGCAAGCTGGTGCTGGAGGGGTGGACCTGAAGAGCGCCAGTCCGATGAGTCAGAGGCATGGGCGGGGCGGCCTTTGAGGCTGCGGTGAGTTCTGTATCCAGATGAAAAATACTGTGTTTAATATCAGTATTTCAGATATAAAACCGCACACAACAACCCTAGGAGTCCCTCCCATGCTGGACCACATGACCTTCCGTGTCACCGACATCGCCCGCACCAAGGCGTTCTACACCGCTGCCCTCGCGCCTTTGGGCTACAACCTGTGTTTTGAAGGCAACTACGGCTCCAACATGCTGGGCTATGCCTACCCGGCTCCGTCCGAGCCCGACGGCAAGAAGGCGGATGTGTGGTTCATCGATGGCCCCTCGCCCTACGGCGGCCCGCCCGCGACCACGGGCTGTCACCTGGCGTGGCGGGCCACCACGCGGGCCCAGGTCGATGCCTTCTACCGCGCCGCCATGGAAGCCGGGGGCAAAGACAACGGAGCCCCGGGCCTGCGGCCCGACTACCACGAGAACTACTACGGCGCGTTTGTCATCGACCCGGAAGGCAACAACATCGAAGCGGTGTGCCACCTGCCGGAGTAAGAAACACCGCAGCCCCCCCCGCAGAGGGCGCGTCGCCAAGCGAGTGCACCCGTGGAACTGGCTTTGCCAGGCCACCGGGTGCGTCCCCCTTGGGGGGAAGCGGCGCAGCCGCTCAGGGGGGTCAGTCGAGTTTCACGCCTGCCGCCTTGATGATCTCGCCCCAGCGCTTGGACTCGGAGCGTGCCATGGCGCGGAACTGCTCGGGCGTGCCGGGCAGGGCTTCCATGCCGAAGTCGTTCATGCGCTTGACCACGGCGGGGTTGAGCAGGGCCTTGTTCAGGTCGCCGTTGAGGCGCGCCGTGATCGCAGCGGGCAGACCGGCGGGCGCCAGGATGCCCTGGAACGCAAACACCTCGGTGTTGGGCACACCGGCTTCGGCCAGGGTGGGCACGTCCGGCAGCGCGGCCACGCGCTTGGCCGAGCCGATGGCCAAGGCACGCACCTTGCCCGAGGTGATCACGGGCAAGCCGGCGGCGAGGTCCAGGAACATGCACGGCACCTGCCCACCCATCACGTCCTGCAGCGCGGGCGCGGCGCCGCGGTAGGGGATGTGGGTGAGGAAGGTCTTGGTGCGGTTCTTGAACATCTCCATCGCCAGGTGGTGTGGCGAGCCGTTGCCGGGCGATGCGTAGTTGAGCTTGCCGGGATTGGCACGCGCGTAGTCCAGAAACTCCTTCACCGTCTTGGCTTCGAACGATGGATGCACCACCAGCGCCAGCGGGAAGCGGCTGATGCCGCCCACGTAGGTGAAGTCTTTTTCGGGGTTGAACGGCAGCTTGGTGAACAGGTGTTCGTTGTAGGCCAGGATGGCGTTGTCGGCCGACATGAAGGTGTAGCCGTCGGGTTTGGCCGTGGCCACGGCCTGGCCGCCGATGTTGGTGGAGGCGCCTGGGCGGTTGTCCACGATGATCTGCTGTCCCAGCGTCTGGCGCATGGCTTCGGCCACGGTGCGGGCCAGCACGTCGGTGCCGCCGCCTGCGGGGTAGGGCACCACCCAGCGCAGGGGCTGGTCGGGCCAAGCTGCTTGCTGGGCCAGGGCCCAAGGGGCGGCGGTGGTGGCGCCTGCGGCGGCCAGGGCGGACAAGAGGGTTCTACGCTGCATGGGGTTGTCTCCTATATGAAACTATTAAATTAATAGCTGCTAACGCTTATCCAATAAGCGCTAGAGCCTGTTTTTTCTTGTATTTTTGACTGCACATGCGCGCGTCGCTTGAAACCGGCGCGCGCTAAGGCCAGCACCACCGTGGAACTGGCTTTGCCAGGCCACGGGTGGCGTCCCCCTGAGGGGGAAGACGCCGAAGGCGGCTCAGGGGGCTGCGATGCTCTGGTCAATGGCGCCAAAGATGCTCGCGCCGTCCTTGCCCTTGATTTCGATGCGGATGGTGTCGCCGAACTTCATGAATTCGGTGCTGGGCTTGCCGTCCTGGATGGTCTCGATGCAGCGCTTTTCGGCGATGCAGCTGTAGCCCTTGGGCCATTCGGTGCGGCCGTTGGCGTCGGTCACGCCCTTGTTGCTCACGGTGCCGCTGCCGATGATGGAGCCCGCGCGCAGGTTGCGCGTCTTGGCCACGTGGGCGATCAGCTGGCCGAAGTGGAAGGTCATCTCGGGGCCCGCGTCGCACATGCCGACCTTGCGGCCGTTCCAGGTGGACTGCACGGTGAGGTTCACGCGCCCATGGTCCCAGGCGTCGCCCAGCTCGTCCAGCGTGACGGCCACAGGGCCGAAGGCGGTGGCGGGCTTGCTCTGGAAGAAACCGAAACCCTTGGCCAGCTCGGCAGGGATCAGGTTGCGCAGGCTCACGTCGTTGGCAATCATCACCAGGCGGATGCCGTCCAGCGCCTGGTCGGCGGTGGTGCCCATCTTCACGTCGCCGGTGATGACGGCGATCTCGGCCTCAAAGTCGATGCCCATGGCTTCGCTGGGCACCACCACATCGTCGCAAGGGCCGATGAAGTCGTCGCTGCCGCCCTGGTACATCAGGGGGTCGGTATAGAAGCTCTCGGGCACTTCGGAGTTGCGCGCTTTTCGCACCAGTTCGACGTGGTTGATGTAGGCCGAGCCATCCGCCCACTGGTAGGCGCGGGGCAGCGGGGCCATGCATTGCTTGGGGTCAAACGGGAACGCGTGGCGCGCGCGGCCGCTGTTGAGCTGGTCGTACAGGTCCTGCAGCTGGGGCGAGATGAAGCCCCAGTCGTCCAGCGCCTGCTGCAGCTTGCTGGCGATGCCGGTCGCATAATGGGCCGTGCCCAGGTCGCGGGAGACGACAACCAGTTGGCCGTCGCGCGAGCCGTCTTTGTAGGTAGCGAGTTTCATGGTGGCAGGACCTTTGTCTCAAGGGGTTGAAAGTCTTCACCCAACACGAATTACGCTTGGGTAAATTGATTTAACTAAACAAAACTCGCAAATTTTAGTGCACATGGACAAAGAACGTGCAGGAATTCAATCGGTCGAGGTGGGTTTTGCCCTGCTGGAGGGGCTGACCCGCTCGCGCGGGCCGCTCATGCTCAAGGATGTGGCGGCCTCGGCGGGCATGAGCGCGGCCAAGGCGCACCGGTATCTGGTGAGCTTTCAGCGCCTGGGCCTGGTCACACAAGACCCGCGCAACGCCCGCTACGACCTGGGCCCCGCCGCCCTCAAGCTGGGGCTGGCGTCGCTGGCCCGGCTCGATGCCGTGCGCCTGGCGCGCGAGCGCATGCCGGAACTCATGGAAGCCATCGGTCACACGCTGGCGCTGGCCGTGTGGGGCAACCACGGCCCCACCATCGTGCACTGGGAGGAGTCGCCCCAGGCTGTCACTGCCAACCTGCGCCTGGGTGACGTGATGCCGCTGTTGTCGTCGGCCACCGGCCGCTGCTTTGCGGCGCACATGGCGCCTGATGTGGTGGCGCCGCTGCTCAAGGAGGAGCTGGCCCGCGCCGTGAAGATGCGCCGCACCGACCTGCCCTCGACCATGACCGAGGTCAACACCCTGCTGGCCGAGGTACGCGAACGCGGTGCCGCGCGGGTGGTCGATACCTTGCTGCCTGGCATCGTGGCGTTCTGCGCACCCGTGTTTGACGCGGACGGCCACCTGGAGTTGGGCATCACCACGCTGGGCTCCATTGCCACCTTCGACCCCGAGTGGGGCGGCGCCATCGACGCGCCGCTGCGCGCGGCTGCGGCCCAGCTCTCCAGTGATCTGGGCGCGGGCAGCGCCTGACGGCCCCGGCACGCAGGTAGATGCCACGGCGCGCGCTCTTTCTCATCACAGTCCTGGTGCTGGCCCTGCACTGGCTGGTGCTGAGCGGCGTGCCGCTGGCTTGGGACAGCCCCCGGTCGCCTGTCGGCAAAGTGTTCAGCACGCGCAGCATTGCGGCCCCGCCGCCACCCGCTGCCGCTGTGGCAGCTGTGGCAGCCGTTGCCCCCATTGCGGCGAAACCTGCGGTCGCGCCCAAGCCGCCCGCGCGCCCCAAACCACAGGCACGGGCAACACACCAACCCCCGGTCGCCCAGGCGCCATCCCCTGCATCCCCCTCCACCGAGGCCACGGCCCCCAGCACCGAGGCGGGTGCAGACGTCGCGCTGGCCGCCCCCGCCGAAGCTGTCTCGACCGTTGTGGAGGAAACGCTCCCCACAACGGCAGCCTCCCCTGCATCGGCACCAGCCCAGGCATCATCAGCGCCTCTCCCCTCTGAAGCCACAACAGGCGTGGACATCGCCCCACCCGGGGCTGGCACGGACCACACGCCCAACACGGCACCACCGCCTGTGCGCCTGCCCCCGCCTACACGGCTGGCGTTTGACGTGAGTGGGCAGGCCAAGAAATTTGCCTACAGTGCCCGCGCCGAGCTGCTGTGGCAGCACGATGGCAGCCGCTACGAGGCGCGGCAGCAGATCAGCGCCTTCCTAGTGGGCTCCCGCACGCAGCGCAGCGTGGGCGCCATCACGGCCCAAGGGCTGTTGCCCGAGAAATTTTCAGACAAGTCCCGCAGCGAGCAGGCAGCGCACTTCGACTACACCAAGGGCCGGGCCACCTTCAGCGCCAACACGCCGGACGCCACCGTGGGCCCGGGGGTACAGGACCGGCTGAGTGTGTTCATCCAACTCGGCGCCCTGCTCGCCGCCGATCCCGCACGGTTTGTGACCGGCACCCAGATCACGCTCACCACCGTGAGCGCGCGCAGCGCCGACCGCTGGACCTTCACCATCGAGGGGGCAGAAACACTGGACCTGCCCGCAGGCGCCACGCCCACCCTCAAGTTGCAGCGCCTGCCCCGCAAGGACTACGACCAGAAGGCCGAACTGTGGGTGGCCCCCGCACTAGGTTATCTGCCGGTACGCATCAAGCTCACCCAAGCCAACGGCGACTTCGCCGACCTGCAACTGAGCCGCAGCGGCCCGCCTTGATAGTCTGGAGGGGTCTTGTTAAAAAGTGTTGCGCAGGAGCGCCATCCCACCAAAATAGACCCGCGAAACCGGAAGCACCGGGTTTTCATGAAATACTGCATCGGCAAGGGGACAAAAGCCACGGGCTTTGCCTGTGCCACTTGAACTCTGCGCACCCGCTGTCATCTGACATCTATATCGACAAGGGGAACACGATGCACATGCTCTACGACTCAGAATCCTTCGTGGTGGTCCACATGCTGCCCGACGCCGTGGAGAAAAAGAGCGCCCAGGTGCTCAACGACACCGCCCCCGCCGTTCCCCAGCTCGCGCGCCACGGCTTTGAAATCGTGGACAAGCGCTCCGGCAAAGAGGTGTACCTGGACGGCTCTTGGGCCGAGATGTTCCAGGAGCAGATCCTGGCCTGGCAGCGCGACACCCCCACACAGGAAGAAGTGGAAGACGCGCTGGACCGCTATGCGGGCCTGGCACAGAACCCGGTCGTGGTGCACTGACCGCATCCTCCACAGCAGCCATCCCTGGATGGTCCAGGGGGCCCAGATCGGTCTCCTCCATTCTCGGCAGACTGGGGCAGCGCCCCCAGTTGTCACACCTCAATCACCTCGGGCGGCAGCCCCTGCAGGTGCCGTTCATGCATCGCCAGATAGGCAGCCTCGATATCACGCGCAAACTGGTGGGTGTTGAACAAGGGGGACTGGGCTTTTTCCGCTTGGAGTTTGTCGCGCAGCGCCTTCAGGCGCGCAGGGTCCTGGGCGAGCGAGATCGCCAGGGCTTCATATTCGGCGGCGCTGTAGGTCACAAGCTCCGGCAGGCCCACAGCATGTAGCAGGCTGGCCGCCACTCGCGCCGCAAACGATTCTCCCAGCCGCGTGAGCACCGGCAGACCCGCCCACAAGGCATCGCTGGCCGTGGTGTGAGCGTTGTAGGGCAAGGTATCCAGAAACAGGTCGGCCAACCGGTGGCGCGCCAGATGCTCGATCAGAGGCAGGCGCTGTGCAAACACCAGCCTCTCGGCCGCCACGCCGCGAGACTGCGCCTCGCGCCGCAGGCTGTCCTCCACAGCAGGATTGTCTGCCAGAAGCCACAGAACGCTGTCAGGCACCCCTTGCAGAATGCGCATCCAGCTGTCGAATACCTGCGGGAGGATCTTCTGGTTGTTGTTGAAACAGCAGAACACGCTCCCCGTGGCAGGCAGCCGCGCCTCTTCCCTGGTAAACATCCGGTCACTGATCGCGCGCTGCGAGTCGTTGACCTGGTAGCTGTGCGGCAGGTAGACGAGTCTTTCGGTGAAATGGCGCCGCGCGTCGGGGGGCACAACCACCTTGTCGGCAATCACGTAGTCCATATAGTCTGCCCCGGTCGTCCCCGGGTAGCCCAGATAACCGGCCTGGATGGGGGCGCAGCGGTGGGCAAAAATGCCAAAGCGGCAGCCCGTGGTGAAACCCATCAGGTCAATGGCGATGTCGATGCCCAGCTCCCGCGACAAGCGGGCAATATCGATCTCGCTGCGCTCGCGCACGTCGATGAAATGGTCGAAACCTGCAACCAGACGCGCGCGCATGGCATCCGTCGCGGGAGGTCCGAACGAAAAGGCAAACCACTCGAAGCGTTCACGGTCATGGACTTCGAAAAGCTGCGCTATCAGATACGAAGTGGCGTGGCCGTGGAAATCCGCAGAGTAGTAACCGACCCGGATCTTGCCTGCGCCAGCACGCGCAAGGATGGGCCCCAGGACGGTGGATTCAGGAAAATCCTGCTGTACGGAAGCTTGTGCCGCCTGCTTGTGCAACTCGGGCGAGTCGAACAACGAAAGCGCGATGAAGGGTTTCACACCCAGCTCACCGGCCCGGATGCTCCGCTCACATTGCGCCATGTCGTCTGCCAAGTGCCCCCAATCGCCGGTCTTGAGCCTGCAGCTCGCAAGATACCCGAGCAGATACTTCGCATCTGGCTTGAGGCGATACACCTGCGTGTAGTCGGCCACGGCGTCCTGATGCCGGTTGAACCGGATGTTCAAATTGGCGCGGTTGTAGTACAGGTCTGGCCTTTCAGGCGCCAGCCGAATCGCCTGGTCGTAGACGGCAAGTGCTTCTGCATACCGCCCCGCCTCCAGCAACGAAAGGGCTAGGAACGCCAGGATCTCCACGTCGAGTGGGCTCAGTTGGGCAGCCTTCTGAAAAGCCTGTACCGCATTGGACAGTTGGAAAAGGCTGCGCTGCGCTATCCCCAGGTTCTTGTGGGCTTGGACCAGTTTGTCATTGCCCTGAATGGCGGCCTCGAAGTGCGCAATGGCCTGCGTCCACTGCTCCTTTTGCGCCAGGATCGCCCCCTTGCCGTTATGGGCTTCGGCGTGCTGAGGCCTCAGTGCAATAACGTGATCGAAACATTTCAGGGCCTCGTCCGAACGGCCGGCATCGGCGTGCAGCATGCCCATGTTCTGGCACGCGTCCACGTCCTGGCCGTCCAGGGCAAAGGCCTGTTCATAACATTTCAGCGCCTCGTCCAGCCGCTCCATCTGGCGAAGGGCATTACCCTTGTTGTTATGGGCGGCAGCCAGTCTGGGCTGAAGGGCGATGGCCCGGTCGTAGCTTGCGATGGCGTCTTCGGGCCGCGACAACTCCTTGAGCGTGATCCCCCGGTTGACGTAGGCTTCTGCGAAATCTGGGCGCAGGCTGGTGGCTCGCTCAAAATGCGCCAGTGCTTCGTCATGGCGCTTCAATGCGCTCAAAGCCAGCCCACGATTGATGTGGGGCGCAGCATCGTCCGGAGCCAGCTTGATGGCCTGGCCGATCAGGTCCACCGCAATTTGCAAGTGACCCGCCTGGTACGCCAAAACGCCTTGCATGTGCAGGGCGCCAACGTTTTTGGGGTCATTCTTCAAAATGGTGTTGTAGAGCTGGTTGGCCTGCGCAATGGCGCCCTCCCGGTGTGCTCGCATGGCCTGGTCCAACCACGCAGCCAGTTGGGCTTTCGTCACTTGGGGAGGGCGTATTCCGAAGTTGTAGTGAATGCTCATGATCCAGGGTGTGCAGCGGATAGAAACGCGGAACGGCCGTCACCAGGACAACCCTCCAGCGCCAATAAAAGGGAGATTGTGACGCGAGCGCCCCCTCGGTCAGATCGCCGCTGCCGGATAGATGCGCCGGTACAGCGGGCCTACCAGCATCAGCACCGCCATCAACCGGCATACCTGAAACGCTGTGACCACGGGCACGCCCAATTGCAGCACCTTGGCGGTAATCGCCATCTCCGTGATCCCGCCCGGCGAAGTACCCAGCAGCAAGGTGACCCAGGGCAACCCCGTGGCCCAGGCCAGCAGGCCCGCGAACAACGTGCACGCCCCCATCAACACCAGCGTACCGGCGGCTACGGATACGAGCCAGCGGGGAGCCGTGCGCAGGAAATCAGCCCGAAAGCGCACTCCGAGACTCACACCGATCACCAGTTGCGCTGCGTTCACCATGGCCGCCGGCACGGCGGACAGGCTGATGCCCGCCATCGTGAGCACCATGGACACGAGCATGGCGCCCATAAACCAGGGGTTGGCACGGCCCAGCCGGTCCATCACCAGGGCACCAGCACCCGTCAGCAGCGCCATCAGCGCCAAGCCGGGCCAGTCCACCGCCCGCACGGTGGGCGGCAGAATGTCCAGGCCATGCAGACCGCTCCACTGCAAGGCAAAGGGAATCGTCACGGTGACGATCAGCAAGCGCAGGCTGTGGCTCGCTGCAACCAAGTCGGTGCGTGCGTTCTCGCGCTCGGACAGCAAGGTCATCTCGGACGCAGCACCAATTGCACCGGCGAAGTAACTGGTGGCGCGCAGCATGGGTGCAGGCACACCGTGCATGCGCGGTGCATGCAGCCTGTACAGCCAGGCACCAAACAGCCAGCCGAGAAAAAGCGCCCACACGATGCCCAGCACGATGGCCCACCACAGCCCGCTGATCAGCGCCGCCACCTGGGGTGTGAAATAAAGGCCCAGCGCTGCGCCAATGGTCCACTGCCCGGCATTGCGCAGTGGCCCCCAGCTCTGCGTAGGGCCGCCAGCGATCGACACGACGGAAGTCGCCAGCAACGGGCCGATCATCCAGGGCAAGGGCGTGTGCAGAGCCACGCAGCCGACTGCGGCGGCAAGGGCCAGAACAAGCGTTGCAAGAACGCGAAAGAAAGAATTCACAGGCATGGTGAAAGTGAGACGGCATCAGTCGATGACCAGTACACCCTGCAGCCACCATACCGACACTTTCGACCTGGCGACCAGTCCAAATGGGAAAGGGAGACAACGTGAAAAGCCGCATCCCTTTGCCTTTCAGGTTCAGGGGGCACCTGCGCCCCTGAAGTAAGCAATGGTCTGGCGCAATCCAGCATCAAGATCCATACGGGGCTCCCAGCCGCCCAGCAGTTGGTGCGCCAGCGTGATGTCGGGTTGCCGCTGCCGGGGGTCATCTCCCGGCAGGGGGTGGTGGGTGATCCGGGCGGCGGCCCCCGTGTGAGCAAGGACCTTCTGGGCGAGTTCCAGGATAGTGAATTCCCCAGGATTCCCCAAGTTGACAGGCCCCGCCACTTCGTCCGGCGTTGCCATCATGCGCACCAGTGCTTCCACCATGTCGTCCACGTAGCAGAAGCTGCGGGTCTGGTCACCTGAGCCGTATACGGTCAGGTCAGCGCCGCGCAACGCCTGCACGATGAAGTTGGAGACCACCCTGCCATCGTCCGGGCGCATGCGGGGGCCATAGGTATTGAACAGCCGCACCACCTTCGTGCGCACGCCATGCTGGCGCCGGTAATCGAAAAACAGGGTCTCCGCACAGCGCTTTCCCTCGTCATAGCAGGCCCGCACGCCAATGGGATTGACGTTGCCCCAGTAGGACTCCGGCTGTGGGTGCACGCTGGGGTCGCCATACACCTCGCTGGTGGAAGCCTGAAGAATTACGGCCCTGCACTGGCGGGCCAGCTCCAGCAGGTTCAGCGCCCCCATCACGCTGGTACGCAGGGTCCGCACGGGGTCGGCCTGGTAGTGCACGGGCGATGCGGGGCAGGCGAGGTTGTAGATTTCGTCCACCTCAGCGGCCAGCGGCTGGGTGACATCGTGCCGAAGCCAACGAAAACGCGGCGAAGCCTGGAGGTGGGCAATGTTCTTTTCGGAGCCCGTGGAAAAGTCATCCACGCACAGCACCCCATGACCATCTTGCAACAAACGCTCGCACAAATGAGAGCCGAGGAAGCCCGCGCCCCCGGTCACCAGGATTGACTTAGCCTTCTTCATGGTGTGGTGGCCCCAGGTGCATCCACCGCATTCCGCCCCACCGTCAGATAGTCGAACCCCAAAGCACGCATGGACCGAGGCTCGTAGAGGTTGCGCCCATCCACGACCAGCGGCTGCCGCAGGACCGCCCGCAGGGCATCGAAGTCGGGACTGCGAAACACCTGCCATTCGGTCACGATCAACAATGCGTCGGCATCGCGCGCCGCATCCATAGGACTTTGGGCATAACGGATACGCTCCAACAGGTCGGGCCGATCCTGCAAATCGTCTTGCAGGCATCGGCGAGCCTCCTGCATGGCCACCGGGTCAAACACCTGCAGCACCGCACCACGCTCCAGCAGTTCGCGCACCAGCACCCTGCTGGGAGCCTCGCGCATGTCGTCGGTATTGGGTTTGAAGGCCAGCCCCCACAACGCAAACCGTTGGCCCGAAAAATCCGGGCCGAGCCGCTGCACCAGCCTATCCACCAGCTGCCGCTTCTGTCCTTCATTGACCTGCGCCACCGCCGCCAACAACCGCAGCGGGAGCCCGACGTCATCGCCCATGCGCTGCAACGCTGTCACGTCCTTGGGAAAGCAACTGCCACCGTAACCAACGCCGGGATAAAGAAAGCTGTCACCAATGCGCGGATCAGCGCCAATACCCACCCGCACAGGTTCGATATCCACCCCCAGACGATCTGCCAGATTGGCCATTTCATTCATGAAACTGATGCGCGTGGCGAGCATGGCGTTGGCGGCGTACTTTGTGAACTCTGCGCTGCGGCGGTCCATGCAGATAACGCGATCATGGCCATGCCCGAACGGGCGGTACAACGCACGCATGAGATCACCAGCGCGCTGCTCTTCAGGCGACTCACCCAATCCAACGATGATCCGGTCAGGCCGCATGAAGTCGTTGATCGCACTGCCCTCTTTGAGGAACTCCGGGTTCGAGACCACCGCAAAGCCAGGTGCTGGATGGGCACCGGGCCAGCGCTGGGCAAGCACAGTAGCGACGGCCTTGTGCACCGCTTCGCCCGCGCCCACAGGCACGGTAGATTTGTTGACGATCACCTTGAAGCTGGTCATGTGGGTCGCGATGGCACCCGCCACCTCGAACACATGACTCAGGTCCGCACTGCCATCGTCCGCAGAGGGCGTGCCCACCGCGATGAACTGCACGTCACCGTGGGCAACACCGCGCGCCATGTCGGTGGAAAACGCCAGCCTGCCGGCGCGGACATTGCCGACGATCAACTCCTGCAGCCCTGGCTCGTAGATTGGAATCTCTGCGCGCTGCAGTGTGGCAATTTTTTCGGCATCCGTGTCGATGCACAGGACATCATTGCCCAGCTCCGCAAGGCATACGCCGGTAACGAGCCCCACATAACCGGTTCCGAACAAGGTGAGATTCATGGAGGGGGCAAAAAAACTGAAAAATACAAGACATGGGGCTCGCGCCCACGCGAAGGGCGCCGTGAAGTTTCACACCTCAATCACATCGGGAGGCAGCCCCTGGTGCGCGCGTTCGACCATTGTGGTGTATGCCGACTCGATATGCCCCGCAAAGAGCCGGGCATTGAACAAGGGCGACTGGGGCCCCTGTTCCTCCAGCTTGTCCCGAATGCTCCTGAGTTGCACCACATCGCGGGCAAGCTCTATGGCTCGGGCCTCAAATGCAGACTGCGTCTGGGTGACAAGCTCGGGCAACCCCACGGCATGCAACAGGCTCGCCGCCACTCGGCTCGCAAACGATTGTCCTGAACACGTCAGAACCGGCAGCCCTACCCACAAGGCATCGCTCGCGGTGGTGTGCGCGTTGTAGGGCAGCGTATCAAGGAAGAGGTCGGCCATCCGCTGGCGGGCGAGATGCTGGTCCATGGGCACGCGGCTGGCAAACACGAGGCGGTCTGCAGAAATCCCCCGGGCCTGCGCCTCTCGGCGCAGATTCCGCGCCGCAATCGGGTTGTCTTCCAGCAGCCACAAGACGCTGCCTTCAACGGCATGGAGGATGCGCATCCAGCCGTCAAACGTGGGTGGGAGGATCTTGAAGTTGTTGTTGAAGCAGCAAAACACAAAACCAGTGGCGGGCAAACCCAGTTCGTCGCGGGAAAATGTCCGGTCAGCTACTTTCCGCTGGGAGTCGTTGACCTGGTAGCTGTGCGGCAGATAGACCACTTTTTCAGTGAAGTCGGCCTGGGCATGGGGAGGAATCACCACCTTGTCGGCGATCACATAGTCCATGTAACCGGCGCCGATGGTGCCAGGGTACGCCAGGTAGCTGACCTGAACGGGTGCACACCGGTAGGAAAAACATCTCAAACGCGTCGCTTGCGTAAAGCCCATCAGATCCACAGCAATGTCGATACCAAGCTCTCGCGAAAGCTGCGCAATATCTAGATCGGTACGCTCACGCACATCCAGAAAATGGTCAAAGGCCACCACCAGTCGCTCGCGCATGCTGTCGTGCACCTGGGGACTGACCGAAAACGCGAACAATTCAAATCGCTCGCGGTCATGCACTTCAATCAGCTCTGCAATCAAGTACGCCGAGGGGTGATTGCGAAAATCTGCAGAGTAGTAACCGATGCGAATCTTATCGCCCCTCGCACGAACAGGAATCGCGCCCAACGCTGCAGAGCCAGGCATATCGCGTTCTACAAGACGGCTTGCAATCTCTTTGTGGAGGGCAGGCTGGTCGAACACGGACAGGGCAGAGAATGGCTCAAGGACAGGCTGCCTAGCCCGGATGTCCTGTTGGAGCTGAAGCAGTTCTTCCTCCAGGTTTTGCCAAATACAGCCATGGACCTTGGCGGTAACGATCTCGCTTTGCAGCATCGCCAAAGGAGCGGGCAGCCGCTGGGCCAGATAGAACTGCTGCAAAGCCTCGTCGTACCGCTTCATCTCCCGCAAAAGCCGACCCATGAGGAATCTGGACTCCCCCTGCTGGGGCCGAAGCTCGATCGCGCGGCTCACGTCCGCCAGTGCGCTTTCCAGATTTCTCAGTTGCAGTTGCGCCTCGCCACGGTTGTTGTACGCCTCGGCGGACTGCGGGTTAATCTCCAGCGCCCGGCTGAAGGCAGCAACCGCTTCTGCATACCGGCCCAGCCTCAGCAAAGCCGTGCCTCGGTTGTTGTGCGGCTCCGGTATCTCGGGTGCGCGCTCGATCACCTGGTCCATGCACTCCAGGGTTTCATCAAACTGCTTCATCTGCAGGTGAATGCAGCCCAGATTGAAACGCGCCTGCACATTCGCAGGATCTATCGCCAGCACCTTGCGGTAGCTTTCCATGGCCTCCGGCAACCGATCCAAGGTTTGCAGGACCGTTCCCCGGTTGTAATGTGCGAGCCCCAACCCAGGCGAGAGTGCAATGGCCTGATCGAACGAAGCCAGCGCGTCCTGATTGCGCTGCAGGCGTAGCAGCGCGTTGCCACGATTGAAGTAGGGGTCAACGTAGTCGGGCTTGAGAGCGATGGCTCGGTCGTAGGCGCGAATAGCGTCTGCGGGCCGGTTGGCCATCATCCATTCATTGCCCCGGGTGTTGCACGCCGTCGCATCATCGGGGAGGGGCGACTCCACAGATCTAACGCCCGCAACCAAGCCCGTTCCATAGTTGATTCCGAATTTAAAACTGGGCTGGCTGGCTGGTATGGCACCAGGCTTGAAGGACTGCCCGAAATGGGGTTTCTTTGTGTCGGTCAAGGTGCTTCCCGATACAGATGAGAGATTGACATCCCGCCATGGTAAACACCTGCGCGGCACCGAACCGCCATCAAGCGCCAGCCGGGCGGCTCCAGGGACAACAGCCAAGTCCACCGCAAAGCAAACCGCCATGGAAAGCGGGTACTGTGGCCTCCTCTTTCTGGGCGCGCAGAGCGCACTGACGGAGCTTTTCAGCGCTCAGGCGCGCCCCGCCGGTGTGCCATTTCTTGTCCCATCCTGCCCAGCACAGCGGGCTCCAAAAGATGCAGCGCCGCCGGGTAGGCCTGGCGCTCCTCGTGGTGGATATGGCTCGCATAGCGCGCCGCAAATCGATCAAAAAGCGCCTCTGCCGATTCCGAGAAGCCTTCGATTTCCCCGTGCGCCAGCGCTTGTAGCGGAACTCGCGCCGCCGCCCAGTCAGCCACCATGTCGACATGGTCCTGTTGCAGCCGCTGCACCAGAGTCCTCATCTCCGGTGCAGCCTGGGCCAGCAACAGCGGGAAGACATGGAGCTCCTCATCCTCATGGTGCAATGGCGCAGCGACATCAAAGTAGCGCAACACATCGCGCGCGGCCTGGCGCGCGCTCTCATCGGCACCTTGCTGGCGGACATGTTCACGCAGGCGGTCCAGCAGTGTCAGCGTGCGCTGCACGCGCTCGTGGCAGGCCTCCAGCATGGCGAAGGGCTCTTCGAACCCGACTGCAGGTGCGCTGAAGCCAGGAATGTGGCGAGCAGGTGCAGAAGTGGACGCCATCCTCGCCTCACCCAAAGCGCACGGGCTGGCCCTGGCGGTCGAAGGGGATGTAGGCACCATGCGCACCGCCCTTGATCGCATCCACCATGCGCTGCAAAGGCGCCTCGGCATCGGCGCTGGTGGGCGCCTTGTTCAGGGTGCCCGACATGGCGGCTGCGAACACCATGGCCCAGTCGTGGCCAGGGGCCGTGAACTGGCTGGCCTCACCGACCAGCGCGTCGAACGAAGGCAGCTCCTGTGGCGTCTTGTCCACGCACATCAGTGGCACCAGCGCGCCGCCCTGCCCGGCTTCAAACCGGGCCCGCTGCGCGGGGGTGGCATCGTCGGGCAATTCAACGGCAACAAACACGAACAGGAGCCGCTGGGGTTCAGGCTGCATGCGTGCCGCCTCAAGTAGATCGTCGAAGCTGGAAATGTTCATAAAAAATTCCGATGAATTAAAAATGCTGCGAGGGAGGCTCGGTCTTCTCAGAAGCCTGGCACCACGCCCTTTTGCGGGTCTAGCGTGCTCACATAGCTGTCTGCTACAGGTCGAGCACGCGCCGCCTTGCGCGATTGCACGGTGCCAATGCTGACAAAACACAGCGCCTGCTCCCAGGCATCCAGCTGGAACAAGCCGCGCAATACGGGGGACTTGAGGGCCTTGCCGCTGGTGAGGGCCGATCCGAAGCCCTGTGCAGTGGCCATGAGCAACATGTTCTGCACCGCGCAGCCAGCGGACACCAAGCGCTCTGACAGGTCGATGGCGGGGTCGCCGCACTGGCTATCTACCACCACCAGCATGAGTACCGGGGCACGGTAGGCCTTTTCGCGGGCCTGCTCGGCCTGCTCGGGCGTAGCGGCAGGATCTCGTTCGCACAGAGCCTGCGCAAACACGTCGGCCAACGCCGGCCGCGCGGCGGCGGGCACCAGCACAAAACGCCAGGGCGTCAATTGGCCGTGGTCCGGCGCGTGGGCCGCAGCGCTGAGAATCTGGGCCAGCTCCCCCGCGCTGGGTCCGGGAGCAGCCAGGCGTTTAGGCAGGATGGTCTGGCGCGAGTGGATCAGCGCGGCAGCCATGGCGGCGGTATCGTCTGGCGGGAGCGCAGCAGTTGGCACCTGCCGGGGGGCATGGTGCAGAGGCCAGGGAATGACAGCCATCACAGGTCCTTGAAAGAAGCTTCTTCAGCCCGGCCGGCCGTCGGCCCGCAGGCAACCGTACCACCGGCCCAGCCGCACACCCCATACGCCCATGGTGGCGGCCCACAGGAAAGCCGCCACCGGCAGCACCCACACCCACGCTATGCCAAAAACGCCCGGCACTTCTGCCGCAATGCGCAACACGGTAGCCACCTGCAGCAGCCAGAACAATGTCCACGCCGTGTGGTCAGCAACCAGCGCACGGCCACTGTGCCCACACGACACCCGCGTCACCATGGCCAGCATCAGCGATGCCAGGCAGCCCATGGTCAGGGCATGCAGCGCTCCCAGGCCCAGGGCTCCCATGCCATAGCCCCACGCCAGCCACCGCGAAAGCCCTCCGAGCAGAAAGGCAAGGCCGAGCCACAGGAAACCGATATGCAGCATGGCCAGCAACCTGTTCTTGAGGCTTTGTACCAGCCCCCAGACACAGGCCAGCCAGACCAGCACGCACCCGATCACCAACTGCAGCGTGCCGTGTACCACCCCCCAGGCCGGCCCCGCAGCGCTGGCAGGCAACCCGAGCCAATCCAGCCACACCGCCAGCACCTGCAGCACGGCGGCCGCCAGCATCAGCCACAGCACCCAGAAAGGCCGCCAAGCCTGCACCATGGGCATGGCACTGGAGGTGAAAAATGGAATCATGCGGTGCGCCACCGTGACATACACCACCACTACAAACCCCCACAGGCCGGTGAAGACCCAGGCACGTGCGAGCGCATGGGTGCCCACGGCCAGCCCCAGCCACAGCCCAACAAGGCTGATGCATCCCAGCGTACAAGCCCAGGCGATGGTGCGAGCATGCAACTGGTCCTCGGCCTGGCTGCGCCGCACACGCCCCCAGAACTGCGCGGTCATCCAGACGAGGCCCGCCGTCGCCACCGCCAACCCGACCAGCGCCACGCCCACCCACAGGTGCGCGCCCACCAGCCACAACAGCCACCCCACCGCCTGCGCCACCAGCGGTGCGCGAATCGCCTCCACTGGCAAAGGCTCCACCCCGAGCCATTTAGGGCCTGCTGTGAACAGGAAGCCGGAAAAGAACAGGGGAATGAATCCGAACGCCATCACGGCCGAGTGCACCAGTGTGGGAGACACCGCGTAATAAAGCCCCCACCCACCGCTGGACCGCGCCACCTGCACCAACGCCCACCACCCCCCTGACACCACCAGCACCACCATGGCCAGGAAAAACCCCAACCGGTGCGGTGCCAGCATCAGATAGCGCCAGCGCCATTGCCTGTCCAGCGACGCCAGCATCTCCGGCGACGGTTTTCCCGACGCGGTGCGCAGGGGGATGACGGGGCGAGAGGTCACCCGCAGGTCCCCAGATGCCCGCACTGCGTGCAGTAGTCGCAACCATCCTTGCGGATCACGGCGTGGGCGCCACACTCGCTGCATTTCTTGCCCGCCATGGCCTGGGGCACTGCCACCGGGGGCGGTGCAGGCTCATCCAGCGGCAGCTGCTGCTGTACCGGGTCGGCCACGCGGCGCGCCAGGATGTTCTGAATGGCATAGGCCATTGCCGCCACCTCGGAGTCGTGCCACATGGGCACCAGCGTGCCGTCGTCCTTGCGATGGGTGCCCAGGCGCACGGGGCCGCGGTCCCAGGCGACCTTGCGCATGTCCGACAGCGCCCGCTCCAAAAAGCCGCCACGCGCTGCGAGCGACAACATGCGCATGCTGGACGTGATCCACTGCTGCGACTCGCCGCTCTGGCCCACGGGCATGAAGAACTCGATGGCGCGGTCCACCGTACCGTTGCCCACGCCCGTGGGCACGGGCAGGAAGGACACGATGAGGTACAGGGTCTTGTGCCCCTCTTGCGTCCAGTATTCGAGCTTCTCCGCCACGGCAGAGAGACCGCCTTGGGGGCGGCTTTCGATGACGGTGCGCATGGGATCCACCGGGGGTGCGGGTGGCACCATGGGCGCAGCAGCAAGCGTGGGCGCAGGTGCAGCGTGGGTCTCCAGCACCGACCCCAGGATGGCGTTGGGTCGGTAGGTGGCCAGGCCCTTGAGCTTGGCGCGCCAGGCCTGAAGGTACAGGTCCTTGAACCCTTCGTAGGGGTAGTCGGCAGGGATGTTGACAGTCTTGGAGATGGCCGTGTCCACAAAGGGCTGCACGGCCTCCATCATGGCGATGTGGCCTTCGGCGGGCATGGCGAGGGCCGAGACGAAATAGTCCGGCAACGCCTCCACATCCCCGCCCAGCTCGCGGTACAGGCGCCAGGCATGGTCTTCCACCGCGTATTCGGTCGTGCTGCCGTCGGACTCGCGCTTCTTGCGCTTGTACATCCACGAAAACGGCGGCTCGATGCCGTTGGAAGCGTTGTCGGCAAAGGCCAGGCTCACGGTGCCCGTGGGTGCGATGGAGAGCAGATGGCTATTGCGGATGCCATGCTGGCGGATGGCAGCCTGGAGCGACTCCGGCAGGCGGCTGGCAAACGTGCCTTCGACCAGATAGCCGTTGGCATCGAACTTCGGAAACACTCCTTTCTCACGCGCCAGGTCCACCGATGCGGCATACGCTGCGTCGCGCATGTACTCGGCAATCCGCGCAGCCATGGTGCGGCCCTCGGGCAGGTCGTAGCGCAGGCACAGCATGGCCAGTGTGTTGCCCATGCCGGTAAAGCCCACACCAATGCGGCGCTTGGCCATGGCCTCGTCGCGCTGCTGCGGCAGCGGCCAGTAGGTCACATCGAGCACGTTGTCGAGCGCACGCACCTGCAGCGCCACGGCTTTGGTAAACGCATCGAAATCAAACGCAGCAACCCCGCCAAAACCGAAGGGGTGGCGTACAAAGCGGGTGAGGATGATGGGGCCCAGGTCACAACAACCGTACGACGGCAGCGGTTGCTCACCACAGGGATTGGTCGCGGCGATGTCTTCGCAATAGTGCAGGTTGTTGTCTTCGTTGATGCGCCCCAGGAACAGGATACCGGGCTCGGCAAAGTCGTAGGCCGACTTCATGATGGTGTCCCACAGCTCGCGTGCGGGCACGGTGGCATACACCCACTGGCCGTCTGCACGCTGGTGGGCGCCCTGGGCGAGCAACGCAGCGCCGGGGCGAGCCTTGTGCACCAGCTCCCACTGTGCGTTGTTCTGCACGGCTGCAATGAACTCGTCCGACACGCCCACCGACACGTTGAAGTTATTCCAGCGCCCTGGCGTGCGCTTGGCTGTGATGAACTCGTGCACATCGGGATGGTCGATGCGCAGCACGCCCATCTGCGCCCCCCGCCGCGCTCCCGCGCTCTCCACGGTGGAGCAGGACTGATCGAACACGTTCATGTAGCTGCACGGCCCCGATGCCATGGAGGCGGTGGCCTTCACCTGTGCGCCCTTGGGACGTATGCGGGAGAAGTCATAGCCCACGCCCCCGCCACGGCGCATGGTCTCGGCCGCCTCACGCAACGCTTCGTAGATGCCCGGAAAGCCTTCGTCATCCACGCCCTGAATACAGTCACCCACGGGCTGCACAAAGCAGTTGATGAGGGTGGCCTGTATGTCGGTGCCTGCCGCGCTCATGATGCGGCCCGCGCCGATGGCGCCTGCCTTCAGGTTGGCGAGGAACAAGGCTTCGTACTTGTCGCGCAGCTCCGGTTTTTCGACCGAGGCCAGAGCCCGCGCCACACGCTGGTACAGCTCGTCGGCGGAGGTTTCGCCAGGTTTGAGGTATTTCTCGCGCAGCACATCCAGGCTGATGGGCTGCAGGGACGAGGTGGGCTTGAGGGGGGGCTGAGGTTCGCGTTTCATGGGGGCCGATGATTTGGGTTTCACGCCTGTGAGGTCTTGCGTTCCATCAAGAGGGCCTCATTCCTCACGGATCTGCCGCGAGAATGCCGGACAAGGTCAAAGCTCGTCCAGAAGAACTTGCCCATCATGCTCCACGTAAGGGTGGTAGGGGCCGGTGCCGCTGTTGTCCGCCAGCGAGGCCGGCACAAAACCGCCCGTCTTGACATCAAACACATGGACTTCTCCTTCCTCGATCACGTAGTGCCAGCCGTGCAGGCTGATCTGCCCTGACTGCACACGGCTGCGCACCATGGGGTACTCCATGAGGCGTTCGAGCTGCAGCACCACGGCGCGCTGCTCAGTGCGGCGCAGCACCTCGGGGCCCGCCTGCATGGGCAACAGGGCCTCGCGCCCCAGGTCCAGCCAGCGGTTCAGGTTGGGCGCTTCGGGCGAAACCTCACCATACATCGCCTTGATAGCCCCACAGTGACTGTGGCCGCACACCACGATGCGGCGCACGTGCAGGTTGAGCACTGCAAACTCAATGGCAGCCGTCGTGCCATGGTGGCCGTGAGATCCGTCATACGGCGGGATGAACGCACCTACGTTGCGCACCAGGAAAAGCTCCCCCGGGCCCGCGCCGGTCAACAGGTAGGGCACCAGGCGCGAGTCGGAACAGCCGATGAACAAAGTGGTGGGGTGCTGCCCCTCGTCCACCAGCGTCTGGAACTGTTCGCGGTACTGGGGAAAGGCGTCGTCGTGAAAACGACGCAGGCGATCAAGCAGCTCGTCGGGCATGGTGCGATCAGATGGCGTGCAATGCAACTACTGTACAAGCGGAGAATCGGCCGCGTCCAGTGCCACGCCCTCCACCACGGCAGCGCCCGCCAGCAATTGCAGGTACTGCCTCAATGCGTTCACCCAGGCCTGCTGGCGCAGCGTGAGGGCGATGGCCTGGCGCACCTCTTCGAACGAAGGCTGCTGCCCCGGATCGCGCGCCACCACCTCCACCACATGCAGGCCAAACCGGCTGTGGACCAGGCGTGCCAGCACACCGATCTCGGCGCTGCCAAACACCTCGCGGGCGAACTCGGGGGCACAGTCGGCGCGGGTGAGCCAGCCCAGGTCGCCGCCTTGCTGGCCGCTGGGGCAGTTGGACCACTGCGCAGCCGCCTCGGCAAACTTGGCACCACCATCGTCCGCACAGCGCAAGTCAATCAACATGGCCTCGGCACGCAGGCGCAGCTGCTTCACATCCACGCCCGGCGTCACGGCAAACAGCACGTGGCGCAGCTGGGCGCGCTCGCCCTGAGCGTGTGCCGCAGGGTGGGCGTCGTGGTAGCGACGGCAGGCTTCTTCCGATGGGTCGGGGATGGGTAGCTCACGCTCCAGCAGCTGCTCGATGGCGTTGGAGGCCTCAGTGCTGATGGCTCCCCCGACGCCGGGCACATCGTCTGCTGAGAGCAAACCCGCCTGCTGGGCCGCTTGGCGCAGCAGTTCGGTGCAGGCACGCTGGCGCAAGGCTTCGTCATCCAGCCAGTCGGCCGTTGAGTTCAACGCCACGCCGTTAATGCGCGCCACCGGGGCCAGCCCCGTGGGCTGAGGGGCCGCCATGGCGGGCGTGTCTGCCATGACAGTCGCCCCTACCGTGGCAGACAGCGCCTCGTAAGCGGCCGTTTGCTCGGGGGAAAGCACCCTTTGGGGGGCGCTCTGACTGGTTGCACTGGTGCTGCAACCGCAGCTACCGGTTCCACATCCGCTCATGGTGTGCTCCTTATGCGGTACGAACTCAAACACCACGGCGGTCTTGCGACTGCGTGTGGCCGGGTGGCAGGTTCAGGCGGCGCGCACGCACCACCTGGTAGGGGCGCAGCACATAGGCCAGCGCGCCAAAGCCGCTCCACACATGCACCAGGCGGGTGAACGGGAAGACCAGGAAGATCGTCATGCCCAGGAACATGTGGGCCTTGAAGATCCAACCCGCTTCGGCCAGCAGCTCGACGCCGCCGCTGCGGAAGGTCACCACGCGCTGACCCCACTCGGCCAGCTTCATCATCATGGAGCCATCCAGATGCTGCGCCGACAGCGGAATGGTGGCCAAGCCCAGCGCCAGTTGCAGCCACAGCAGCACCAGGATCAGGATGTCGCTGGTCTTGGACGTGGCGCGGATGCGGTCATCCGACAGGCGCCGGTGCAGCAGGATGGACAGGCCAATGAAGCCCAGCACGCCCGCGATACCGCCCGTCACCATCGCCATGATCTGCTTGGCACCTGCAGTGATAAAGCCTTCGTACAGGAAGTGCGGCGTGAGCATGCCCACGGTATGGCCAAAGAACAGGAACAGCACACCGATATGGAACAGGTTGCTGCCCCAGCGCAGGCTGCCGGTGCGCAGCAGCTGCGACGAATCGCTTTTCCAGGTGTACTGGTCGCGGTCGAACCGCGCCCAGCTGCCAATGAAAAAGACAGCGAGGCAAATATACGGATAGATGCCAAACAACAGGGTGTCAAGCCAGGCGGTCATACGGAGACTCCTTCTGGTGCCCGCTCGGCGCGGGGGGTACGAACAAAATGCAGAGGTTGCGGCTGGTCAGGCTTGGCCTGGCCCTGGGTGCTGCAACCGCCAAACGCTTCGGGCTCGGCCCAGACCTCGTCCATGGGCGGCTCGGGCGTGAGCGCCACCGACTGCACGCGCTGGCCCGACACTTCGAGCACCGCAGCAATCACGCTGGCATAGGGGCTGCTTCTTGCCACCAGCGCACTGAACAGCGCGTTCAGGATGTGGGCCATTTCGCCCAGGAACTCCTTGGCCACTTCGGGCGGCTGGGTGGAGGCGAACTCCAGCACCACCGGCAGGTGGTCGGGCAGCTCTTCGGCTTCAAACTTCAGACCTGCTTTGTCGTAGGTCTGCAGCAGATCGATGAGCGCAGGCCCCCGGTCGCGCGAGTCGCCATGCACATGCTCGAACAGGTGCAGCGAGGTCTGGCGGCCCCGGTCGAAGTTGTCCACGTAGCGGGCCTCGGCTTCCAGCGGATCGAGTGCAGCCAGGTGCTCGCACACTGCCTTCAGCTCATCCATGCGATCAGCCGTAAGGGCTTGCTCGGCCTGCAGCGCGTCGATGAGCTGCGGCATCACGCTGCGCAACTGCGCATCGGGGTAGCTCAGCAGGTAGCCCAGGGCGCGCAGGGTCAGGCGCACAGAGGTCGGGTTCTTCTTGAACATGGTGATTCCTTCCTGTGTGCAATCAGACCGTGGCCTTGATCGGGATCGTGCGGGGCTTCTTGCCACCGAACATGCTGGTCTCGGTGGCGCCATCCGAGCACCCGTTGCCAAACGAGAAGCCGCAGCCGCCCCGGATGTCGAACGCGTTTTCGGCGTATTCGCGGTGGGCCGATGGGATGACGAAGCGGTCCTCGTAATTGGCAATTGCCATCACGTGGTACATCTCCTCGACCTCGGCCATCGACAGGCCGGCCTGCTTGAGCACGGCCAGGTTCTGGCGCTGCTCCACGTGCTTGTCGCGCTGGTAGGTGCGCATGGCCAGCATGCGCTCCAGCGCCCGCACCACGGGGCCGGTATCGCCAGCGGTGAGCAGGTTGGCCAGGTACTGCACGGGGATGCGCAGCTGCGACACATCGGGGATATCGCCATTCACGCCCACATGGCCCGCGTTGGCGGCGGCCGTGATGGGCGAGAGCGGCGGCACATACCAGACCATGGGCAGCGTGCGGTACTCGGGGTGCAGCGGCAGGGCCACCTTCCATTGCACAGCCATCTTGTAGACGGGGCTGTTGCGGGCAGCGTCCATCCAACTGTCCGGGATGCCGTCGATGCGGGCCTGCTTGATCACGTCCGGGTCGTTCGGGTCGAGGAAGATGTCGAGCTGCGCCTGGTACAGGTCGCGGTCGCGTTCCACGCTGGCGGCTTCCTGGATGCGGTCTGCGTCATACAGCAGCACACCCAGGTAGCGGATGCGGCCCACGCAGGTCTCGGAGCACACGGTCGGCTGACCCGCTTCGATGCGGGGATAGCAGAAGATGCACTTCTCGGCCTTGCCCGATTGCCAGTTGTAGTAGATCTTCTTGTAGGGGCAGCCCGAGACGCACATGCGCCAGCCACGGCACTTGTCCTGGTCGATCAGCACGATGCCGTCTTCCTCGCGCTTGTAGATCGAGCCGCTGGGGCACGATGCCACGCACGCCGGGTTCAGGCAGTGCTCGCACAGGCGTGGCAGGTACATCATGAATGTGTTCTCGAACTGGCCGTAGATGTCCTTTTGCACATCGTCGAAGTTCTTGTCCTTGCTGCGCTTGCTGAACTCGCCGCCCAGGATTTCCTCCCAGTTCGGGCCCCACTCGATCTTCTCCATGCGCTTGCCGGTGATCAGGCTGCGCGGGCGGGCCGTGGGTGCGGCCTTCGTTTCAGGCGCCGACTGCAGGTGGTCGTAGTCGAACGTGAAGGGCTCGTAGTAGTCGTCGATCTGGGGCAGGTTGGGGTTGGCGAAGATGCGCATGAGTAGCTTCCACTTGCCGCCCTGGCGGGGGGCGATGGAGCCGTCAGGGTTGCGCACCCAGCCGCCGTTCCACTTGTCCTGGTTTTCCCATTCCTTGGGGTAGCCGATACCAGGCTTGGTCTCGACGTTGTTGAACCAGGCGTATTCCACGCCCGGGCGACTGGTCCAGACGTTTTTGCAGGTGACGGAACAGGTGTGGCAACCGATGCACTTGTCCAGGTTCAGCACCATGCCGATTTGTGCGCGAATTTTCATCGTGTTTCTCCTTGTCTTCGGCTTCAGGCGTGGGCTGCCGTGCTGGACACGGGCTCGTCGTCGAGCCAGTCCACACGGTCCATCTTGCGCACCAGCACGAACTCGTCGCGGTTGGTACCAATGGTTCCGTAGTAGTTGAAGCCGTAGCTCAACTGCGCATAGCCGCCAATCATGTGGGTGGGCTTGAGCACAATGCGCGTGACCGAGTTGTGGATGCCGCCGCGCGTGCCGGTGATCTCGGAACCGGGGGTGTTGATGATCTTCTCTTGCGAGTGGTACATCATCACCATGCCGGGGTTCACGCGCTGGCTCACCACCGCACGGGCTGCAATCGCGCCGTTGGCGTTGAAGAGTTCGACCCAGTCGTTGTCCACGATGCCAGCGACCTTCGCGTCGTCCTCGCTCAGCCACACCACCGAGCCACCCCGGTTCAGCGTGAGCATCATCAGGTTGTCGCTGTACGTGCTGTGGATGCCCCACTTCTGGTGCGGCGTGATGAAATTGAGCGCGATCTCGCGGTTGCCGTTGGGCTTCTTGCCTTCCACTTCTTCCAGCGTCTTGAGGTGCACGGGTGGGCGGTAGCTCACGAAGCCTTCGCCAAAGTCACGCATCCACGGGTGATCTTGGTAGAACTGCTGGCGGCCCGTGAGGGTGCGCCATGGGATGTACTCGTGCACGTTGGTATAGCCGGCGTTGTAGCTGACCTTTTCGCTTTCCAGACCGGACCAGGTGGGCGAGCTGATGATCTTGCGCGGCTGCGCCTGGATATCGCGGAAGCGGATCTTCTCGTCTTCGCGGTGCAGCGCGAGGTGCACGTGGTCGCGCCCAGTCTGCTTGCCCAGGGCTTCCCAGGCCTTGCAGGCCACGTGGCCGTTGGTTTCGGGCGCCAGCATCATCACCACTTCGGTGGCGTCGATGTCGGTCACGATGCGGGGCATGCCCTGCGTCACGCCCTCTTCCTTCACGCGGCCGTTCAGGTCGCCCAGTTGGCCGACTTCGGTCTGCGTGTTCCAGCCGATGCCCTTGCCGCCGTTGCCTGCCTTGTCCATCAAGGGGCCCAGGGCGGTGAAGCGCTTGTAGAGGTTGGGGTAGTCGCGCTCGACAACGGTGACCTGCGGCGCCGTCTTGCCGGGGATCAGTTCGCACTCGCCCCGCTTCCAGTCGCGCACGCCGTAGGGCTGGGCCATTTCACCCGCCGTGTCGTGCATGATGGGTGTAAGCACCACGTCCTTTTCCACGCCCAGGTGGCCCACGCTGACCTCGCTCACAGCCTTGGCGAAACCCTTGTAGATTTCCCAGTCGCTCTTGGCCTGCCAGGCAGGGTCCACCGCCGTGGACAGCGGGTGGATGAAGGGGTGCATGTCGCTGGTGTTGAGGTCGTTCTTCTCATACCAGGTGGCCGTGGGCAGCACGATGTCCGAATACAGGCAGGTCGTGCTCATGCGGAAGTCGAGCGTGACCAGCAGGTCCAGCTTGCCTTCGGGTGCGTTGGTGTGCCACTGCACTTCCTCAGGCTTGGCCTCGTCTTTGCCCAGGTCCTTGCCCTGCACGCCGTGGGTGGTGCCCAGCAGGTGCTTGAGGAAGTATTCATGCCCCTTGCCCGACGAGCCCAGGATGTTGGAGCGCCACACGAACATGTTGCGCGGCCAGTTGGACGGATGGTCCGGGTCCTCGCAGCTCATCGTGAGCGTGCCGTCCTTCAGAGACTTGACGACGTAATCCTTCGCGTCCATACCCGCTGCAGCTGCATCCTTGGCCACCTGCATGGGGTTGGTCTTGAGCTGGGGCGCTGATGGCAGCCAGCCCATGCGCTCGGCGCGCACGTTGTAGTCGATCTGTGCGCCGTGGTAGGCCTTCTTGTCAGCCAGGGGCGAGAGGATTTCCTCCATGCCCAGCTTCTCGTAGCGCCACTGGTCGGTGTGGGCGTAGAAGAAGCTGGTGCTGTTCATCTGGCGGGGTGGACGGATCCAGTCCAGCGCAAAGGCCAGCGCCGTCCAGCCTGTCTGTGGGCGCAGCTTTTCCTGGCCCACATAGTGCGCCCAGCCGCCACCGCTTTGGCCAATACAGCCGCACAGCATCAGCATGTTGATGATGCCCCGGTAGTTCATGTCACTGTGGTACCAGTGGTTCATGGCCGCGCCGATGATCACCATGGACTTGCCCTGGGTCTTGTGCGCGTTGTCGGCAAACTGGCGCGCCACGGTGATGATCTGCTCGCGCGGCACGCCGGTGATGGCCTCTTGCCAGGCGGGGGTGTAGGGGCGGTCGGCGTCGTAACCGCCACCGGCCTCTTCGCCCGGTAGGCCTCGGTCAATGCCGTAGTTGCCCGCCAGCAGGTCGAACACGGTAGCTACCATCACGCGGCCCTGGGCTTCGTGCCCGGCCAGCTCCAGGTGGGACACCGGCACGCGGCGCACCATCACGTCGCCACCTTGTTCGTTGGCCGTGAAGTTGGGCGTTGCCACGCCGCCAAAGTACGGGAAGGCGACATCGGCAATGTCGTGGGCCTGCTCGCCATCTTCGATCACCGACAGCTTGAGCTGGACGGTGTTGCCGGTGCGTGCTTCCTTGTTCTCCAGGTTCCACAGGCCCTGGTCGGGGCGGCCGTCCGCCCCCCAGCGAAAGCCGATGGAACCATTGGGTAGCGTGACCTGGCCCAGCTCGTCGTAGCCCACAGTCTTCCAGTCGGGGTTGTTGGACTGGTCAAGCTGGCCTGGGAAATCGCTGGCGCGCACATAACGGTCGGGCACCATCACCGTGCGGCCATCGGGCAGCGTTTTTTCCTTGAGCACCACCAGCAGCGGCAGGTCGGTGTAGCGGCGCGCGTAGTCGTCAAAGTACGCACTGCGGCCCTTGCCACCTTCCTTGAAGTAGAACTCGTTGAGGATCACATGACCCATGGCCATGGCTACGGCGGCGTCGGTGCCCTGCTTGGGGTGCATCCACAGATCGCCCAGCTTGGCGACTTCGGAGTAGTCGGGCGTTATGGACACCACCTTGGTGCCCTTGTAGCGCACCTCGGTCAAAAAGTGCGCATCGGGCGTGCGCGTCTGGGGCACATTGGAGCCCCAGGCAATGATGTACGAGCTGTTGTACCAGTCGGCCGACTCGGGCACGTCGGTCTGCTCGCCCCAGGTCTGCGGGCTGCTGGGAGGCAGGTCGCAGTACCAGTCGTAAAAACTCATGCACACGCCGCCCATCAGGCTGAGGTAGCGGCTGCCTGCAGCGTACGAAATCATCGACATCGCCGGGATGGGTGAGAAGCCAATGATGCGGTCGGGCCCGTGCTTCTTGATGGTGTACACGTTGGCCGCAGCGATCATCTGGTTGACTTCTTCCCAGGTGCTGCGCACAAAGCCGCCCAGGCCGCGCTGCTTTTGCCATTCGCGCTTGGAGGCATCGTTCTCGACGATGCTGGCCCAGGCGTCCACCGGGCTCTTGGCCAGGGCGATGGCGGCGCGCCAGTGCTTGAGCAGGCGGCCACGCACCATGGGGTACTTCACGCGGTTGGCGCTGTACAGGTACCAGCTGTAGCTGGCGCCGCGTGCGCAGCCACGGGGCTCATGGTTGGGCAGATCAGGGCGGGTGCGGGGGTAGTCGGTCTGCTGGGTTTCCCAGGTCACGATGCCGCCCTTGACGTAGATCTTCCACGAACAGGAGCCCGTGCAGTTCACGCCGTGGGTGCTGCGCACGATCTTGTCGTGCGCCCAGCGGTCGCGGTAGGCGTCTTCCCAGGTGCGGTCTTCACCGTTGGTTTCGCCATGGCCTTGGGCAAAGGTCTCGCGGGGCTGCGAGAAGTACGAAAGGCGATCGAGGAAATGGCTCATCGAAGGGCTCCTTTTCTGATTTCTGTTCTGGGGTTGACTAGCAAGGCATCTCGGCGTGCTTGCGTGCGTAGGTCCACCAGGTGATCACGATGCAAACGAGATAGAAGGCGAAGAACGTCCACAGTGCGGCGTGGGGGCTGCCGGTCAGCGCGATGGAGCTGCCATAGCTCTTGGGGATAAAGAACCCGCCGTAGGCGGCCATGGCGGCGGTGAAGCCCAGCGTGGCCGCGCCCAGGGTGTTGCCCTCCTTGTTGGCGCTGGCCACAGCGGCGGCGTTGTGCTTGTCCACTCCGCGCATGGCTTCGGTCAGGAAGATCACGGGGATCATGCGGAAGGTCGAGCCGTTGCCGATGCCGGTGGTGAGGAACAGCACCAGGAAGCACACGAAGAAACCGGCAAACTGGCCTTCGTTGCCGCCAGGGCCACCGGAGGGCAGGAAGAACGTCACACCCATCACGGCCACGGCCATGACGATGAAATTCCACAGCGTGACACGCGCACCACCGAGCTTGTCGGCCAGCCAACCACCAAAGGGGCGGATCACGGCGCCCACCAGCGGGCCCAGCCAGGCGTAGGCCAGCGGGTTGATGCCAGGGAACTGGCTCTTGATGAGCAGCGGAAAGCCCGCTGCATAGCCGATGAACGAGCCGAAGGTGCCGAGGTACAACACGCACATCAGCCAGTTGTGCTTGCGCTTGAAGATGGCGGCCTGCGCGGCAAAGGAGGCCTTGGCATCGGCAATGTCGTTCATGCCGAACCAGGCGGCCAGCGCCGTCAGCGCAATCCATGGCACCCAGATGAATGCGGCGTTCTGCGTCCACACCTGCACGGTCTGGCCGTTCTTGACGATGGTCTGGCCTTCGCCACCGAAGATGCCGAAGATGCCGGCCGTGACGACCAGCGGGCTCAGAAACTGCACCACCGAAACGCCCAAGTTACCCAGGCCTGCATTCACGCCCAACGCTGAGCCCTTGCGCTCCTTCGGAAAGAAGAAACTGATGTTGGCCATGCTGGAGCTGAAGTTGCCGCCGCCCAGGCCGCACAGCAGCGCCAGGATGAGCATGGTGGGATAGGTCGTGGTGTTGTCTTGCACCGCAAAGCCGATGCCAATCGCAGGGATCAGCAAGCTGGCAGTGGAGATCGCCGTCCAGCGGCGTCCACCCACCAGCGGCACCATGAACGAATAGAAGATACGCAGCGTGGCGCCGCTGAGCGCGGGCGCTGCGGCCAGCCAGAACAGCTGGTTGGTCGAATACTTGAATCCGAGGCCGGGCAGGCTCACGGCGACCACGCTCCAGACCTGCCAGATGGCAAAGGCCAGGAACAGCGCGGGCACCGAGATCCACAGGTTGAGCTTGGCGATGGCTTCGCCTTCGCGCTCCCAGAACGATTTGTCCTCAGGAGCCCAGAGGGTGAGCAGACGCCCCTGGCGCCTACTGGCGGGTGTGGCAGACATGGTGTTTCCTTGGAAAGTGAAAGTTCAGCGGCCAGCCGGTGCTGCCTGCGTGGCCATCAGATCGGTGCGGCGCACTTCGGTGAAGTACATCCAGATGAGCGAGACCCACACCACGCCGTACATCAGCATGAAAGCGCTGGAGCGGATGCCGGTGAGGTCCATCAGCGCGCCGAACAGGATGGGCAGGATGAAGCCGCCCATGCCACCGGCCAAGCCCACGATGCCGCTGATGGCACCGATGTTCTGGGGGTAGTCGTCGCTGATGTACTTGAAGACACTGGCCTTGCCAAAGGCCCAGGCAATGCCCAGCAGAAACATGAGGCCCGTGAACAGGTACACATTCAGGCCGATGTGAAAGGTCTTGGGGCCGTTGACTGTGACGATGGTGAAGTCGGTCTGCGGATAGCTCAGCAAAAACAGGCAGATCCAGCTCACCCACATCACCCACCAGGTCACGCTGTGGGCGCCGTACTTGTCAGACAGCATGCCGCCGATGGCGCGCAGCACACCGCCGGGCAGCGAGAAGCACGCGGCCAGCAGTGCCGCCACGCGAATGTCGAGGCCAAATTCGCCCACGTAGTACTGCACCATCCACAGCGACAGCGCCACATAGCCGCCAAACACGATGCTGTAGTACTGGCAGTACTTGAGGACCTTGGGGTCCTTCAGCGCCTTGAGCTGGTCGGTGAACTTGACGTTGCTGGGCACCAGGTGGGCCGGGTCGCTGTAGCTGAACAACCAGAACAGCACCAGCGTGCCGAGCATGATGGCCGCATACACCTGCGGCACCATGGTCCAGCCAAAGGCCACCAGCAGCACCGGGGCCACGAACTTGTTCACCGCCGCACCCGAGTTGCCCGCGCCATACACCCCCATGGCCGTGCCCTGGCGGTGCTTGGGGAACCAGCGCGCCACATAGGGCGTGCCCACCGAGAACGAGCCCCCCGCCAAGCCCACAAACAGGCCGATGGTGAGGAAGTGCCAGTATTCCGTGGCGTAGCCCATCAGCCAGATGGCGGGCACGGTGGTGGCCATCACGGCGGCCATCACGATGCGGCCGCCGAACTTGTCGGTCCAGATGCCCAACGGCACCCGAACCAGCGAGCCCGTGAGCACAGGCATGGACATGAGCAACCCGAACTGCGTGGAGTTCAGGTTCAGCATTTTCTTGATAGGGATGCCGATAACGCCGAACATCATCCACACCATGAAACAGACCGTGAAAGCGAAGGTGCTGACGATCAGCACCGACCAGGCCTGGCGGGTGCGCTGTGGGCTGTCGCCCGGGGGCAAAGGGGTATGTGCCATTGCGCGGTTCCTCTCTTTTTGCATGAGAGGAATGGTCGCGTTTGCAGCGGCCTTTGCACATCCTTCGCTCGACCAGCACGGGGGGCGGCAGAAGGACTAGTGCGCGGCTTGGGCGCATCGTTCGAAAGAACTATGGTGCGGCACTGCGGCCGCTACTGCGCGGCATGCGCAAACTGGCAAGAAGGCTGCGTTCAGCGGTACCAGAAACTAAGCGTGCTCACAACGTAACCCACGGGCGGCGGCGGGTTGCCGTCGTACCTGCCGCTGTTTGGCGCAGCGCAGATCAGCAGCAACGAACCCATTCGCCTGGGGCACCGATGTCACCGACCCGGGACTCAACGGGCCAGAACGGTTTTCCCACCGCTGATCGGGGAAGCTCTTGAAGGATAAAAGAACCACCGCCTGGGCTGCTCGCAGGAGCGGCAGTAGCGAATGAAACTCAGATCAGATCAGATCAGATCAGATCAGATCAGATCAGATCAGAGCTTGCGTCGCTGACGCAGGCCAAGCGCTGCCAACAGGCACGCCAGCATCATCAGACCCCATTCGCTGAGCGTGGGGACAGAGGTAACGCCCCCCATTGGCGGGATACCAATAGCGGTCCACGTGCCGGAAGCGCTGGGGACGCCAAAGACATTACTGCTGGAAGCATCAAAAGAAACCGCATTGCACACGTCGCCCCCGGGTGGTGTGGTGACTACATTGCACGGACTATTCCTGTAAGCGCCTTGCTCCAGAACCATTTGGTCTACGCGGTCGCCAATGTTATGCGGGGCACTCGTGTGC
Source organism: Acidovorax sp. SRI_002 (assembly GCF_057586455.1). Taxonomy (NCBI): domain Bacteria; kingdom Pseudomonadati; phylum Pseudomonadota; class Betaproteobacteria; order Burkholderiales; family Comamonadaceae; genus Acidovorax; species Acidovorax sp. SRI_002. The sequence goes on along the minus strand of NZ_JBYCZW010000006.1, from coordinate 55,847 downwards.
CAGCGCTGGAAATTCAGACCCGCGCCGACCAACGCACCACTTGCGTCAGTCCATCCGATGGCTGACGTCAGCGTCGTGTTTGGATCCACGCTGGAGTAGGTTGTTAGTCCGTCGTTGAAGTTGAAACCGGTGATGAGCGGTGCGATATTGCCGTTGAAGTTTGGGGGCAGCGGGGAAACAGTGGTGAAGGTCCCGTACTGCGACATGGACGTGGTGAAGTCACCGCAGGCCCCGATCGGACATCCGGGACCGGCGTGGTTGGTCAGGGTGGGGGCTGTATAGGCGGAGCCCGTGTAGGTGTACGTGACAGCCCAGGCGCCCGCCTGAAGAAGGGCCGCAGCCAGGAATACAAGGTATTTTTTCATGGTGATTTGTCGCCCAGTGCGCAAAATGGAAGGGCTGAGGGGTGGATAAAAAATTTGCCTCCAGCGTTTATCTGGAAAGCGCAATCAGCTATCTTTTCAAGAGCAACTTCTGCCGCCCACGCAAGGCCAGCCCCAGCAAGCCGACGGCTGTCAGCACCAGGGCAAACGGGTTGTCCACGGGTACGGACTGCGCCCCACCCGGCCCCACCACGGGGACGTCGCTCGTCCAGCCACCACTGCCATGGGCAAAGCCGTGGCTGGTGGCGCCGTCGTCAGCGTAGCTATGGCAGATGTCGGGGCTGCTCAGGGAAACGCAGGGGCGGTTGAAGTAGCTGGCAAAGTTGACCGACATGTAGCTCAATCGGTCGCCCACGCCATGGCTGCCGGTTTGCCACCACAGAAAAACCATGTCGTTATCAACAATCTCGCCTGCTGCGTTGGTAGAAACATGGGCTTTGGCCAACCGAGTGTTGAGGCCGTTCATGCTGTAGCTGGTCACGCCATCGTTGAAGTCGTACCAGGTGATGAGGGGTGCAATGTCGAGACTGACCTGGTTGGCGGGCAGCGGCTGGTTGGTGGTGAAGTGGCCCGTTTGCCGCATGACCGTGCTGAAGTTGACGCAGTTACCGGCGGCGCAGGGTGCCGTGTAGTCCAGCAGGCTGACGTAGGTGGGGCCGGTAAAGGTGTAAGTGGCCGCCCAGGCGCTGGTTTTGAGAAAGGCCGCAGCCAGGAGTGCAAGGTATTTCTTCATGGTATTGGCAGCAACGTAGACGGAGTGGATGCGGCGCCGCACCTGCCACCAGCCTGCGCGCCGCACCAGGAAGGCCATCAGCAGCAAGCCCCATTCATCGAGTGTGGGCATCGATGTCACGCCTACGACTGGCCCACGGTTGAGGGGGCAGTGCTCATCACGGATGCAGACGGACAGTCGCCAGCTTCTGCCTGCATCGCAAGGTCAGGCCGATGACGCCGATTCCGGTGAGTAGCAACGCAAAGGGGTTGTCAACTGGCACCGACGCAATGGCGGCGCCCACAGGGTTCCAGCCGGGGCCTCCAGGGCCTATGGCGGCTTGGCTGGTAGATGCATCACCAACCACTTGGGTGCACCTGCCTGGGCTGCTTACGGCATTGCAAATCCCGTTGGCGTAGCTGACAGCGCCCACCGTAATGCTGTCAAGCCGTCCACCGGCAAGATGGTTGGCGGTTTGCCAGCGCATGACGACGATATCGCTGGCGGTGATGTTCCCCACTGCATCGGTTGAGACAAAGGCGGACATCAGCCGTTCTTGAATACCTTTGCTGGCAAACACAGGGGTCGTACCGTCGCTGAAGGAATAGCTTGTCATGTCGCTGGAGACATCGACGTGCACTAGATTGGGACCGAGCTTGGTGTTCAAGGTGAAACTACCCGAATGCGCCATGGCTGCGGTGAAGTCGGCGCAGGTGCCGCTAGCGCAGTTGTCGGTGTGATTGAAGATCGGCGTTTTGTAGGAAGCGCTGGTGAAGTGGTAAGTGGTGGTGGCGCTGGCGCCCGCCTGAAGGAGGCCCGCAGCTAGAAGTACAAGGTATTTCTTCATGGTGTTTTCAACGAAGTGGGCGAGGTCGGTGGGTTGACACTCTGAAAATTTCAGTAAAAACCCGGCTCGGGCGCTCATCTGGAAAGCGCTGATAGCTATTTTTTGATGCGCATTGGAGACCACCGCGAAGGGTGGTCCCCCAAGCAGGTGGCGGCCAGTGCGGGAACTGGGACAGGCAGGCAACGTGCGTTCTCTTCATGGCGTGGTCGGGGTGGATGCGTTTTTCAGCGCGTGCTATCTAATCGGGAGCATGAAAGCTTTCGATAGAAGGGGGTTGGGCTGAAAAGAAGTTTATGGAGCCCTCCTGCGCAGCGCCCCACCCCCAGGGGTTGGGAAACGACACTTTCGATGTGCTACGTTGGGGCACGCGCATTGCGTTGAAGCGATGCAGTAAACAAACACACCACTTCATGTCCCTCACCCGAATTCAGCAGCAGGCCATTGCGCGCTTGCAGCAGATGGCTGGCCTTGACTTCAACGGGCCCCAGCTCATCGAGCCCGTTTTGCATGAGTTGCATCACCTCATTGGCTTTGACTCGGGTTGCTATTTCTATCCAGGCGGCGACGTTGGGCTGGATGCGTATGTCGAGCCGTCGATCGCGAGGGACACCATGCACACCTACTTCGAGCCACAGGTAATAGCCAGCGAACGCAAGGTGATTCGCCGCAGCGCTCACCACTTTGCCGAGGCGGTGCGCTTTGACCATGGGCCGCAAGTGCTGGAGCAGCTTCTGGCGGTGCCCATCAGCGAGCTGTTGCGCAGCGATTTCTACAACTTAGCGTTGCGGCCCGCCGAGGTGTTTGACTGCCTGAGCCTCGTGTTGCGCACGCCGCAGGGTGCTGGCTTGGGTGCGCTCAAGCTGTATCGCAGCGCCGCCTCGTCACGCTTTAACGTGGACGACGTGGCGATGTTTGGACGGATGGAGCCGTGGCTGGCGCGGATTCTGCAACCGGGCGAGCTGGACGCGCAGGACAGCGTGGTACACGACAGTGCCATGCTGGTAGTCACGCCCCAAGGAAGACTGGTATGGACGTCCCAACAATCGGATCTGCTGATGGCGTTGGCCTTTGGGCCGAGCTGGCACCGCCGCTCTGAGCTGCCGCCAAAGTTGGACATGCTGCTGCAGCGCCTGCAATTTTCGGGCCGCAGCGGTGACAGCCGCAGTGGCCCCGCGCCTGCGTTGCCCCAGCTGGACCTGCACAACGCCAGCGGCTGGTTCAGCCTGCGCGCCACGCAGATGGCCGCCGCAGCGGGCGAAGGCCAGGCGGTGGGCATTCAGATCACCCACCGGGTGCCGCGCGTGGCGCACCTGCTGCCCGCGCTGCGCGCGCTGGGGCTGCCGCAGCGCCAGCACGAGCTGGCCTACTGGCTGGCGCGGGGCCTGCCAGAGGCGCAGATTGCCGAACGCATGGGGATCAGCGCCAACACCGCCACCTACCACCGCCGCCAGATTTACACACGGCTGGAGGTGCAAAACCGGCTGGAGCTGCAAGCCCGACTGCTGGCGCCCCGTTGAGGAGCCTCCGGTGGAGCGAGGGTAAGAGCCCGTTCAAAAGGGGCTTCATGAAGAAACACCCGGGCTTCGCTCCCTTCGGCTTTTTCAGCCCGATCAGGGCAGGTCCAGCTAGGAGTGTGGGCGGCAGAAGGCATCGAAGCGAAACGTGCGAAAACCGAGGATCGCGTGGTGCTTCCGACAAGCCCAGAGCGGGCCCCTGGGCGCAGGAGGCAGTACCGCGCGAGACCGGTTTATCGCGCGTTGCAGCCGGTGCTCCTTCTGCTGCCCACACTCCCAGGTCAGCCAAGCGCCACTACGGCATCGGCACAACCCGCACCGCTGGTGTGTAGGGCTCAACGCGCAGGCTGTCGTGCGCCAGCACGCTGATCTTGGCCCGGGGGGCCATTTCCAGTGCGCCGTCGGCTGCCTTGCGTGTCGCGTATTGCCAGAAGGTGAGCGCGCCTTTGGCGGCCAGGGCCTGGCCAATGGCGGCGGCTTCGGGGCGCGGGGCACCGGCCTCGTCCGGCGGCACGGCAACGATGACATCGTCCTTGACCGTAACGATCTTGAACAGCAGCGGCTTGGTGGTGTCGGCCATGGCAGTGACAGAGGCGAAGACGGTAGCAAGGGAGACTGCTGCCAGGCTTGCGGCTGCGCCGAAGCGGCGCAAGGAGGTGATTTTCATGCGTTGTTGCTCCTGTATCGATGGGGGCCAGCGCCCCGGCACCGGGTGCTGACAAAAGCATCATGCCCCGGGGCGTGCAACCAGACAAGGATCGGTCACCTGGGCAAGCAAACCGCCCACGCTGCCACGCTACGCCCCTGCGGCCCCCGCCCGCATGGTGGTGCCCACGTGGGCATATAAGGCACCCCATGCCTCGCGCGTGGCGGGGTTGAAGGCGCCTCCAAGTGCTTCGGCCAGTGTGTCGAGCAGCGCCGCGCCCACTGTGTCGTAGTGCGCGGCCTCGACGCCATAGCCCGCGTGCCGTTTGCCAAGTGCGCGCAGTGCGGCGTCCAGCTGCTCGGGTTGGCCGAGCATGCGCACGGCGCTGCCGATCATGTCCAGCAGCTTGCGCGCCTGTTCGTTCATGTCGGACGAGGCAAACAGCCCGCTGATAGCGGGGTCGCGGGCGAACAGCTTGGCGTAGAACAGCGCACCCGCCTTCGCGGCGACAGGAGCAACCTGCGCAAAGCTCTGGCGAACAAGATGGATTTGTTCGGGGGACATCAAAGGCTTCCTCAGCAATGCGGCCGTTGGCCAGTGGCAGGTAGAACACTGGAAAGAAGTCTATGAAGTTCCCCCGCGCTGCGCCCCACCCCCAGGGGTTGCATGACGACAGGCCCTATGCGCTATGGGCGACGCGCTATGTGCGATTGGCGATGTAGCGGGCGTGACGGCTTCATGCGCCGGGCCTCGCGCAGGGCGCGCTTGTGCAGGTGCACCGGCTCGCGCGCAGGGTGGTCAGCGACAAATCCCTGGCCGACCACGGCGGTTGCACTGCCGCGCTACTCCTACTAGTGTGGTGTTGCACGCTAGCGCTGGCGGTCCGATGCGTAGACCGCCGCCTGCACGCGCGAACTCAGGCCCAGCTTGCGCAGGATGTGCTGCACATGGATCTTGACCGTGGTCTCGGCGATGTCGAGTGCGCGCGCGATTTCCTTGTTGCTGGCACCGCGCGCGATCTCGCGCAGCACGTCTTCCTCACGCGGGGACAGGGGCGCGGCGCCGTTGTTGGCAGCCTCGGGCGGCTGCGTGGACGCCCCCGCCCCGGCGGGCCCGGCTGGGGCGATGAGCGCTGCTGCTTCGGCCACCCCTTGCGACTGGAACGCGGCCACCAGTTTGCCCATGAGTTCGGGGCTCACCACGGGCTCGCCCCGGGCCGCGCGGCGGATGGCCTGGGCCAAAAGATCGCCGTCGATGGTCTTGAGCAGGTAGCCCTGCGCGCCGTTGCGCAGTGCGGCGGCCAGGTCCTGCCCGTCTTCGCTGACGGTGAGCATGAGCACGCGCGAGGAGGGCGAGACTTCGCGCAGGCCCCGGATGGCGTCCACGCCCATCACGCCGGGCAGGTGGTTGTCCAGCAAGATCACCTGGGGCAACAGCTGCGGCGCCAGGCGCAGGGCCTCGGCGGCATCGCCCGCCTCGCCCACCACCAGCAGGCCCGCGTCCTGCCCCAACAGTGCAATCAGCCCCCGGCGGAAGAGCGTGTGGTCGTCCACCACCAGCAGCGTCACAGGCGGCTCTGCGGAGGGTTGGTGGCCCACACCGGCGGGGGGGGCCAAGGGGATGGCGGTGGTGATGGTCATGCGGTGGTGGCCACCCGGCCTGCGGCCACGGCGGGTGTGAGTTCTTCGCCAGAAGCCGCGCCTTGGGGGGCTATGGCCGCTGCGGACGGAGATGCAGACTGGGAGGGCATGGTGGTGGCAGCGGTCACCGTGGGCAGCTCGATGCACACGCGGGTGCCCTGGCCCGGGGTGGATTCAACCTGCAGCACGGCACCCACGCGGTGGGCACGCTCGCGCATGATGCCCAGGCCCACATGCAGCGAATCGGGCGGCACGGTGGCCACGTCGAAGCCCTTGCCGTTGTCCTGCACCTCAAAGCGCCAGCGCGGATGCCGGTGCACGAGCAGGTCCACCCGCGTGGCGCCCGAATGCTTGCGCACGTTCGACAACGCTTCCTGCACCATGTGCAGCACCTGGATCTGCAAATCGGGCGCCAGCGGCAGGCCATGGCCCACCATGCCCAGCGTGGTGGCCATGCCGGTCTGGTGCTCGAACTTGGACAACGTGGCGCGCAGGGCCGATTCAATATCCTCGTCGTTGGTGCGGGTGCGAAAGTGCACGAGCAGCTCGCGCACGTCGGAATAACACTCGCGCACGCCGACATCCAGCTCGCTGATGCTGCGGTCGCGTTTGGCCTCGTCGCCACGGTTCACGGCGTCGCGCAGCAGCTGCGTCTGGATCTTGAGGAAGGCCAGCGACTGGGCGATGGAGTCGTGCAGCTCGCGCGCCAGCATGCTGCGCTCTTCGGCCACGGCGGCTTCGCGCTCCAGGGCTGTGGCGCGCAGGCCTTCCATGGCGCTGGCCAGGTGGCGCGTCATGGCTTCTAGCAAATCGCGCAGTTCATCGGTCAGCTCAATGGGCGAGCGGAAGAACAGGTCCACCTCACCCAGCAAGCGCTGCTGCATCTGCACCGGGATGGTCACCATGGTTTCAAAACCCGCCTCGCGGCAATGTGGCAAGGCGACGGTAGTTGATGGCGTGATGGGAATCACCCGCGTGCGCGCCTGGGCCTGGGGCTGGCCGCACAGGCAGGTGCCGGTGTGCAGGCAGTGCTCGCCCTCGGCCATGGTGCGGGGCAGGCCGTCACCGGCCAGCAGCACATAACGTTCATTGGCCTCGTTGGACCAGCGCACCGCCGCCGCATCGGCCCCGGCCACGCGCCGGATCTGCTGCACAAAGCCCTGGGCCAGCAGCTCCAGGCTGCTGGCGGTGGAAGCCAGCGCGCTCACCTCATACAACGCGGCGAGGCGCTGGTTCTGCACGGCGATGCTGGCGGTTTTCTCCACCACCTTGTGTTCCAGGTCGTCGTGCGATGCCTGCAATGCGTGCGCCATGAGGTTGAAGCCCGCCGACAGCTGGCCGAACTCGTCATCCGTATCCACCGGCAGGCGGGTGCCGAGCTCGCCCTGGCGCAGCCGGGCCTGGGCCTGCTGCAGGCGCGCCACGGGGTTGATGACCAGCAGATAGCTTGCGGCCATGAAGGTCACGGCGGCAACAATGGCCAGCGCCATCATGAACAGCTGGAACAGGTGCAGCGCCGCCGTCCAGCCCGCAATCTGGATCTCGATGGCATCCACAAAACCATCGACCTGCTGCACAAACGCATCGGCTTGCGCCAAGGTCTGCGCGCGATCGGGGGGCAACGTGGTCACCCAGCCGCTGCGCGCCTGGGCCCACTGGGTGCGTATGGCCTCGAAGCGCGAGCGGGTCTCGTCGCTCCAGGGCACAAACAGCGGGCGTGAGGGGTCGCCCGTGCGCAGCAGGTCCAGGCTGGCATCGAACAGGCGGGCTCGCTCTTGCACCGCCTCGGTGGGTTCGGTCTGCAGCACCAGCACCATGCGCAGCATGTTCATGCGCAGGCGGCCGGCCTCGTTGACAGCGGCGGCGCCGCCTTCGAGCTTCCAGGTCACCCACAGCGTGAGGCTGATGGAGGCCAGCGCCACCAGCAAAAAACCCGCGCCCATGGCCAGGAGCTTGGTGGACAGGGTGGGCTTGGTGCGCATGCAGGGCAGTGTAGGCACCGAGCTTGCGCCGACTCTTGACCTGGGTCAAGTCTCACCCGCGTAGCATGGCGCCATGCAACGATCATCCGACACCCACCTCTGTGCCCGCCTGCTGCTGGCCGGAGCCCTGATAGCCACGGGAGCACTGGCAGGCTGTGCCAGCACGGGCACCACGCCCCCCAGCACACCACTCGCTGCGTGGCCCGACCGCCTGCAGGCCCTGCTCCCCACCGATGTGCTGTTGCTCGGCGAACAGCACGATGCGCCCGACCACCAGCGCCTGCAGCGCGAGACCGTGTTGTGGCTGGCCGCAAAAGGCCAGTTGGCGGCCGTGGTGATGGAGATGGCCGAGAGCGGCCACAGCACGCAGGCCCTGCCGCGCGACGCCACCGACGCCCAGGCCCAGGCCGCCCTTCAATGGAACGACGCCGCCTGGCCGTGGAAGGCCTATGGCCCCGTGGTGATGGCCGCCGTGGCCGCTGGCGTGCCGGTGCTGGGTGGCAACCTGCCGCGCGCCCAGATGCGCGCCGCGATGGGCGAGGCCCGCTGGGACCAGCACCTGCCCGCCCCCGCACTGGCACAGCAACACCAGGCGCTGCGCGAGGGCCACTGCGGCCTGCTGCCGGAATCGCAAATTGCCCCCATGGCCCGCATCCAGATCGCCCGCGACGCGAGCATGGCGCGCACCGCCCAGCAGGCCCTGCGCCCCGGGCAGACGGTGCTGCTGGTGGCCGGGGGCGGTCATGTGCTGAGCAGCCTGGGAGTGCCCACCCACTGGCCAGCCGGTTTGGTGTCAAAAGTGGCCCTAGCGCAATCTGGTAAAGCGCAAACAGCTATCAAATATGGAGCAAACAAACCAGGCGACGCGGAAGCGGTGATTGAAACCCCTGCCCTGCCACCCCGCGATGCCTGTGCAGAACTGCGTGAGAAGTGGCGCCCGGCGCGCCCAGCACCGTGACCTACGGTGCCACAGTCACGGGCTGTGCCCGCAGCAGCGCTGCGAAGTCATCGGCGGGCACGGGCCGACTGCACAGGTAGCCCTGGTACGCATCACAGCCCCGCTCTCGCAGGAAGGCCAACTGACCGTCGGTCTCCACCCCTTCGGCCAGCACCGACAGCCCCATGCTGTGCCCCATGGCGATGATGGCGGCGCTGATGGCCATGTCGTCCTCGCTTTGCGGAATGTCGCGGATGAAACCCTGGTCGATCTTGAGCACATCAATCGGAAAGCGCTTGAGCTGCGCGAGCGACGAATACCCTGTGCCAAAGTCATCCACCGCAATGCGCAGGCCCAGCGCGCGCAGGCGCATCAGCACCTGGCGCGCCTCTTCGGTGCGCTCGGCCAGGGCGGTTTCGGTGATCTCCAGCTCCAGCAGCTCGGGCGGAAAGCCCGAATCGGCCAGCGCGCCCGACGCGCAACCGGCCAGATCCGTCAGGTGGAACTGGCGCGGCGACACGTTCACGGCGAGCGTGAGGTCGGGCAGGCCTGCCTGGCGCCAGGCCTGGCCCTGGCGGCAAACCTCGTGCAGCACCCATTCGCCCAGCGGGCCAATGACGCCCGAGGTTTCGGCCACCGGAATGAAGCGCGCGGGCGAGATCAGGCCCTCCACCGGGTCGTTCCAGCGCACCAGCGCCTCGGCGCCCTGGATGTGGCCGGTGGCAATGTCCACCTGCGGCTGGTAGTACATCTGCAGGTGGCCCTGCGCCAGCGCCAGGCGCAGGCGCGACTCCAGCGCCAGCCGCTCGCGCGCAGCCTGGGTCATCGCCTCGTGGAAGAAGCACCACGCCCCCCGGCCGCGCGCCTTGGCGCCATAGACCGCCGCATGGGCGCCCTGCAGCAGCAGCTCGGTGGTGTTCGCGTGCTCAGGGAACATGCAGATGCCCACACTCACACCCGCCACCACTTCAAAGCCATCGGGCGAACGCCAGGGCTCGGCCACGGCCGTGATCAGGTGCCGCGCCACGGCAGCGGCGCCGTCGGCATGGCGCAGGTGGCGCGCCACCACGGCCAGCTCGTCGCCCGCCAGCCGTCCCATCACGTCGCCCGGCCGCAAGGCCGACTGCACCTGCCGCGCGATGTGCTTGAGCACCTCGTCACCGGTGGCATGGCCGTAGCTGTCGTTCACGTCCTTGAAACGGTCGAGGTTGAGCAGCAGCACAGCGATGTGCTCGCCACTGGCGCGCGCCTCCAACACGGCCTGCTCCAGCTGGTGGCCGAACCACGCGCGGTTGGAAAGCCCCGTGAGCGCATCGTTGTGCGCAAGAAACTCCAGCCGCTGCTGTTGCACCTTTTCTTCAGAAATGTCGGTGAACATGCACACGTAGTGCGTGATCTGCCCGGCGGGGTCGCGCACGGCCGACAGGGACATGTGCTCCGGAAACACCTCGCCGTTCTTGCGGCGGTTCCAGATCTCGCCTTGCCAATGGCCCGTCTGGCGCAATGTGCCCCACATGGCCTCGTAAAACGCCTTGTCATGCCGCCCCGACTTGAAGACGCGCGGCGTCTGGCCCAGCAGTTCTTCCTCGGTATAGCCCAGCAGGCGGGTGACGGCGGCGTTGGCCGACAGGATGCGGCTTTGCGCATCGGTCACCACCACGCCCTCCATGGTGTTGTCCACCACCGTGGCGGCCAGCCGCTGGCGGGCCTCGCTGTTCTTGAGTGCGGCGCGGGCGGCCTTGATCTCGTCCAGGTCCTGCAGAACGCAGACCATATGGGCGGGCTCGGCATCCGCCTCGGGGACCAGCGCTACCGTGCACAGCACGGCCACCTTGCGCCCATCGCCCGGACGCAGGCATTCGTGTTCACCCACATAGTGGTCGATCTCGCCCGCCAGCAGGCGCGACAACTGGGCAGCCACCCGGTCACGGTCGGGCGCCATCAGCACATCGCGAACATTCAGGCTGCATACCCGCTCCAGCGGCGCGCCGAGCAGATCACACAGGCGGGTGTTGGCCCACAGGAACCGCCCGTCTGGCGCCGCGCGCGCGATACCTGCCGGCACGTGGCGCACGATCTGCGACAGCTCCCTGGCCATGGCCAGGCGCACCTTTTCGGCGTGGCGCATGCTGCGCAGCAGGCACCAGGCCAGCCCACTGGTCAGCAGCACGTAGCCCCAGCCCTTCCAGGTCTGAAAGCGCGTGAGCAGCACCGGGTCGCTCACCCACCGGGCCAACAGCGCGTCGCCCACGAACACCCAGGCCACCCCCAGCACCAGGTACAGCAGCATTCCCCGCCAGGGGACAATACGCGACGCATCGCCCGGATTGGTCATTGATTTCCCTGTTCGACAAGCGCTCAGGCCATGCTGCGACAATCGCACCGCTATGACCAACGCCTACATCCTTACCCTGTCCTGCCCCGACCGCCTGGGGCTGGTGCATGCCGTTTCGGGCTTTTTGCTGGAGCACAGCGGCAACATCGAAGAAGCCGCGCAGTACAACGACCACGCCACCGGCCTGTTCTTCATGCGCGTTCAGTTTGCCTGCGACCAGCACGATCACGCAACGCTCAAGGCCCGCCTGGCCACGTTTGCAGAACCCTACAACATGCATTGGCGCCTGCACGCAACAGCTGCACCCATGAAAACCGTGCTCATGGTCAGCAAGGAGGGCCACTGCCTCAACGACCTGCTGTTCCGCTGGAAGAGTGGCCTGCTGCCCATCGACATCCGCGCCATCATCAGCAACCACCGCGACTTCTACCAGCTGGCGGCCAGCTACAACGTGCCGTTCCACCATATCCCGCTGACGGGCAGCACCAAAGCCCAGGCCGAAGCCAAGCAGCTTGAGATTATCGAGGGCGAAGGGGCCGAGTTGGTGGTATTGGCCCGTTACATGCAGATACTTTCTCTTGACCTATGTCAAAAGTTGGCCGGACGGGCGATCAACATCCACCACAGCTTCCTGCCCAGCTTCAAGGGCGCCAAGCCCTATTACCAGGCGCATGACCGGGGCGTGAAGCTGATCGGAGCCACGGCCCACTATGTCACAGCCGACCTGGACGAAGGCCCGATCATCGAGCAGGACGTGGCCCGCGCCGACCACACCGACACCGTGGAAGACCTCACGGCCCGGGGCCGCGACACCGAAAGCCAGGTGCTGGCCCGCGCCGTGAAGTGGCACAGCGAGCACCGCGTGCTGCTCAACGGCCACAAGACCGTCGTCTTCCGCTAACCCGCCAACCCGTTCTGCCCCATGGCCACGGCAGCCCCGTCCTCATCCTTCCTCAGCAGCGCAGCCCGGCGCATTCCGCCCATCCAGTGCCTGCTGACCTTTGAGGCCCTGGCCCGCCTGCGCAGCGTGACGCAGACGGCCGACGAGCTGTGCGTCACGCCTAGCGCCGTGAGCCACCGGGTCAAGCAGCTGGAGCAGATCCTGGGGGTGCGGCTGTTTGGCCGGGCCGATTTTTCGCTGACCACCGAGGGCAGCGCCTACTTGGCCCATGTGCGCGAGGGGTTGGGTGCGCTGCAGCGCTTTCCAGGCCAGGCGACCGCGCCGGGGCGGCGGCGGCTCAAGCTGGCCGTGACACCCACGTTTGCGCGCACCATCCTGATCCCGCGCCTGCGCCAGTTCACCGAGGCCTACCCCGAGATCGACCTGGCCCTGCAGGTCTCCATCCCGCTGCTGGACGTGGTGGCCGAGGATGCAGACCTGATGGTGCGCTTTGGCCCCGGCCACTATGCCGACGTGGAGCACGTAGAACTGGCCCGCGACGTGGTCACGCCCCTGGCCTCGCCCGCGTTCGTGCGCGAACACGGCCCCTTTGACCGCCCTGAAGACCTGGAGGGCGTGCCCCTGCTGCGCAGCCCGCTGGAGCCCTGGCGCACCTGGTTTGCTGCCACGGGCCTCGACTGGGCCGAGCCCAGCGAGGGCTCGCAGTTCAACGACATCGGCCTGATGTGCGACGGCGCCGCCGCCGGCATGGGCGTCGCCCTAGTGCGACTGAAGCTGGGCGCACCGTGGCTGGAGAACGGCACGCTGGTGCGCCTGTTTGACACCGACACTGCCAGCCCCCACGCCCACTACCTGTGCTGGCGCACCGGCACCATGGACCGGTGGGAATGCGCGGCGTTTGCCGAGTGGCTGCGCAAAACCATGGCGTAGTCGAGGCATCCCCCTGAATCGCCTTTGGCGCCTTCCCCCTTCTCTCGGCTGCGCCGGAAGGGGGACGCCGCCCTCGCTGCGGGGCGGCCCTTGCTCGGCGGCCCTCGCCCGAGCCGTGCCCTCCTCCACCAAGTTCAGGCAAAAATCAGCCCCAGCGCTTGTCCATCAAACGTTAGAAGCTATCAATTAGTGAGCGATTCGGTGTTTTTCACAAACACCTGCAGAAAACCTCACACCCCGCCCGTCCCCATCCCCTACAGTGGCGGCCATGATCACCGCCACTTCTTCCGCCCCGCTCCCGACACCCGCCGAACGCGCCGCGCGCCAGGCCGAGGTTGTCCAGGCCCTGGGCCGCGTGCTGCCCGCCCACGCACTGCTCTGGCACAACGAGGACACCACTCCGTACGAATGCGACGGCCTCACCGCCTACCGCCAGCGCCCGCTGGTGGTGTGCCTGCCCGAAACGTATGACGAGGTGCAGGCCGTGCTGCAGGTCTGCCACCGGCTGCAGGTGCCCGTGGTGGCGCGCGGCGCAGGCACGGGCTTGTCGGGCGGCGCCATGCCCCACGCCCTGGGCGTGACGATGTCGCTGGCCAAGTTCAACCGCATCCTCGACATCAACCCCGAAAGCCGCACGGCCGTGGTGCAGTGTGGCGTGCGCAACCTGGCGATCAGCGAAGCGGCGGCACCCTACAACCTCTACTACGCCCCTGACCCCAGCAGCCAGATCGCCTGCACCATCGGCGGCAACGTGGCCGAGAACTCGGGCGGCGTGCATTGCCTGAAGTACGGCCTGACGGTGCACAACGTGCTCAAGGTGAAGGGCTTCACGGTGGAAGGTGAGCCGGTGGAGTTCGGCAGCGAGGCGCTGGATGCGCCCGGCTACGACCTGCTGGCCGCTGTGATCGGCAGCGAGGGCATGCTGGCCGTGACCACCGAAGTGACGGTCAAGCTCATCCCCAAGCCCCAGCTGGCGCGCTGCATCATGGCCAGCTTTGACGACGTGCGCAAAGCGGGCGACGCGGTGGCCGCGGTCATCGCGGCTGGCATCATCCCCGCCGGCCTGGAGATGATGGACAAGCCCATGACCGCCGCCGTCGAAGACTTTGTGCACGCGGGCTACGACCTGACAGCCGAAGCCATCCTGCTGTGCGAAAGCGATGGCACGCCCGAAGAAGTAGAGGAAGAAATCGGCCGCATGAGCGACGTGCTCCGCGCTGCAGGCGCCACCGCCATTTCGGTCAGCAACGACGAAGCCGAGCGCCTGCGCTTCTGGAGCGGTCGAAAGAACGCCTTCCCCGCCAGCGGCCGCATCAGCCCCGACTACATGTGCATGGACTCGACCATCCCGCGCAAGCGCCTGGCCGACATCCTGCTGGCCATCCAGGAGATGGAAAAGAAATACCAGCTGCGCTGCGCCAACGTGTTCCACGCGGGCGACGGCAACCTGCATCCGCTGATCCTGTTCGACGCGAACGACGCCGACCAGCTGCACCGCTGCGAGCTTTTTGGCGCGGAGATTCTGGAGACCAGCGTGGCCATGGGCGGCACCGTGACGGGTGAGCATGGTGTGGGCGTGGAGAAACTCAACAGCATGTGCGTGCAGTTTTCTGCGGAGGAGAACGCGCAGATGTTCGGGCTCAAACATGCGTTTGACCCAGCGGGTTTGTTGAACCCGGGGAAGGTGATTCCGACGCTGAACCGGTGTGCGGAGTACGGGAAGATGCTGGTGCGCGGGGGGCAGATCAAGCATCCGGATTTGCCGCGGTTTTGAAGGGTGGCGGCCTTTGGCTCTGAGAAAGTGCAAAACGGGCGTGTGGGGCTTGCTGTAAATTTGTGCCAGTGTCTTTGCAAATTTTTGAGGCGCTAGCTCAGGCTCAAGCTACGTTCAAGAGAAGGCATGCGAAGAGCATCTCGCAACACCGCAGGACGCATTGCGCTAGGCCTTACTCCATCACACTACCAACTTCCTCCAATGACCAATCCACAAGTTCAAAACGTGCCACCAGAAGTGCTGCGCTATCTTCAAGGCCCGGCACCCGAAGCAAAGGAGTTTGATTTCCTCATTGGCCATTGGAATGTCGAGGCGACGCGATACAAGGAGGATGGAACTCCTGCGCTCAACTACTCGGCCTTGTGGAATGCCGTTCATCTGAATGAGGGCAGGATGATCATGGACGATTTCAAGGCGCTTGGTCCGACTGGCGCGCCAGTCTCATCATTCGTCACCCTGCGAACATATTCTGAAACTACAAAGCGTTGGGAGATCGTCGGACTACAGGCACTTCAACCAGCAGTCCCTACTGAGTGGCATGGGATATGGAGGGACGGCGAAATGCTCCTTGATGCCATCGCCACCCTACCTAACGGGCACCGTGTGCTCACAAAAATCCGCTTCTTCGAGATCACTCCAGACTCCTTCTCCTGGGAAAGCTCCATGAGTCTTGATCAGGGTGACACCTGGCGCAAAACGGCGTCTCTCAAAGCAAAGCGCAAGAGCTGAGATTCAGATCGATCACTGGAGGTGCCCTGGTAAGGGGTTCCTCCACGTAGTGGTTGCTTTTCTCAATTGCGCCAGCTGCCCTTGGTCGGTAGCAGTCAGAACAAACACGGGCGCTTCGCGCCGCGACCGCGAGGCCGAGCGAAGCAATGGCCAGTGTGGCTGTTCGCCCCCTGCTGGCTGCGCCTGCGGCGGGGCGGTTGCGGGGTGGGCATGCGCGTCGGAGCGCGCATGCCTCGTGAACTGACTCGCCGTGGTTGTCCGAGCGGCGCTGCGCAGCAGCAAAGCGAGTTCCACGGCGCACCCCGCAGCCGCCCCGACGCAGGTTTGCCCCTTCGCACAGCGAAGGGGTCGCAGACTGGGGGTCGCCTTTCTTTTGGGTACTTTTCTTTGGCGAAGCAAAGAACAAGTACCTCGCCCGCCGGGGCGAGTCCCGGCTTCCGCACTCAACACAAGCATGCTTTTCTAACCAGCACGCCCTGGCTTCGACAGGCTCAGCCCGAACGAGTGGTCAACTGCCCACCACCGCCCGCCAAATCTCCCCCGCGTGCGACACCGCAAACAGCACCAGCCCAATCAACCCACCCACCACCGTGCCGTTGATACGGATGTACTGCAAATCCTTGCCAATGTTCAGCTCGACCAGCTGCGTCATCTCTTCCGTATCCCACCGCCGCACGGTGTCCTCGATGTGCTGCGCAATGAACGCCGACACATCCGGCGCCAGCCCCTCCACCCACCGCTCCAGCCGGTCATTGAACGACTGCCGCAACGCCGCGTCCCCCGCCAGCGACTCGCCCAACCATAGCCCCAGCTTGCCCACCTGCCGCGCCAGCACCGAATCGGCATCGGCCAGGTCGCGTTGCAGAGCGCCGCGCAGATCCAGCCACAAGGTCTGCACATAACCTGCCACCGTGGCGTCGGTCTGCAGCCAGGAGCGGATCTCCTCGCCCTTGCGCTCCCATTCCGGGTCGCTGCGCAGGCGCTCGATAAAGCGCTGCACCGCCACATCAAACTGCGCACGCAGTGCGTGCTGCGGGTTGGCGGCCACATCGGCCATCAGGCTCTCCAGCGCGCGGGCCAGCAGGGCCGAGCCCTTGTCGCCCAGCCAGTCGCTGGGCAGCAACTTCTCGGTGCGCGGGTGGTCCTTCTTAAGCCAGGCCACGATGGACTGCGCGACCCAGGTACGGGTTTGCTCGTTCTGCAGCAGTTCGATGAGCTTGGCCAGCACGTCGTCCAGCAGCGCCTGGTGGCGGCCGTTGTGCGTGAGGGTGTCGAGCACTGCCGCCAGGGCACGCGACATATCCACCTGCCCGATCAAGGCACGCGCGGCCTTGTGGATGAAGCGCTCCACCTGCGCGTCTTGCACCGTCTCCAGCGCAGCCGATGCCAGGCGCGTGGCCTGGTGGCCCAGCAGCGCGGCGTTGCCGGGGGCAGTCAGCCACTGCGCCAGCCGCTCGGCGGCGTCGTGCCGGCGGATCAGAGACACCAGCGAGGGCACATCCAGGAACTTGTCGCGCACAAAGGTGGCCAGGTTGCGGCCGATGCGCGCCTGGTTGCGCGCAATGACCGCCGTGTGCGGAATGGGCAGGCCCAGCGGGCGCCGGAACAGCGCCACCACCGCAAACCAGTCGGCCAGCGCACCCACCATGGCGGCCTCGGCCATGGCTTTCACGCAGTTGAGCAGCAGGCCGCGTTCGACCACACTGGTGGCGATGAACACGGCCGTCACGAGCAACAACAGGCCCAGTGCCTGGCGCTTGGCCCGGCGCAAGGCGAGGGTTGCGCTTTCAGTCTCGGCGTTCATCCGGGCACGCCCGCCGACCTCGACCCCAATGTGTCAGGCAGCCGCCGCAATCTGGTCCAGCGCCTTCGACAGATGGCCCACCGTGCGGTCCACGTTGTGCCACTTCTCCAGGCCAAACAGGCCGATGCGGAAGGTCTTGAAGTCCGGCCCCTCATCGCACTGCAGCGGCACACCCGCAGCCGTCTGCAGGCCCACTTCCATGAACTTCTTGCCGTTCTGGATGCCGGGGTCGGTGGTGTAGCTCACCACCACGCCGGGCGCCTTGAAGCCGTCGGCCGCCACGCTGGGGAAGCCGCGCGATTCGAGCAGCGCCCGCACCTTGGCGCCCAATTCGATCTGCTCGTCACGCACCTTGGCAAATCCATATTCACGCGTCTCGGCCATCACCTCGCGCAGGCGCACCAGCGCATCCGTGGGCATGGTGGTGTGGTACGCGTGCTGGCCCTTTTCGTAGCCCTCGGCAATCTGCATCCACTTCTTGAGGTCGCACGAGAAGCTGCTGCTGGTGGTGCCCTCGATGGCTTCGCGCGCACGCTCGGACAGCATCACCATGGCGCAGCAGGGCGATCCGCTCCAGCCCTTTTGCGGCGCGCTGATGAGCACATCCACGCCCGTGGCCTGCATGTCCACCCACATCGCGCCCGACGCCACGCAGTCCAGCACAAACAGCGCGCCCACCTCATGCGCAGCCGCCGTCAGCGTGCGGATGTAGTCGTCCGAAAGGATGATGCCGCTGGCCGTTTCCACATGGGGCGCAAACACCACCTTGGGCTTTTCTGCGCGGATGGTAGCGGCGACTTCCTCAGCGGGGCATGGTGCCCAGGGCGCCTGCGGGCCACTGCCCTGCTGGCGCGCCTTGCACACCACGGAACCACCGCCCAGGCCCTTGTCGGCATCAAAGATCTGCGTCCAGCGGTAGCTGAACCAGCCGTTGCGCACGATGAGCACCTTCTCGCGGTTGGCGAACTGGCGGGCCACGGCCTCCATGCCGAAGGTGCCGCTGCCGGGCACCAGCACGGCGGTGTGGGCATGGTAGACCTCTTTGAGCGTGCCTAGGATGTCCTGCACCACGCCGGTGAAGCGCTTGGACATGTGGTTGAGCGCGCGGTCGGTGTAGACCACCGAAAATTCGAGCAAACCATCGGGGTCGATATCGGGCAAAAGGCCGGGCATAGGGGAGTCTCCGCGTGTGAAACTGGGGTACGAAAAAGGGACGATCAGGTCAGCTTATCATGGCCCCGCGCCACCCCAAGGCCGCGCGCCATGCAGCAAAAACCCTTCCGATTCCTGCCCACCGCACTGCCCGGCATCGAAGCGATGCAGGCCGACTCCCGCCTCGTCTTCGGCAGGCACATGCACTTGCAGTTCGGCCTCGGCGTGATCGAACGGGGTGCGCAGAAATCGGCCAGCGGCCGGGGGATTGTGGAATCGGGCCCAGGCGACACCATCACGGTCAACCCCGGCGAAGTCCACGATGGCATGCCGCTGGACGAGCGTGGACGCGCCTGGCGCATGCTCTACCTGGAGCCTGCCCTGGTGGCGCCATTGGCGGCAGAGGTGCATCCGGGCCCGCTCGGCTCCGCTTTCGAATTCCATGCTCCGACGATGCGCGATGCGCGGCTGGCGGCCCAGGTACTGGCGCTGTTCGACGCGGCCACCCACCGCCTCAACCACTCGGCCGCAGCGCTGCATGTGGAGGAATGCTTGTTGCAGGTGCTGGGCGGCCTGCTGCGACCGAAGGGCCACCAACAATCCGCCGCGTCCATCACCAGGGCTCGCACCATGATGGACGACGATCCCACCGCACCCTGGAGCCTCGCGCAACTGGCCGATGCAGCAAGTTTGAGCCGCTACCAGCTCGTGCGCCAATTTGCCCAGGCCACGGGCCTCACGCCACACGCCTACCTGCTGCAGCGCCGACTGCAGCTTGCGCGCCATCTGATGGGTGAGGGCACGCCCCTGGCTGATGTCGCCGCAGCGAGTGGCTTTGCCGACCAAAGCCACCTGACGCGCCTGTTCACGCGCAGCTTTGGCATCACACCAGGCGCCTACGTTCGCGCACGCAGCTGACAGCCCGGCCCCTGCAATTTCGTTCAAGACCGTTGTGCGGGGGTTGGCGGATGCTGCGGGCATCGCCACTTCACGCCGCCGCGCGGCCTCTCGCCATGGGCATCGAATTCCTCATCACCTCTCTCATCGTGGTCGTCTCGCCGGGGCCAGGAACCCTGCTGACCGTGGCGGCCGGGCTCTCGGGCGGCGCGCGGGCCGCCGCCGTGACGGCGCTGGGCTGCACGCTCGGCATCGTGCCGCACCTGCTGGCGGCGATCACCGGGCTGGCCGCACTTCTCAACGCCAGCGCTACGGCATTCGAAGTCCTGCGCTACGCGGGGGTCGCCTACCTGGTCTACATGGGCTGGGCCACGTGGCGCTCGCCCGCCACACTGGAGGTTCGCACTGACGCACCCGCACGCACAGCCGGCGGGCGTATCGCGGAAGCCATGCTGATCAACCTGCTCAACCCCAAGCTGTCGCTGTTCTTCCTCACCTTTCTGCCGCAGTTCATCGCACCGGGTGAAGCGCAGCCCGCGTGGCGCATGGTCCAGCTCTCGCTGGTCTTCATGGCCATGACCTTTGTGGTGTTCTTGGGCTATGGCGTCTTTGCCGCCCGGTTTCGTGACCAGGTGCTGCAGCGCCCCGGCACGCTGGTGTGGCTGCGCCGCGGCTTTGCGGCCGCGTTTGTCGGGCTCGGCGCAAAGCTCGCCCTGATGCACCGATAGGCACCACCGTGTCAGGTGCCGTGCTGCTTCACCAGGTATCGATGCAACGTGGACCCAGCGGCGCCACCTGCGCCGATGCCAACCCCCGCGCCAGCCAGGCCCGCGTGTCCGCCGGGTCGATCACCGCATCGATCTCCAGCGTGGCGGCCATGTGCATCGCCTCGCCGTTGGCGTAGGACTTGGCCAGCAGCTTGGCAAACAGCGCGTCGCGCTCGGCGCCCTCGGGCAGCGCCTCCAGCTCCTTGCGAAAGCCCAGGCGCACGGCGCCTTCGAGCCCCATGGCGCCGAACTCGCCCGTGGGCCAGGCGACAGTGAACACGGGCGCATGGAAGCCCCCGGCCGTCATGCCCATGGCGCCCAGGCCGTAACCCTTGCGCAGCACCACGCTGAAGGTGGGTACGCGCAGGCTGGCGGCGGTGACGAACAGGCGGCTCACGTGGCGCACCTGGGCCGTGGCTTCGACCTCGGGGCCGACCATGAAGCCGGGCGTGTCCACCAGGCTCACGATGGGCAGACCATGCGCGTTGCACAGCTGCATGAAGCGCGCGCCCTTGTCGGCCGCATCGGCGTCGATGGCGCCACCCAGGTGTTGCGGGTTGTTGGCCAGCAGGCCCACGGGGCGGCCTTCGATGCGCGCGAGTGCGGTGTGGATGCCCGCACCGAAGCCGGTGCGCAGCAGCAACAGGCTGCCCTCGTCCACCAGGCCGGCCATCGCCGTGCGGGTGTCGTACACCCGCAGGCGGTTCTCGGGCACCACGGCGCGCAGCAGGCGCTGGTCGGGTGCAGACCACTGCGATGTGCGGCCCTGGAAGAACGACAGGTAGTGGCGCGCGGCCTGCACCGCCCCGGCCTCGTCATCGACCAGCACGTCGATCACGCCGTTGGCATGCTGCACGCGGCTCGGGCCGATCTGCTCGGGCTTGAAGATGCCCAGCCCGCCGCCTTCGATCATGGCCGGGCCGCCCATGCCGATGTTGCTGGCGCGTGTGGCAATGATGACGTCGCTGCAGCCCAGCAGCGCCGCGTTGCCCGCAAAGCAGCGGCCTGCGGCAATGCCGATCACCGGCACCTGGCCCGACAGCGCCGCGTAGCTGGCGAAGGTGTGCACATGCAGCCCCGCCACCACGGGCATGTCGGTGTCGCCCGGGCGCCCGCCGCCGCCCTCGGCGAACAGCACCACCGGCAGCTTCTGCGCCAGCGCGATGCCGAGCATGCGGTCGGTCTTGGCGTGGTTGCGTGCGCCCTGGGTGCCCGCGAGCACTGTGGCGTCGTACGACATGACCACGGCGCGGGACTTCTCGTCGCCAAACAGTGCGCCGTTGATGCCGCCAATGCCCGTGACCATCCCATCGGCGGGCGTGTTGGCGATGAGGTCCTCCTTGCTGCGGCGGCGCGCCTGCGCGGCGATGGCGAGGGCGCCATATTCGATGAAGCTGCCGTCATCGCACAGGTCGGCAATGTTCTCGCGCGCGGAGCGGCCACCTTGCGCGTGGCGCTTGGCCATGGCGTCGGGGCGCGCCGCGTCGAGCGTGAAGGCGTGGCGGTCGATCACGCGTTGCAGGTCGGCGCGGATGTGGTCGGGGTCGTGCGCAGCGCTGCCCTGCACTTCGACATCGGCCGCATCATCCACCGCGTCCAGCACCAGCAGCGGCTGCCCCTGCACGACGTAGCCACCGGCCACGGCCAGCAGCGCGCCGACGCGGCCCGCGTGTGGGGCCAGCAGCACGTGCTCCATCTTCATGGATTCGAGCACGGCCAGCTCGGCGCCGGCAGCGACCACGTCGCCCTCGGCCACGCTCAGCTGCACCAGGCGGGCGGGCATGGGGGCCAGCACGGCACCTTCGGGTGCAGGCATTGAGAAATTTGAGTATTTTTGGCCGCTAGCGCTTGATGGATAAGCGCTGGCAGCTATGTTTTTGGAAGCACCCAGCAATTCAGGTAACACGGATTCCAGCCAGCGCGTGTGCACCTGCTGGCTCTCCATCTCGGGCCGTGTTGCCAGCGCCTGCAGCAGCGCGAGGTTGGTGGCCACGCCCTCGATGCGGCACTCGGCCAGCGCGCGCTGCGAGCGGCGCAGCGCATCCGCAAAGTGCGGGCTGCGCGTGTGCACGATGAGCTTGGCCAGCAGCGTGTCGTAGTGCGGCGACGGCGTGGCGCCTGCTGCGCCGTGCGTGTCCACGCGCACTCCGGGGCCTGCGGGCAGGTCAAAGCGGCTGAGCGTGCCGCTGCCTGGGGTGGCGTTGCCCTGCGCGTCCAGCGTCTCGGCGTTGATGCGCCACTGCACGGCAAAGCCCAACACGGCAGGCGGTGCGGAAGGGTCGAGGCCGATGTCCTGCAACGTGCGGCCCGCGGCCAGCGCAATCTGCGCCTGCACCAGGTCCACGCCGGTCACTTCTTCGGTGATGGTGTGCTCCACCTGCAGGCGTGGGTTGCATTCGATGAACACAAACGGCAGGTCGTTCGACGCCAAGTCCACCAGAAACTCGAAGGTGCCCAGGCCTTCGTACTGCACCGCCCGCGCCATGGACAGTGCGGCGGTGGTGATGCGCTCGCGCAGCGCTGCGGGCAACGAAGGGCTAGGCGCGATCTCCACCACCTTCTGAAAGCGCCGCTGCAGCGTACATTCGCGCTCGCCCAGAGCGATCACCTCGCGCCCATCGCCCACCACCTGCACCTCGATGTGGCGGGCGTTGCCCATCAGGCGCTCCACGTACACGCCGTCCACACCAAAGGCGGCCTGCGCCTCGCTGCGGCAGCGCGCGTAAGCAGCGGGCAAGTCATCGGCCGACGCCACCGCGCGCATGCCCCGCCCGCCGCCGCCACCGATGGCCTTGATCACGATGCCGGCGTGGGCGTGCTGCGCAAAGAAGGCCTGCGCCTCCTGCAGCGTCACCGCCGCCTGCGTGCCGGGCATGAGCGGCACGCCCTGCTGCTGCGCCAGCGCACGGGCCTGCGCCTTGTCGCCGAACAACGCGAGCTGCGCAGGCGTGGGGCCGATGAAGCGCAACCCGGCGTCGGCGCACGCGCAGGCGAAGTCGGCGCGCTCGCTCAAGAAGCCGTAGCCCGGGTGCACGGCATCGCAGCCCTGCGCCTGGGCAATGGCAATGAGGCGCGCACCGTCCAGGTACGCCGCCGGGCCGGTCGCGCCCAGCGCCACGGCCGCACTGGCTGCGTGCACATGGGGGCTGGCGGCGTCATCGTCGGCATACACGGCCACGCTGGTGATGCCCAGGTCGTGCAGGGCGCGCACGGTGCGCAGTGCGATTTCGCCCCGATTGGCAACCAGCACTTTGGTGAACAGAACAGAAGATGGCATGGGGCAGTCGCTA
Source organism: Acidovorax sp. SRI_002 (assembly GCF_057586455.1). Classification (NCBI taxonomy): domain Bacteria; kingdom Pseudomonadati; phylum Pseudomonadota; class Betaproteobacteria; order Burkholderiales; family Comamonadaceae; genus Acidovorax; species Acidovorax sp. SRI_002. Next base: position 32,607 of record NZ_JBYCZW010000006.1, on the reverse strand, counting down.
TGTTTTGTATAGCTACCAGCGCATACTCATCAGGCGCCAGCAGCCAATTTCTCATTCAATCAAGCAATATCCCGAAGTAGGCGGCGCAGCACTTTGCCAGCACCGGTGGCGGGCAGTGCGTCGATGAAACGCACCTCGCGCGGGGCCTTGTAGGGCGCCATGTTCTCGCGGCACCAGGCCACAAGGTCAGCGGCGTCCACATCCTGGCCGGGCTTCTTGACGATGAAGGCGCGCACCACCTCGCCCTTTTCCGCATCGGGCACGCCAATCACAGCGGCCTGGGCCACGGCGGGGTGTTTGATGAGCAGGGTCTCGACCTCTTCGGGGAACACGCTGTAGCCCGACACCTTGATCATTTCCTTGAAACGGCCGATGAAGGTGAGGTAGCCGTCCGCATCGATTTGGCCCATGTCGCCGGTGTAGACCCAGCCGTCACGCAGGGTCTTGGCCGTGGCCTCGGGCTTGTTCCAGTAACCCTTGAAGTTGCCGGGGCCGTGGATGGTGATCTCGCCGACCTCGCCAACGGGCAGGGGCGCGCCGGTGTCGGGGTCGACGATGCGCAGGGTGTTGCCCGGCACGGGCTTGCCCTGGGTGCCCCAGCGGATCGCGTCCACCGGCATGGCAGTGTCCACGGTGTGGGTTTCCGACAGGCCATAGGCCGCCTCGTGCGCAATGCAGTTCGGCGCGAACTGCTGCCACTGCTGGGCCAGCGCCTCGGTGAAGGTGATGCCGAAGCTCGTGACCGGGTTGCGGCGCAGCGCGCTCCAGTCCATGTCGCGTGCGCCGGGCACCTGCATGAGCGCGCCGTTCATGGGCGCGATGCTGTACCACCAGGTCACGCGGTGGCGCTCCAGCGCCTGGGCCACGCCCAGTGGGTCAAAACGGTACAGCAGCACGGCGGTGGCGCCGGTATAGACGGGCAGGTTCACGCCCATCACCATGCCGGCAATGTGGTACAGCGGCGCCACGGCCAGCAGCGTTTCGTGCGGCGTCATGCCGTTGCAGTCGGCCGATGCAGCGGTCTTGAACGTGGCATTGCCATAGCTCAGCATGGCGCCCTTCGGTAACCCGGTGGTGCCCGAGGTGTAGGTCATGAGCGAGATGTCGTCCATCGACAAGGTCACTGGCGCAGGCCGTGCGCCCGTGCGGGTGGCGGCCAGGAAGTCTTCGCAGCCCGCAGGCACCGGCGCCATGGCGGCGCGCATGGCCAGCAGCTCGGCGGGTACGTCGATGCTGGGCTCGCCCTCGGGCAGCAGTTCGGCATAGCGCACCACAAACACCTGCTGCAGCGCGGTCTTGGCGCGCACCTTGTCCACCACGGGCAGCAGCACATCGGCCGCGACGATCACGCGCGCCTGCAAGTCGGTGAGCTGGTACTCCAGCTCATGCTCCTTGTTCAGCGGCCCGCAAGGGCAGACGATGGCGCCGATCTTCTGGATGCCGTAGTGCGCCATCACGTACTGCGGGCAGTTGTTCATGAACAGTGCCACGGGCTCGCCCTTGGCCACACCCAGCGCCTGCAGGCGCGCGGCAAATGCATCACTAGCGGCGTCGAGCTGCGCCCACGTGAGGGGCTGGCCGTACCAGAGGTAGGCGATGCGGTCGGGCGTTTCGCGCGCGTGGCGGCGCAGGTGTTCGTGCAGCGGCAGCTGCGGTGCGGCAGAAGGCATGGCGTTGTCTCCGAGGTGTCTGGAATCGCTGGTTCTTGGCGGCCACTCAGGGTTTTCTCTGAGCGCCCTCACCCGCCAGCGTCTTGCCAATATATACCGCTCGGTAGAACAATGCTACCCATGGGTATAACTTCAACGTCGCGCAAAGGACACCGATGAACCAGCAGCCCCCCGTGCAGGCCAGCGGCCGCCAGAAGGCCGCCACGGCCGGGTCGGACGAAAAGCGCGAGCGCATCCTGCGCGCAGCCGAGGCGCTGTTCGATGCGCAGGGCTACGCCAATACCACCATCGAGCAGATCGTGCAGCAGCTGGGCGTGACCAAGCCCTTTGTGTACTACTACTTTCGCAACAAGCAGGAGATCTTCGAGACGCTGTCGTGGGCGCCTGCCGTGGCGTGTTTCACTGCGATGGACTTTGCGGCGGACGATGACCGGCCTGCCCATGTGAAGGTGACGGAAGGCATCGAGCGGCTGATCCGCGCCACGCTGGAGCACCACCCATCGGCGTTCTTCCCGTACCGCGAACCGCAGGTCTACCGGCCCGAGTACCTGGCGGCGCAAAAGGATCTGGCGAACCACTTCTACGACCGGCTGTGCGCGCTGCTCGAACAGGGCCGCGACGACGGCATGTTCGAGTTCAACGACACCAAGATCACCGCGCTGGCCGCATGCAGCCTGCCCGGCTTTCTCTACAACTGGTACCGCCCTGACGGCCGCCTGTCGCAAGACGAGGTGGCGCAGGAGCTGGCGCAGCTGGCCTGGCGTGTGCTGGGGCTGCGGCGAACCCGCAAGCGCAACCCAGCCTGACGCGCACCGCAGCACCCCTACACCAAGCACAACAACCACCGGAGACAAAACCCATGAAAACCGTGTTCCTCACCCCCCTGGCCGCTGCGGCGGCACTACTCATCGGCCCGGCCGCCAGCGCGCAGGAGACCTTCAAGGTCGCCTACATCGACCCGCTGTCGGGCCCGTTCGCCAACGTGGGTGAGCTGATGCTCACCCACACGCAGTACGCCATCGAGGACATCAACGCCAAGGGCGGCGTGCTCAAGGGCACCAAGCTGCAGCTGCTGCAGTTCGACAGCAAGCTCTCGGCGCAAGAGAGCCAGAGCGCGCTGCAGGCCGCCATTGACCAGGGGGCCAAGGCCATCGTGACGGGCGGCTCGGGCTCATCGGTGGTCACGGCGCTGGTACAAGCAGCGGCGCGCCACAACCAGCGCAACCCGGGCAAGGAGATCCTGGTGCTGAACCACTCCTCCATCGACCCCGAGCTGACGGGCAAGGCGTGCAACTTCTGGCACTTCCAGTTCGAGGCCAACACGGCCATGAAGATGAAGGCGATTGCCAACTACATCAAGAAGCAGCCGGACATCAAGAAGGTCTACCTGCTGAACCAGGACTACGCCCATGGCAAGCAGTGGGCGCACTATGGCCGCGAGATGGTGGGCCTGGCGCGGCCCGACATCCAGTTTGTGGGCGAGGCGCTGCACCCCATCGGCCGCGTGAAGGACTTTGCACCCTACCTCGCCAAGGTCAAGAGCACGGAGGCCGACTCGGTCATCACCGGCAACTGGGGGCAGGACATGACGCTGCTGCTCAAGGCGGCGGGTGACGCGGGCTACAACCTGCGCTACTTCAACCACAGCGCGGGCTCCATCCCCGGCACGGTGCTGGCGGTATCGCAGGCCAAGCAAGGCCAGCTGACCTGGGTGGCCGAATGGCACCCCGGACAGGCCGACACCCCCAAGGTGGACGCGCTGGCCAAGACCTACAAGACCAAGACGGGCAAGGACTTCCTCGCGCCGCGCATCGAGATGACGCCGCGCTTCCTCGCCGCCGCCATCAACAAGGCCCAGTCCACCGACCCGGTGAAGGTGGCTCGCGCGCTGGAAGACCTGACGATTGATTCGGTGGTGGGCCCGGTGCGCATGCGCGGCGAAGACCACCAGCTGCTGCTACCCCAGGTGGTCAACACCATCGCGCCGGTGGACGGCAAGGCCGTGAAGGTGGGCTGGGAAGGCACGAACTATGGCTTTCGCACCGATGCCGCCTACACCGGCAATGAAATAGCCCAAGGCACCGAGTGCAAGATGACGCGGCCTTGATGCCACGGCGCCGAAGGGCGCCGAAATCCCCACAGCGGCAACCGCCACAGGCCGCCGCTACCATGGCCGGTCATTGCATTCATTGACCCGACCCACAAGGACCGCGCCCATGCCCGACTTTCGCAGCGACACCGTCACCCAGCCCACGCCCGCCATGCGCGAGGCCATGTTCAAGGCCCCGCTGGGCGACGATGTGTTTGCCGACGACCCTTCAGTGAACGCACTGCAGGAACATGCCGCCGAGCTGCTGGGTTTCGAGGCTGCGCTGTTCGCCCCCTCGGGCACGCAGACCAACCTGATCGCACTGTGGGGCCACTGCCAGCGCGGCGACGAGGCCATCGTGGGCCAGAGCTGGCACACCTACCGCTGGGAGGCGGGTGGCATGGCGGTGCTGGGCTCCATCCAGCCCCAGCCCGTGGAAACGCAGCCTGACGGCACCCTGCGTCTGGCCGACATCGCCGCCGCGATCAAGCCCGACGACCCGCACTTTGCCCGCACCCGCCTGGTGGTGCTGGAGAACACGACCGGCGGCCAGGTGTTGCCCCCCGCCTACATCGCCGAGGTGGCACAGCTGGCGCGCAGCCGGGGGCTGGCAATGCACCTGGACGGCGCACGCATGTTCAACGCTGCCACGGCCAATGCCGCGCGCAACGGCACCGATGTGTATGCGGAAGCGCGCGCGCTGTGCAGCCACTTTGATTCCACATCGCTGTGCCTGAGCAAGGGCCTGGGCGCGCCCGTGGGCTCGCTGGTGCTGGGCTCGCGCGACTTCATCCGGCAGGCGCGCCGCACCCGCAAGATTTTGGGCGGCGGCATGCGGCAGGCGGGTGTGCTGGCGGCTGCCGGCCACTACGCGCTGCAGCACCATGTGCGGCGCCTGGCGGAAGACCACGCCCGCCTGGACCGGCTGGCGCAAGGGCTGGCTGAAGCCAACCGCAGCCACCCTGTGCTGCAGGGCAAGCTCACCGTGCTGCCGTGGCAGACCAACATCCTCTTCACCGACCTGCACGCAGAGGTGGCCCTAGCCTTCACCGCCTGGCTGGCGCAGCACGGCGTGCGCGTCACCAGCAGCCTGTATGGCGGCGCCACCCGGCTGCGCTGGGTGACGCACCTGGATGTGAGCGAGGAGGATGTGACGGCAGCGCTGGATTGCGTGGCGCGCTTCACGCTGCCGGGCTGAGCCCGCTCAGGCGGCGGGGTAGGTCCGTCCACCAAACACGCCGGTGCCCACGCGCACCAGCGTGCTGCCCGCCCGGATGGCGGCCTCCAGATCAGCCGTCATGCCCAGGGACAGGGTGTCGAACTTCCCCAGGCCCGGTCCGCCCAAGGCAGATATTTGGTCAAAAAGCCTCTTGGCGCTGGTGTGGATTGCCAGTTGCGCTTCAAATTCAGGAGCATGGTCCGGAATGCTCATGAGCCCCCGCACCACCAGCCGTGGCAGTTTTGCGACAGCCCGCACCAACTCCAGCGTTTCAGCAGGAGCCACACCTGACTTGGTGGGGCCTCCATCGATATTGACCTGGATACATATCTGCAGCGGCGGCAGGTGATCGGGCCGCTGGGCCGACAGGCGCTCGGCGATCTTGAGCCGGTCCACCGTATGCACCCAGCCAAAGTGCTCGGCCACCAGGCGGGTCTTGTTGCTCTGAATGGGGCCTATGCAGTGCCACTGCAGCGCCACATCGGGCAAGGCGGCGCGCACAGCCGCAATCTTGTCCACGCCTTCCTGGATGTAGTTTTCGCCGAAGTCGCGCTGGCCGGCGGCCACGGCCTCCAGCACCGCATCGGCGCCAAAGGTCTTGGAAACGGCCAGCAAGGAAACGCTGGCCGGATCGCGCCCGGCGGCTTTGCACGCCTGCGCCATCCTGCCCAGAACCTGTTGGAGGTTGTTAGCAATCGTGGTCATAATGTTTGGCAAGCGTACCAAACGATAGAGGGATTCCGTGGACATTACCCAACTGCTCGCGTTCAGCGTCAAGAACAAGGCCTCCGACCTGCACCTCTCCGCAGGCCTGCCGCCCATGATCCGGGTCCACGGCGATGTGCGGCGCATCAACGTCGATGCGCTGGACCACAAGACGGTGCATGCCATGGTGTACGACATCATGAGCGACGCGCAGCGCAAGACGTATGAAGAGTTTCTGGAAGTCGACTTCTCTTTTGAAATCGAAGGCCTGGCACGTTTTCGCGTCAACGCCTTCAACCAGAACCGGGGCGCCGCCGCCGTGTTCCGGACGATTCCAAGCAAGATCCTGACGCTGGAGCAGCTCAACGCACCCAAGATCTTCGGCGACCTGGCCCTCAAGCCGCGCGGCCTGGTGCTGGTGACCGGGCCTACGGGCTCGGGCAAATCCACCACGCTGGCCGCCATGGTCAACTACCTCAACGAAACCGAATACGGCCACATCCTCACGGTGGAAGACCCGATCGAGTTCGTGCACGAATCCAAGAAGTGCCTGATCAACCAGCGCGAAGTGGGGCCGATGACGCTGTCGTTCGCTGCCGCGCTGAAGTCCGCACTGCGCGAAGACCCAGACGCCATTCTGGTGGGTGAAATGCGCGACCTCGAAACCATCCGCCTGGCCATGACGGCGGCGGAAACGGGCCACTTGGTGTTTGGCACACTGCACACCTCCAGCGCTGCCAAGACGATTGACCGGATCATCGACGTGTTCCCGGCCGAAGAAAAGGAAATGGTGCGTGCGATGTTGTCCGAATCGCTGCAGGCCGTGATCTCGCAGACACTGTGCAAAACCAAGGATGGCTCGGGCCGCGTGGCCGCGCACGAGATCATGCTGGGCACCAGCGCCATCCGCAACCTGATTCGCGAGGCCAAGGTGGCGCAGATGTACTCCACCATCCAGACCAGCAACAGCGTGGGCATGCAGACGCTGGACCAGAACCTCACCGACCTCGTGCGCCGCAACATCATCAGCCCGGCCGAGGCCCGCAGCAAGGCCAAGATCCCCGAGAACTTCCCTGGCTGAGCCCCCCGCAGCACACACCCATGAACGACTTTGCGGCCCCTGCAGGCGCCGCATACCGGAGCCCGATATGAAAGGCATTCTGAGCCTTCTGAAAATAAAAACCCGGGGCGGCAAGCCTGCGGAAGACCACACGGATTCCGTGCTGTTCTCCACGGCCTTTGCAGGCCAGGGCGTAGACGATTCGATGCTGGTGCCCTGGGAGGCACGTGCCGTGGAAGTAGGCGCCAAACGCCTGCCCACCAGCCGAGGCGGCAAGCTGCTGCAAGGTCTGTGGGCCAAAGACAAATACATGGCGCACCTGGACAAGGACGCCGTGGAGCGCATGGAGCGCTTCTTCGAATTTGCGGCCATCCCGTCCAACCGCGATGTGATCCGCCAGGACGAGTACGGCAATTTCATGGTGGTGCTGCTCACGGGCACCATCGCCGTGGACCGTGTGCAGCCCTGGGGCGAGCAATTGCGCCTGGCCGAGACGCGGCCCGGTGACATCCTGGGCGAGATGTCGCTGCTCGACAGCGGCATCCGCTTTTCGGCCTGCACCACGCTCACTGACTGCGAGATCGCCGTGCTGAGCGCCGAAGCCATGGACGACATGATGACCAAGGACCCGCAGCTTGCAGCCAGCCTGATTGCACTGCTGGCCCGCAAGCTGTCGCTGCGCCTGCGTGTGGTGAGTGCGCGCCTGAGCGACAACCACAAGTAATGATGCGTCAAGACAAGATCAATGATCGTCCAGCCGACGAACAGCCCCGGGAGAACTTCTGATGGAACGCGATCAGGCCAGTAAATTTATCAATGACCTGCTCAAGTTGATGGTGGGCCGCAACGGCAGCGACTTGTTCATCACCGCAGACTTTCCACCCGCCATCAAGGTGGATGGCAAGGTGACCAAGGTGTCGCCCCAGCCGCTCTCCCCCAACCATACGCTCACGCTGGCGCGCGCCATCATGAGCGACAAGCAGGTGGCCGACTTTGAACGCACCAAGGAGTGCAACTTCGCGATCTCGCCCTCCGGTATCGGCCGCTTTCGCGTCAACGCCTTCATCCAGCAGGGGCATGTGGGCATGGTGATGCGGACGATTCCGCTCACGCTGCCCACCATCGACGGCCTGGGCGTGCCGCAGGTGCTCAAGGAAGTGACGATGACCAAGCGCGGCCTGTGCATCCTGGTGGGTGCCACGGGCTCGGGTAAATCGACCACGCTGGCCGCCATGGTGGACTGGCGCAACGAGAACTCGTTCGGCCACATCATCACGGTGGAAGACCCGGTGGAATTCGTGCACCCACACAAGAACTGCGTGGTCACGCAGCGCGAAGTGGGGCTGGACACCGACAGCTGGGAAGCGGCCCTCAAGAACACGCTGCGCCAGGCGCCCGACGTGATCCTGATGGGCGAAATCCGCGACCGCGAGACCATGGAACATGCCGTGGCCTTTGCCGAAACCGGCCACCTGTGCCTGGCCACGCTGCACGCCAACAGCGCCAACCAGGCGCTGGACCGCATCATCAACTTCTTCCCTGAAGAGCGCCGCGCGCAGCTGCTGATGGATTTGTCACTGAACCTGCGCGCTATGGTCTCGCAGCGCCTGATCCCCAAGCAGGACGGCAAGGGCCGTGCGGCTGCGGTGGAGATCATGCTGAACACGCCGCTGATCTCCGACCTGATCTTCAAGGGCGATGTCTCCGAGATCAAGGAGATCATGAAAAAGAGCCGCAACCTGGGCATGCAGACCTTTGACCAGGCGCTGTTCGACCTGTACGAGGCCAACGTGATCAGCTACGAAGACGCGCTGCGCAACGCCGACTCGCTCAATGACCTGCGCCTGCAGATCAAGCTCAACAGCCAGCGCGCCAAGTCGCCAGACCTGGCCTCGGGTACCGAGCATTTCGCGATCGTGTGACAAACCCCTGAGCGGCTGCGCCGCTTCTCCCTTCTCTCGCGCGGCGCGCGGGAAGGGGGACGACGCCAGTGGCCTGGCAAAGCCAGTTCCACGGCGTCCGCTGGCCCAGGCCGCACCAGTTTCAAACGCCGTCGACATGGCGGCCTTTTCTCACAAGAACCATTTCCATGCCAAGCACCAACCCCCGCAACTACGACGCCACCCCTTCCCGCAAGGTCGCCTTTCTGTGCTTGGGTGTGATGGGCTACCCGATGGCCGGACACCTTGCACTGGCCGGGCATGAGGTGACGGTTTACAACCGGACCGCTACCAAATCAATAGCTTGGTGCGCAGAGTATGCAAGCGCCAAGGCGCCAAAACATGCTGCAACGCCGCGCGAAGCCGCTGCGGGCGCGGACATCGTGTTCTGCTGCGTGGGCAACGACGATGACCTGCGCTCTGTGACGCTGGGAGCGGACGGCGCCTTTGCGGGCATGAAGCCGGGTGCGATTTTTGTGGACCACACCACGGCATCGGCCGAGGTGGCGCGCGAGCTGTACGCAGCCGCCCAGGCGTTGGGCCTGCAGTTTGTGGATGCCCCCGTGTCGGGCGGCCAGGCTGGCGCGCAGAACGGCCTGCTCACCGTGATGTGCGGCGGCGATGCCGCAGCCTTCGAGGCAGCCCAACCCGTGGCCATGGCGTTCTCGCGTGCCTTCACGCTGCTGGGTGCCAGTGGCTCGGGCCAGCTGGCCAAGATGGTCAACCAGATCTGTATTGCCGGGCTGGTGCAGGCCCTGTCCGAGGCCGTGGCCTTTGGCCAGAACGCGGGGCTGGACATGAAACAGGTCCTCGACGTGATCGGCAAAGGCGCCGCCCAAAGCTGGCAGATGGACAACCGTGGCAAGACCATGGTGGACGGCAAGTTCGACTTTGGCTTTGCCGTGGACTGGATGCGCAAGGACCTGGGCCTGGTGCTCGATGAGGCCAAGCGCAACGGTTCACGCGTGCCGGTGACGGCCCTGGTGGACCAGTTTTATGCCGATGTGCAGAAAATGGGGGGCAACCGCTGGGATACATCGTCCCTCATCCAGCGGTTGAAATAGGCTCCCCCCTGAGTCGCTTCGCGCCTTCCCCCCTGAGGGGGGACGCACCCGGTGGCCCGGCAAAGCCGGTTCCACGGGCGCGCTGGCTTGTGCAGCGCCGGTTTCACGCCGCAGCGCGCGGGGCAAAATCCCCAAGAAAAAATCCCGGGCCGCAGGATGCGGGCCGGGATTTTTGCTGCACGGGTGGTTGGCTGTGCTGGCCGCCAAGCCTGCTAAACGGCCTTCAGCCCCCAGAGGGCTTGGTGTCATCCGTGGTGACGGGTGCAGGTTGCGGAGCGATGCGGCGCAGTTCTTCTTCCGAGACAATCTCGAACACACGCACCACCTTGCTCACGCCGCTCACCCCGCGCGCAATCTCGGTGGCGCGGTTGGCTTCGCGCTGCGACACGCGGCCCATCAGATAGACAACGTTGCGCTCGGTCACCACCTTGAAGGAATTGGCCGAGATGTCCTGCGCGTCCACCAGGCTGGCCCGCACCTTGCCGGTGATGAAGGTGTCGTTGGAACGCTGGCTCAGGGTGCTGGAGAAGGTGGTGATGGTCAGGTCGTTCACCACCGAGCGCACGTTCTCCACCTGCGACACCAATTGCTCGACGGCCTGGCGCTCCTGCGTATTAGGGACTTCGCCCGTCAGCAGGGCCTGGCGGTTGTAGCTCGTCACGTTCACGTGCACGCGGTCGCCAAACGTCTCGCGGATACGGTTGGCCGCGCGCAGTTCGATGCCTTCATCCTCGATCTGGGTGCCCGCCGTGCGGCGGTCCACGGCCATCACGCCACCCACCACGGCGCCCCCGACGATCAGCGGCGCGCAGGCCGACAGGCCTGCAGCGAGGGCGGCAGCGGCCAGCACGGTGCACACCGTGCGCTGGGTACGGTTCATGGTTGTTTGCTTCATAGCGGATTCTCCTGTTCACCAAGTAACTGGGCGTCCACACCATCGCTCAGGCAATGCAGCACCAGGGCATGGACTTCGCGCACGCGCGCTGCGCGGTCGTGGGGCACGCTGATCAACACGTCGGTTTCGCGCAGCATGGCGGCAAGCTTGCCGCCGGTGCGGCCGGTCAGCACCACCACGGTCATGTCGCGCTCGTGGGCGGCTTCGGCAGCGGCCAGCAGGTTGGCGTCGTTGCCGGACACCGACAGGGCCAGCAGCACGTCACCGGCCTGGCCCAGCGCACGCACCTGGCGGGCAAACTGCTGGGCGGCGTCGTGACTGCCTCCTGTGGCGGCCGTCAGCAGCGTGCTGTCGGAGGTCAGGGCCAGCGCTGCCAGCTCGGGGCGTTCGCGCTCGAAACCCGCCACGCAAAACGCAGCGAACTGCTGCGCCTCGGCGGCCGAGGGGCCGTTGCCACAGGCCAGCACCTTGCCGCCGCTGGTCACACAGGCCAGGACGGCCTGCACGGCGGCGGCGATGGGATGGCTCAAAACCTGCGCCGCCTGGTACTTCAGGTCGGCGCTGTCGATGAAATGCTGTTGGATGCGTTGCTCAAGCATGAGGGCTCGATGATACCCGCCGCGTGTTACAGCTTTTGTAGCAAACCGTAGTCACTGGCATTGCGTTGGAGCCCGAATGGGGGACAGGGAACGGATGGGGTCACTGCGCATCAAAGGCAGCCTTGAGCCACTGCACCGAAGCCTCGACCAGCACCACATCAAAACGGCAGGGCGGCGGCGATGGCAGGCGCAGCAGGTACTGCCGGGCCGCAAAAATGATGCGCTGCTGCTTGGTGGCACCGATGCTGGCCCCCGCGCCGCCAAACGCACTGCCCGCCCGGCTGCGCACTTCGACAAACACCAGCGTGCCGTCGCGCTCGCGCATGACCAGATCAATCTCGCCACCGCCGCGTCCGGGCGTCCGATAATTGCGCACCACCAGTTGCAGGCCAGCCGCCTGCAGATGGGCCAAGGCCTGGTCCTCCGCCACATTGCCGCGTTCGCGCGTGGTGGCGGCAGGGGCAGCCGGGCCAGAGCCCCCCGCCGGTTTTCTCTTTCCAAGGAATTTCATTGAGCGCATCTTTCGCTTCAGCCCAGGGCGCCGCGCGCGAAGCGGCGGCTGCGCAGCATTATCCCGAGGGCGCCTTGTACGTGGTGGCCACGCCCATCGGCAATCTGGCCGACATCACCCTGCGCGCGCTGCACGTGCTGCAAATGGCCGACACCGTGGCCTGCGAAGACACGCGCCACACGCAGTCCATGCTGCGCGCCTACGGCATCGACAAGGGTGCCGCCCAGCTGCTGGCCGTGCACCAGCACAACGAGGCCGAGGCCGCGCAGAACGTGGTGCAGCGGCTGCAGCTGGGCCAGCGCGTGGTGTATGTGAGTGACGCTGGCACGCCCGGCGTGAGTGATCCTGGCGCCCGGCTCGTGGCCGCCGTGCAGGCGGCCGGCCTGCGGGCCGTGCCCCTGCCGGGCGCCAGCAGCATCACCACAGCGCTGAGCGTGGCGGGTGCCGTGGCCCACAGCACTGAACATGGCGGCTTCGTGTTTGCGGGCTTCCTGCCCGTCAAGAACGCGGAACGCGCCACGGTGATTGCGCAGCAGCTGGCCCCGGAGCCGCGCTGCGTGGTCCTGCTTGAAGCTCCCCACCGCATCAACGAGCTGGCCCAGGCCCTGGCGGTGCTGGGTGATCGTCCGGTAACGCTGGCACGGGAGCTGACCAAGCAGTTCGAGGAAGTGACCACGCGGCCCGCCCGGGAGCTGACAGCCTGGCTGGACGGCGCACCCCAGCGCTCGCGCGGCGAGTTTGTGGTGCTGCTGCACCCGGTGGCGGTGGCCAGCGACGATGGCGCCAGCCTGCGGGTGTTGCGCCTGCTGGTGCAGGAGCTGCCGCTGAAAACCGCCGTGCGCCTGGCTGCCGAGATCACGGGTGCATCGCGCAATGTGCTGTACGACACAGCCCTGGCGTGGAAGCGCAGCGGCGCGAGCGGGGAAGATGAGGACGAAGCAGGCGACGCCGGGAGCTGATAGCACCTCGGATTTCAGGCCAAATTGGCACCTAGCGCTTTATGGACAAGCGCTGATAGCTATATTTTTAATAGCATTTCATCCGCCACAGCGAATCCACCACCGGCCCTGGTGCCGCCGCCCCCTCCGGATCTATCGCCCTGACACCGCCAACCCGGCCGCCACCCCGCCAAACAAATCGCCTTCCACCTGGGGAGTGTCGGGAAACGCCGCTTTGAGCGCCTGCCGCAGCGGCCGCAGGGCCGACGAGCCCCCGGTGAGATAGATCGCATCCAGCCCCTGCACACCCAAGCCCGCCAGCTGCACACATTCCTGCGCGCAGGCGACCACCTGTTCGAGGGGCTGCAACAGGGACTGCGCCAGTCCCTCCGGTGTCACGGCGGCACCGAGCCCGGCCTCGATCCAGTCCAGCGGCATGGGCGCTTCGGCATCGGCCAACGAGGCCGCAATCTTGGCCTGCTCCACCGTGTTGGCCATGCGGTGCCCCAGGCGCTCGTGCAGCACCCGCATGAGCCGCGCGTGCAGCCGCGCATCGGAATAGTCGGTGCGCAGGTTCTGCGCATCGCGCAGTGCACGCGGCGAGTACAGCCACTGGATCAGGTGCCAGGTGGACAGGTCAAAAAACACCCGGCTGGGCACCTCGCGCCCCGTGGGCCCGGTGTGCCGAAACCCTAGCAAGGGCATCAACAGGTCCAGGCTCAGCCGCCGGTCAAAGTCGGTGCCGCCCACGTGCACGCCGGTGGTGGCCAGCACATCACTGCCACGCGCGGCACGCGCCATGCGCTCCGGCCCCAGCCGCACCACCGTGAAGTCCGAGGTACCGCCGCCAATGTCCACCACCAACACCAGCGACTCGTGCGCGATGCGCTGTTCGTAGTCCAGCGCTGCGGCAATCGGCTCCAGCTGGAACGACACCTCGGCAAACCCCGCATCCAGCGCAGCCTGGCGCAACGCATCTTCCGCCTGCTGATCGCGGTCGGCATCCCCATCCACAAAATGCACCGGCCGCCCCATCACCACCCGGGCAGGCATGCCGCCCAGCTCATCGCGCGCCTTTTGCACCAACATGCGCAAGAAGAGGCTGATGATGTCCTGGTAGCTCACCATCTTGTTGTGCACCGCCGTCTTGTCCTGCAGCAGCGCACTGCCGAGCAGGCTCTTGAGCGACCGCATCAGGCGCCCCTCGGTGCCTGCCAGATACTGGCCCACGGCATCGCGACCAAAGTGCGTGCGGTGATCCTCTGCGTTGAAGAACAGTGCGGTGGGCAGTGTGTGCGCACTCCCTTCCAGCGCAATCATCCGCGCCAACCCCGCCCCCTGGCGCACTGCCATCGCGGAGTTGGAAGTGCCAAAGTCGATACCGAGGGTGGTGTCCTTCAGGAGGGGCATGGGTGAAGTGTCGAAGCGATGAGGAAGTGTTCAACGCACACCGGCCACAGCCTCGGTGAACGCAAACATCGGATGCGGTGCTGCGGCGAGAAGAATGCTCTGGGCAGCTTGGTGGCGCGACAGGAGACCCGTCCAACGCCTCTCCGAAGCACGACCCAGCGCCGTGGACGCCGCATGCAGAATGGAAAAAGCCCTTGATTAGCAAAAATCAAGGGCTTTTGTTTGGTGGCCTGGGGCGGAATCGAACCACCGACACAAGGATTTTCAATCCTCTGCTCTACCGACTGAGCTACCGGGCCTGAGCCTCAAATTATAACCAGAAAAAAAGGCCGTTTTGGCGAAACCGCCAATAATTTCTTGCAGGCCTACCCGCGTTTGCCCCGGCCGAGATCGACCCCCAGCTGACGCAGCTTGCGATAAAGGTGCGTGCGCTCAAGGCCCGTCTTTTCGGCCACGCGCGTCATGGAACCGCCTTCGCGGGCCAAGTGGAATTCGAAATAGGCTTTTTCAAACCCATCGCGCGCTTCGCGCAGGGGGCGGTCCAGGTCAAACCCCTGGTGCGCGTGCGGGCCAGCCTCGACGCCAGCCATGATGGCCGACACAGCAGGCAGTTGCGAAAACGTGGGGTCGGCCGGGGTATGGACGGGCGCTGGGGCCGCAGCCACCGGGGCGGACTGGTGGGCAGCATTGCGTGCCAGGCCCTGCTCCACCGCCTTGAGCAGCTTTTGCAGGGTGATGGGTTTTTCGAGAAACGAGAAGGCGCCGATCCGGGTGGCCTCTACGGCGGTGTCGATGGTGGCGTGGCCACTCATCATGATCACGGGCATCGTCAGCACGCCCGCTGTGGCCCATTCCTTGAGCAACGAAACCCCGTCGGTGTCCGGCATCCAGATGTCGAGCAGCACGAGGTCGTAGGTGTTGCCTGCCCGGGCCGTGCGCGCCTGGGTGGCGTTTTCTGCGAGGTCTACGCTGTGACCTTCGTCGTTCAGGATTTCCGACAGCAGATCACGAATGCCGAGCTCATCGTCGACCACCAGAATGTTTGCCATGTGTGTTGAAGCGCCTTGGGGTACTGCGGGGCGGTGTTGTTATGACGCCACCGCTGGTTCAGGGGCGAATGATAACGACACTTGGGCCCCCCGCACTACGCCATCTTCGGTCCGATTCGACAAGTCAATGCGCGCACCGTGCTCATCGGCAATCTTTTTGACCACGGCCAGACCCAGGCCGGTGCCCCGGGGCTTGGTGGTGACGTAGGGCTCGAAGGCACGCTGCAGGATGTGCGCAGGAAAGCCCCCACCACTGTCGGATACCGTGAGCCGCACGCGGCGCGAGGACTCACTCCAGCGCGTGCTGATGCGTACCGGGGGCACGGGCTCCGAGGTTCCAGCGCGCGCCTGCTCGGTGGCGTCTTGCGCGTTTTGCAGCAGGTTGTGCACAACCTGCCGCAGCTGCTGCGCATCGCCTGCGATAGAGGGGCAGCGCGGGTCCAGCTCGGCTTCTACGCGCACGGCGGCGTTCTCTTCGCCGTAGAGATGGAGCACGTCGGCCACCAGGGCATTGAGGTCCAGTGCATGGAGTTCTGCAGCAGGCAAGCGTGCGTAATCGCGGAATTCGTTGACCAGCCGCTTCATCGCATCGACCTGGTCCACGATGGTCTTGACGGACTTGGCGAGGATGGCCTGTTCAGTGCCGGGCAGCTTGCCAGAGAGCTTCATTTCCAGCCGCTCCGCAGACAGCTGGATGGGCGTGAGCGGGTTCTTGATTTCGTGCGCCAGGCGCCGCGCCACCTCACCCCAAGCCTGCGCGCGCTGGGCGGAAACAATTTCCGAAATGTCGTCAAAAACCAACAGTCTGGCCGAATCGGGCAGTTCCGCCCCCCGCGCGACGAGGCTGGTAGCGTGTTGCCCGACGCCGCCAGAAGACGCATGCAGCTCAAAAGGCTGCTGCCAGTGGTCCAGTCCATGGCGTTCGTGGTCGCCCAGGAAAGCGTCGAAGTGCCCTTGCACCGACGCCGCAAACTCGGCGAGCCCTGGCACTTCCGACAGGGGTCGCCCCTCATAGGCCGCCATCGGTGCCCGCAGGATGCGGGTGGCCCCCGGATTGGACGATCGGATCAAACCTTGGGCATCCAGCACGATCACCCCCGCCGTGAGGTTGTCCAGGATGGTCTGCAGGTTGGCGCGTGCGGCATCGACCTCGCCCATGCTCTGCTCCACGGCATGGCGGGCGTCGGACAACTGCTGGGTCATCAGTGCAAAAGAGCGTGTGAGTCCACCCAGCTCATCCTTGCCCTGCAATGCAGCCTTGGGGCTGAGATTGCCAGCCGCCACCTCGCGCACCCCCTCGGCCAGCACCAGCAGCGGGCGGGCCAGCTGGTTGCCCAGCAACACCGCCAGCAACACGGCGCCAAAGACAGCCAGGAACAGGCTCAGCGTAAGCGTGCCCACATACATGCGCCGCAGCCCCCCACGGGCCAAGGCTCGCTCCTGGTATTCGCGGTTGGCCTCCTGCACGGCAATGGCGTTGGCCACCAGCGCAGGCGGCAGGGGCAACGTGGCCTGCAGGTATCGGGGCTCCACGAGCAAGCCGACGCTGGGGCTGCTGACCAGCGCCAGCACTTTCACGCGCGCATTCTGTGCCGCGGCAGGGTCCGAAATATCGTCCAGGCCCTCGATCTGCGCGGTGGCGCGCTGCTGCCGCACGGTGCGCAGCAACGCCACGCCGGGCCGGTCGGGGTTCAGGCTAAAGCGCGATTGGCCTGCACTGGCTACCGCCTGGCCCGCAGCATTCCAGAGCACGACATCGGTGGCTCCCAGCTGGTCGCGGATGCGCTCCAGCACCAGGCCAGCCGCGGCATCAGGCACCTGCGCCACTTGGGCACTGGCATTGCGCGCTTTTGAGGCCATGTCGGCGGCCAGCGAATCCAGCGACACACGGGCCAGGTTCACCCCCGCTGAAAGAGCGCCCTCCACTTTCACATCGAACCAGCTCTCAATGGACCGCGTGACAAACTGGTAGGACACCACATAGATCAGCAGCCCCGGCATCAGACCCACCAGCGCAAAGATGGCCGCAAGCTTGACCAGCAGTCGACTGCCAAAGCGCCCTTTGCGCAAGCGCATGCCCAGGCGCACCGCCACCCACACAAGCACGGCCAGCAGCAGCACGGCCACCAAAACGTTCACGCCAAAGAGCCAGGCATAGTTGCGCTCGTACAGCGCGCGGTTGTTGGTGGCCAGGGTGAGCAGGAACAACAGCACCATGCCGATAGCCGACATGATGGCGGCCCCAACCCCCACGGCCCAGCGCACGGCGCGCGACTGGCGTGCGGCAGCATGGGCCGACGCGGAAGCTCCCGTCTGGGAAGACTCTGGAGGGCTCACTTGGCGACGGTCTCTGCAGCCAGGCGTTGGCTGCGGGACACCAGGAGATTCCAGCCCGAGCGCCCCACGGCACCGATCTGGAAGGGTCGGGGCAACTGCGACATGTCAAGCCGGAACCGGAAATTGACCGTATGGACGGCATCTGACTCAATGACATCGCGTTCAGCGATCTTCCATCGCGAAATGCGCTGAATGGCTGACAACGCATCGGCATAACTGTCAAAATTCTGCCCCAAAACCACACCCAGGCCACTGTTGGTGAAAGGTACCGGGGAGATGTTCAGACGCCAACGTCGCGTCAACGGCTGGTAACTTAGCCGCAGATAGCGGGTGGTTTCAGCCACTTGGCGGTCAGACCAGTACCAGCGGTCTCGCAAAACCTGGGCCTCGGCCACGAAGAACATGGGAATGCCCTTGTACAGCGCATCCTCGGCAAGCTCCGGCAGCACAAATTGCAGTGTGGCGCTGAGGTAGAGGCCATCCTCGGCACGGTCGAGCCGAAGTTCGCCCACCTCGGGGTCCACCGGCTGGCCAGCGACGGCCGACCGCACCATTGCAGCCCATGCCACCAAGAGAAAGAGCGCACAGATCGCCACCCAACGAGCCCCACGGAACTCATTGCGGCGATTTTTGCAACAGTGCGTAAAAAAATCCGTCGTGGTCACCCGACCGATTGTCCGGGACAGCTCCGGGCTTGTCCCCGTTGGCGGGGATTAAATGACCCGGCGACGGCAGCAATTGCGCATCGGTGTTGTGTGCAAGAAACGTTTGCACCTGGTCGTCGCCTTCGGCACGGAACACGGAACACGTGCAATACAGCAGCCGTCCGCCAGGGCGCAACAGCGGCCACAGGGTCTTGAGCAACCGGGCCTGCAGGCCTGCAAGCTGCGCAATATCGCTCTCGCGGCGCAGCCAGCGCACATCCGGATGGCGGCGCACGATGCCCGAGGCCGTGCAGGGCGCATCCAGCAAGATGGCATCGAACTGCGCACCATCGCAATGCTGCTGCCACCAGTCTTGCGGACGCGCCGCATCGGCCACCACCACCTGGGCGCGCAGCCCCAGGCGCTGCAAGGTCTCACCAATGCGCGCGCTGCGGGTGGCATCGATCTCCAGCGCAGTGACCTGTATCGGCGCACCAGCGCCCGCCCACTCCAGAAGGTGGGCGGTTTTACCCCCGGGCGCCGCACAGGCGTCAAGCACCCGCACAGGCCGGGTGAGGTCTAGACCTTCAAGCAACAGGGGCGCAGCCATCTGGGCTGCGGCATCCTGCACCGAGACCCAGCCCTCTTCAAACCCCGGCAGCGATTGCACGGGCACGGGGTGCTGCAATACCAGCCCTACACTCCCAGACGGAATTGCTTCTAAATTGATAGCTTCCAGTGCTTTCTGGTAAAGCGCTAGAGTGCTTTTTTGTGCATTGACCCGCAGCGTCATCGGTGCGTGGGCATTGTTGGCCTGCAGAATCTGCTCCCAGTGCTGGGGATGGTCCTTGCGCAGGCGCTCGACCCACCACACCGGATGGTTCCAACGGGCCAGCGGATCGCCATCGGTGCGGGCAACCAGCGCTTCGCGTTCGCGCAGAAAGCGGCGTAAGCAACCGTTGAGGAATGACGCCTGCGCACGCGTGGACGCGCTGCGTTTGGCCGCTTCCACCACCTGGTTCACCAAGGTGAACGGCTCGTACGGCGACTCCTCAGGGTTCCAGCACAGCGCCAGCGCAGTACACAACAGCGCATCCGCAGCCGGTGGAGGCGTGCGTGCAACCATCTGGCGGCGCAACGCCTCGGCCCGTCCGGCCTGGCGCAGCACCTGGAACAGGAGAGACTGCACCCCAGGGCGCAGAGCTGTGTCTACCGCCGCCAGTGCTGCGGTGCCCGACTGCCCGGCGCGAATGGCCTGCAAGGCACTGGCCACAGCCTCCAACTGTTGCCATAGCGCCACGGACTGACCGCCCGCCCCCGGGCGACTGGCGCCGCCCGGGCCGGAAAGCGTCCGGTCACGGGCTGGCGCATTGTTGGCTCGGTCGGCTCGCTTGTTAGGCCCGGGGCGGGACGCAGGGCGTGGGGGTTGTTGTCGTGGTGCGGGTGGGTTCATCGTGGTCCTGGCAACCTTTCTACAGCCTGCGGGCGGCCTTGAATCCGAACACCCAGGCCAGCAGGTTGGCTGGAAACTGGGCAATGGCAGCGTTGTAGTGCAACACCGCTTCGTTGAAAACACGCATCGCCTGGTCGTTCTGCAGAACATGCTCGTCCCACCGAACCTGCCACAGTGATGGGGACATGGGCGGCGCGTCCGCAGCGGCGGTAGCCACAGACGCCTGCGCCCGGGTCGCTTGCCCACTGTTGTGTGTGGCCTTCTGCCAGGACGCATGGAGCACCTCGCGCGCTGCCGCCAAGGCGGCCACCGCGTCTGGCTGCAAGGGACGCGCCCGCGCCATGGCCAAGGATGCGCTCAACTGGGTGGTGGCGCCTTGCAGTGCCGCCATCTCTGGCTCCGTGCCACCTGCCGAGGGGACCTGCTGTACCGCTTGCGCCGCACCATACTCACCCATCAAAGACAGCTGGCGCACCATGTGAGCGTCAAAGCTGCCAAACGCCTGCACAACGGCCGAGCGCAGCCGCATCAGGCGGTTGTAGGCGCCCAGCGCCCAAAAAGCGGCAATGGCAAAAACAATCCAAAAAAGGGGCGATGACCACATGCACAGTTGCCGTCCTCGCGTGCACCACGCGTTACGGCCCGATAAGGAAATGAGGGAGAAAGGCGAAGACTGCAAAAGATCGAAGTGCGGGTTCCAGAAAAAAGCTCCCGGCCTGCCAGGGACAGGACGGGAGCTTTTCAGAGGCGGCCCGAAGGCTTAGTCAGCGGCTGCGTCGGTCGCGGTGGAGGTGCTGCCCTCGACTTCCGTTGCTTCACCCTGGGCTTCCATCTCGGCGGCTTCGGCTTCAGCAATGGCGCGGCGCTCGGCGTCGTCCATGGCGTCCTTGGCCTTGCGTGCCTGGTGGTAGGCCATGCCGGTACCGGCCGGGATCAGGCGACCCACGATCACGTTTTCCTTCAGGCCACGCAGCTCGTCGCGCTTGCCCATGATGGCAGCCTCGGTGAGCACGCGGGTCGTTTCCTGGAAGGAAGCGGCCGAGATGAACGAGTCGGTCGACAGCGAAGCCTTGGTGATACCCAGCAGCAGGTTGCTGTAGGTCGCGGGGATCTTGCCTTCGGCCTGCAACGCATCGTTGGTGTTGAGGATCTCGGAACGCTCGATCTGTTCACCGGCGATGTAGTTGGACTCGCCAACGTTCTCGACCACGACACGGCGCAGCATCTGGCGAACGATCACCTCGATGTGCTTGTCGTTGATCTTCACACCCTGCAAGCGGTACACATCCTGCACTTCATCAACGATGTAGCGCGACAGCTCTTCG
Source organism: Acidovorax sp. SRI_002 (assembly GCF_057586455.1). NCBI lineage: Bacteria > Pseudomonadati > Pseudomonadota > Betaproteobacteria > Burkholderiales > Comamonadaceae > Acidovorax > Acidovorax sp. SRI_002. The sequence continues at coordinate 11,699 of NZ_JBYCZW010000006.1, read as the reverse complement.
ATACCCAGCAAACGCAGGATGTCTTGTGGGTCGGCCGGGCCGTCCACAATCGATTCGCCCTTGTTCACCACCTGGCCTTCGTGCACCAGGATGTTCTTTTCCTTGGGCACGAGTTCTTCGAACACATGGCCTTCAGGATCAGTGATCTGCAAGCGGACCTTGCCCTTGGTTTCCTTGCCGAACGACACGGTACCGGTCATCTCGGCCAGCGTGCCCTTGTCCTTCGGCGTACGGGCTTCGAACAGCTCGGCCACACGGGGCAGACCGCCGGTAATGTCGCGGGTCTTTTGACCTTCGACCGGGATACGGGCCAGCACTTCGCCGGGGCCCACGTCCTGGCCGTCGCGCACCTGAATCAGAGCGCCCACCTGGAAGCCGATGGTCACCGAGTGGTCGGTGCCAGGGATCTTCACTTCGTTGCCCTGGGCGTCGATCAGCTTCACCTGCGGACGCACGACCTTGGCAGCGCCACGGCGCTTCGGATCGATCACCACCAGCGTGGACAGGCCGGTCACTTCGTCGACCTGCTTGGCCACCGTGAGACCTTCTTCGACGTTCTCGAACTTGGTCTGACCGGCGAACTCGGTGATGATGGGGCGCGTCAGCGGATCCCAGTTGGCGAGGATGGTGCCAGCCTTGATGGTCTGGTCGGCCTTGACCGTCAGCGTTGCACCGTAAGGCACCTTGTGGCGTTCGCGCTCGCGGCCATGCTCGTCGTGGATGATGATTTCACCCGAACGCGCAATCACCACCAGCTCACCCTTGGTGTTGCTCACGTAGCGCATCGTGGCGTTGAAGCCGATCACGCCGTTGGACTTGGCTTCCACGCTCGATGCGATGGCAGCGCGCGATGCGGCACCACCGATGTGGAACGTGCGCATGGTCAGCTGCGTGCCGGGTTCACCGATGGACTGGGCAGCAATCACACCCACGGCTTCGCCGAGGTTGATCAGGCCGCCACGGCCCAAGTCGCGGCCATAGCACTTGGCGCACAGGCCGTAGCGGGTTTCGCAGGTCAGTGCCGTGCGAACCTTCACTTCGTCCACGCCAGCCGCTTCGAGTTCTTCGATGAGGTCTTCGTCGAGCATGACACCCGCTGAGACCAGCACCGAGCGGTTCTCGGGGTGCAGCACGTCTTCAGCCGCCGTGCGGCCCAGGATACGGTCGCGCAGCGATTCGATCACTTCACCGCCTTCGACGATGGCGCGCATCAGCGAACCATTGGAAGTGCCGCAATCTTCTTCGGTCACCACCAGATCCTGCGTCACGTCCACCAGACGGCGGGTCAGGTAACCCGAGTTGGCGGTCTTCAGCGCCGTGTCGGCCAGACCCTTACGGGCACCGTGGGTGGAGATGAAGTACTCCAGCACGTTCAGACCTTCGCGGAAGTTCGCGGTGATAGGCGTTTCGATGATCGAGCCGTCTGGCTTGGCCATCAGACCCCGCATACCGGCCACCTGACGAATCTGGGCTGCAGAACCGCGAGCGCCAGAGTCGGCCATCATGTAGATGGAGTTGAAGGACTCCTGGTCCACTTCCTTGCCGTGGCGGTCCATGACCTTCTGCTTGGACAGCTGGGCCATCATCACCTTGGACACTTCGTCGCCGGCCTTGCCCCAGATGTCCACCACCTTGTTGTAGCGCTCGCCAGAGGTGACCAGACCGGACACATACTGCTGTTCGATCTCCTTCACTTCCTTCTCGGAGCGCTCGATGATGCCGGCCTTTTGTGGCGGCACCAGCATGTCATCAATGGCGATCGAGATGCCGGCGCGCGTGGCCAGACGGAAGCCGTTTTGCAGCAGCTTGTCGGCGAACACGACCGTTTCCTTCAGACCGCACTTGCGGAACGAGACGTTGATCAGGCGCGAGATTTCCTTCTTCTTGAGCGCCTTGTTCATGTTGGAGAACGGCAGGCCCTTGGGAAGAATCTCGGACAGCAGCGCACGGCCGGCCGTGGTTTCCACGAGCGAGGTGGACGGAACGAATTCGCCCGTTTCCTTGTTCTTGGTCCACTCGGTCATGCGCACCGTGATCTTGGCGGCCAGTTCGACCTCGCCGGCGTCCAGAGCACGTTGCACTTCACCGGTATCGGCAAACACCAAGCCTTCGCCCTTGCCGTTGATGCGATCGCGGGTGGCGTAGTACAGGCCCAGCACCACGTCCTGCGAAGGAACGATGGAGGGTTCGCCCGATGCGGGGAACAGCACGTTGTTGGAGGCCAGCATCAGCGTGCGGGCTTCCATCTGCGCTTCCACCGACAGCGGGACGTGGACAGCCATCTGGTCACCGTCGAAGTCGGCGTTGAAAGCCGCGCAAACGAGGGGGTGCAGCTGGATGGCCTTGCCTTCGATCAGGATGGGCTCAAAGGCCTGGATACCCAAACGGTGCAGCGTAGGTGCACGGTTCAGCATCACAGGGTGCTCTTTGATCACCTCTTCCAGGATGTCCCACACCACGGGGGTGCCGGATTCGACTTCCTTCTTGGCGGCCTTGATCGTCGTCGCGATGCCCATGGCTTCGAGGCGCGAGAAGATGAAAGGCTTGAACAGTTCCAGCGCCATCAGCTTGGGCAGGCCGCACTGGTGCAGCTTGAGCGTTGGGCCCACGGTAATCACGGAACGACCGGAGTAGTCCACGCGCTTGCCCAGCAAGTTCTGGCGGAAACGACCCGACTTGCCCTTGATCATGTCGGCCAGCGACTTCAGAGCACGCTTGTTGGCGCCCGTCATGGCCTTGCCACGGCGGCCGTTGTCCAGCAGCGAGTCAACAGCTTCCTGCAGCATCCGCTTTTCGTTGCGGGCGATGATTTCAGGGGCCTTCAGCTCCAGCAGGCGGCGCAGACGCGAGTTGCGGTTGATAACGCGGCGGTACAGGTCGTTCAGGTCGGAGGTCGCAAAGCGGCCGCCGTCCAGCGGCACCAGCGGACGCAGGTCCGGTGGCAGCACGGGCAGCACTTCGAGCACCATCCACTCGGGCTTGATGCCCGACTTCTTGAACGCTTCCAGCACCTTCAGGCGCTTGGCGTTCTTCTTGACCTTGACTTCAGAGCCGGTCAGGTCGCCACGCAGGCGCTCAATCGACATGTCGATGTCGATGGATTCCAGCAGGTCCTTGATACCCTCAGCGCCCATCTTGGCGATGAATTCGTCGCCGTATTCCTTGCGCTTGGCGTCGTAGTCGTCCTCGGACATGATGCTGAACTTCTTCAGCGGCGTCATGCCGGGGTCGGTCACCACATAGGCTTCAAAGTACAGCACGCGCTCAATGTCGCGCAGCGTCATGTCCAGCACCAGGCCCAGACGCGATGGCAGCGACTTCAGGAACCAGATGTGGGCGCAGGGTGCGGCCAGGTCGATGTGGCCCATGCGCTCGCGGCGCACCTTGGTCTGCGTGACTTCAACGCCGCACTTCTCGCAGATCACACCACGGTGCTTGAGGCGCTTGTACTTGCCGCACAGGCATTCGTAGTCCTTGATGGGACCAAAAATCTTGGCGCAGAACAGGCCGTCGCGCTCGGGCTTGAACGTGCGGTAGTTGATGGTTTCGGGCTTCTTCACTTCGCCGAAAGACCACGAACGGATCTTTTCGGGCGAAGCCATGCCGATGCGGATGGCATCGAAATGCTCGTCCGGCGTGAATTGCTTGAACAGGTCGAGTAGCGATTTCATAGTGACTCTTTCCTTTTCTGCTTAGGAGCGTTCCAGCTCGATGTCCAGGCCCAGCGAACGGATTTCCTTGACCAGCACATTGAACGATTCCGGCATGCCGGCTTCGATGGCGTGTTCGCCCTTGACAATGGATTCGTACACCTTGGTACGGCCCACCACGTCGTCGGACTTCACGGTCAGCATTTCCTGCAGGACGTAGGCGGCGCCATAAGCTTCCAGCGCCCACACTTCCATTTCCCCGAAACGCTGGCCACCAAACTGCGCCTTACCACCCAGCGGCTGCTGCGTGACGAGCGAGTAAGGACCGGTCGAGCGGGCGTGCATCTTGTCGTCCACCAAATGGTGCAGCTTCAGGTAGTGCATGTAACCAATGGTGGTGGGACGCTCGAAGCGCTCGCCCGTACGGCCATCGAACAGGTACGCCTGCGTGCGGGTGGGCGTGAGGCCCTTGCGCTCTGCTATGTCGTCTGGGTAGGCGATCTTGAGCATGTCCTTGATTTCTTCTTCCGAAGCACCATCGAACACGGGCGTCGCATAAGGCACACCGTTGGTCAGGTTGGCAGCCATGGCCATCACGTCGTCATCGCTGAGCAGCGACAGGTCTTCCGTGCGGCCGCGCGAGTTGTACACCTCTTCGAGGAACTTGCGCATGTCGGCGGCCTTGGCCTGTTCCTGCAGCATGTTGCCGATGCGTTGGCCAATGCCCTTGCCGGCCCAGCCCAGGTGGACTTCCAGCACCTGACCAATGTTCATCCGCGAGGGCACGCCCAGCGGGTTCAGAACGATATCGGCAGGTGTGCCGTCGGCCATGTAAGGCATGTCTTCGACCGGAACGATCTTGGAGACCACACCCTTGTTACCGTGGCGGCCGGCCATCTTGTCACCTGGCTGCAGACGGCGCTTGACGGCCAAGTACACCTTGACCATCTTCAGCACGCCAGCTGGCAACTCGTCGCCTTGCGTGAGCTTCTTGCGCTTTTCTTCAAAAGCCAGGTCGAAGCTGTGGCGCGTCTGCTCCAGCGCGTTCTTGATGGACTCGAGTTGCGTAGCTACTTCGTCTTCAGCCGGGCGGATGTCGAACCAGTGGAACTTCTCGACGGAAGACAGGTAGGCCTTGTCGATCTTCGTGCCCTTGGCCAACTTCTGCGGGCCGCCGTTGGCCACACGGCCGTTGAGCAGCTTCTCGATACGGTCGAAGGCGTCAGCCTCCACGATGCGTAGCTGGTCGTTCAGGTCCAGGCGGAAGCGCTTGAGTTCATCGTCGATGATCTGCTGGGCGCGCTTGTCGCGCTGGATGCCTTCGCGGGTGAAGACCTGCACGTCGATCACGGTGCCCGACGAGCCTTGGTCCACGCGCAGCGAGGTATCCTTCACGTCGGAAGCCTTCTCGCCGAAGATGGCGCGCAGCAGCTTCTCTTCAGGCGTGAGCGTCGTTTCGCCCTTGGGCGTGACCTTGCCCACCAGCGTATCGCCGGGTTGCACTTCGGCGCCCACGTAGATGATGCCGGACTCGTCCAGGCGGTTCAGTTGCTGCTCCGACAGGTTCGGAATGTCGCGCGTGATTTCTTCGGCGCCCAGCTTCGTGTCGCGCGCCATGACCACGAGTTCCTCGATGTGGATCGAGGTATAGCGGTCTTCGGCCACCACGCGTTCGGAGATCAGGATCGAGTCTTCGAAGTTGTAGCCGTTCCAAGGCATGAACGCGATCAGCATGTTCTGGCCGATGGCGATTTCGCCGAAGTCCGTCGATGCGCCGTCGGCGATCACGTCACCCTTGACCAGCATGTCGCCCTTCTTGACGATGGGGCGCTGGTGGATATTGGTGTTCTGGTTGGAACGCTGGTACTTGATGAGGTTGTAGATGTCCACACCCACTTCACCGGCCACGGCTTCGGCATCGTTGACGCGGATCACGATACGGGTCGCATCCACATAGTCCACCACACCGCCACGGGTCGCCGTCACGACGGTGCCCGAGTCCACGGCAGCCACGCGCTCGATGCCCGTGCCCACCAGCGGCTTTTCAGGACGCAGCACTGGCACGGCCTGGCGCGACATGTTGGCGCCCATCAGCGCGCGGTTCGCATCATCGTGTTCCAGGAAGGGCACCAGCGAAGCCGCGACCGACACGATCTGCGCGGGCGACACGTCCATGTACTGCACGCGGTCTGCACCACACAGAATGGATTCACCCTTCTCACGGGCAGACACCAGATCACCCGTCAAACGGCCATCCTTGTCGAGCACTGCATTCGCCTGCGCGATCACGTACTTGCCTTCTTCGATGGCGGAGAGATAGTCGATCTCGTTCGTGACCTTGCCATCGACCACGCGACGGTAAGGGGTTTCGATGAAACCGTACTCGTTCAGCCGAGCGTATAGAGCCAGCGAGTTGATCAGGCCGATGTTAGGGCCTTCAGGCGTTTCGATAGGGCAGACGCGGCCGTAATGGGTTACGTGCACGTCGCGCACTTCGAAGCCTGCGCGTTCGCGGGTCAGACCACCCGGGCCCAGGGCGGAAACACGGCGCTTGTGCGTGATTTCGGCGAGCGGGTTGGTCTGGTCCATGAACTGCGACAGCTGCGACGCGCCGAAGAATTCCTTCAGGGCAGCCGAGATCGGCTTGCTGTTGATCAGGTCGTGGGGCATCAGCGGCTCTTGCTCGGCCTGGCCCAGACGTTCCTTCACCGCCTTTTCGATACGTGCCAGGCCCGTGCGGTACTGGTTTTCGGCCAGTTCGCCCACGCAACGCACGCGGCGGTTGCCCAGGTGATCGATGTCATCGACTTCGCCGTTGCCGTTGCGCAGGTCCACCAGAATCTTGACCACAGCCAGGATGTCTTCGTTGGACAGCACCATGGGGCCAGTGGATTCGTCGCGGCCAATCTTGGCGTTGAACTTCATGCGGCCCACACGCGACAGGTCGTACGTGTCGGGGTTGTAGAACAGGCGCTGGAACAGGGCCTGCACGGCGTCTTCCGTAGGCGGCTCGCCGGGGCGCATCATGCGGTAGATGGCCACGCGTGCAGCAAATTCGTCCACCGTTTCGTCGATGCGCAGGGTCTGCGACATGTACGCCCCCTGGTCGAGTTCATTGGTGTAGATGCACTGTACGTCTTGCACACCAGCGCTGCGCAGCTTCTTGAGCAGCGCTTCGGTCAGCTCGTCATTGGCCTTGGCGATGATCTCACCAGTGTCCCCATCCACAATGTTGCGGGCCACGACACGACCTATCAGGAAGTCTTCGGGCACACTAATGTGCGTGGTACCAGACTGTTCCAGTTCGCGGGTGTGGCGGGCCGTCACGCGCTTGTCCTTGGCCACTACGACCTTGCCGGACTTGTCGGTGATGTCAAAACGGGCCACTTCACCACGCAGACGCTCGGACACAAATTCCATTTGTGCACCGCTGTCCATCAAGCGGAAGTTATCGTTGACGAAGAAGTTCGCCAGGATAGATTCTGGATTCAGGCCGATGGCCTTGAGCAGGATCGTGACCGGCATCTTGCGGCGACGGTCCACGCGGAAGTACAGGATGTCCTTGGGGTCGAACTCGAAGTCGAGCCACGAACCACGGTAAGGAATGATGCGCGCCGAGAACAGCAGCTTGCCCGAGCTGTGGGTCTTGCCCTTGTCATGCTCGAAAAATACACCCGGCGAACGGTGCAGCTGCGACACGATCACACGCTCGGTGCCGTTGATGATGAACGAGCCCTTGTCGGTCATCAGGGGCACTTCACCCATGTAGACCTCTTGCTCCTTCACTTCCTTGACCACCTTGGACTGCGAGGTCGAGGACTCGCGGTCATAAATGATCAGTTGCACCTTGGCGCGCACAGCCGAGGCGAAAGTCAGACCACGGGTCTGGCACTCGCGCACATCAAAAGCCGGCTTGGCCAGGTTGTATTCAATGAACTTCATCTCCACAAAACCGTTGTGGGAGACGATAGGAAAGGCAGCGTCGAATGCAGCCTGAAGGCCTTCGATGGTTCTTTTCTGGGGTGCTTTATCAGCCTGCAAGAAAGCGGTGTAGGCGTCCTTCTGCATCTGCAGCAGATAAGGAACTTCGAGCACGCTATCGCGGGTGCCGAAACTTTTGCGAATTCGCTTGCGTTCGGTGTAGGAATAGGCCATGAGATCTCCGGGCAAAGACATGAGTCCTGGGTCTTCGACGACTGACCCGCAAGGAGCGCTGTCCTTACGGGCTTGGCGGTTGGCCACTACCAACCATGGCGGACGGTGATGCGTTGCACATCACCCGAACCAAGGCGTCTTCTGCTGTCGGGGTTGTCAGAAGACACTCGAAAACCAGCGTTTGCACGGCGGCTTTCGGGTGCGCTCTGAAAGCACCAAAGGCTGGAGGCCCTTTGAGGAGCACTCCAGCCCTTGAGCAAGACCGAATTACTTGAGTTCGGCCTTGGCGCCGGCTTCCACCAGCTTCTTGACGGCTGCTTCGGCGTCGGCCTTGGCAATGCCTTCCTTGACGTTCTTGGGAGCGCCGTCCACCAGGTCCTTGGCTTCCTTGAGGCCCAGGCCGGTGATTTCGCGCACTGCCTTGATGACGGACACCTTGTTGGCGCCAGCTTCGGTCAGCACCACGTTGAATTCCGTCTTTTCTTCAGCAGCAGCGGCGCCAGCGCCACCACCAGCGGCAGCTGGAGCAGCCATGGCTGCAGCGCTCACGCCAAACTTCTCTTCAATGGCCTTCACCAGGTCATTGAGTTCCAGAACCGTCATGCTGTCCAGCGCGGTCAAAAATGCGTCTTTATCGAATGCCATTTTGATTTCCTAACAATTGTGTTGGTTGTCTGCCGGGCTATCAAGCCGCAACAGGTTCGGCGGCCGGTGCGGCTGCGCCTTCGCCTTTTTTCGCCGCCAGTGCGCCCAGCACAACGGCCGTACGCGACATGGGGGACATAAGCAAGCCACAAATCTGAGCCAGCAGAACTTCCTTGGAAGGAATGTTGGCCAGTTGCTTAACGCCGTTCACGTCCAGGGCCTTACCACCGAAAGCGCCACCGCGAATCACCAGCTTGTCGTTGGTTTTCGCAAAGTCAGCCACCACTTTCGCGGCAGCCACGGCGTCTTCGGAGAAGCCATAGATCAGAGGACCGGTCATCTGGTCAGCCACCACGTCAAACGCGCTGCCAGCCACAGCACGGCGGGCCAAAGTGTTCTTCAGAACACTCAGGTTCACGCCCTTGCTGCGAGCTTCCACACGCAGTTTGGTCATGTCGGCGACCGTGATGCCACGGTATTCCGCGATCACAAGCGTTTGAGCTTTAGCGGCGAGGCTGGTCACTTCACTGATGACCGCTTCTTTCTCACTGCGATTAAGACTCAAGGTCTACTCCTTAAATTGTGCATTCAGGCTTGCGCCCTCGTACACGCTCTTGTTGCAGCGACCAACTGTTTCGGAATGAATTCCATCTGCAGCGGGATCGCCATCTGCGTTGGCCCCGGAGGGATTAAGTGCAAGGCTGCACACCAACGGTCTTGGATGGCCTGGAGACGGTTGTTGCACCACCCCAGCCCACCACATCAGGCCCTTGCAGGCCCGAAGATTTTTTACCGCAATTACGCTGCGATGGATTGTGTGTCCACGCGGACGCCAACGCCCATCGTGGAGGACACAGCGACCTTGCGCAGGTACAGACCCTTGCTCGAAGCAGGCTTGGCCTTGTTCAGAGCGTCGATCAGTGCAGCCAGGTTACCTTGCAGCTTTTCATTGTCGAACGAGCGGCGGCCAATGGTGCTGTGCACGATACCGGCCTTGTCCACACGGAACTGCACCTGACCAGCCTTGGCGTTCTTCACGGCCGTAGCGACGTCGGGAGTAACCGTGCCCACCTTGGGGTTTGGCATCAGGCCACGTGGGCCAAGGATCTGACCCAGGGTACCCACAACGCGCATGGCGTCAGGAGCAGCGATCACCACGTCGAAGGGCATGTCACCAGCCTTCACCATGGCAGCCAGGTCATCCATGCCAACGATGTCAGCGCCAGCAGCCCTGGCCTCTTCCGCCTTGGCACCTTGCGCAAAGACGGCCACACGGGTCGTCTTGCCAGTACCGTTGGGCAGCACGACAGCGCCACGCACCACCTGGTCGGACTTCTTGGCATCAATGCCCAGCTGAACAGCCACGTCGATGGATTCATCGAACTTAGCAGTAGCAGCTTCCTTCACCAGAACCACGGCATCTGCAAAGGCGTACAGCTTGGTGCTGTCAACCTTGCCCTGCAGGGCCTTTTGCTTTTTTGTCAACTTGGCCATTTACAAACCCTCCACCGTCACGCCCATCGAGCGAGCGGAACCAGCCAGCGTACGGACAGCAGCGTCAACATTCGCAGCATTCATGTCCTTCATCTTGGTCTTGGCGATTTCTTCGAGCTGTTCGCGCGTGATCTTGCCAACCTTGGTCTTCAGCGGATTGGAAGAACCTTTTTCGAGCTTGATAGCCTTCTTGATCAGAGTCGTCGCAGGCGGCGTCTTGATGATGAAGGTAAAGCTCTTGTCCGCGAACGCCGTGATGACCACGGGCAGTGGCAGACCTGGCTCCACACCTTGGGTCTGCGCATTGAATGCCTTGCAGAACTCCATGATGTTGAGACCACGTTGACCCAGTGCTGGGCCGATGGGTGGGGATGGGTTGGCCTTACCAGCTGGAACTTGCAGCTTGATAAAACCGACGATTTTTTTCGCCATGTTTTACTCCTTACGGGTCATAACGCTGTTGTCGCACCACGCAACAACTGGCTCCCCGGGGTTAACGACTCGCTATCACGATGTTCGCACCGAGTCGAAAAGTGCGGCATCCAACTGCTTACCCTGGCCTCGCCAGGGAGAACTTAGGTGTTATCCGAAAGACCTATGTCTTTTCGACCTGCCCAAACTCCAATTCGACCGGCGTGGAGCGGCCAAAAATCATCACGGAGACCCGCACGCGGCTCTTTTCGTAATTGACCTCTTCAACCGAACCATTGAAGTCGGTGAAGGGACCTTCCTTGACACGTACAAGTTCGCCGACCATGAATTCGATCTTGTGGCGAGGCTTGTCTGTACCTTCCTGCATCTGACTGACGATTTTCTGGACTTCCTCTTCAGAAATCGGCGCAGGGCGATTTTTCGCCCCCCCTACAAACCCCGTCACCTTGTTGGTGTGCTTCACCAGATGCCAAGTGTCATCGTCCATCACCATCTCGACGAACACATAGCCAGGAAACAAGCGACGCTCTGTCGTCTTGCGCTGGCCGTTCTTCATTTCGACCACTTCCTCGGTCGGCACAAGAATTCGACCAAACTTGTCCTGCATACCTGAGCGACCAATCCGCTCCTGAATATTGCGCTCCACAGCCTTTTCCATGCCCGAGTAGGCATGAACAATGTACCAACGCAGATCGGGATTTGCCGAAGCAGAAGCGCCTGCAGGAGCTTCTGCTCCAGTGATTTCCGCAGCGGTTGTCATGACTTTCTCCAGCCCAAAATCAAGTCGTACAAGACCCATTCCAGCGTCTTGTCAGTGAACCACAGGAAAAGGGCCATGATCACCACAAAGGCGAATACGTAGGCCGTCATCTGCAGGGTTTCCTTGCGGGTGGGCCAAACGACCTTCTTCACCTCGCGCCAAGCGTCTTTGGCAAAGGCAACGAACTGGCGACCGGACTCCGACACCAAGAACACGCCAGCAGCAGCAGCCAGCCCAACGATCAGCGCAGCCCACTGCACCACAGCGCCTTGTTTTCCCAACAAATAGAAGCCTGCAACCGAAGCGATGACCAGGGCCACCACCGCAGCGAGCTTGGCCTTGTCTGCGCCTGTATTGACTGTTTCAACCTGTGAAGTGGCCATCTTTGAGTATTTCCTGCTTCCGATGCACGGCATCACTTAAGACACCGAAGCCCGCCAGGGTCTGGCGGGCTTGTTTTGGGCCACATTCAAGTGGCAGGGGCAGTAGGAATCGAACCTACAACCTTCGGTTTTGGAGACCGACGCTCTGCCAATTGAGCTATACCCCTGTATACCTTGCTA